>JAAYHX010000002.1 GCA_012735215.1 Tissierellia bacterium
AGAGACGTAGATATGGCCAAGGAAATGATGGAGTTTACAAAACAATCCATCCTACAACAAGCAGCAACAGCAATGTTAGCACAAGCTAACCAAGTACCTCAAACTGTATTACAGTTATTAGGATAATATATTTTATATAATTAATTTTGTAGATCTAAAGAATCAGTGGGCTTTCCCCTGATTCTTTTCTTTTATAGTAAAATATAACTTAATAAAAGCTTTATTTATCATTTAAAATCCTTTAAAGGTGTTATGATATATAATATAGTTGATAATTATACTCTTGTATAAATTGGAACAAGGAAAACAATGGTAGCATTAGAATTGATGTATACTGGAGGAATTATAGATGTTTTTTGATGAAAACATAAAATTATTAAAGAAAAATTATTTAAATATCTATAAAGATATGATAAATATTAATCCTAATCAGGATATATATGAGGTAGTAAAAACGAAAACTGATCAATATACACTAAAAATCAATCAAGATAAGAAAACATCTTTTCTACACAGTAAATATAATCCCTACAGAGAAGCTGTAAACATTGCGGAGGAGAATTATCATAAGTCTGTGAGCAACTATATAGTATTTGGTTTAGGATTTGGATATCATGTGGAACAATTAATAGTAAAAGCACCTAATGCAGATTTTTATATCATCGAAACTAATAAGGAAGTATTTAGATTAGCACTAGAGAATGTAGACTTAAAAAATATTATTAATAATGACAGAGTGCATCTTTGCGTATCAGATGATATAACAGAAATTAGTGAAATTTTAAGCAGTACGTTTCTATTAAACGATATTAAGATAGTTTTACATAATGCATCTATGAAAATAATGCCTAATAACCTAATAGATATTAAATACTTGCTTGAAGAATATATAATGAAAGAATCTTCATATAAAAAGCTTGCTACTCAATTAAGAGAGAATTTCAATTCAAATATAGTAAACTATGACGAAAATGTAGACGTATTATTTAACAAGTATAATAATATTCCCCTTTATATAGTATCAGCCGGACCGTCATTGGATAGAAATATTAAAGATTTAAAAAAGGCAAAAAGAAGAGGAATAATTCTTTCAGTAGGCAGAGCAGTTAAACCTTTATTAAAAGAAAACATAAAGCCAGATTTGATAATAATTACAGACCCATCACCCTATCTTTATGTTAATCAACTAAAGGGGTTAGATCTAGAAGTACCTATAATAGTATTGTCTACCTGTGATAAAAATGTAATGTTAAAGTACATGGGGAGAAGATTAATCGCATTACAAAGAGGTTATCCAGAAGCAGAAAAATATGCAAAAGAACATAACCATAAGCTTGTTCAAACTGGTGGTTCAGTTGCAACTACCGCCTTAGATGTAGCTATTAATATGGGCTGTAATCCTATTATTTTTGTGGGACAGGATTTAGCTTATACAGAGAACAGGACTCATTCTGAGGGCGCCTATTCTAGGGATATAGCGCTGCATAATAATCTAAGAGAAATAGAAGACGTGTATGGTAATATTGTTTATACTCCTAGAAATTTATATAGCTATCTAAGATGGATACAAAATAGGATAAAAAGAGAAAAAGATATTACATTTATAGATGCAACAGAAGGCGGAGCAAAAATTATAGGCACCAAAATTCTGACTCTAAAAGAAACTATTGAAAAATATTCTAATAGGAATATTGAGTTTAATATATGTTGTGATTATTTGTTTTAATGTAAATGTGGGTAAAAAAACTTGTAAAATTGTCGATATAATTACTAGACAAACTTTTGGAGGTTATTATGATGAAAATATATGTACTTGATAAAACATTGGAATACGAAAACAACATGAAAGCTTATGATGAACTTGTTTCTTATGTTGATGAGATAGTTAATAAGTCCAATCTAGCTTTTAGTCATCTTATAATAGATGGAGTAGAAATATATGGAGATTTTTACAAGTATTTTTTGGAAAATATAAAGAATATTGAAGAAGTTATAGTAGTAACAATAACAATAAAAGAAATGTCTAAAGAAATATTATTATCAACGGTAGACTATGTAGAAAGGGCTATACCTGAGATAGATAGGTTATCAGATGAATTCTACAAAACTCCACATAGGGATTCATGGACGAAACTAACAGACTTAATAGATGGAATAAAATGGATAATGGATACTTTTATGATTATAGATACTAACAAACAGTTAAAGGATATTGTAAATAATTATGAAGAATGGAATCTATACGCAAAAGATATTTTTTCATTAAAAGAGTTACTAGTGGATTTTGAAGAGATTCTTGAAAATAACGACTATGTTTCTATAGCTGATATATTATCCTATGAGTTAATACCTTTATTTAGAGGAATGAAGGAGAAGTTAGAGAAGGTAGCACTAGAAGAGGTGGAAATAGATAATGCTTAAAGAAAATAAGGATATACTAAAAAAAGCCTATCCCGATCTATGGAATAGGCTAAAACATTTAGATAACATTGAAGATAGTTTTTCAGTCCATATAGAAGAAACAAAAAGAGGACACAAAACTTTGTGGACAGAAAAAGAAGGTAAAAAAGTCTATATTCACAGTAAATACAATCCAATTAGAGAGGCGGAAGCAATTGTAGAAGGATATGAAAGAATTGATACTGATACTACAGTAATTTTCTATGGAACTGGATTAGGGTATCATATCGACCTATTTTTAAGAAAATTCCCTAATGTTAACTACTATATTTATGAACCTATACCAGAGATGCTGTATATATATTTATCATATAATTCCTTAGCAAAACTGCAATCATTAAATTTGAAGGATATCATACTTGCTGATAATGAAGAGAAAATAAGAAGTTTCTTTGCAAATCTAATAGACAAATCAAGTGGTACATTTACCTATATAAGTTTAAATAGTCATAAAAACATATTTTCTGAAGAATATAATAAATTTGTAGGATTGTTTAAGCAAACTTTAAAAGATGTGAAATCTAGCATAGGTACTAATCTAGCTTTTCAGGAGAGATGGATATTAAATAGTATGAAGAATTTCAAAGAAGTTCTAAATACTCCAAATATATTATTAGAAAAGAAAGGAGCTTTTCAAAGCAAACCTGCTTTATTGGTAGCTGCAGGACCTTCATTAAATGAGGAAATAGAGAATGTGAGATATATAAAGGATAATAAACTAGCTTATGTTTTTAGTGTAGGCTCGTCTATCAATACATTGATTCATAATGATATTTATCCCCATGCTTTATGCACATATGACCCGAAGATAGGTAATCAAACAGTAATTAGAGTTGTTAAAGATAAGAATATAAAAGATATACCTATGATATTTGGTTCAAGTGTTGGTTATGAAACCTTAATAGGTTATCCTGGAGATAAATACCATATGATAACAACTCAAGATACTGTTTCTAATTATTATCTAAAAAATGAAGATGGGAGTTCTATTAACTTAGTTCAGGATGCACCATCTATCGCTGTAATTACACTCCAATTGCTGTATGCCTTAGGCTTTAGTCCAATAATTTTAGTAGGACAAAATTTAGCTTATAGAGGGAAGAAACGACATTCTGATGGAGTTTTCTATAGCAGAGAAGTTACAGAGGAAGAAGTAGATGAGGGAATATGGGTAAAAGATGTATATGGAAACAATGTGTTAACCAATGAAGGATTTAATAGTATGAGACAGCAGATGGAAATGTATATAAAAGCTCTGCCAAATATGAAGGTGATAAACACTACAAGAGATGGTGCCCATATAGAAGGGACAAGCTTTATGGAATTAAATAAGGTTATAGATAAATACTTAACAGAACAGGTAGTAGAAGAAAACTGGTTAGAGGGCAATAAAACAATGTACGATAAAGAATATTTAAAAGCTCAGTCAGAAAAGATGGATAGGGCTTATAATAGAGCTTTTAAATTGATGGATGAATACTATAATATACTAGATAAAATAGAAAAGCTAATTGAAAAAGAAAACTTTAATAAAGCAGAAAAAATGTATATAGAATTAGATAAAGCTTTAAGGAAAGTCGAGAAAAATGACTTTTTCACAACATTTATATTACCTATGAAAAGAGTTCAATATAAGCTATTGGCTGATAGTATAGATAGCTTAAACGAAGAAAAAAACCTTGCTGAAAAGGGCAGAAGAATTGTAAATAGTTTTAGGAATTTTATGGATTTGTGTAAGAAGGATATGTTTAATTTAAAGGAAGTTTATGAAGAAGTAAATGAAACCATCAGAAAGTATGTAGATTATATAAATTAGTATTAATTTTCAATTTTGTTCAGGCAGCTTTGTAGAATAATATATAACTATTCAATAATAAGAATAATACTTTAACTTATTTAGAGTTTTATTAGGAATTAAGGGGTTTTTGCAAAGGGATTTTATACTTAATAGTATACATTGATGGATAAATTCGACAATACAAACAATCTAACAAAATATAGAAATAACAATTAAAAAATACTTAAGGATAAGAAGGTGATAATAAATGAAACCCTATATTGAGATCGCTGGACGAAAAATAGGGGAAGAATATCCACCAATTGTAATAGCTGAAATAGGAATTAATCATGAAGGAAGTTTACAAACAGCTTTTGAAATGGTTGATGCTGCTTATGAAGCAGGAGCAGAGATAATTAAACATCAGACTCATATAGTAGAAGATGAGATGACTATAGAAGCTAAGAAAGTAATACCAGGAAATGCAGACGTTTCTATTTATGATATTATGAAAAGGTGTGCTTTATCAGAAGAGGAAGAAAGGAAACTTAAAGAATATGTTGAATCAAAGGGAATGATATTTATAAGCACTCCATTTTCAAGGGCTGCTGCTAATAGATTAGAAAATATGGGAGTTGTAGCATATAAGATTGGTTCTGGTGAGATGAATAACTTTCCATTAATAGAGCATGTAGCTTCATTTGGGAAACCAATGATAGTATCCACTGGGATGAATGATATTGTGAGTGTAAAAAAAGTAGTTAAGATATTAGAACAAAAAGGTGTACAATATGCTTTGCTTCATACAACAAATATTTATCCTACACCTCCTGAGCTTGTAAGACTTGGTGCGATGCAAGAGCTTCAAAGAGAATTTCCAAATGCAGTGATAGGTTTATCTGACCATACTTTAAACAACAATGCTTGTTTGGCTGCAACAGCTCTTGGTGCATCCATTTTAGAAAGGCATTTTACTGATAGAAAAGATAGACCAGGACCTGATATTATATGTTCAATGACGCCTGATGAACTTAGACAACTTATAAGAGGCACTCAAGAAATATTTAAAATGAGGGGTGGAGAAAAGAAGGCAGCAAAAGAAGAAAAAGTTACTATGGATTTTGCTTTTGCTACAGTCGTATCTATAAAACCAATTAAAAAAGGTGAAAAATTTACAAAAGAAAACATATGGGTAAAAAGGCCAGGAATAGGGGAAATATTAGCTCAAGAATATTACAATATTCTTGGAAAAACTGCAAAGAGAGATATTGAAAACGATAAGCATTTAAGTTGGGATGATATTGATGGATAGGAAGAAGATTTTGTTTCTGACTGGAACAAGAGCTGATTATGGTAAATTAAAACCTCTTATGCATGCAGTTGAAGAACACAAGAATTTTGAATGTTATATTTTTGTGACAGGGATGCATACGTTAAAAGAATTTGGAGATACCAAAATGGAAATTTTTAAAGATAAATTTAAGAATATCCATGTTTATATGAATCAGATACTAGAGGAACCAATGGATTTAGTTCTTGCTAATACAATTAATGGGTTTAGTAGGTATATAAGGGAGTTAAAGCCGGATATGATAGTTGTCCATGGTGATAGAGTTGAAGCATTAGCAGCGGCAATATCAGGAGCTATTAATAATATTTTGGTTTCTCATATAGAAGGTGGGGAAGTATCTGGAACCATTGATGAATCAATACGACATGCAATATCTAAACTATCCCATATTCATTTCGTATCAAATTACGAGGCCAAAAACAGATTAATTCAGTTAGGTGAAAACGAGGATTCTATATATGTTATAGGTTCACCAGATATTGATATTATATTACAGAAGCCCACATTAAATATAGATGATATTAAAGCAAGATACGAAATAAAATTTGATGAATACGCAGTTCTTATGTACCATCCGGTAACTACGGAAATAGATTATTTGAAGGAAAATGTAAGTAAATTAGTAGATGCAATATTTATGAGTAAGGATAATTTTGTTGTGATTTATCCTAATAATGATAATGGCCATAAAATAATTCTTCAAGAGTACAAAAGATTTGACGGGTACAGTCAGGTTAAAAAATTTCCATCGATTAGATTTGAGTTCTTCATTGAAATCTTAAAAAATGCAAAGTATTTAATTGGTAATTCTAGTGCAGGAATTCATGAAGCCCCTGTGATGGGCCTTCCCAGTATAAATATAGGGACCAGACAAAAGGGTAGATTTAATTATAGGACAATTATTAATTGTGATCATGATGTAAATCAAATATTATCTGCAATAAATAAAGCAAAAAAAATGAAAAATATAAAAACTACAAATCACTTTGGAAATGGAAATAGTAGAGAAAACTTTATTAAGATTATATCTGAAGAAAAAATATGGAAAACATCTAGGCAGAAAGTTTTTAATAATATACATCTTGGAAGGAATGTCTATAATGTATAAAAACAAAAGCATTTTAGCAGTTATACCAGCCAGAGGTGGATCTAAGGGAATACCTAGAAAGAATATTATAAAAATAAATGGGAAGCCTCTTATTCAATATACTATTGATGCAGCTAAAGGTAGTAAATATCTTGATAGAATAATTGTTTCTACTGAAGATGTTGAAATTGCAAACATTGCAGCAGAATGTGGAGCAGAAGTTCCTTTTTTAAGACCCAAAGAATTGGCTACAGATGAAACCAGAACTATAGATGTATTACTAGATACGATAAAGAAACTGCGATTCTTGGGATATGAATATGATTATATAGTATTACTGCAACCTACTCAGCCGTTAAGAGAAAGTTTTCATATAGATGAAGCTATCGAAAAGATTGTCGATGCAAAGGCAGAAAGTTTAATAAGCGTTTCAGAAGTCAAAGAACATCCTATTTTAATGAAGATAATTGACGAAAACAATGAAACTAAAAGTTTGTTGGGATGTAGTAGCGATGTGAGAAGGCAAGATTTTCAAAAGGTTTATAAGGTTAATGGAGCTATATATATAAATAAAATAAATAATAATTTTAATGAAAATACAAGTTTAAATGATAATAAGTTAGCATACATTATGGATAAAAAATATGATTTAGACATAGATGAACCTGAAGATTTAGAATTGTTTAAGCTAAAGATTATGCAGATAAATAACACTATATAATATTATGGTTGTAAAAGAGGTGTAAATAATTGAAATTAGAAGAAAAGCTAATTAGGGGTTTTTCAAGAATAATTAATAAAGTTCCCATATTATTTTTGCCAATATATTGGTTTTCTTTTTTGATTCCAAGAAATAAAAACATATGGGTATTTGGCAGTAGTTTTGGCAAAAGTTTTACTGGTAATCCTAAATATTTTTATCTATATGTTAATAATAAACAAAGCAGTATTCGACCTATTTGGATTTCTGAAAGAGAAGAAATTGTTTCAAAATTACAGAGTAATGGTTATGAAGCTTATAGCAAGTATTCTTTCAATGGATTAAAGTACTCCTTATTTGCTGGAATGTATATATTCGATCATTACTCGAAAGATATATGTTTCTGGCTATCAGGCGGAGCTATAAAAGTCAATTTATGGCATGGAATTCCTCTTAAAAAGGGGCATAGAGATAATAAGTTTGATAAGGTAAGGAATCCTCAAAATATTTATGATAAGGTAAGGTGGATTTTTAGGAGAATTCAAAATGAAAAACCTAGCCATTTTTATTCAGTTACATCAAATTATATGAAAAATATACATAAACGTGCTTTTAATGCAATAGATGAAAGGGTATTTGTATGCGGATACCCTAGAAATGATATTTTTTTTAATAGTGAATATCTTTATCAAAAAGATGAAATTATTGCTAATAGTTACGAATCTTTTTCTAATATCTATAATGAGAAAAATAAAGGAAAGAACATTATTATATATATGCCGACATTTAGGCAAAGTGAGAGCAAGTTTTTTGAAATAGTTGACTTGGACAAGTTCAACTCATTTCTAAAAGAGAATGATTTTATACTATTAATAAAAGCTCATCACTTATCAAAGCTTACAAAAGAATTTGATGAAATTGAATACTCTAATATTGTTAGTATTAAATCAACAGACGATCCATATCCATTACTAAATATATCAGATATATTAATAACTGATTACTCATCTGTATATTTTGATTTTTTGCTAACAAATAGACCTATAATATTTTTCCCTTACGATATGGAGATTTATATAAATGAAAGCAGAGAACTTTATTATGATTACAATGAAGTGACACCAGGCATTAAAGTGGAAACTATGGACGAGCTTATGGAAGCCATCCAATATTATTTAGATGGAAAAGATAACTTTGAAACTAAAAGGCAAGAAATACTTAATATGATGTTTGATTATAATGATGGTAAGTCTTCGGAAAGGTTATATCAGAAGTTGGTTAAATTAATCGAGTGTTAATTAGAGATGAAGGTGATTTAATGAAGAAAGTTATAACATATGGAACATTTGACTTATTACATTATGGCCATATAAACTTATTAAAAAGAGCAAAAGAATTAGGAGATTATTTAATAGTTGGCTTATCAACAAATGAGTTTAACGAGTTAAAAGGAAAGAAATGTTATTTTTCTTATGAAGAAAGAAAAAAATTAGTTGAATCCATTAGATATGTTGATTTAGTAATACCTGAAAATAGTTGGGAACAAAAGATTAATGATATAAAAGAATTTAAGGTAGATATATTTGTAATGGGGGATGATTGGGAAGGTAAGTTTGACTATTTGAAAGAATACTGTGAAGTAGTTTATTTAAGCAGGACACCCGAAATATCTACTACTAAAATAAAACAAGATTTATGTTATGTGTTAGAGAAAAAATAGAAATGTAGGAAATATAGAATAAACAAAAACCTTTTAGAGACAGTTTGAAAAAGCAAAACGGTTGGCAGGCTATTCAATATACTCTGAGATACTTGTAAGTACAATAATTTTAGTTATAGACTAAACCATCTGTTTTCCTGGAGGGTTTAATTTTGATAAGATTTAATTATAATATCTTAATTAACAAAGGGAGAGTTAAAATTGGAGCAAATAATGGTTAGCATATGCTGTTTAACATATAATCATGAAAATTATATAGAAGATGCGATTAAAGGATTTTTAATGCAAAAAACAACATTTCCTATTGAAATCATTATTCATGATGATGCATCTACTGATAGGACGGCAGAAATTATTAGAAGGTATGAAAAAGAATATCCAGATTTAATTAAACCAGTATATCAATTGGAAAACCAGCACTCTAAAAAGACAAGAATACTTACAACACATGTTTTCCCAAAATGTAGAGGAAAATATATAGCTCTATGTGATGGAGATGACTATTGGATTGATCCATATAAACTCCAAAAACAAGTAGATTATATGGAGAATCATCCTGACTGCACATTTTGCTTCCATAATGCGCATGTTGTAAATTTTGATAAAACTCCTTTAAAAAAACTTCACATTCCTAACTCTAAGTGGAGTCAGGAGTATTATTATGGAAATGCTCATAAATACGATGCAGGGCAATTAGAACTATTAGAGTTTATACCCAGTTCATCATTTTTGTTCCTTAAAAAACTTATTTTAGATCTGCCACCATTTTATTTCAATTCAATATATGATGATGCTCCATTAAAGTTATATCTAACATCAAAGGGATATGCTTATTATATAGATGAAGTTATGTCTGCATATAGAACAAATGTAAGGGATTCAGTACTAGATAAACAAAGAAAGTCAGTTGAAAGAAGAATTAAAGGACATATTAACTATCTTAATATGCTAGATGAATTTGATGTATACACTTGTGGAAAGTATTCTAAAGAGCTAGAGGAGTCAAAGCTAAAAAGAGAGATAAAAATATTAATGCTAAGAAATAATTTAAAAGAATTAAAACAAGA
Source organism: Tissierellia bacterium (assembly GCA_012735215.1). Classification (GTDB taxonomy): domain Bacteria; phylum Bacillota; class Clostridia; order Tissierellales; family Tepidimicrobiaceae; genus JAAYHX01. The sequence goes on from JAAYHX010000002.1 coordinate 10,163, forward strand.
AAAATATAGACCATATTACAAAACATTAAGATTTGTAACTAAAATAAAAATACATTACAGATTTTATCTTGAAAAACTAAAAAAATATTTTGTATCTTAAAATATTTTTAAGTTATTTAAGATATAATGAGAGGCGATAAAATGAAAGTAGGAATAATGCAACCTTATTTTTTCCCCTATATAGGATATTGGCAGTTGATTAATGCTGTAGATAAATATATTATCTACGATGATGTCAATTATATAAAACGAGGGTGGGTTAATAGAAATAGGATTTTGGTTAACGGGCAAGCTAGATTGATAAACTTAAAAATTCATAAAGCAAGTCAAAATATATTAATAAATGAAACGAAAATATTAATTGATCCTATTTATAATAAAAAGCTATTAAAAACTATTGAACATTCATATAAAAAGGCGCCTTATTATAATGAAATATTTCCTATTATTGAAAGAATAATTTTGCAGGAAGATGAAAACTTAGCGAGATACTTAGAATTCTCTATAAAAGAAATTTGTAAGTATTTATGTATAGATACTGAAATAATTATTTCATCTTCCTTAAATAAGAACAATCATTTAAAAGGACAAGAAAAAATTATAGAAATATGTAAGATATTAGGAGCAGACGAATATTACAATCCAATAGGCGGGAAAGAGTTATATTCTTATGAGGACTTTTTAAATGAAGGTATAAAATTGAACTTTTTACAAACTAGAACAGTTAATTATAAGCAATTCGATAATGATTTTGTTCCAAACTTATCTATAATAGATGTAATGATGTTTAATTCAGTGGATGAAATAAAGAAAATGCTACATGATTATGAAATATTGTAAGATTTAATATTACTTTATGATGAAATCTGACAAAAGCTTATAGCAAGAGAGCTTATAAATGGTGGGCAGTATTGAATGTTAGCACTGTGCTTAATTAATACAGATTTTTTTTGAGAATGTGTGAGATAAGAAAGGAAGAAAACCGTGGATTTGAAAGATAAAAAAATATTAGTTCTAGGAGGAACTGCTTTATCATGTGAGATAATTAAGCAAGCAAAAAAACAAAGCGCGTATGTTATAGTCACAGATTACCTGGAAGATTCTCCAGGTAAGAAAATTGCAGATAAGAGTTTTATGATTAGTACAATAGATGTAGATGCAGTAGTAGAATTAATAAAAAAGGAAAATATAGATGGTATACTTACTGGATTTATAGATTCGATATTGCCATATTACCAAATGATTTGTGAAAGAGCTAATGTACCTTGTTATGCCACTAAAGAACAAATAGATATTGCAATAAACAAGCAAAAATTCAAGGCACTTTGTCGCAAATTTGATATTCCAGTAGTAGAAGAGTATGAAATTAAGCAACCGATATCATTTCAGGATATAGAAAAAATAAAGTACCCAGTTTTAATAAAACCAGTTGATAATAGTGGGGCAAGGGGGATTCATATTTGTGGAAGTCCTGATGAACTAATTAGTAATTATGAAAAATCCCTTTCATTTTCAGCTAGTAAAAAAGTACTTGTAGAACGATATATGAATGCTAATGAAGCGACCATTTTCTATATAATTCAAGATGGTGAAGTATATCTTAGCGCAATGGCCGATAGATATGTTAAGAATGAACGAAAAGGGATAATTCCATTGCCAGTTGCGTATGTTTTCCCATCTAAGCATCTACACGAGTATCAAGAAACACTCAATAATAAAGTTGTTGAAATGTTCAAGTCTATTGGCATAAATAATGGCATGATTTTTATTCAAACATTTGTTGAAAATGGAAAGTGTGTATTTTATGAAATGGGATACCGATTGACTGGTTCGATGGAGTATAAAATTATTTCCAAGCTCAATGGAATTAACCCTTTGGAAATGATGGTAAATTACGCATTGACTGGTAAAGCATACGAATATTCTATCAGACAATTAGTTAACCCAAACTATAAGGAATGGGGATTTAACTTAACATATTTAGCAAAACCGGGGAAAATAGGGAAAATATCTGGTATAGATGAAGTATGTTCATTAAAGGGAGTAATTGATGTAGTTTTAACTTATTGTGAAGGAGATTTAATACCACAATCAGCTGTAGGAACATTACAGCAGGTAGTATTAAGAGTATTTGGTATTGCCAAAACAAAAGATGAAATGGCTACTCTAATAGATAAAATTCATTCTTTGGTTAGTATATATTCGGTAGAAGGAGAGAGCATGCTTCTTGATGTATTTGATTCAAAAGAGTTATATAGATAGGAGGTAATTCATAAAAATATGGTTTATAATTTAGCTAATAAGAGAAAGTCTGTTTTAGTTACAGGGGCTAGTGGTTTTTTGGGGAGAGAACTAATTGAACTATTGATTTATAGAGATGATTTTATGGTATTGGCTCTCACATCAAGTAAAGAAAGACTTACATCATTTTTTGGCAATACAAGCAGTTTAGAGTGTTTTAATATAAATGAATGGAAAGATAAAAAACTCCCTTGGCATAAAGTAGATATATTAATTCATTGTGCTTTTGCTAGGGGATATCGAACGGATAAAGAAATAGCTGAAAGCCTTGATTTTACAAATAAACTATTTCTTGATGCCATTGAGAATGATGTAAAAAATATTATAAATATCTCATCACAAGGAGTTTATGGACAAGGGAGCAAGCCTTTCTGGAAAGAAGATAACCCTGTTTGTCCTCAAGATCTTTATAGTTTTGCAAAATATGCTAGTGAATTACTAGTAAGTAATATTAGAAAGATTAGTAACAAGAAAGTAAATGTTACTAATTTGAGATTAGCAAGTCTAACTGGTCCAAAGGATAATCTTCATTTAGAAGTAATATCAAAATTTGTAATCAAGGCATTGAAATCTGAGACTATTAACATAATTGGAGGACATCAGAAATTTTCTTACTTAGATGTACGTGATGCTTCATCAGCTATTATTTCCCTTCTATATACTGAACCCGAAAATTGGAAGGAAGTTTATAATTTAGGAAGCAATCAACAACATAATATTATAGAAATTGCAAGTATTGTTTCCGAAGTGGCAAAGAAATATACAAGGAAGCCTGTAAAGATAGAAGTATTGAAAAAAGATATAAATTTAGATGTAGGAATGGATTCGAGCTTGTTCTATGAAGATACTGGGTGGAAACCTCAATACAATATAAAAGATATAATTGTTTCTTTATTTGATTATTTTAGCGATATTATTAAAAATGAAGATGGTGATTAATATATATGAATAATGGCTTTATTTCTCATGACGCTAAATTAGTAGACACTGTGTTAGGGGAAAATATAAAAATTTATAAAGAAGCTGAGATACAGCATAGCAGATTGGAAGATTATACGTCTGTAGGAGATCAATCAATCATTTTGCATAGCCGTATAGAAAGCAATTCAGCAATAAATCGTAGAAATTATATTTTAAGATCAAAAATAGGAAATTATACTTATACCGGTATAGGAACAATGATTCTATCAGCAATTATTGGTAAATTTTGTTCTATAAGTTGGAATGTATCTATTGGTGGGGAAAACCATGATTATAATAAAGTAACAACACATCCGTTATGGAGATTTCATGCAATGGATACAGGTTGTCTGAATTATAGTATTAACTATGACAATCAGGAAGAGTGTGTTATTGGAAATGATGTGTGGATAGCATCTAACGCTATTATATTAAGAGGGTTAAAAGTTGGAGATGGGGCTGTTATTGGCGCTGGGGCTGTTGTAACAAAAGATGTTGACCCATATTCGATTGTAGCAGGTGTTCCGGCGAAGATGATTGGTATGAGATTTGATGAAGATACTATATCAATGCTTCAAAAAATACAGTGGTGGAACTGGCCTAAAGAAGTTATTAGACAAAATGTAGATTTAATATACTGTTCTGATGTTAATGATGAAGTTATAAGTAAATTATATGAAATATCTAAAAGTCTAGAACTAATATAATATTTGAAAGGTGTTATGATTATGTCTATTCAAGTAACTCGACCTTCAATACCTGCCTTAGAAGAATATGTAGAAGAAATTAAAGATTTGTGGGACAGCCGATGGCTTACCAATATGGGTGCAAAACATAAACAATTAGAAGCAGAATTAATAAAATATTTAGATACTCCAAACATTGCTCTTTTTGCTAATGGCCATCTTGCGTTGGAATATGCTATTGCAGCATTTAATCTTACAGGAGAAGTTATAACGACCCCATTTACTTTTGCATCTACAACTCATGCAATAGTGAGGAGTGGATTAACTCCAGTTTTTTGTGATATCAATACAGATGATTACACCATAGATGTGAATAAGATAGAGAGTTTAATAACTAAAAAAACATCTGCAATCATACCAGTTCATGTATATGGAAATGTATGCAATGTAAAAGAAATTGAAAGAATAGCCAAAAAGTATAATTTAAAAGTTATATATGATGCAGCACATGCCTTTGGCGTAACTTTGAATGGAGTAGGTATTGGAAATTTTGGAGATGCTTCTATGTTTAGTTTCCATGCAACAAAGGTATTTAATACTATTGAAGGTGGAGCAGTAACATATAAGGATAAAAATTTATCTCAGGTATTTGATGCAATGAAAAATTTTGGAACTACAAGTGAAGGAACTATAGAATATGTAGGTGGAAATGCTAAAATGAATGAATTTCAAGCTGCTATGGGCATTTGCAATCTTAGACATGTAGATAAGGAAATAGAAAAAAGGAAATTAGTAGTAGATAGATATCTTGAAAGATTAAGCAATGTTAAAGGAATTAAGTTATGCAACCCACAACAAGGAATAAAATCCAATTATGCATATTTTCCAGTAGTATTTGATGGATATAAATTAACTATAGATGAAGTATTTGAGAAGCTAAAAAAGGAAAATATTTTTGCAAGGAAGTATTTTTATCCGCTAACAAGTCAATTTAAATGTTATAGGGGAAGATTTGATTCAAATAAGACACCAGTTGCTAAATATATATCAGAAAGAGTTTTATGTTTACCCCTATATGCAGATTTAGTATTAGAAGATATAGATATGATTTGTAATATTATTCTAAAATAGATTATATTGAATGTGTCAATAATTATGGAGGTAACTATGTATACGTATCTAATAACTGGTGGAGCTGGTTTTATAGGCTCTAATTTTATACATTATATTTTGAATAAACATAAGGATATTTTTGTAATTAATTTGGACAAGTTAACCTACGCAGGCAATTTAGATAACTTAAAATCCATCGAAGGATATAAGAATTATAAGTTTATAAAGGGAGATATATGTGATGAAAAGCTGCTAGAAGAGATATTTTCTTCATATGATGTAGACTATGTCGTTAATTTTGCAGCAGAATCTCATGTAGACAGAAGTATTAAGGACTCTACAATATTTGTAAAAACTAATGTATTAGGAACTCAGACATTACTAAATGTTGCTAAAGAATATTGGCAGGAACCAGATGGCGGTTATAATAAGAAAAAGAAATTTTTACAGGTATCAACAGATGAAGTGTATGGTTCTTTAGGCAAAGAAGGATATTTTAGAGAAACAACTCCTTTGGATCCTAGAAATCCATATTCAGCTAGTAAAGCTTCTGCTGATTTAATTGTTAAATCATATTGCGATACATATGGTTTTCCAGCAAGTATTACTAGATGTTCAAATAACTATGGACCTTATCAGTTTCCGGAGAAGTTGATACCCCTAGTAATTAATAATTGCTTAAGTGGTAAGAAAATCCCAGTTTATGGAGATGGATTAAATATTAGAGATTGGCTGTATGTAGAGGATCACTGCAAGGCCATTGATATAGTATTAAGGAAAGGAAAAATGGGAGATGTTTATAATATTGGTGGAAACAATGAAGTAAAAAATATAGATATGGTGAAAATATTAATTAAAATAGTGAAAGAACTATTGAATGAAAATGATGAAAGAAAAGATCTTATAAGTGAGGAATTAATTAAATTTGTAGAAGATAGGAAAGGTCATGACAGAAGATATGCCATTGATGCAAATAAAATAAAAAAGAAATTAGGATGGGTACCAGAAACTACATTTGAGGAAGGAATTAGGAATACCGTGAAATGGTATCTTAACAATGGGGAATGGCTTAAGAATGTAACTTCTGGTGAGTATTTAAAATATTATGAAGAGATGTATAAAGAAAGGTTGGATTAGAATGAAAGGTATTGTACTTGCAGGAGGAAATGGGACAAGATTATATCCTAGTACTAAGGCAATAAGCAAACAGATAATACCAGTTTATGATAAACCAATGATTTATTATCCATTATCTGTGCTGATGTTAGCTGGAATCAGAGAAATACTTATTATATCTACAGAACGCGATTTACCTATGTATAAGGAACTTTTAGGGGACGGTAGTGAATTAGGATTAAGCTTTTCATATAAGGTTCAAAAAGAACCGAAAGGAATTGCACAGGCTTTTATAATTGGTGAAGATTTTATTGATAATGATAGTTGTTGCTTAATATTGGGAGACAATATTTTTTATGGTCAAGGTTTTTCTCCTGTATTACAACAAGTATCTAATGTGAAAGATGGAGCGTATATATTTGCCTATTGGGTGGACAATCCTGAAGCTTATGGAATTGTAGAAATTGATAGTAATGGTAATATTATATCTCTTGAAGAAAAGCCTAAAAACCCAAGGTCAAACTATGCTATTCCGGGGTTGTATTTTTATGATAATCTAGTCGTAGATATTGCCAAAAGCATAGAACCTTCAGATAGAGGGGAACTAGAGATAACTGATATCAATAAAGTATATTTTGAAAATAATAAATTGAACGTTAAAGTTTTGGGTAGAGGTTTTGCTTGGTTAGATGCAGGAACTCATGATTCTTTATTAGAAGCAAGTAATTTTGTTAGGACTATTCAAAAGAGGGAAGGATTATATATAGCATGCCTTGAAGAGATAGCTTATAGAAAGGGTTACATAGATGTGGAACAGTTAAAGAAGTTATCAGAGTTACATGGAAGCAGTCATTATGGTAAGTATTTAAAGCGATTACTGGTTGAAAACTAATAAATGTGTTAGGCAATATGAAAATACAATTCTTGGCCACCAAAATATAATTTGCCAGTACAATCTTTTTTATTTAATAAATTGGCCATACGATAATTTCTACCAAAAAAATTAACATATGCTACTGATGATTAAGTTGATATACTATGGCAGACTTCAACATTTCATCAGATAAAAGAATTCTCCAACAGCTTGAAATAATATTAAATATAAGTCTTGCTAACTCTTGATGAAAGGGAAGCTATTTTCATTCATCAAGAGTTAGTAAATCTGCTTATTTAATTTTCTTGTAAACTGCTGATACTTTCTTTCCCAGGAGATCTTATCTTCATGATCTTTTAAGAATTTGTGGTAATACTTCTTTGCTAATTACTCTTTCACATAATGCTTTAAGCATTTCATGTTTGGATGATTTAATAGTTGCTAAAGTATCATCTCCCTACAGTTTTAAAGTTGACAAAGCGTTTTGTTTACTTTAAAAGTGCTTTGTAAGGATATTATCTCATGTCGTGCAACATTTTTATATCCACGTGATTATTGTGATTATTGTACGCTTGTTTTATTAAGAAGGTTAAAAAAACACCCTTTTGATGCTTGTTCAAAAGGGCTGGTGAGGCGATTAATTTAATTATTACATTTTTTACAGGTCCCGTAGAAAAACACATCCTTGTTGCTGATCTCAAAACCCTCCAGTTGCTCCTTATTAGGGAAATCTATTATAATTGGAAAGTCGTATATAAACCCGCACTTTTCACATTTAAAATGTCCATGAAAGCTAGTGTTTATATCATATCTTAACTCCTTTTCATCTACGGTTATCCCTGTAACAATCTTTTTTTCTAGAAATAGATTTAAAGTATTATACACACTAGTTTTGGAAAGGGTAGGTATTTCATCAATTAAACCCTTGTAAATATCATCCACGGTAGGATGGCTTCTGTTCATTAACAGAAACTTTAATACTTTAATCCGGATGTTGGATGGTCTAACATCATATTTTTTTAAGTATTGGATAAGCTGTTCATTAGTATAGTCCATATGTGTTCATTCCCTAAATGTTATTTTGCTGAGTAATAACATCTCTTTGGTGACTCGATTAATTCCTCTTTCTTTAATTGCTTAATAGCCTTGTCTACTTCCTTTTTATCTATATTAGCCTTTTCTGCTATTTCTGCTGATTTTAATGGTTCTCCTGATTCCTTCAACACCTTAAGTACTAGATCCTTTGTATCCATATTAAGTCCTCCTTTTTGCGTATTGTAATAAACACAAAATTGTAATCATTACAATTTTATTATAGCCAAGATGACTTGGCTTGTCAACATATATTTCCAGAAGGCATAAATAATTGGAAATATGTGTGGTATTATATATAAATAATAGGAGGTGGTTTTATGTTTAAAGCTTATGATTATGCGTATCAAATAGAAGTAACACTAAAGTCTCTATTTAAAAGAAACAGGTTTGAAATAGGGGGCATAGTAGACGCTAACTTCATAGAAAGGAATCCCTTTATAGCCATAGCATTTGCACTAGGCAACTTCTACAACAAGGTGGATACCAGCTTTAAGTACAGGATAGATGAGTTTTTTGAAGTAAATTATTCAGAAATGGGAAAGAGCATGGCTGAGATAGGGGAGGAGAAGGTTAAGAGGATAGTTGAGGATTTCAAGGAAATTGTAGCTACTATTTAATTGGACTTCCTTTGCCAAGGCTAGTATATCATCTGTTTTTATAGGACTGGCTTTGGCTATTATTTTTTGAGAATAGAAAGTTACTACATATGAATACTAATGATATGGGAGTTTTAACATGGATCTTACTAGTGCTTTTCAGATGGTACAATGAGACTATGAATCCTATAGATTGTTACTAATATATGCATAAAAATTATCAATAATAATTTAATAAAAACATGTTTAAAACACTCACAAAAAGGGTTTAAACATAATAATACTATGTAATTTCAACAGGTCTACAAGAGAATAGCATTACATGGAGGAGGGAGTTTGATTGGAAAAAACCAAGGTTTTAAAATATATAGATAACTTAGGCAAAGAGATATCAGATCTATGCTTAGACATATGGAGTCATCCAGAGACCTCTGGTAATGAAAAGGAATCAGCCAATAAGTTTAGGGAAGTGTTAAGGTCTCATGGGTTTACAATAAAGGAAATTCCAGGCCTTGAACATGCTTTTATAGGAGAATATGGCAGTGGCTCACCAGTTATTGCAGTGCTGGGAGAATATGATGCCTTGCCAGGCTTGTCCCAAAAGGTGGATATTAAATATAGTCCCGTAGAAGAGAATGGACCAGGCCATGGCTGTGGCCACAATCTGCTGGGTTCTGCAGCTTTAGGCTCTGCCCTTGCTATAAAAGGATACCTAGAGGAAAGCAAAAAACCAGGGACCATTAGGTTCTACGGCTGCCCTGAAGAGGAAACTCTAATAGGTAAGGTGAAGATGATCAAGAGAGGAGCCTTTGAAGGCTGTGATATAGCCCTTAGCTGGCACCCAATGAATGCCAATACAGCCCTTAGGAAGGCTTTCCTTGCAAACAACTCCATCAAGTTCAGATTTTACGGTATTTCTGCCCATGCAGCCCAATCACCAGAGTCTGGCAGGTCAGCATTAGATGCTGTGGAGCTAATGAATGTAGGCGCCAATTATTTAAGAGAGCATGTAATAGATGAAGCTAGGATTCATTACACCATTACCAATGCTGGAGGAGCTCCAAATATTGTTCCCAAAGAGGCAGAGTCCTGGTACTATGTTAGAGCACCCCATAGAAAGGATGTTGAGGAAATAACTGAAAGGCTTATTAAGATAGCAGAGGGAGCAGCCTTGATGACTGAAACCACCATGGAATATGAAATAATAGGTGGGACCTATGAGTTGCTGCCAAATGATATCTTATTCGAACTAACCTATAAGAATATGGTTGAAGTGGATCAGCCTGAATACACTGAGGAGGAATTGGAGTTTGCAAAAGCCCTGCAGGAGACCCTAGACCCTAATATGGTAGAAGCTGAGATCAAAAAATTTGTCTCCTTAGAAGGAGATGAAAAACCCTACATTCATCAGGGTATAGTAGATAAGGATAAAGCTGATACAGTTATCTTGGCAGGTTCTTCAGATAGTGGAGATGTATCTTGGATAATGCCTATGAACCTTTTCCTAACTGCCACCTGGCCATTAGGAGTGCCAGCCCATACATGGCAAGCTACTGCAGCTTCTGGATCATCCTTAGGGTTAAAGGGGATGCTGTATGCAGCTAAAGTATTTACAGGCATGGCATACGATCTAATAAATGATCCACAGCTAGTAGAAGCAGCAAGGGAAGAGTTTTTAAAGAGAACTGAAAAAAGAAAATATGTAAGCCCCCTTAAATAGATCCAATGGAGATTACCTGTAAGATTACAGATAATCTCCATCTTCCATTTCAGCCTCTTCCTTGGTTCGGTGGACTGTTCCATGAGGATGCTCTGGAGGTGCATATATGGAATAGAGCTTTATGGGCACATTCCCTATATTTATTAGATTATGCCAACTTCCAGCTGGGATGAATATTACATCTCCCTTTCCTACCCTCCGTCTAAAGGGTAAGCAATCTTTTCTATGTCCCATCATGACCATTCCTTGTCCTTGCTCAATTCGGATAAATTGATCCACATCAGGGTGGACTTCTAGGCCTATATCACTGCCAACATCAATACTCATCAAGGTTAGCTGATAATAGGTTCCTGTCCATAGAGCAAGACGGAAGTACTTGTTTTGTTTTGCAGCTTCCTCTATATTGATAACAAAGGGATTTGGACCATAGTCCCTTAAATGCATATGACATTCCCAATCAGGATAGTCATGCCAACCATAATCAGGATATGGTCTGTATCTATAATTATGATACATAGTCTTAACTCCTTTCCTTAATTCTAATGTATTATATGTCCAATTTTCATTTTTTGTGATTATTTGATAAAATTAAGTCAAGATTATTAATTTAAATAGGGTAAAATATAACAAAACATATAGGGGTGATGGTATGTATAAGAAGCCAAGTGAGGAAGAAATAAAGAAGATGTTAACGCCTATTCAATATAGAGTAACTCAGGAAAATGGAACTGAAATGCCCTTTGAAAATGAATACTGGGACCAGGAAGAAGAGGGTATATATGTGGATGTAGTTACTGGGGAACCACTTTTTTGTTCTAAGGACAAGTACGATGCTGGCTGTGGCTGGCCCAGCTTTACCAGGCCAATAGACATGGATTTCATAAAGGAAAACTTAGATTTGAGTTATGACATGGTAAGAACAGAAGTAAGAAGCAAATATGGGGATTCCCATCTAGGCCATGTATTTACTGATGGACCAAAGAGTGAAGGAGGCCTAAGATACTGTATCAACAGTGCAGCCCTAAGATTTATCAAAAAGGAGGATATGGAAAAGGAAGGCTATGGGCAGTATTTGAAGCTGTTTGAAGAGGATTAAGCTTAGTTTATAATAACAACAGCCATTATCTCTAGGATAATGGCTGTTATTCTAATAAGATAATATTTACAGTTCATCCATTATTACATCTATATATCTTCTAACTATATCCTCTCTAACATACTTTTTCGACTCTTCAAAGGCCCCATCAGAATACTTCTTAAAGGTTTCTTCATCCTTTAGTATCTCTTCTATGGCCTGGATGACTCCCTCTAGATCTCCATAGGGGATTAATTTTCCTGCATTAGGGGTTACTATGGATTTAGCAGCAGGGTAGGAGTCATAGACTATAACTGGCATGCCTACTGAGTAGGCTTCTACTATTACATTGCCAAAGCCTTCATAGTTGGAAAGCAGTAGCAAGATGCTGTTTTGATCAGCAACTTCACTGATATCGCTTATATATCCTCCTACATTTACCTTGGATAGTTCCAAAAGTATTTTGCTTATGCCATCCCCATAGGCATTTACCTTATATTTTGGATATATCCTATCTGCTAGTTTTACGTACTCTTTAATATTTTTCTGCAATATATCAAATCTGCCCATGTACATGACATTGTTTGTATACTTACATATTTGGTTTCTTGGCGTTTTTGATGGGTTAGGTACTATATAGGATTTGAACTTGTATTCTACTCCTGAGTTATTAAGTATCTTCAGTATTTCTCTCTTGTCCTCCTCCGTATAGAAGAGGAACTTATCTATGTATTTGATCTTCTCTTCCAGTAAGAAGGGAACCTTTTCCCCGTCTAGGGCACCAAAGGTAATATCAGGTCTATTGGACTGGAATATTATTACTTCATTTCTTGCTAGGTCCTTTTTTGACAGCAGGGCTAATTTTTGTACTCCAAATACTACTATTTTAGAATCTGGTTGTATTGCTACCTTATTTAATTCATCCTTTTGTTCAAATATATTAATATACTGCTTGATTTTTTCGCTCTTATTTAGTGCCAGGCTGTATACTTCAGCATTAGGTAGCTTATCCAGCTTAATATCCTTCTTGTTATAGACCAAGGGCATTTCAATAAATTTCTGATCTGGCAATGCTTCTTCTATTAGCCTTATGATGGTCTGCACTCCTCCCAGGGTTTGGGAGCATCTATTGCTTATGAAATATACCAAGTTATTCTCTGACACCTGTCCTTTGCTTTTTCTATAATATTTAGTCTGTTTTTCTCTATTTAATGAGAGTACGATTTTATGACCCTCCTTTCTAGCTTACTTAAATCTATTTTAGCATAGTGTTTTGGTCCCTTCCATATATGAACATGGAGGCAAGGGTTCCATTTATTTCTCCCCCTAAGATTATCATGATGCTGGTTATATAGAGCCATACTAGAAGGACTATAGCTCCACCTAGACTGCCGTAGGTCTTAGAATAGTTGCCAAAGTTGTTTACATAGTAGGAGAATAGGTTAGAGGCAGCTATCCAGCCCACTGTTGTAAATACAGCCCCTGGTAGGGTATGTACTAGTTTGATCTTCTTTCTCCCATTAGGCAGGACACTGTATTTATAAAAGAGTGCAAATATGATGATCATGGAAATCAAGGGAATAACCTTCCTTAAGAATTCCCATATCTCATAGAAGACATAGGTAGCCCCAATATATGAAAAAAAGGCATTGCCTATCATCTCACCAAATACCAGTGTCAGTAGTACTACTATGATCAATACTGCTAATACAATGGCGAATATAATGGATACAATTTTTTGTCTAAAATAGTTTCTTCTTTGATTTATGTTATAGGCCTTATTTATAGCCCTGATCATGGCAGATATGCCCAAGGACCCTGACCAGAGGGATAGGAAGATACTGAAGGATAGCAGGGTATCTGAACTACCCCTGGTTATTTCGTATACAATGCTGTTTAAGAGAATCTGGGTCTGGGTCGGAAGAATAAACAGAATATCATCGATGAATGCAGTGTTTACAATGGATATATGTCCTAGTATGTTTAGTAAAAAGATTAAAAATGGGAATATGGATAGTATCAGATAATAGGTAAGTTGGGCACCTATAGCCGTTACTTCATCTTCACGGATATTTTTTATTAGCCTGTATAAAAATATGAACCATTTGTCGTCCTTGTATTTGATTAACAATCTGTTTATCATATTCAAATCCATACACCTTCACTGAACATCTATTTTAGGTACTTATCAAACCATCCAATTATCTCTTTAAGCCTTCTTATCCTATGCTTTGGTTTACCGGAGCGGCTTAGTTCATGGTTTTCACCTTTGAAAAGGCAGAGCCTTGCCTCTACTCCATGATATTTTAAGGCGGTGAACATCTGGAAGCCTTCAGGAGTCCAGCAGCGATAGTCTTCCTCTGAGTGAATGAATAGGGTAGGGGTTTTCACCCTGTCTGCATATTTCATAGGGGAGTGGAACCACAGCTTTTCCACATCAGTCCAAGGGGTTGCAGCCTGCTGATCTTCCACAAAATAGTAGCCAATGTCTGTGGTGCCAAACTTGGATATCCAGTTGGATATACTTCTTTGGCTTACTGCTGCCTTAAATCTGTTAGTATGGCCTATTATCCAGTTGGTCATAAATCCACCATAGGAGCCCCCTGTTACTCCAATCCTTTCCTTGTCAATGAAAGGGTACCTTTCCAACACCACATCTGTAAAGGCCATAATATCTTCATAGTCAATGGTGCCATACTTACCTCTGATATCTGCAAACTCATCTCCTCTTCCATCGCTGCCCCTTGGATTACAGAAGAATACTGCATAGCCTTCCTGAGCCCAGTACTGCATTTCGTGGAAGAAGATATCTCCATAGACTGTTTTGGGTCCACCATGGATGTTTAGGATTGCAGGATACTTATTTCCTTCTTCATAATCTACTGGTTTTATGACCCATCCTTCAATGGTTATACCCTCTTTGGTTTGGAAGGTTAATCTTTCAGGAGGGGATAGTTTCTTATTTTTGTTTACCCAACCATTAAAGTCTGTTATTTGGATTTCTTTACCTCTTTCCAAACTATAGAGTTCCTGTAGTTTAAGATCTCTAAAGCCAACAAAGATGATTCTTCCATTGCATATATCAAATCCATCTACTGATCCCTTCTTGTTAGTTAGTCTTTCTATATTTCCTTCTAAGTCCATTCTATTCAAATAGGCGTTTCCATATTCAGTGGTAATGAAATATAGGTAATCCTGATCTACTTTTACCTGGGTTGTTGATCCATATCTGCAGTCTGATCCCACTGAGTTGCCTACGCTTAAATCGAAATTATCAGGGGATATCTCCCTTACCTTTCTATCCTTATCCATCAGGTAAATTTTGGGATTTTGGTTGACTCCATATTTAGCCATATCACTACCTATGAATATTATATTATCACCTAGGAAGTCGGCAAAGCTGTAGGAAAAACAGTCACAGTGGGATATCTTTTCTAGGGAATCCTTTTCTATATCATATAGGTATAGGTCATCCTTTATCTGCATCTTATCTATGTAAGAATTGGTTATTATCAATGCCTTTGATTTGTTTTCATTAAGCTTGAAAGCATATGCGTTAGTAAAGGCATCTGTTATTGGCTTGAGCTTTTTATCCTTAAGATTATAGATATATACTCTAGATCTTATCTTGTTTGTAAAACCCTTTCCGTTGTACCAGAAGGGTATTTCATCTATTACCTGATAGTCCTTTTCCTCTTCTAGCTCCTTTAGGGCCTTTTCCTTTTCTTCCTCGGATAGCTTTTCCAGCCTAGGCTTTCTGTGATCGTATTCACCAATGAGCAGGAATCTATCCTTATCTATTATTTCTATCTTTGATGCCTTTAAAGGGATTTCGAAGGCTTTTATAGCTTCACCACCCTGTAAGGATATCTCATAATAGCTGGTAAAATCTTCTCCTTTTTTTTCTCTTTCCCTATCCTTTTCCTCTCTCCTGTCTGCAAAGTATAGGTTGTTTTCGTCCTTGAATATAAAGCTTTTTACACTGTTGCTGGACGTAAGCTGTATAAGCTTTTCCTTATCCAAATCATAGATGTGGATATTTGACAGGTACTTGTTTTCTTCCACATCCATTTGGTGCAGCATGAAGGCTAGTTTCTTCCCCTTGGGAGAGAATTTTAGCCCTGATATAAACTTGTACATAGTAAAGTCCTCAAGATTTAGCTTTTCCACATTTACCCCCTCCTTAGCTTGGTAACCTAATTACTATTATACACTAAATATCCAAATATTTACTCCGTAGGGTTAAAATTTTAATAAGCTAAAATAAAGCTGCTTCCCGTGATGAAGCAGCTTTATTGATGTAGATATATTATTTTTCCACTATCCTGATATTTTTTATTCTTATCCTGTAGGATGCTGAATACTATTTTCCCTAGGTGGGTGATGGTGAAGCTTAAGGGGTAGTAGCTGTATTCAATAAGTCCCATGAACTTCATATATTTCAAGTAGGTAAATATATATCTGATTGAACCTAGGCTGTTGAAGTCAAATTCATTGTAATTGTAGTATATGCCTTCCTTTAGGTTATATAAAAGGTTAAACAGGTTGCTTCTGGTGGAGTTGGCCAGCTTGTTGTTATCTGCGTCAGCTACAATGCAGTCAATGATATCATTGCTTAACAGATATTGGACGAACATAGTAAACTTTTCTTCATCTAGAAGTCTCAAGAAGGTATGGCCTCTTTTGGTTATCAGCAGTTTGCAGTTTTGTATTCTTGTTAATCTATTTGCCAGGGAGAAGTTATAAAATAAATTTATTAAGGGAAAGTCCCTTTGGTTTGGGGCTTTCTTTGTAATGTTTTCTCTTAACTCCATTATATTGTTCAATTCCAGCAGGGTCTTTCTGTTGATATACTTCTTCTTCCTAGTCAAATCTAAGGGATTGCTAATCAAAAATAATAAGAACTTCTCATAATCCATTATGAAGTCAAAGGAGGTATCGCTTATGGCATCGGATATATTACAGCTTATATTCCTGTTTATATTAAAATCCAGATTGATCTTATAGGTATCGTAGATGTATAAAAATCTGTCCCTGCTTATCTTAAGTATTTTCCTATAGGCCTCCTTGTAAGCTGGATTTACAGTTTTCATATACTTAAAATACTTCTTCAGGGTAGATACATAGGAGCTGAACTCCTGCTGGGATGAAATGAGACCATCTTCTATGGCTTTTTTAAATAGATGCTCCAAGTCCATATCTACCAGGTCCTTTAAGGATCCCCCACATTCCAAAATATAGTGTTCAAATAGGTTTATCAAGTTGACAATATGGGTCTTCATTTCGGATTTGGATACTTGACTTTCCAAGTATATTTCAAAGTTATCCAGCTCATCATATAGGGCAGAGGTGGCATCGCTATCGCTGTCCAATTCCTTATCAATGGCATCGTAAATGGACTCAGTGTAAATCTTGTATACATTTATGCTGAAGAGCTTTAGATACCTGTCTATGGTTAGATCGGGGTATTTAAACCTGCTTCTGTTATAATCTACAAATACTTTCTCAAGGAACTCGTCCTTTATGGAAGAAGGCAAAAAGTTTATGTTGCCAATGAACCCTTTGTATTCTATTATCTTACCCACCCTTCCAAAGATCAGATCTTTAGGATTTAGCATTCCTGATATGTTGGGTTCTAGCAGGGAATGCCTTGTTCCTGTTAGCAGATCCTTTGCATATATGTATTCTCCATCAATTCTTTCTATCTCATATAAGGAGATGAAGGACCTATTTCTTTCTATTAATATGCTTTTTTCTAGACTGGTCAGCTGATGGGATTTTTCATCCAACATAAGTTCAATAAAGCTCTTGCCAGAGCTAGTCCTATAATCGGTGCTAATCCATACGTTAAAGGCCAGTCTGGTTTTATTTTCATCAAAATCAGGGTAGTAGAACTCTATTGAGTCTAAGGACCTGTCTTCCTTGAGGTTTTCGTTTATATATTTAATCAACTTTTTAATTGTTTTTTCCTGTATAGATTGAATCTCCTCATAATCTAACTTACTCATAATATCCTCCACAAAAGTTGCTAATTGTTACTTTATTATATATTATATACTAACATACTATATAATGCATTTAATATTATTTCACTTTCAAAAATATAGAAGGGACTTAACTACTATTTTAGTTAAGTCCCTGTACTTATTCCTTAATTTCTCTTAACCTAGTTCTGGCCTTATTCTTTTCCCAAGCATGGAGCACTAGGGAAAGTCCTATTACCCCGTAGGCTACGAATACACGGAAGTATTCTCCTATCTGGGCGTTTCCTAAAAGGTTTTGACCTGCCAGCGGTGATATTACGAACAATAGGTGGAAGAGGAAGGTGCCTATTAAGGCTTCTTTCCAGGAAGCCCTTTCTACTGTAGCACCACCAACTAGAAGGGAGGCTACGGCAAATAGGCCTACCTGCTCGTGGCTTCCATAGGTATTTATGGTTCCGATATTTTGTAGGAAAATGATCTGTCCCCAAGCAGCTAAAACTGTAGATATGATTACAGATATTATCCTAGTTTTATCCACGTTTATCCCTGATACCCTGGCTATTTCCATATCATGACCAACAGCCCTCATGTCCTGGCCCAGCTTGGTTTTTAGGAAGAAGTGGAGGAATAAAAATACCAAGAGGGATACCAAGAGGGTAGCTATAGGGTATTTTGTGACTGGGATCAGCCTATCCAAGGCATACTTTATATTGGCCAAGTCTATAGTGTTTATTATTCCAACTCCATTGGAGAGGAGTAAGCTTTCATTCTTAACTGGGATTAGGGTACCGCATAGGAGCAGGAATACAAACTGATATATTCCGTTGGCAAAGAAGCCTAATACCATACTGGTAATCATCTCTTTTCCTTTAGCCTTGTTAAGTACTCTACCGACCAGATAGCCAAATAGTATGGCGAAGGGGGTGGAGATTAAAATACTTAGGAAGAAGCCTGTAGTTCCACCGATGGAATAGTTGGTTATGATAATAAGTGCAATTTGACCTGCCATGGCTCCTAAGGTGATGGCAAAGTTAAGCCCTAATCCAGTTATAACGGGAAGGATCAAGGATGTAACTAATATCAGGTTTCTAGCAAGCCTTATTACCATTTCATCAAACAGGAAGCTAAAGGGCAGTCCTGTAAAGAAGGATCCTGCAATACATATTATTAGGAATATAATTGGTACTATCATGCTGCACTACCTCCTTCCCTAGTAAGGGCATAAAGGATTATTCCGTTACTTACAATAACCCTGATTACCTCAGACATGGTGCCTTCGGCAATGACGTTTATTACTGGTAGGGCTACAACCAGCAAGGATTGAAACAGAATGGTACCGATAAGTACATGGACTATGGTAGCCCTTTTGAGGCTTGCTCCTCCTATTAGTATGGCAGCAGCAGCTGGCATGGCAGAATAGAGGGGAGCATTGTATAACTGCAAGAATCCAAAGGATTGGCTATATACTATAATCCCTATGGCTGCGAGCACAGTAGAAAAGACAGTTCCTTTAATTCTCTGCTTATCCACATCGATACCATTGGATAGAGCAAACTTTGCATTGCTTCCAGCTACAATCATGGAAAGGCCCTTGTTTGATTGGCTGTATATCCATACCAAAAATGCAAATATAGCAAAGAAGAGTAAAAGTCCTGTAGGTACGGTTACTTTTCCTATCTTGAAGGCAAGAAAGTTGTTAAGCACGTGGGAAGTGGATGATTCCAGGGAAACCGTAACCCTAAGACCATTTCCTCCATAGGCCCATATTAATTCTGGGCTCTTAAAGGGAGCTAGAAGCCAGAAGATACACATGAAGGATACTATAGAATATCCCACATAGTTTCCAACGGTCATCTCTTGGCCCTTTACGCTATTTAACATCTTACCGTACAGGTATCCACCTATGGCAGCCAATGGTAGGGCAATTAGGATGGATACAAATAGGCCTGTAAATCCACTTAGTTTAAACTCAATGCTTATTAAGGCACCGATTAAACCGCATATGATACCTAAGGGCAAGTTGAAGTTCATGCCTATTCCTGCCTGTATACCTGGTACCATAGCTAGTACTAAAATTGCATTCATTCCAAACCTAACCAGTATATCCGTTATAACATCCGATAAGGGTATATTAAGGTAAATTGCTAAGGCCATTAGGAATATCAAGAAGATAATGATTATAAATCTTGGAAGTCCTATTCTGTTTATAAAGTCCTTCATCTAGTTCACCACCTTTTTTAAATCTTCACCAGCCATAAGGAGTCCGAATTCCTCGTCAGAAGCATCTGGTGGAAGTATTCCGGCAACTTTACCGTCATAGATGATGGCAATCCTATCGGATACCTGTCTTAGCTCACCTAATTCACTTGAGGTGATGATGACGGTTACCCCTCGTTCTCTATTTAATTTAACCAAAGTATCTAGCACTAACTTCTTAGCCCCGATATCTATTCCTCGGGTAGGTTCAGAGACCAATAATAGATCAGGATTCAATGATAGGGCACGAGCTATACATACCTTTTGTTGATTTCCTCCACTTAAGGCTCTTGCCCGCTGTTTTGGTCCAGTACATCTGATGTCTAGTTCCTCAATCATCCTGTTAGCATGTTCTCTGACCTTTTTCTTATCTATTAGTTTTAAAGGACCAACTTGCTTTAAGAAGTTATCCTGTATTTCTAAGCTGGAAAAGGCTATATTGAATTCTATAGAATCATCTAACAATAGGCCAACCCCTCTCCTGTCCTCAGATAGGAAGGCAATAGATGATTTTAAAGCTTCCCTTGGATTGTTTAAGTGTAGTTCTTTGCCATCTTTAACAATACTGCCGCTGGTTTCATAAAGGCCCATAATTCCATTGGCTATGCCTAGCTTTCCTTGACCTGCCAATCCTCCAATACCTAAGATCTCTCCCTTTTTCACCGTAAGGCTTAAGCCCTTAACTTCTTCTCCAGGCATATTAACTCTCAAATCCTTGATCTCCAATATGTTTTCATCTTTTATTCCTCTATCCTCATCTTCTTTTTTAGATAGTTCAACCTTTCTCCCCACCATTAGGCGGGCTATTTCCTTCACATCTATTTCATCAGTTTTCACATTGGCTACAACCTCGCCATCCCTAAGGACTGTTATAGAGTCAGTAATCTGTTTTATTTCATCTAGTCTATGGGATATGAATAGAATGGCTATGCCCATTTGGGATAATTTCTTTATTACCTCTAAGAACTTATCGGCTTCTGACTCTGTCAAAACGGCTGTAGGCTCATCTAGTATAAGTAGTCTTAGTTTACTCTTATCTATTTCTCTGGCTATTTCTATAAACTGCATATGGCCTACTGGTAAACCAGCAACAGGCACATACTCATCTATGTCCATATCCAATTTTTTTAAGGCTTCCCTTGCATCCTTAGCCATGGCCTCCGTATCCAACTTTTCTAACCTATTTCCAAATATCTTGCTAAGGAAGGTGGGAAGGGTTTTTTCCCTGTTCAATTTAATGTTTTCAGTAATGGTAAATCCAGGAATGAGCATAAACTCCTGATGGACCATTCCAATTCCTGCAGCCATAGCATCTTCAGGAGTAGTGGGCTTATAGGGCTTCCCATCTATTAGCATTTCTCCTTCATAACCTCCAGTAGAGTGGATAACTGGCATTCCAAAAAGTATATTCATCAAAGTTGATTTACCGGCTCCATTTTCTCCCACTAGGCCATGAATTTCTCCTTCCTTGATGGAAAGGGAAACATTTTTTAGGACTCTATTTTCCTCATAGCTTTTGCTGATATCCTTTATTTGAAGTAGATCCATTTACTTACCTCCTTGATTTAAGTAGAAGGAGGTCGTATAAACGACCTCTCTACTTAAAATATTTCTGAACTTGCTACAAATAATAGGAAGTTTGGATGATCTTCTAGCTCACTTACTGCTATGTTGTCATCTCCAGTTACTTCTTTTAGCAGATTAACAAAATGATCTTTATCAAATTTTTCAACTTCACCCTTGCCATAATCTATTGCATATTCAACAGCTGTTTCTAGCATTGCCATGTTAGCAGATACCTTCCAAGTAGCAAATCTTCCACTTGTGCCTTTTTCATCTATTTTTGCATGGATTTGTTCTAGCATGAAGCTTACATCTCCAGCCTTATCTGAAGGAATCTCAATACCTAAAGCTCCTGGATATGCATGGTATGGACTTGGGCAGCATTGTTCTGGATATATGGCACCAGTTTCTAGGACGGACTTGATAAGTGGCTCTTGCATACCGCAGTTGGTGTTGAAGAAGGCTGTGTTCTTACCATATTTATCAACTTGTCTTGGCACGTCTTCAATCATGAATTGTTGAGCTCCTGGTATACCGGCATCACCAGTTGGATCTGGAGCGTCTAACTCAACGAAATTAACACCTAGCTCTGCAGCTTTTTGCTTCATAATGTCTCTTCTTCTGGATAGTAGTTCCATGGACATATGTCTTGGGAATGAGTAGTGGATGAAGGTTTCAGCTCCCATTTCAGCTGCTAATTCTACTATGGTTTCACCACGTTTTAAGTTGTCAGTTTCAATGATTATATCAGCACGGGCTGATATGGTTTCTGGGTCTTCGTGCGGTACTCCAGCTATAAACAAGATGTCGTCTCTGGTTTCCTTGATCTTGTCAATTGCTGCAGCAGTACCTGGTACAGCTTGACAGATTACAATTGCCTTTATTTCAGGGTCAGATGCAAGTCCTGTAATTTGAGCAATTGTTGTTTCTTGTTCCTGAGCAAACTTGTCAGGATAAGTAACGTGTTTAATCTTATCTGCTCCGTATTTTGCAATCATGTTTTCTGCAGCTCTAAACTCTTCCTCACCTTGGGATACAGTACCAGTTACAATACCGATTTTAAAGGCTAATTCTTCGCCGCCTTCGTTTTCGCCAGTTGCTGGAGTATCTTCCCCTCCTTGATTTCCACATGCAACCATGGTTAAGGCGATAATAAGTACTAATGCTAGTGATAATAGTCTTCTTTTCAAGATAAACCCCCCTTAAAATTATTGATATATAACCCTCAAAAAAATTGAGGAATTAGAAACCAGGAAGTCAAATAATTGAAAATAATGAATATTGAGCATATTTAAGCAGATAAAAAATAATAATCTAGTAGGGCAGGTTAGACCAAGTACATTTCAGATAAGAATATGTAAATTTCGACAAAGTGCAATACTATATAATTTTGTATATTATAAAACGGTTTTAGCAGTATGTCAACAAAAATATTGAAGTGTAACAATACGGAATATTCAAACACTTAAATTAGTATATAATATTCAAGTCAGTTGTTAAATATAATGTGAATTATTATGAATTAATTCAAAATTATAATAGCCACAAAAAATAGGTTGCCTATAAGCAACCTATTACAACAAGTATTAATTTATTCCTCTTTATTGGATCCGATTATGCGATCCAGGGTCTTTAATTCCTCTATTATATTCTTTACATGGAAATTATATATTACATACTGGCTATTATCTTTTACTTCTCCATAAGGCAGCTCCTTCTTAAAGAGCTTCTCCAGTGAGCTTCTGTTGTCTTCATCTAGTGCAGGAATACTGTCCAGGTGGAAGATGATGGACAGGTTAATATAGATATTCTCAATTGAGTTTATGGTTTTATTTAGATTAGTTTTGAAGTTGCCAATGCTGTCTGATTTACCAATCTTCAGTTTAATATCCTCATTTAAAGTCTTATAGTCTTCCCTTGTAGTAGTCAAAAAATCCTTCAGTTTTTCTAGAGAAACTTTTTCATGATTCCAGAAGAAGTCCTCCATATCCTTTTTTATTTGGTAGTACATGTGTCTTATGGAATCCTTTAACAGCCTCTCATAGTAATTTTCAGGGGGGACTAAAACATAGTTTATAATAGTCCCTATAACAAGGCCTATTAAGGTGTCTACAGTTCTATAAAGGGCATAGCTTAGCATATTGCCTTCTTCATAGTTTAGCATTATGTTTAAGAATACTATGGAGGAAATCTGTACTGCATTTTTCCATCCCAGCATATTACATACATAGATGATGACTATTATACCAATGGCTATGGATAGAATATTTCGCGGGGCTATGTAGGCAAATATAATGGCTACTATTGCACCAAATATGGTCCCTAGGGTTCTAGATTTACCTGCCGTTAGGGATTCGGATACAGAAGATTTCATGGATATTATGGCAGCTATACCCACGAAGAAGGGGCTTTTTAATTTAAAAACTTGGGATACAAAAATGGCTAAAGATACAGCCAAGGCTGTTTTTATGGTACGCATACCAATTTTCTTTAGTTTCACAGTATCACCTTTCCGTAAGTATAGACACTACATTTATTATACTGAAATATTAGTAGACTAACAAGCTTGTTGATTAGTCAAGCTGCCTAAAATTGATTATAATAATACTAGATGGCTGTGAGGTGAAAGAATGCATAAGAATAATAGGTATTTTAAAATATTTATTATTATAGCCTTTCTCTTGATATTTACATACTTAATCATAAAACTTAATATTTTTAATAAAGAGCAAGTACTAAAGCTAATTTCGGAGGGGAAAGACAGCACCCATTTTAAACTATACTTTATTGCCCTTGTAACTATACTGCTTATATTCTTTGTACCCATTTCTTGGCTTTCCCTAGCAGCAACTATTTTTTTTGGCATGAAGGGATCCATATTCATAACCATAGCAGGAATGTTAAGTGGACTTATATCCTTCTGTATAGCTAGGGTCTTTAAGGAAGATGTCTCCCAACTGGTGGATAAAATATACTACAGGAAGGAAAGAAAGATTAGCCTAGAGGAGATATATGCTAAAGTGAAGGAATATGGCTTTGGTTATGTGCTTTTCATAAGAAGCATGCCCTTTATTCCCTTTAGTATTGCCAACTACATGTTTGGCATTAGCTTTGTATCCCTCCCATATTTTGCCCTAGCAACCTTACTGGCTGTATTTGTAGGCCAGAGCATAAATATATATTTATTCCAAAAGGCTCTAAATATTGGTCAAAGTCCCTTAGACACAATAATAGCAGCAGGCCTTAAAGGACTATATTTTTTGCTCATTATACTGTGGCAGAAAAAAAGCAAATATGTAGCTAAAGAATAACTTTCAATTAGTCGATATAGTATGTAGAACTAGTAGGGGGGAATAATATGGGAGTTAAAGGAATAGTAAATAGGGTTGATGCTATAAACTTTAACAATAAATATACCGATAATATCAATCTAACTAGAGAAAACAGCAAAGTGAGTCCGACTCAGGAGGGTAGAACTGAAAGAAATAATGATAATGCCTATTCGGAAGAGGAATTGATAAAAACCATAGAAGAAGCTAACAAGGAAGTTATTCTTTATGGTAGACGGTTTGAGTTTTCCATACATCAGGAAACAAAACATATAATGGTAAAGGTTATAGATGCAGCTACAGACGAAGTTATTAGGGAAATACCTCCTGAAAAGATACTAGACTTAGTAGCAGCCTTGTGGAAAATATCAGGGCTTATTGTAGATGAACGAGTGTAGGGGTGATTTTATGACTAGCACAATGAGAGTTACAGGTTTGTCTGGATTTGATACAGACACTATGATAGAAAAATTGATGGAAGCTGAAAAGGTTAAGGTTACAAAGGTTGAGAAGGAAAAGCAGCTACTCCTTTGGCGTCAGGAGATGTACAATGATTTAAACAAGGATTTTGCAAATTTCATCGTTAATACAAGGAAAGCCTTAGGCCTAACCACAGTAAGCTATACAGGAGCCTTATTGCCTAATACCTATAAGAATTTAAGCTGGGTTAATAAGGCCGTATCATCTGATACATCAATAGCAACAGCCTCAGCCTCATCTGGTGCCCTTGCTGGTAACTATAGGGTTAGAGTGAACCAGTTGGCTGAAGGGGTTAATCTTGCCAGTGCCAGTGAGATAGCTAATATCGGTGAAGATGGTAGGCTATTAAATGAAAATGGGGAGAAGATTACTAGCCTTAAGTTTACCATCTATGATGGACAAGTTGATAAAAATGGTGACTTGGTTGCCTTTGAAGTAGAAGTTGCTAACAATGACAATGGCATTACTATGCAGGATGTGGTTAGGGCAATAAATAATGCAAAAGCAGGAGAAAAGGGTGAGTATTCAATAAAGATAAAGGCCACTTATGATGCAGCAAATAAGAGGTTGTTCTTGCAAACCAAGGATACTGGAGAAAAGGCCCTATTGAGAATAGATGTTGATTCAGATAATGAAGACTCTAACTACTTTATAAATCAACTAAATCTATCTGCTGGAGAAAAGGATGAATTTGGTAATCCGATAACCTACCAAGCTGATAGACTTAGTCAAGGTTTTCGTGGCCAAGATGCTGTTGTTGATTTTAATGGAGCACTGGGCATTAGGTCATCAACAAATACCATAACCATCAACGGCATTACTATGAATCTTGCAGCAACAGGAGACTTTACTATTACAGTAAATACCGATGTGGATGGAATCTATGAAAAGATTAAGAATTTCGTAGATGAATACAACAAGCTGGTGGACAAGACCAGTGAGCTACTCAGCCAAAAGAAGTATTATGATTATGAGCCTCTTACTGATGAGCAGAAGAAGGAAATGTCAGATAAGGACATTGAGCTATGGGAAGAGAAGGCAAAATCAGGTCTATTAAGAAATGATAGCATAGTATCAAGAACTATGCAAAATATCAGATCATCCTTATATGAATCCTTTGATGGAGCCTATAGCCTGATTACTCAAATCGGCATTAGCACAGAAAAATACTCCACTGGTGGTGGAGGCAAGTTGGTAATAGATGAGGAGAAGTTGAAACAGGCTATAGCAGAAAACCCTGAAGGAGTATTAGAAATGCTCTTTAAGGATGGCTCAGAAAAAAGCCAAAAGGGTATTGTAACCAGGGTTTACGATGAGCTAATAGGTGGTATGGAGGAAATAATAGAAAAGGCAGGAACAGGCAACAATGCCAGCCTATATAGGCAGGTTAAATCTAATATATTAATAGATTTTGTAACCAACTTGGGAAGCAGAAGCTATCTTGATAGGGATATTCAAGATTTTAATAAGAGAATAGATGAGTTGAATGAAAAGCTTGCTGAGAGGGAAACTTACTACTACAAACAGTTTTCTGCCTTAGAAACCTATATTAACCAGATGAATTCTCAGAGCATGTGGTTATCACAGCAGTTTGGAGGCTATTAATGGATTTAGAGAGGATGGGGGAAGATGAATAACGCCTTAAATCAATATAAGCAAAATGCAGTATTTACAGCTACGCCAGAAGAATTGACCTTGATGCTTTACGATGGCTGCATTAAGTTCATGAATATGGCAAAATATCATATAGAAAATGGGAACATACAAAAATCCCATGAATCTCTTATTAGAGCGCAAAATATAATATATGAGTTAATAGGAACCTTAGATTATAAGTATGAAATAGCTTCTAATTTTAGAAAGCTCTATGATTTCGTATTGAGCAGGCTAATAGATGCAAACCTAAGGAAGGAAGTAAAACCTATAGAAGAAGCACTGGAGATAGTAACAGAACTTAGAAACACATGGAAGGAAGCTATGAGTAGTGTAAAGAAGACTGTCTATAAAAGTAGGTAGGTGCTAATATGACTTATGAAAAAATAGATAGATTGATAGAGATTACTAGAGAAAAGAATAGGCTCCTTAAGTCTATGCTTACCTTTACTGAAAGGCAAAAAGAGGAGATTGTAAAGGACGCCTACGACAATTTAGGAATCAGTCTATCTGAAAAGGACAAGATAATAGAAGAGATAGATAAGTTGGACAGAGCATTTTTGAAGATATTTACGGATATTAAAGCAAAGCATTCAATAGAGAATATTGATCAGCTGGATGCAGAGCAGTATCCTAATCTTAAGGAGCTTAAGCAGGCGGTGGAAGAGGTGTCATCAACACTCTTAGCCATATCCCTTCTGGATAAGGAAAACACCAAAGCCATGAAGGAGAAGCTGGAAAAGGCCAAGATGGAGATAAGTAGGCTGAAGAGTGGAAGAAAAGCCTATAAGGGATATAATTATAAATATTCAGAGAGCATGTTAATTGATGAGAAGAAGTAGCCAGGGTTTTTTATGCCTTTGGCTACTTTTTTCAACAAAATATACAGCTGCTTTTTCTTTATATACAGAAATCGATAGCAAAAAAACTCTAATAACAAATTATACAGATATTATTAAGAAATTTGTCCACAGGCTAAAAGTGGTAAAATTAGTTATTCACAAAACAATCCACATTATCCACAACCAATAGATATATTTGTCCACAATATTATTCAGGTTTTTTGTGAATAAACTAGCATAAGATCTTGAAATATTCAAATAAATATTTCAATTGTTGTTTACAAAACTATGGTTTGAGGGTAATATTATAATAATATAAATAAGCATAAGCCTAGTGCTTATACGAAAGGAGTTGGGTTTATGAAACTTGCTTTTACAGGGAAGAATGTCGAGGTAACCGAAGCTCTAAAGGACGTAACAGAAAAAAAATTATCAAGATTAGACAAATATTTCGACAAAGATGTAGTAGGTAATGTAGTCTTCAGTGTAGAAAGGAACTGGAAAGTTCTCGAAATAACCATAAACCTGCCTGGAACTATACTGAGAGTTGAAGAATCTAGTGATGATATGTATACTTCTATTGACAAAGCTGTAGATGTATTGGAGCGTCAAATAAGAAAGTATAAGACTAGACTTCAAAAGAGATATCAAAGCGGAGAGACTATAAGGTTTGAGAATGTAATGCCTCTAGAAGAGGAAGGAGAAAGACCCAGGGTCGTTAGAACAAAGAGATTTGGAATGAAGCCTATGAGTGTAGAAGAAGCTATATTGCAAATGGAATTGTTAAGACACAACTTTTTCGTATTCATGAATGCCGAAACTGATGAGGTAAGTGTTATCTATAAGAGAAAAGATGGCAATTATGGCTTGATAGAACCAGAATTTTAATTGTATAATTGATATAGATGATTATTTATTAATGCAGGATATAATATATCCTGCATTAATTTGTATTATAGGAAATGGTAAAGGAGATGATTAGGTGTTTATAGAAGCCATAGTAATATCATTAATTATAGGATTTATTAGAGGTGGCAAGCTAAGAGGATTTAGAAGACTAAACAAGGTTACCACTCTTCTCTTTATTTTGGGAGCAGTTGTCCAGTATCTAATATCTTCTATAGGACAGTTTGCAGATGCCAGTAGTGTGGAGTTGATTTTAAGGTACATAAAACCTATCCAAATACTTTCTTATCTTTTAATACTAGTAGGACTACTTACTAATTACAGGGTAAGATCCATATGGCCTGTATTGGTAGGATACATATTAAATTTCATATCCCTTGTATCCAATGGATGGCTAATGCCAGATCTTGTAGCTAATGAAGTGGAAAATGTAAAACTAGCCTTCTTAGGGAAGACAATACAGTTTTTTGAGCCCTATCCCCTTCCTAAACTAATTAGCCTAGGGGATCTAATCATTGCCTTTGGTATATTTTCGTTGATACAGGAAATGATGCTTTCAGATGATGGATATAGAACTAGCTATAGATTCTAGCAAACTTGTATTCAAAATCTTGAAGTGATAAAATAATATGATGAAATTTATCTGAAAGGCGGTCATTTAAAATGAACATATTTAAGAAAGTATTTGGATCAAGTAATGATAGAACCTTAAAGCGACTATATCCCCTTGTGGATAATATAGAATCCTATGAGGAAGTATTTAGTAAATTGTCTGATGAAGAACTGAGAGGTAAAACTGTAGAGTTT
Organism: Tissierellia bacterium; assembly: GCA_012735215.1. Taxonomy (GTDB): domain Bacteria; phylum Bacillota; class Clostridia; order Tissierellales; family Tepidimicrobiaceae; genus JAAYHX01. Next base: position 39,519 of record JAAYHX010000002.1, read on the forward strand.
AAGGAAAGATTAAAAAAGGGTGAGACTCTAGATGACCTTCTTCCAGAAGCCTATGCAGTAGTAAGGGAGGCTTCTAAAAGGGTCTTAAACATGAAGCACTTTAGAGTTCAACTCTTAGGTGGAATTGTACTACACCAGGGCAGAATAGCTGAGATGAAAACAGGGGAAGGTAAAACTTTAGTGGCAACCTTGCCTGCCTATTTAAATGCCCTAACAGGTGAAGGTGTGCATATAGTTACTGTTAACGATTATCTAGCTAACAGGGATAGACTATGGATGGGTAAGATCTACGAGTTTTTAGGCCTATCCGTTGGGTGTATTGTTCATGGCATGACTAGTGCTGAGAGAAAGGAAGCATATAACTGTGATATTACCTATGGAACTAACAATGAGTTTGGATTTGACTATCTAAGGGACAATATGGTCATATATAAGGAAGAGATGGTTCAAAGGAAACTAAACTATGCCATAGTTGACGAGGTAGACAGCATATTGATAGACGAAGCTAGGACCCCCCTAATTATTTCAGGAGAAGGAGAAAAGTCTACAGACCTATATAAAACTGCTAATAGTTTCGTCAGCACCTTAAAGGGGAGAATTGTGGATCCTAACGAGGATAAAAAGGATCCTTTTGCCAGAGAATACAAGGAGGAAACAGTAGATTTCCTAATTAACGAAAAAGCAAGAAGCTGTGTACTAACTGAAAGGGGAACCCAAAAGGCTGAACAGTATTTTGGTCTTGAAAACCTGGCAGATCCAGATAACATGGAGATAGCCCACCATATAAATCAGGCTCTCAAAGCTAAATATATAATGAAGAGGGATATTGATTATGTGGTAAAGGATGGTCAGGTAATCATAGTAGATGAGTTTACTGGAAGGCTAATGTACGGAAGAAGATACAGCGATGGTCTCCATCAGGCAATTGAAGCCAAGGAAGGCCTTAACATAAGAAGTGAATCCAAGACCTTAGCTACTATTACTTTCCAAAACTACTTCAGAATGTATGAAAAGCTAGCAGGTATGACTGGTACCGCTAAAACAGAAGAAGATGAATTTAAAGAAATCTATGGTATGGATGTAGTGGAAATACCCACTAATAAGCCTGTAATAAGAAAGGATTATCCAGATGTAGTATATAAGACTGAAAGTGCTAAGTACAGGGCAATCGTAGAGGAGATCAAGGAAAAGAACAAAATTGGTCAACCAGTCTTAGTAGGTACCATCTCCATAGAGAACTCTGAAAAATTGAGTAAGATGTTGAAAAAAGAAGGCATTAAGCATAATGTATTAAATGCCAAGTATCATGAAATGGAAGCGGAAATTGTAGCACAGGCAGGAAGGTTTGGAGCAGTTACCATAGCTACCAACATGGCTGGTAGGGGTACTGACATAGTACTAGGTGGAAATCCAGAGTACATGGCAAAACTGGAGCTAAAAAAACAAGGATATGATGAAGAAATAATAGCCCTTGTGGACAGCTTTATGGAAACCGATGATGAAGAGGTCTTGGAAGCTAGGGAAAGATACAAGGAGCTATATGATAAGTTTTTGGAGGAAACTAGAGATGAGGCCAAGAAGGTAATAGAGGTAGGCGGCCTTCATATAATTGGAACAGAAAGGCATGAAGCCAGAAGAATTGACAACCAGCTTCGTGGCCGATCAGGAAGGCAGGGAGACCCTGGATCCTCCAGATTCTATATATCCTTAGAGGATGATCTGATGAGGCTCTTTGGTGGAGAAAGGGTAAAGGCTTTAGTGGATAGCCTCAATATGGATGAAGACGAACCCCTAGAACACAATCTGCTTTCCAAATCCATTGAAAGTGCCCAGAGGAAGATCGAAAGCAACAACTTCTCCATAAGAAAGCATGTGCTCCAGTATGATAACGTAATGAACAAGCAGAGAGAGGTAATATATGGAGAAAGAAGAAAGGTACTGGAGGAGAAGAACCTAAGGGACGATATACTTTCAATGGCAAAAAATGTAATTGAACATGCAGTGGATATATATACTAGGCAGAGTGAAGATGCCAACGAATGGGATATGGAAGGCCTCATTAACTATTTGGAAAGGATATTCCTGCCAAAAGAAGCCTTAAATGTAGATGAGGCAAAAATCATGACCAAGGAAGAGTTAGTGGATAGGCTCTATGAAATAGCTGTAGAAAGGTATAGGATGAAGGAAGAGGAGATAGGTCCTGACACCTTCAGGGAAATAGAAAGGATATTGCTACTACAGGTAGTTGATAAAAAGTGGATGGACCACATAGATGCCATGGATCAGCTAAGGCAGGGTATAGGTTTGAGAGCTTATGGTCAGGAAGATCCGGTAAGGGCTTATCAAAATGAAGGCTTTGACATGTTTGAAGAGATGATTCACAGCATTCAAGAGGAGACAGTAAAATATCTATATCATGTTAGAAAACCTGAAAAGATGGAAAGAAAGAGGGTAGCCAATCCCCAGGATACATCAGATAAGCAGCAGCCTGTAGTTAAAAAGAAGAAGATAGGGAGAAATGAACCCTGTCCTTGTGGAAGTGGTAAAAAGTACAAGAAATGCTGTGGCAGAAATGCCTAACCAGGACATTCATTGGGAAGAGGAAAGGAGCATTCTATGGAAGATTTATATCTGTATAGGGAGAAGACTGAGGAAATAAAGCAAATGGTAAGAGAACTGGGTGTTTCCCTTTGAAATAGACAAGTTGAAAGAGGAAGCAAAAAAGCTGGAGGAAGAAACCTATAAAGAGGATTTCTGGAGTGATTCAGAAAAGGCTCAAAAGATAGTTAAGAATTTAAGTGATATTAAGAACCAAATAGAGGAATATGAACATTTAGTAAGTGCCATAGAGGATTTAGAGGTCCTCCTAGACCTTGTTGGTGAAGAGGAAGGCTATGAACTGTACAAGGATTTGAAAGTGCAGTTTGACAAGGTATCTAAGCAGGCAGAGGAGTTTAAGATATCAACCTTATTAAAGGGAGAGTATGACAAAAACAACGTGATCCTGTCCATCCATTCAGGAGCAGGAGGCCTTGAGGCTCAGGATTGGGCTGAAATGCTCTTTAGAATGTATAAGAGATGGGCTGAGAGGAAGAACTACAAGGTTGAAATTTTGGATATCCTGCCAGACAAAGAGGGTGGGATAAAGTCTGTGACCATGCTTGTTAAAGGACCCAATGCCTATGGATATCTAAAGTCGGAGAAGGGAGTTCACAGGCTCATCAGGATTTCTCCCTTTGATACATCCAATAGAAGGCATACCTCTTTTGCCAGCATAGACGTGTATCCTGAATTGGATGATGATACAAACATTGAGATCAATGAGTCTGATCTGAAGATGGACACCTACAGAGCTAGTGGGGCAGGAGGTCAATATGTAAACACCACTGATTCTGCTGTAAGAATAACCCACCTGCCTACAGGCATAGTAGTTCAGTGTCAAAGCGAGCGTTCTCAACATAACAACAGAGAAGCAGCTTTAAAAATGCTAAAAGCGAAGCTGATTCAGCTAAAGGAAGAAGAGAAAAAAGAAAAGATTGAGGATTTGCAGGGAAAATATACCCAGATTGCTTGGGGATCCCAGATTAGGTCATATATTTTTCACCCCTATAATTTGGTAAAGGACCACAGAACCGATACGGAAGTAGGGGATGTGGCAGGAGTTTTAGATGGGAATATAGACCTATTTATAATGGAATACTTGAAAAATTTGCCTTCTAAGTAATATAGAAGGCAAATTTTTTCAACCTTAGGTAGGAATTTTATTTTGAATGTCGAATATATAAGTGGTTGATAAATCAGTTTACTTATAATAAAGGAGATAATTATGGATATAGTTAAGATTTTGATGGAAGAATTTAATTTACAAATATACCAGGTCAAAAATACCATAAAACTGTTGGAAGAAGGAAATACCATACCTTTTATTGCTAGGTATAGAAAGGAACAAACGGGAGACTTAAAGGATACGGTTTTAAGGAAATTTTATGATAGATACAGTTATTTGATTAATTTGCAAGAAAGACAGCAGGAAGTAATAAGGCTTATTGACGCCCAGGGCAAGCTGACGGAAAGCTTGAAAGAAGACATACTCAAGTCAGAAACAATCCAAAGATTAGAGGATTTGTATAGACCCTTTAGGCCAAAGAGGAGAACTAGGGCTTCAATAGCTAGGGAAAAAGGTTTAGAGGGACTTGCTAAGTTAATATTTTCCCAAGATGTTGTTGATCACAAGCTGAAAGAAGAAGCTTTTAATTATATAGATGAAGAAAAGGGTATTGCTACTGAAGAAGAGGCCATAAGTGGTGCCATGGACATCATTGCCGAAGACATATCGGACAACCCCCATTATAGAGATATGATAAAAAAGATTGCCTATGAAAAGGGAACAATAAAATCAGAGGCTATAGATTCAGAAGTAGAATCCCCCTATAGGGTTTACTATGACTTTAAAGAAGCAGTAAGGTCCATACCAAACCACAGAATCCTTGCCATAAATAGAGGAGAAAATGAAAAGATACTTAAGGTCAGCCTTGTATTGCCTGATGAGGAGATTACTTCTAAGATCAAGGCTCAGGTGATCAAGGACAAGACCACAGATGCAGGAAAGTATTTGGATAGTGCCATTGAAGACAGCTATAAGAGGCTGATACTACCATCCATAGAAAGAGAAATTAGATCCACCCTTACCGAAAGGGCAGAAGAAGAGGCTATTGATGTATTTGCCCTGAATTTAAGATCCTTGCTTATGCAGCCACCAACAAAGGATGTAGTTATCATGGGAATTGATCCAGCCTACAGAACTGGATGCAAGGTTGCCATAATAGATGAAACTGGAAAACTACTTAACTACACTACCGTATATCCTACAGAGCCCCAGAATAAAATTGAAGAAGCAAAAGAAGTATTAAAGGGCTTCATTGATGAATATAATGTGAATATAGTTGCCATAGGAAATGGTACCGGCTCTAGAGAAACAGAATTGGTTATAGCAGAGCTGATAGATGAGTTAGGGGGCAATATAAGCTACACTATTGTAAATGAGGCTGGAGCTTCCGTATACTCTGCATCAGAGGTGGGACAAGCTGAATTTCCAGACTTAGATGTATCCATAAGAGGAGCCATATCTATAGCAAGAAGGTTGCAGGATCCCCTTGCCGAGCTGGTAAAGATAGACCCTAAGCATATTGGCGTAGGCCAATACCAGCATGATTTAAACCAGAAGAGGCTAGAGGAAGCCTTAAGGGGAGTAGTAGAGGACTGTGTAAATACTGTAGGAGTAGATTTAAATACGGCTAGTCCTTCCCTGTTAAAATATGTAGCGGGGATATCATATAAGCTAGCATTAAGTATTGTTCAATTTAGGGAGAAAGGAGGTAAATTTAGGAATAGGGAGGAATTGTTAAAGGTAAAGGGTTTAGGGCCTAAGACCTTTACCCAGTGTGCAGGCTTTTTGAGGATTGATGATGGGGATAATCCACTAGACAATACAGCCGTTCATCCAGAATCCTATGAAATTGCCCAATGTCTAATTGGCAGGGATCTGGAAAAGGTAGATTTGAAGGAAATTTCCAAAGAGCTTGGTGTAGGGATGTTGACTTTACAGGATATTGTAGAAGAGCTTAAAAGGCCTGGAAGGGATCCAAGGGATGAGTTGCCAAAGCCAATTTTTAGAAAGGATGTTCTAAAAATTGAAGACTTAAGGCCAAATATGGTGTTAACTGGTACTGTAAGGAATGTGGTGGATTTTGGTGTTTTTGTAGATATAGGTGTGAAACAGGACGGGCTTATCCACATCTCAGAGCTATCCAAGGAGTATATCAAGCACCCAAAGGAGGTGCTTAAAGTGGGGGATATTGTCAATGTAAAGATATTAAATGTTGATGCAGCTAGGAAAAGGATTTCCCTTAGTATGAAAGATCTGTAATAATGGGGGGTTTTTATGTGGGATCTAGACGACATATTGGAGGATAATAAGAATTTTGTTGGGGTAATAAGCTCATCTTATACCAAGGATGAAATGGACATGTTTAAGGAATACATGAGGAATCAGTTTATCCGAAGTGGTGGTTTAATATATGTGTGTTCAAGGTATATAAAAGATAGGTGTTTATCCTTTATAGAAAAGGAACTAGAAGATGATTTAAAGAAATACATGGATATGAACAAGTTAGTACTATTGGACAGAGAAGAATATTTAAAAGATTGGGGGATTGACTTTAATCCCCTGCTGAGGAAAGTAGAAAAGGCAATAGCTAAATTGGAGGGCGTAGATCCAAATAAAAAGATTAGCATTTTTATTACTGTAGATGGGTACTGGAATAAGGTAAATAAATCCCTGTTTGATAGGCTAAATGACTTACAAAAGGAAAAAAATATTAGGTTTATATTTAGGTATTATATGGAAGAAATTGATAAAAGGATAACCTATTATATATTTAAAGAACATGATTTAATCATATTGGATGGAGTAGATAAATTTGAAGTTATTGAACCGGAAGACTTGTTCTATGGGGCTCTGCTTAGTCTATGCCAGAATAAAGTTATAGATTATAGGTATAATAAGGCTGTTATGAGAAATGAGTTTTTTGGTAATATAGAAGAGTTAGTGGGAGGTATAGTACACGATATAAACAATCTGCTGGTGTCCATAATAGGCTATGCCCAGTATTCAATGGAGATAGAGGATGTAGATGAGATTAGAAAGTGCCTAAACCAAATTAACAAATTAGCTTTTGATGGTAAGAAGTTTACAGAAAAGGTAAAGTGTGAAATAAGAGGAGACAAAAGGAATTCAAAGGATATCTACAGGTTTGACTATATTGTCAAAAACAGTATAGATATGGTTAAGCATAAATTTAACTCTTATTCAAATTCAGCTAGTGTCAACAATCTGGAATTGGTAGTTGATCTAAACTCCAACAAGCATATATATGCTGATGAATACGAACTCAGGCATTCCATTATAAATATAATACTAAATGGTATAGATGCCATGGAAGATGGTGGTATTATGACTATAAGGACCTACGATGAAGGGGATATGGTAGTGTTAGAGATATCCGATACAGGAAAGGGCATGGATGAGGATATGCTGGATAAGATATTTAACCCCTATTTCTCCACCAAAGGTTCCAAAGGAACAGGCTTGGGCTTGAGCATTGCTAAAAGGTGTTTTGAGGGACACAAAGGTATAATTAAGGTGGAGAGCCAAGTAGGTGAGGGAACCAAATTCACTATCATCTTACCCTCTGCTGACTCAATTGATGACTTTGAACATTATGAAGAAGATAATTGCAAGCTAATGGATGAAGTGGTACATGGTTGAAAAGACTTAATATAGAAGAGGTGATCTTTTGAAACTTGGATTTATAATAAACCCTATTGCTGGCATGGGTGGCAAAGTGGGGCTGAAGGGTACTGATGGAGAGGAAGTATTAAAGAAGGCCATAGAGCTTGGAGCAAAGCCTGAATCTCCCATAAAGGGCAAAAAGGCTTTAGAACTTTTGCTGCCTATTAGAGACAGTATAAGGGTAGTCACCTGTCCTGGTGAAATGGGGGAGGATGTGGCCAGAGAACTAGGATTTAATGTGGAGGTCCTTGAGGATATAAAGGGATTAAAGGGACCAGAGGCTACGGAAAAGGCTGCTGAAGAAATGATAAATAGGAAGGTAGACCTTTTGCTCTTTGCTGGAGGGGATGGGACTGCCAGAAATGTATACAATGCTGTTGGTGATAGATTAACAGTCTTAGGCATACCAGCAGGGGTAAAGATCCATTCAGGAGTATTCGCCAATCATCCAAGAAGCGCTGGGGAAATAACCCTAAAATATTTCCAAGGTAATGAACTGGATATAAAAGAGATGGAAGTAATGGACATAGATGAGGAGGCTTTTAGACAGGGAAGTGTAGTAGCTAAACTATATGGATATATGAAGGTGCCCTTTGAACCAGACCTTGTTCAAGATCAGAAGTTTGGAGGCATGCAGGGAGAAGAGTCAGCCCTATGCGGTATAGCTGAAAAGATAGTAGAGACTATGGAACTTGATACCGTATATATAATTGGTTCCGGAACCACAACCAGATACATTATGGATGAACTAGGGCTTGATAATACCCTACTGGGCATCGATTTGGTTAAGGATAAAAAGCTCATAAAAGCCGATGCAAATGAAAGGGATATATTGGATATTATTGAAGGCCAGAAGGCCAAGATTATAGTAACGGTTATTGGAGGACAGGGTTACATATTTGGTAGGGGCAATCAGCAGATCAGCGGAGAAGTGATAAAGAGGGTAGGTAAGGAACATATACAAGTGATTGCAACTAAGCAGAAGCTGATGTCCTTGAAGGATAAACCTCTATTAGTAGATACTGGAGATGATGAGGTAAATAGCATGTTTAATGGCTATATAAGGGTTAGGACTAACTATGATGAAGAAGTAATCCACAAGGTAAAAGGCCTTTAATTTGCAATTATTGCAAGTGTATACCCAATTTTGAAAAGTTGAATAGGTTTGACAAATTTTTGATTTGGTATTATAATTTAATTGATGAAAATCTTCAGGGCGAGGTGGAAGTCCTCACCGGCGGTATAGCCCGCGAGCCGATCTATCGGTTGACTTGGTGAAATTCCAAGGCCGACAGTTAAAGTCTGGATGGAAGAAGATTTTACGCAGGTGTATATGTGCACACAAATATTTGCCTGTTATATCGCCCCGAAGATATCTTCGGGGCTTTCCTATTCTTCCATGCTGCCCTAAAGAAATATAAGAAAATGGAGGCGCATGCTAATGGATACCATCAAAAAGGAATACCTTAACACAAGAACACTGGTAAAGGTGTCAATCTTAGGTGCAATTTCCTTCCTGCTAATGTTCTTAGAATTCCCGCTATGGTTTGCACCAGCATTTTTGGAATTTGACTTTTCAGATGTGCCTGCACTGATAGGTTCCTTTGCTTTAGGACCTTTTGCAGGGGTACTAGTTCAGCTGGTAAAAAATCTACTAAACTTATTAATAGAGGGGACAGATACGGCTGCAGTAGGAGAATTTGCTAATTTTGTTGTAGGCAGCATCTTTGTATTTACTGCTGGTTGGGTCTATCATAAGAATAAAAGCTTTAAGACTGCAATAATTGGTATGATTATAGGAACTTTGGCAATGACTCTTGCTATGTCTTTGGCTAATTATTTTGTCATGATCCCCTTATATGCTAAATTGTTTGGTTGGCCAATTTCAGACATTGTAGCCTTAGGCCGGGCAGTAAATAGATTTGTAGTAGACTTTAAGACACTGATATTATTTGCAGTTGTACCTTTCAATTTGGTTAAGGGAATTATTGTTACCTTGGTAACAACTTTACTGTATAAAAAGGTATCGCCAATATTGAAGAGATAAATTATTAACCACAGGGATATGCCCTGTGGTTTGTTATTGTGTTATTATTGATATGCACGAATCTATAAGGCTTAAATCTAATCTTTGAAAATTAGATATTTACATCTAAGGGCATACTAGCAAAGTTCGATTCTCCGGTCTCCAAGATTTGTGAAGTATCACGGCTTACAAAACCGATTTGCGTAACCGCTACCGCTTAGGACGCAAATCTTATGGTTTTGCTTCGCCTGATACTTCAATCAAATCTTTCCGAAGTCGGCTCTCATCTGTGCTAGTATGCTTTTGATTCTATACCTCAAGCTTACGAAACAGAAAGCAGGGCTTTACAGATTATAGCTAGACATATATGCATATTGGGTATAGTTCTACAAAGGAGCCTATGTTTCTAAGGTTCAAAGACAATCAGATGAAATAATGATCTTTTTCAATATAAACATTTATATTATACTTGCTATCCTGCATTTTTATGCTCTAAGTAAGTGTATATAGCTTAATTGTGTTAGATTAACTGTTAATTGTGAATTGACAAAACTAGTGGTATAATTATATTTAGTTCAGTATAGGAAGGTTGATGAAATGGTTAAAATAATACTAAAGAATCCTAAGGAAAGCCAGGACTTTGGAGAAAAATTAGGCCGCATCCTAAAGGGGGGAGATGTTATATCCCTAACAGGTGACCTAGGAGCAGGTAAGACAACTATCACCAAGGCTATTGGCAAGGGCCTGGAAGTAGAAGAGTATATAACCAGTCCTACTTTTGCCCTGATTAACCAGTATGAAGGAAGAGTTAGAGTATATCATTTTGATGTATATAGATTGGAAGGGGTAGAGGATTTGTATGATTTAGGATTTGAAGATTATTTCTACTCTGACGGGGTTACCATTGTGGAGTGGGGAGATAAGATTCATGGACTTCTACCTGAACATACAATCCACATACAAATTGAGAAGGGAAAGGAATTGAATGAAAGGATAGTTACCATTTCAGGCCAGGGAGAAAGATATAGTGAAATAGTTGAGGAGTTGAGGAAAAGTTGAAAATATTAGCTATAGACACATCTACAGTAATGGCTACTTGTGCTGTTTTAGATGAAGACAACCTATTGGGAGAATTCTCATTGAACCAAAATTTCGGGCATTCAGAAAATCTAGTGCCTATGGTGAAGACCCTTTTGGATAATTTGAGCTTAAAGGTATCTGACATAGATTTATACGGAGTTGCTGTAGGCCCCGGTTCCTTTACAGGCCTGAGGATTGGTATTGCCACTGTAAAGGCTTTTGCTCATGTATACAATAAGCCTATAGTTGGCATATCCACTTTAGAAGGGCTGGCCTTTAATCTAAGCCATAGGGGCATTATTGTTCCCATGATAGATGCAAGAAGAAATAGGGTATATACAGGTATATATAAATGGGAAAATGGCTATCTTAATAATATAGAAGAAGATACTGTAATGGAAATAGATCAGCTATTGGAACACTTAGGTGAAAACTATAATAATATAATGGTAAATGGGAATGGGATAAATATTCACAGGGAGAAGATAAAGGACAAACTAGGAGATAAGGTAGAGTTTGCGCCAAATATACATAATACCTGCCGGGCTGCAAGCATTGGAGAATTGGCACTGCTTAAAAAGGATCATGGGAAGCTTAGCAATTATTTTACCTTGGTCCCTGAATACCTACGGGAATCCCAAGCCCAAAGGGATTATAAAAAGAAGGAAAGGGATAACTGATGGATTTGATTATCCGAGACATGAAAGAATCTGACCTAGATAGAATTATGGAAATAGAAGAGAAAACTTTTAACCCTCCTTGGTCTAGGGAGGCCTTTTTGTTAGAATTGACTAAGAATCTTTTGGCCAAATATATAGTCGCAGAAGTAGACGGGCTTGTAGTTGGATATGGAGGTATATGGCTTATAATAGACGAAGGCCACGTTACCAATATAGCTGTAGATGAAAAATACAGAGGTAAGGGCATTGGAAGCAAGATCTTAGAAGGTCTAATACAGCTATGTGCAGATAGAAATATGATAGCCATGACCTTGGAAGTTAGAAAGTCCAATGAGGTTGCACAAGCCCTTTATAGAAAATACGGCTTTAAGGAATATGGTATTAGAAAGGGATACTATCAAGACAACAATGAAGATGCAATTATTATGTGGAAGGATATTTAACTTAAAGAGGTGGAAACAATGGATAAGGATATTGTAACGTTAGCAATAGAAACATCATGTGATGAAACTTCCTGTGCCATACTAAGGAATGGAAGGGAAGTTTTGTCCAATATAATATCTTCTCAAATAGATATTCACAGGAAGTTTGGTGGAGTAGTCCCAGAGGTGGCCTCAAGAAAGCATATTGAGAACATGAATTTGATAATCCAGGAAGCCTTGGATGAAGCAAAAATGACCTTTGACGATATAGATATAATAGGTGTAACTAGGGGGCCGGGCCTTGTAGGTGCCTTGCTTGTAGGGATCTCTAGTGCTAAGGCTATTGCTTATGCCTTGGATAAGCCCTTAATTGGTGTAAACCACATAGAAGGTCATATTTGTGCAAACTATATTGAGCATAAGGACTTAGAACCTCCTTTTACCTGCCTAGTAGTGTCTGGAGGTCATACCTACCTTATATATGTAAAGGACTATACAGAATATGAAATGGTGGGCAGAACAAGGGATGATGCAGCAGGGGAAGCCTTTGACAAGGTAGCAAGAACCTTGGGCTTATCCTACCCAGGAGGACCTGTAATCGATAAGCTCTCAAAGGAAGGCAATCCTGATGCTATCCCCTTCCCAAGGGTCTATCTGGAAAATGACAGCTATGATTTTAGCTTTAGTGGACTTAAAACTGCCGTGCTAAACTATATAAACCAAGCTAGGCAAAAGGGTGAAGAGATAGTAGTCAAGGATGTGGCTGCCAGCTTCCAGCAAGCTGTAATAGATGTGCTTGTGGATAAGTCCATAAGGCTTGCCAAGGAGAGAAAAACAGATAAAATAGTAATAGCTGGAGGAGTAGCAGCAAACCAAGGCTTAAGGGAATTGATGGCCCAAAGGGGCCAAGAGGAGAATATCAAGATTCTCTATCCATCAAACAAGTTATGCACAGACAATGCAGCTATGATAGGCTCAGCTGCCTACTTTAACTATATGAAGAATAAGGTCTCAGACCTTTATTTAAGTGTTGCTCCAAATTTAGAGCTTATATGATAATTATCAACAAAATCCCCAGAGTATTTCCACATGCTCATATATAACCACATGTAAATTATTGTGGATAATGTGGGAAAACAACTTTATTTCCAATAAAATCCCCAGTAATAGGACAAGTTACTGGGGATAATTTTGTGGATAATGTGCATAAATATTGAAAAAATAGGGAAAACTATAACTCTGTTAATTCTATCCATTTTTCATATAATTCATCTAGCTTCTTTTGTAAGTATTCCCTTTCCTTAGACAATTCAGCAATCCTCTTTGGATTATCATATAGCTGTGGATCGCACAGCTGCTGATCCAAGTTGGCTATCTCTGTTTCCCTTTCTTCAATGGATTTTTCTAGATCCTTTATTTCCTGCCTTTTCTTTTTCTCTTGAATTAGCTTCTCTTTTTCCTTTTTCTTATCCTTTATTATCTGAGTTTTAGTCTTATGCTCTTCCTCTTCTTCAACTATTAGCTCATTTTTTTTCTCAATATAGTAATTATAATTTCCTAGGTATTCCTTTATTCCCTCTGTTGATAATTCCAATATCTTATCACATACCTTATTTAAGAAATACCTGTCGTGGGAGATCACAAGAAGAGTGCCGCTATAGTCAATAAGGGCATCCTCCAATACTTCCTTTGAATCTATGTCAAGATGGTTTGTAGGCTCGTCCATAAGGAGGAAATTTGCCTTGGACATCATTAACTTAAGAAGGGACAATCTACTTCTTTCACCACCGCTCAGTTCGCTGATCTCCTTAAAAATATCATCACCAATAAATAGAAACCTGCTAAGGAGACTTCTAATGGTGAAATGGTCTAGGTTTGGATTTTCATCCCATATCTCATCAATAACTGTATTGTCCAAGTTCAGATTGGCTTGTTCCTGATCAAAATGTGCCACATTTACACCATGGCCTAGTATTATATCCCCTTCATCGGCAGGAATTTCCTTTAGTATTATTTTAAACAAGGTAGTCTTTCCAACACCATTAGGTCCTATAAGTCCAACCTTTTCTCCCCTATATATGTTAAAGTTTATATCATATAACAGCCTCTTTTTGTCAAAACTCTTTGTTATATTATTAACACTTAAGACCTGTTTTCCACTTGTGGTCTTAGGCTCAAAGCTAATCTTTACCCTTTTATTATCAATAGGAAGATCCTTTACCAGCTTCATCTTGTCCAAGAGCTTCTGTCGGCTTTGGGCTTGTTTTATATACCTGGCACCACCATAGTTAGAGAAGCGTTTTATGATCTCTTCCTGCCTTTTTATTTCCCTTTGCTGGTTTTCATATTGCTTTTTTAGTATTTCCAGTTCCTTTTTCCTCTGCTTCATAAACCCTGAATAGTTGGCATCATATACCCTTATTTTTTTGTCTTCTAGGTGGAATATTTTAGATACCACATTATCCAAGAAATACCTATCATGGGAGATGATAATAGCTGCTCCCTTGTAGTCTTTAATATAGGCTTCCAACCATTCAGTGGCTTCAATATCCAAATGGTTTGTAGGCTCATCCAGAAGTATCAAGTCTGGTTTAGTTAACAATAGCTTTGCTAGGGAAACCCTAGCCTTCTGGCCACCGCTTAATATGTCTATGCTCTTGTCCATATCCTCATCAGTAAAACCCAGTCCCTTTAATACTCCCTTGATTTCGCTTTTATAGCCATATCCATTTAGATTATTGAACTGCTCCAACATATGGGCATATTCTTTCATCAGGTTGTCCAGCTTGCTGGATTGGCCATTTTGACCTTCTTCACTAATCCTCTTTTCCAAGTCCCTCAGATCCTTTTCCATCTGGACTAGGGGTTCAAATACCTCAAGGCACTCATTGAATATGGTCTTTTGGCTGGATATGTTAGTATGCTGCTTTAAATATCCTATTTTTAGACCCTTTCTAATATACATATCTCCCCCATCTCTGGACAGTTCATCAGTCAGTATATTGAAAAGGGTGGTCTTGCCAGAGCCATTTAGGCCTATAAGACCAATTTTGTCCTTGTCTTCCACTGCAAAACTTATATTTTCTAGTACCTGATTTACTCCATAGTATTTTGATATATTGCTTAAAGATAGTACTATCATAATTTCTCGCTCCTATTTATTGTATTAATATATATTGTAGCAAAAAAAATGACCCTTTAAAAGTAAAGGGCTAACTTAGGATTTTAAATCATTTTCCATGGCAAGGCTGCTTAATACTTTGTCAATTAGATCTAGTTCACACCTTCCTTCTTTTGTAAAATGCTTGCAGTTCTCACAGCTTTCAAATTTTCCAGCATTAGATTTAAGTCTTAATCTATTCTCTTCTACTGGGGCATATGAATCACAATAAATAGCTATTTTCCTTAACTGTTCTTTACTAGCCATAAAAAATCCTCCTGAAGGTTTTTATAATACTATTATGGGTAATAATATAAATACTATGCATATTATTTAATTAACAAATTACTAAATTGACCAATTTAAAGCCCAATGATATAATAAAATTGTCTCATAACAATATCAAAAATTTAACAATAAACAAACAACAGGGGGTGCGATAATGGAAAAAGAAAACAGGGTATCGATAACGGTCATAAGAAGATTACCTAAATACTATAGGTATTTAAATGATCTATTAAACAAAGGAATAAACAGGATATCGTCTCAGGAATTGAGTAAGATGACCGGTTTTACTGCTTCTCAAATTAGGCAGGACTTGAACAACTTTGGTGGGTTCGGACAACAAGGTTATGGCTATAATGTAGAAGATCTACACAGCCAGCTAGGTAAAATACTAGGCCTTGATAAGGTATACAAGTCTGTAATTGCTGGAGCGGGTAATTTAGGGCAAGCTATTGCAAATTATAGAGGATTTCAGGATGCAGGTTTTGAGGTTTTATCCTTGTTCGATAAGAATCCAAAGCTTATAGGTATTAAAATTAGAGACATAGAAATCCGTGATGTGGATGAAATGGAATCCTTTATAAAGGAAAATGGCATCGAGATCGGTATAATAACTACGCCTAAAGAAAGCGCTCAGATGATTGCTGAAATCTTTGAAAGAAGCGGAATAAAAGGCATTTGGAATTTTGCGCCTGCAGACATAAAGGTCAAGGAAGACATAATAGTTGAAAATGTCTATTTAAACGAATCCCTATTCGCATTGTCATATTTTATGAACAATAAAAAGGACTATGTAAGAAGAGATTAGCCGTGGATTTTAGGCAATAGCAGGTGACTTGAAGAAGGGTGATTTGCTTTAGGTCATCTGTTTTTTGCCCTAATAAAGACAAAAAATTAACGAAGAATAACAAAATTTTCACAATCATACCTAGGTAAAATTTTTGGGAAGACTAATAGTATTTTTAAAGGGGACTTGGGATTTATTTTATAAATAGTTTTAAAAGTAGGATAACAGCAAATATTAGGACAATTGAGAATTGAACTTACATTATTAAAATGATAGAATAAAAGCACTAAGGTGCTTTTATTTTTTTGAAAGGAGTATTACATGAAAAAAACCTTGACCATCGTCAGCTATAGCGTAGAATCGGTTAACAACTATTATGCTCAGATAAGAAGTCTCTTTTCCGATGCCATCCACATAAAAAAAGTATATCTAGATAGCTATGGAGCCATAGAGGAAATTGACTCCGATGTAGTCCTTATTCCTTCTTATGATATGTTTGAGAGGATAAGAAAATACATAAGAGGGGATGCGGACTTAATCTTTGCCAATAGGACCATCTCAAAAATGGCCTTGGAAAAGCTTCTAGAAATTGAGGAAGGCACAGAAGTAGTAATGGTAGATGAAAGTCCTGAGATGACAGTCCAGATGATGTCTGTAGTATATCAGCTTATAGGAAAAAGGCTCAACATAAAATCCTATTGGGAGATGGACAAGGATCAGTTAGAGGATAAGATTGTTATTATATTAGGCCAGTCGGACTACCTGCCCAAAACTGCTAAGAAGATAATCAATATTGGAAATAGCCTGTTGGATTTTAACACCATTATAGACATAGGTATGAAGTTTAACTTAATGTCTTTACTGGACAATCAGGATATTGGAAGCAGCTATAAGGAAGTGAAAACTGCCAACTTTGGATTAGCTGAAGTATTCAGTTTGACCAACATCAGGGAAAGCCAGCTGGACTTTTTACTACATACTATAGATGCAGGGGTAATAGGTATAGATGAGCAGGGGAATATATTTGTATACAATGACAATGCAAAACAGATAACGGGTTTAGATAGGAATAAGGTTATAAATCAAAATGGAATAAAGCTTTTCCCTCAGCTTTCCTTTAAGCGGGTTTTGGAAAAGCTAGAGCCAGTGGAAGAGAAGATTGTAAAGATGAACGGCTATCCAGTAGTTGTATCTGTATCTCCTTTAATTCACTCGGAAAAGCTATATGGTGCTATTGCCCTCATAAGGAAATATAGTGATATTGAGAGAAAACAGCATATGCTTAAGGAAAAGCTAATTGGCAAAGGATATAAGGCAAAATACTATTTTGATGATATCATGGGAAACAGCGAGGCAATAAAAAGGTGTAAGGCTATAGCTAAGAGGATGGCAAGATCCAATTCTTCTATTTTGATTACTGGAGAAACTGGTACCGGCAAGGAGCTATTTGCTCAAGCCATACACAATTATTCTCCAAGAAGGGACAATCCCTTTGTAGCCATCAACTGTGGTGCTATACCCGAATCCCTTTTAGAAAGCGAACTATTTGGCTATGAAGAAGGGGCCTTTACTGGTGCCAAAAAAGGGGGCAAACCTGGCTTATTTGAGATTGCAGACAGGGGTACCCTCTTCTTAGATGAAATTACAGAAATGCCCATGAGCCTCCAAGTAAAGCTACTTAGGGTATTGCAGGAAAGGGAAGTAGTAAGAATCGGCGGTGATAGGATTATAAATGTAGATGTAAGGATAATTGCAGCTACCAATGGTAATATAAAGGAAAGGGTGGATATGGGGGAATTTAGAAAGGATTTATACTATAGGCTCAATGTACTTCCTCTATACATACCTCCTTTGAGGGAAAGAAAAGAGGACATACTGTTTCTAACAGATAAGATAAAAAAGGAATTTAACAGCGATTTCGTCTTAACTGATACAGCAGAAGAGTATTTAAAGAACTACAATTGGGATGGAAATGTAAGAGAGCTTAGAAACTGTGTAGAGTACTTGATAAATCTTGACAAGAAGGTAATTGAAGCTGAAGATCTGCCCTTTTATGAAGAAAATAGGGATGATAATATATCTGGCAAGATGGACAAGGGGAGCTTGCTTCTATTTATAGAGAGTGCAGGTAAGGATATAAAAAAATACATGTTTGTCTTGGAAGAGTTAAATAGGGCATATATGAATCGCACTAGGGTAGGAAGAAGGAGTCTTTGCAAAATAGCTGAATCCAAGGGCATATATATTGGAGAGCAGGAAATAAGAAGGATATTTTCTGAACTGGAGAGGTTTTCCTTAGTAACAATAAATAGGGGAAGAAGTGGTACTGTTATTACAGCCGAGGGTAGGCAGATGTTAGATTATTTAAGGGTAAAGAAAATGGGCTAAAAGGGCCCGATATCTATCCCTTTTAACCCATTTTCTGTTCTACAGGAGCTGTAAGAAAATCTATTGGGAATGAGTATCTATCAGCTCATTCATTATATACCCAGATATTTATATTAGTAACAAAAAAATATAAATTTATTGTTGTCATATAAAATGTAGGGATATCCATTAAATAAACAGAATATTTAAAAATTTCACAATTAAGTGGCACGATATTTGCATTAACTATCTATGGACAGAATCCCTCTTTTCTTTGCTATCATTATTTAAATACAAATATCATAAAGGAGGACTGCGGATGAAAAAGTTATTAACAGGGAATGAAGCAGTTGCCCTTGGGGCTTATGAGGCGGGCATTCATTTCGCTTCTGCTTATCCAGGTACACCCAGCACCGAAATATTAGAAAATATTGCCGCTAATTACAAGGATGATATTATTTCTGAATGGGCGCCCAATGAGAAGGTTGCAGTAGAAGCTGCTCTAGGTGCCTCTATTGCAGGTGCAAGAAGTCTTGCTGCTATGAAGCATGTGGGACTAAATGTTGCTGCTGATCCATTTTTCACTATAGGATATACAGGAGTTAATGGTGGAATGATCTTGGTCGCAGCAGATGACCCAGGTCTTCACTCATCCCAAAACGAACAGGACAATAGGTACTATGCAAGACATGCAAAGGTGGCTATGATTGAACCAAGTAATAGCCAGGAAGCTAAGGATATGGTTATCAAGGCCATGGAAATAAGTGAAGAATTTGATACCCTAGTCTTGATGAGAATGACTACAAGAATTTGTCACAGCAAGTCTCTAGTGGAAGTAGGGGAAAGAAAGGAAGTTCCCATTAAGCCATATAAGAAGGATTTACAAAAATACTATGTAGCTCCAGCTGTGGCCAAGCAGCTACATGTGAAGGTAGAAGAAAGGCTTAAGAGACTTGAGGAGTTTTCCAATGAAACTGACCTAAACTATGTTGTATGGAATACGGATAAGATAGGAGTTATATCTTCTGGTGTTGCCTATGAATATGCCAAGGAAGTGTTTGGGGATAAGGCTTCCTATTTGAAACTGGGCTTTACCCATCCCCTACCCATGAAGAAGATCAAGGAATTCGCTGAAAAAGTAGAAACCCTGTATGTGGTAGAAGAACTAGAACCATATATAGAAGATCAAGTTAAGGCTCATGGCATTAAGTGTATAGGTAAGGATAAGATACCTAATATATGGGAGCTAAACCCAGAAATAGTAGCAGCTACCTTGCTTGATGATCAGGCCCATATTATAGACTATGACAAGTCTAAGGTTGTTAACAGGCCACCAACCCTTTGTGCAGGCTGTCCTCATAGGGGCTTCTTCTATGGTCTAAGCAAGAGGAAGAATGTGATGATAACTGGTGATATAGGCTGCTATACCCTTGGAGGAGCACCACCGCTAAACGCCATGGATACAACCATCTGCATGGGTGCAAGTATAAGCTTAGGCCATGGAGCTAACAAGATATTTGAAAAGTTCAATAAGGACATGAAGGTAGTAAGTGTAATTGGAGATTCCACCTTCTTCCATACAGGTATAAATAGCTTAATGGATGTGGTATACAATAGGAGCAACATAATAACCTGTATATTGGATAACAGGGTAACCAGCATGACTGGACAGCAGGACAATCCAGGTACTGGATACACCATACATGGAGAAGGTACCAATGTGGTTGAAATTGAAGATCTAGTTAAGGCAGTAGGCATAAAACATGTAAGGACCGTCAATCCACTTAAGCTTGATGAGTTGAAGGCTGCCTTTGATTGGGCTTTTGGTCTTGACGAACCATCTGTAATAATATCAAGATGGCCATGTGTATTAAAGAAACTTTCAGAAATTGATAAAAAGGAATTTGAGCCCTTAGCAGGAAAATGCTATGTGGAAGTAGAAAAATGTATAGGATGTAAAATGTGCGTAAATACTGGCTGCCCAGCAATACATTTTGATAAGGAAAACAAAAAATCTGCAATTGATCAAGTCCAGTGTGTTGGATGTGAACTTTGTATGCAAGTTTGTCCTACAAAAGCAATTATCAAGGTGGGTGAGTAATATGGCAGATACAAGAAGTATATTGTTAGTAGGAGTTGGTGGACAGGGAACCATATTAGCTAGTAAAATATTATCAACAGGGCTGGTTGAGGCAGGATATGATGTGAAGATGTCAGAGATCCATGGTATGGCTCAGAGGGGTGGAAGCGTTTCCACTCAGGTAAGATTTGGAAAAGAAGTCCATTCCCCCATAATAGGAAGAGGAGCAGCTGATATCTTAGTTTCCTTTGAAGCCATGGAAGCCCTAAGATGGCTAGAGTACCTAAAACCTGATGGTAAGGTCATAGTAAACGATTATAAGATTCCTTCTGTTCCTATATTGATGGGCAAGGTAGACTATCCTGAAGGGATAATTGAGGACATAAAGGAAAAGGCAGACACATGGGTTGTAGATGCAGCTAAAATAGCCATGGAACTAGGCAATGCAAAGGTTATGAATATTGTTCTACTGGGAGCCTTGGTGAAAGCCATGGATTTAACTGATATTGACTGGGAGCAGGTTATTAGGAACAATGTGAAGGAAAAGTTCATTGATATAAATATTCAAGCTTTCCGAAAAGGAATGGAGGCAGTAGAATTAGCTAAGGCCTAGAAAGAATTTGTTCAGTAAGAATCTTATTCTTACTGAACAAATTCATTTACAACATATAATTTACTACTAAAAATAAGGGATAAGGAGAGTGTTCTATGACAATCAAAAATTTTCAACAGCTAATAGAAAGGGTTTCAAACTTTGAGGAAAAGAAGAAGGTAATAGTAGTGGCAGCCCATGACGAGCATACTCTAGAGGCAGTATTTAAGGCTAAAGGGGATAATTTAGTTGAACCAGTATTGATAGGGGATAAGGAAAAGATTGAGGAAATACTTAAAAAACACGGCTTTACTTTAGGGGAAGAATCCATAATACATATTCCCGATGAAAGGGAAGCTGCCTATAAAACTGTGGAACTTATAAATGAGAAAAAGGCCGATTTCATAATGAAGGGCAAAATTCAAACAGCTGATCTGTTAAAGGCAGTAGTAGATAAGGAAAAGGGGATAAGAACTGGAAGGCTTATGACCCACTTTGCCATATTAGAGGTGCCTGCCTATCATAAGCTATTGGTAATTACAGATGGGGGCATGGTCATGTACCCAACCCTTGAGCAGAAGAAGGGCATTATACAAAATGCTGTTGATGTCTTGTTATCCCTAGGTTATGAAAAGCCAAAGGTAGGAGTATTAGCAGCTGTAGAAACTGCAAATCCTAAGATGCCAGAAGCTGTAGACGGGGCTGAACTGAAGAAGATGGCAGAAAGAGGAGAAATAGAAAACTGTATTGTAGAAGGACCTATTTCTTACGATCTATCCATGAGCAAGGAGTCAGCTGAGATAAAAGGCTATGATAGCCCAGTTGTAGGAGATGTGGACGTGCTAATAGCTCCAAATATTGCTACAGGCAACGTTTTAGCTAAATCCCTAATATATTCAGGAAATGCTAAAATGGCTGGTTTTATAGTAGGAGCCAAGGTGCCTGTAATTTTGACATCAAGAGGCTCTACTTCAGAGGAAAAATATCTATCAATTGTGCTGGCTGCAGCTGTTAATATGCAATAAGAATTTATTGAGGAGGGTGAGATATGGGAAAGAATTTGTTTAGGAGGGAACTGGCTAATTTGATGCCTTATGTTCCCGGTAAACCCATAGAAGAAGTTCAGAAAGAATACGGTATTGAAGAAGTCATTAAGTTAGCTTCCAATGAAAACCAGCTAGGGCCCTCGCCAAAAGCAGTAGAAGCTGTTAAAAGGGAAGCAGAAAATATAAACATGTATCCAGATCCAGGTTCTATGGAGTTAAGACAAGCAATAGCTAAAAAGCTTGGGATAGAAGTAGAAAATATAGTTGTTGGAAACGGTGGAGAGCAAATACTGCAAATAATAGCCCAGACCTTCATCAACGAAGGAGATGAAATCATAGCAGCTGATACTACCTTTACTATTTTAGGCATAGCTGTAGACCATATGGGTGGGAAATGTGTAAGCATACCTATGGATGGTTATAAGCAAAACTTCAAAGGCTTTATTGAAAACATAAATGAAAAAACTAAACTAATATATGTATGCAACCCAAATAACCCATTGGGGAATATAGCCACCAAGGAAGAAATTGATTACTTAATAAAGAATGTTCCTGATGATGTAGTTGTAGTTATAGACGAAGCCTATTATGATTTTGCTAAGGTTAACCCAGATTACCCAGAAACAGTAAGCTACTTGAAGGAAAAATCAAACATCATCATCTTAAGAACCTTCTCCAAGGTAACAGGCATTGCAGGTGTACGTATTGGATATGCAATAACCTCCAAGGAAATTGCAACTGAAATGAGCAAGGTTAAGGGTACCTTTAATGTTAACAGGCTAGCACAGGCGGCAGCCTTAGGAGCCTTAGAAGATGAGGAACACATTAAGAAGACTGTTGAATTAAACTATAAATCCTTAGGCATGATGGAAGAGGCCTTTGAAGAACTAGGACTAGAGTATGTGAAGTCCAACGCCAATTTTGTATTTGTAAATGTAGGAAAGGACTCTAGAACAGTTGCTCAAGAATTACTAAAGAGAGGTATAGTAATTAAAGCAGGAGATATATGGGGCTGGAATACTTGGCTTAGAGTTAGTACAGGGACCCTTGAGCAAACTGAAAAGTTCTTAGCCGCCTTGAAGGAAGTATTGAAGGAACTAGTGTCAGCTTAATAGCTAGTTTATAAATATGAAAATTAACATAATCTATTACATTTGACTTGAAAGGAGAGATTTAATGAGTCACTATATACTTGCCATCAATCCAGGTTCAACTTCTACTAAAATAGCCTTATATGAGGATGAAAAGGAGGTCTTCACTAAGACCTTAAATCATCCAGTTGAGGAGCTTGAAAAATTCGATACCACCATGGACCAATATGAGATGAGAAAAGAGGCTGTACTGTCCTTCTTAGAGGCAAACAATTTTGATGTAAAGAAGCTTTCAGCAGTTGTAGGTAGGGGTGGAATGCTTCCAAAAGTCCAATCAGGAGCATATCTGGTAAATGATCTTATGCTGGATACTTTAAGGAATAGACCTGTAATGGAGCATGCCTCAAACTTGGCAGCCATTATTGCCCATGAGATTGCAGTGGATGTTGGAGTTAATGCCTATATCTACGACTGTGCCAGAACTGATGAGTTGATAGATATAGCACGTATATCAGGAATGCCTGACATACCAAGAACAAGCACCAGCCATGTATTAAATACTAGGGCTATGGCCATGAAGGTAGCTAAAAAGTATGGTAAAAGATATGATGAAATGAATATTGTTGTTGCCCACCTAGGTGGAGGAATTTCAGTAAATGTACATGAAAAGGGAAGAATTGTAGACATCATCTCTGATGATGAAGGTCCATTCTCTCCAGAAAGAGCAGGAAGAGTGCCCTGTAGAGATCTTATAGAGCTATGCTATTCAGGAAAGTATGACAAGAGAACAATGCACAGGAAGCTAAGAGGAAATGGAGGATTGAAGGCATATCTGGGAACCACCGATGCTAGAGATGTGGAGAAGATGATTGAAGAAGGAGATGAATATGCCAAGTTAGTATATGAGGCTATGGCTTACCAGGTTGCTAAAGGCATAGGAGAGTTGGCTACAGTAGTAAACGGAAATGTAGATGTTATAATTTTGACAGGCGGTATAGCCTACTCAGATATCTTTACCTCCTGGATTAAGAAGAGGGTAGAATTCATTGCACCTGTTGAAATAATGGCAGGAGAAAATGAAATGGAATCTTTAGCCTATGGTATATTGAGAGTATTAAGAGGAGAAGAAAAAGCTAGAGAATACACCGAATAAACCAGAAAATTGAGAATATTTTTTATCATTGTAAATACTTGAACAAAAATGTTTACAGTGATAGAATAGTCTTAGCTATATTGTCAAACACTTAGCACTTATTGTATGGGAAAAGGTTTTTCCATAATATAATATTAGGAGGTATAGCGATGTCAAAGGACAAATTAAACCCATTAGAAAATGCTCAGTTGCAAGTTAAGATTGCTTGCGACAAACTAGGACTAGATCCAGCCGTTTACGAAATCTTAAAAGAGCCACAAAGAGTTATTGAAGTTAACATTCCAGTAAGAATGGATGACGGAAGCATTAAGTCCTTCAAAGGCTACAGAGCACAACACAATGACGCTATTGGACCAACAAAAGGTGGAGTTAGATTCCATCCAGGAGTAAACCTAGACGAAGTTAAAGCTCTATCCATCTGGATGACTTTCAAAGGCGGAGTTATGGGACTTCCATATGGTGGAGGAAAAGGTGGAGTTATAGCTGATACTCTAAGCTTATCACAAGGCGAATTAGAAAGACTTTCCAGAGGATACATTGCTGGACTTTACAAGTACTTAGGAGAAAAAATTGACATCCCAGCACCAGACGTAGGAACTAATGGACAAGTAATGGCTTGGATGGTGGATGAGTACAACAAGCTTACAGGAACTAGTGCATTAGGAGTTATCACTGGTAAACCAGTTGCATGGGGCGGTTCAGAAGGAAGAAACGAAGCTACAGGATTCGGAGTTGCTGTAATCGCTAGAGAAGCAGCTAAGAAATATGGCATCGATATGAAGGGTGCAAAGGTTGCTGTACAAGGATTTGGAAACGTAGGACGTTACACTGTTAAGAACGTTCAAAGACAAGGTGCTAAGGTAGTAGCAGTTGGAGAGTGGGCACCATCAGTAGGTACTTATGCAATTTACAATGAAGATGGGCTAGATTTTGAAGATATGCTAGCTTACATGAATGAACATAAGAATCTAGTTGACTATCCAAAGGCTAAGATGATTCCACTTGATGAATTCTGGCAACTAGATGTTGACATATTAATTCCAGCTGCATTAGAAAACGCTATAACTAAAGACGTAGCAGAAAAGATAAATGCTAAGTTAGTTTGTGAAGCAGCTAATGGACCAACAACTCCAGACGCTGATGAAGTACTAAATGAAAGAGGAATTCCTGTTACTCCAGACATCTTAACTAACGCTGGTGGAGTAGTTGTATCATACTTTGAGTGGGTACAAAACCTACAAGGATACTACTGGACAGAAAAAGAAGTTGAAGAAAAACAAGAAGTTAAGATGGTACAAGCATTTGAAGATATCTGGGCATTAAAAGAAGAACAAAACTGCACAATAAGACAAGCTGCTTACATGATTTCAGTTAAGAAAGTAGCTGAAGTAATGAAGTTAAGAGGATGGTATTAATCCATAGATAAAAAACTGGTCGGTAACGACCAGTTTTTTTATAATATATATTAAGTAAAGCATTACCTATATAAACCTTAAAGAAGAGGTGTATAGACTATGTTTCAAATAGAATTAATAAAGCCAGAGCTGACCTATTCCCTTAGGCACAGGATCCTTCGCCCTAATCAGTCCTTTGAAGATTGTCAATATACAACAGACTATGAAGAGGGAGCCTTTCATGTAGGAGCCTTTCATCAAGGTAAGCTAATTTCCATAGCCTCCTTTTGCCTTGAAAAGCATCCTGATTTCACTGATGAAGTTCAATATAGGTTAAGGGCTATGGCAACTGTTGAAGGATTTCGCAAGATGGGAGCAGGAAGGCAAGTAGTTGCTTTTGCAGAAGAGCTTCTTAGATCGAAAGGTGTGAACCTCTTATGGTGTAAGGGAAGGTTTGAAGTGCAGGGATATTATGAAAAATTAGGATTCAAAGCCCATGGTGAAGTATTTGACTATCCACCCCTTGGTCCTCATATAATCATGTATAAAAAATTGTAACACTTCATCTGAAGTGTTATTTTTTTGGGTATAATATCAGTTAATTATTATTTTATCTTTAGGAAAGGAGAATTCAATGGACTACAAAATCATAGAAGAGGATAACAGGATTATCCTAAAGGGCATGAGGGACTTTGATCCTAAGCATATATTTGAGTGCGGTCAGGCCTTCAGGTGGAAGCAGGAAGAGGATGGGAGTTATACTGCAATACATAAGGGAAAGGTCATCAACGTGCTAAGGGACCATAGGGATGTGGTTTTTTCCAATACCAATAGGTCAGAATTTGAAAATATTTGGTATGATTACTTTGATTTAGGTAGGGATTATAGTAAAATAAAAAAAGAGTTATCTAAAGACCCTGTATTAAAGGAAGCAGTTCATTTTGGTGAAGGCATTAGAATACTCAAGCAGGAGCCTTATGAAACCACTATTTCCTTCATAATCTCAGCCAATAATCAGATACCAAGAATAAAAAACTCCATTAAGCTTATAAGTGAAGGCTTTGGCAAGTATATCGGAGAATATCATGGACAAAAATACTATTCCTTTCCTACAGCAGATGTTCTAGCCAAAGCAGACCCAAAGGATATGGAGAAAAGCTATAAGGTTGGTTATAGGGCTAAGTACATAGTAGAATCATCAAAGATGATAGCTGACAATATAGTGGACCTAGCAGCCATTGACAGACTCCCAACGAAACAAGCCCAAGAAGAGCTCAGTAAACTTCCTGGAGTTGGCCCTAAAGTATCCAGCTGTATACTGCTATTTGCCTTTCATAAGGAGGATGCCTTCCCGGTAGATGTTTGGGTAAAGAGGGTTATGGAATACTTTTATTTCAAAAAGGATACTAAGTTAAAGGACATCTCCTCCCTTGCTAAGGAGAAGTTTGGACCTTTAGCAGGCTTTGCTCAGCAATATCTATTCTATTACGCTAGAGAACTAGGCATAGGAAAGAACAAATGATAATTATAGGAGGTTAAGTATGTTAGGGAGTATAGTAAATGCGGTTTCTATTGTATTAGGCAGTGTCTTAGGGATTTTGATAAACAAGGGTATAAAAGAGGAATATAAGAAGATAGTAATGGATGCTGTAGGGCTTACAGTAGTAATAATGGGAATTACCAGTGCCATCAAGTCAGAAAACTTGATACTAGTTATTATAAGCATGGTTCTAGGAAGTATAATCGGTCAAGCTATAGGTATTCAAGACAAGTTGGACAAGCTAGGAAATAGGTTGGAAGAAAGATTTGGCAAGGAAGAATCCAACTTCTCCAAGGGCTTTGTTACAGCCTCTTTAGTTTACTGTATAGGTGCAATGGCCATAATAGGTTCTTTAGAAAGTGGAATTACAGGAGATCACAGCACCCTTTTTGCTAAATCGGTACTAGATGGTATCACAGCAGTAATTTTTGCATCTACTTTAGGGATAGGGGTAGCCTTTTCTGCAGCTTCCGTACTTATCTATGAGGGCTCCATAAGCATATTGGCTTCTTACTTAAGCAATCTAATGAGTGATCCAGCTATAACAGAGATGTCAGCAGTGGGAGGGATACTTATCACAGCCATAGGCTTAAATGTCCTAGGCATAAAGAAAGTAAATGCAGGGAATATGCTGCCAGCAGTATTCATTCCCCTAGTATATTTTGCTTTGAAGACTATATTTGGAATATGATCTTTCATAAGTCAAGAAAGAAGAAAAATAGCTGTATAGGGAGATAATTAGCGAAAAAAACAGAAATCCTTAGCAATATATAGAAAGAAATGCATATTTTACAATATTGAACAAATTTAAGACTTGATTCTAATTTTTTAATTAAGTAACATAATACTGTACATATTAGCACTCATCACAAGTGAGTGCTAATAAATTGGAGAAAACTATAACAATATGAGGAGGTAGTAATATGAAGCTTAGACCATTAGGCGATAGGGTAGTAATTAAATTAGTTGAAGCAGAGGAAAAGACTAAATCCGGTATCGTTCTTCCAAGCAGTGCTAAAGAGCAACCTCAAATGGCAGAAGTTATAGCTATTGGTGCGGATATTTTAAATGATGAAAAGAAAAAAGATCAAATTAAGGTAAATGATAAAGTTATATTCTCAAAATATGCAGGAACAGAAGTTAAGATTGATGGAGAAGAGTATACAATATTAAAATTAAATGATATTTTAGCAGTAGTTGAGTAGTAGCAATATTCCCATCTAGGCTGATTATAAGAGTAAACAAATAAAAAAGGAGTGTGAAACAATGGCAAAAGAGATAAAGTTCAACGAAGATGCTCGTAGAGCTATTGAAAGAGGAATCAACAAATTAGCAGATACTGTTAAAGTAACCCTTGGACCAAAGGGTAGAAATGTTGTATTGGACAAAAAGTTCGGATCACCACTTATCACTAATGATGGTGTAACTATCGCTCGTGAAATAGAATTAGAAGACAGATATGAGAACATGGGTGCACAGCTTGTTAAGGAAGTTGCAACTAAGACTCAAGATGTAGCTGGAGATGGAACTACAACTGCAACTTTACTTGCACAAGCAATAATCAGAGAAGGCCTAAAGAATATTGCTGCAGGTGCTAACCCAATGATTCTACAAAATGGAATTAAGAAGGCTGTTGAAGCAGCAGTAGAAGAAATCAAGAGATTCTCCAAGGATATAGATTCTAAGGAAGAGGTAGCTCAAGTAGCTACAATTTCAGCAGCTGATGCAGAAATAGGAAATCTAATTGCTGAAGCTATGGAAAAGGTAGGTAACGACGGAGTTATAACTGTTGAAGAATCTAAATCCATGGGAACTACTTTAGATGTAGTAGAAGGTATGCAATTTGATAGAGGATACATTTCTCCATACATGGTAACTGATACAGATAAGATGGTTGCTGAGTTAGATGAACCATATATACTTATTACAGACAAGAAGATCTCAAATATTCAAGACATACTACCAATACTTGAGCAAATCGTTCAATCTGGAAAGCCACTATTAATCATTGCTGAAGATGTAGAAGGAGATGCCCTACCAACATTAGTTGTTAACAAATTAAGAGGAACCTTCAACTGTGTTGCAGTTAAAGCTCCAGGATTTGGCGACAGAAGAAAAGAAATGTTAAGAGACATTGCAATACTAACTGGCGGACAAGTGATTTCTGAAGAATTAGGATTGGATCTAAAAGAAGCTTCAATAGATATGTTAGGAAAAGCAAGAAGAGTACAAGTTGACAAGGAAAACACAGTTATAGTTGATGGAGAAGGCTCACAAGCTGAAATTCAAGATAGAATTAAGCAAATTAAGAGTCAAATGGAACAAACTGATTCTGAATTTGATAAGGAAAAATTACAAGAAAGACTTGCAAAACTATCTGGTGGAGTTGCAGTAATCCAAGTAGGTGCTGCTACTGAAACAGAACTTAAGGAAAGAAAGCTAAGAATTGAAGACGCATTAGCAGCAACAAGAGCAGCAGTAGAAGAAGGAATTATACCTGGTGGTGGAACTGCATTAGTAGATTGTATACCAGCTGTATCCAAACTATTGGATGAAGTTGATGGAGACGAAAGAACAGGAGTAAGTATAATCCTTAAATCATTAGAAGAACCAGTAAGACAAATAGCTTTCAATGCTGGACTAGAAGGTTCAGTTGTAGTAGAAAAGGTTAAAGCTTTAGAGGCAGGAGTAGGCTTTGATGCTTACAAGGAAGAATATGTAAATATGATTGAAGCAGGAATTATTGACCCAACTAAGGTTACTCGTTCAGCATTGCAAAATGCAGCTAGCGTTGCAGCAATGGTATTGACAACAGAAGCAGCAGTGGTAGATGTGGAAGAAGAACAACCAATGCCAGGCGGCGGCAATATGCCAATGATGTAGTAGATAAACATTAGACCTCTGAGAGAACTCAGAGGTCTTTTTGTATTTTAGAAAATTTCATACTCATACATATTAAACCTATCATATTTGGGATATAAATATATAGATAAAGTATTCAAGGAGGTATACCTATGAAATATAAATTACTTCATACCTGTATAAGGGTTATGGATTTAGAAAAGAGTTTAAAGTTCTATACAGAAGCTTTGGGATTTAGAGAAACTAGGAGAAAGGACTTTCCGGAACATGAATTTACACTAGTTTATTTAAGTGATGAGGATGGTCAGTATGAATTAGAGTTAACCTACAACTACAATCCAGAAAAACCTTATGAAATAGGCAACGGCTTTAGTCATATTGCCGTGTCTGTAGAGGACTTGGAAGCATCTCACAAGAGACACAAGGAGATGGGCTATAAGGTTACAGAACTTATGGGCCTTCCAGGTGATCCTCCAAGATATTATTTTATAACAGATCCGGATGGATATGATGTAGAAGTAATAAGAGCTAAATAAAAAAAGTCAGGGACAAAAGAGATATGATACCTCCAAAGTAGATAGTCTAATTAATTGAAATTAGATTATCTACTAGGAGGTATTTTTATTAGATAGAAATAAGACAGTGGGATAATTATTATTCTGCTTTTTGAAAGTTTGCTGCGGATATATTATTATGAAACTAAGATTTTTTTATTTTTAGGGAACTTTTTATCTCTTTTACCCATCTAATTAGTAGAGGGGAGGATGGAATGACAACTATTAATATAGAAAATAAGAGACTTGTAAATAGAATAAAAAAAGGCCAACTAGAATTTCTACTACAGTGGATTAATCAAAACAAGGATAAACTGTATAAAATTGCCTGGTCATATTTATACAATCATGCAGATATAGAAGATGTATTGCAAGATACCCTGATAAAGGTATACGAGAACATACATACTCTGAAGAAACCCAATTACTTTGAAACCTGGTTCATAAGTATATTGATAAATGAATGTAGAACTAGGCTGAGGAAGATGAAGAGAGAAGTCCTAAAGGAAAGCATAGAGCATGATGGATACCATCTGGATCAGTATAGCTTTTTTCAAGAGCTTAACTCCATAGATGACATATATAAAGAGGTAATAGTGCTAAAGTACATATCTGGCTATAGCCAAGAGGAAATATCCAGTATTTTAGATATCCCAATTGGGACTGTAAAGTCAAGGATCTATAGGGGGCTTAGAGAGCTCAGAGAATTGGTAAAGGAGGTGTAGCTTTGGATTGCAATATCATTAAAGATAAACTTTTAGATTATATTGATGGAAATTTAAGCAGGGAAGAAGCAACTGACATAGAGGATCATTTAATCCATTGTACTAAATGCAGTGAGGAATATGATGAATTGATAACCACAATTGAATATATAAGATCTAAATCAAATAGAATTAATACAAGTAAAGAATTATCTATAAGCACAAAGAACTTTACAAAGAAAACTGCTAGAACTTTTACCAGAACTGGCTTAATAGCAGTAGTTCTATCCTTAATGCTGGTAGCAACCGTCTTTGCCTCAGAAATATTCGACTTTATTAAGTGGTGGAAGAGGCACAGTGAAAAACAAACTTCAGCCTGGGAAGAGCTTATAGAAAACGGAGTAGGACAAAAGCTAGACATATCAGTAACGGATAAAAATATTAGGGTTACAGCTGAAGGGGTCATTGCTGACGACCTTAATACTATAATCCTACTGAAAATAGAGGACTTAGAAGGCAATGTTAGGTTTGTTCCAGCAAGGGACACAGACAACCATGCTCCCTTGACGGTAGCTGGAAATATAAAAAAACCATATGAAGAAATATCCTTTCCCTTATCGGCAAATTATTCCCCCCTTTATGTAGAAGATGAAAACACTGTTAAACTAATGATCTATACTTATCCTATGGATAAGAATAAGGGAGAGATTGAAATATATTTAGATGAATTGATGAGTTTCATAAATGAAAGTGAAGAATCTATAGTAAAGGTAAGTGGAAACTGGAATATGACCATACCAGCTAAAAAGCTGGAGTCCAAAATCTATCTTGTAGATGAGGAAATAGACCTAAAGGGAAATGAACTAACCATAGAGAGAATAACCATAGCTCCTACAGCCACAAGAATACACTATAAGCTTCAAGTATATAATGAGGAAAACAGGCGCTTTATTGATGATGTAACATTTTTAATTAAGGATGGAAGAAAAACCTACGCAAGATCAGAACTAAGCCGTGGGGGAGCTATGGAATATAGAAGTTTTGGAGCTGTTCGCAGGGAGTTTGATATTCAAAGCCTTTATCTAAAGGAACCAAAGGATATTGATTTAATAGTAAATACCTGTAGATATACTAGCCGGGGACGTAAAAAATACTCTATAGACTGGAATAATCTCCCTCAGGTCATAGAATATGGTAACAGCAAGATTACCGTTGAGGACATAAAGTATAATGAAGACAGTACAGAAATAATAATTAGGGAAGATGATAGCAAGGATAGGCAATATATAAGTTCTAATATATATTTGAAAATAAAGGATGTAGTTAAAGAAATACATGATGGACATGAGTACACTTATAGAGATGAATATCTATTCTATGGAAATCCTATAGAATATGAAATAAGGAATTCAAAGGGTAAGGTAAAGGATGGAGAAAATACTAGTTGGACAGATGACATGCATGTTTTTGCTTTTAGACAGAAGATAACATTAAGCATAGAAGATTTCAGAAGACGAGGCTTATCTGTAGATGATTTTAAAGAATATCTAATACCAGATGAATTGCATATTGAAGGGCAAGAATATATAGAGTTTCCAAATATAAGGAGGAATATTAAGCTAAGGCAACCATAAGGCAGCGGACTGTCCCGCTGCCTAATTTTTTGCGCCTGCCGTTGAAGCAGGAAAATTGTTCATGGTAATTTTTACAATTATTCAGCTTATCGAATAGTGTATAAACTCATAGGTCAATGAAGATAATTAACGGTGAAAGGAGGTGTTTTTTTTGATGGAGGCGGGCGTAAGAAACAGTTTAACAGGTCAAGTTAAGGAAATTAAATATGATGGACTTATGGCCCAGGTTACAATGTGAGTTGGCACATGAGAGGGCAATGCTCCTCTAATTACGTCCGTGATGACGCGAGATAGCTTAGAAGACAGCGGCTTCAAAGAAGGTGACAATGTTAACGCTTTGATCAAAGCTGTTAATGTGGTAATGATTAAGTAAGAATACAACTCTCTATGGGATAAAACCCATGGGGAGTTATTATTTGTCATGATCCCTACCTTGTTCTAATATTTCTAAAATGCTACAATATTATTGACAAATAATCTAAAAAGGTTGGGATTGATATGGATAAAATATTCATTGAAAGTTTAGGGATTGAGCTTCCTAGATTGGGATTTGGATGTATGCGATTCCCTGTAAAGGATGAAAAAATTGATTTTGATAAGGCCAAGAGCCTTATCAGCTATGCTATGGAAAAGGGCTTAAACTATTTCGATACAGCTTATAACTACCACAAGGAAGAATCAGAAAAATTCTTAGGAAAGGTCTTATCTGAATATCCGAGAGAAAGCTACTATCTTACCAGTAAGCTTCCCATATGGAAAATAGAAAAGGAAGAGGATGCTGAGAGGCTATTTAATGAACAGCTTGAAAGGTGTCAAGCTGAGTATTTCGATTTTTACTTTCTCCATGCTATGAACTCTGAACGTAAGAAAATAATGGACCAGTTCCACCTATATGATTTTATAGCAAGGAAGAAAGAAGAGGGCAAAATAAGGTACATAGGCTTTTCCTTCCACGATAATGAAAAGGTCCTTGAAGAGATGGTTTCCCAGCACAAGTGGGATGTTGTACAACTGCAGATCAACTATTGGGACTGGCATGAGATAGATGCCAAAAGCCTATATGATGTACTTGCAAAATACAAGATACCCTGCTTTGTAATGGAGCCCGTTAGAGGTGGATTTCTATCATCTTTTGCACCTCAAGTTGAAAAGCACATGAAGGACTATTCATCAAATAGCATTGCCTCCTGGGCCTTGCGGTGGGTTGCTTCACTGCCAAATGTAGCAGTGGTCCTAAGCGGTATGTCCAATATGGAGCAGCTAAAGGACAACATATACACCATGACTAATTTTAAATCTATCAGTAAAGAGGAGCAAAATGTTATTGATAGAGTAATAGAAGAATTAAAAAAGATAAATCCAATACCCTGCACAGGCTGCCGCTATTGTATGGACTGTTCCTTTGGAGTGGATATACCAGAGGTATTCAAGGTCTATAACAATTACAAGAAGACTGAAAACAAAGAGCTTACATATAGAGATTATTTCATATACATGAACCAAGACAAAAGGGCAGACAAGTGCCAAAAATGTGGTATATGCATAAGCAAATGTCCTCAGCACATAGATATACCTGAGGAACTGGAGAAGATTCACGAAGAATTGGTAAGCATATAAAATAAGACAAGGGAACCTTCCCCTTGTCTTGTTTTAATTAAAATGGACTTCATCAAAAACTATATTCACATATTCTTTGCTAATGGCAGGAGTGTAGTATATGCCGTAGGTTATCAGTCCATTATCCTGCCTGTCATTCTCCAATTCTATATAGGCTACATATACAGGCTGCATATATTCACAATAGGGGCTAATATAGTATTCTAACTCTATCTTAGCAATATCCTCCCTATTTATGTTTTCCTCATAGGGGACTGTAGTTAGATAGTCGCCCTTTAGGATGTTAGAAATAGCTTCCTCTACAGGGATTATTGGATAATCTCCAATCTTTTCGTACTCATAAATTGAGGGTAAATGGATTACATGAAGGCCATTGGCTTCTTCAGAAAAACCAAAATTAGCTCTATTAAAGCTATAGTTTAGTATTTTTTCTTGGTCGGTGCCCTTTTTATCATATACATAGTGGCTATAGTGCTTATCTCCCTGGAAGGAATAATCGTAGACTACTTCAAATGCAGGTTCTTGAAAATTAAATAGGTCCTCATACAGCTCATAATAGTACCTAAGATAGTAAACTTGTCTTTGGTATTCATCTTCTATATCCATATTTGGCAGTTTTACTGGTTCATCCCAATAAATGGAAGCAGATAGGTCAGGCCATACACTTATAGAAATACCCTTGTCACATTTATAGGAAGCATAAAAGCCATCTGCTTCTAATATGTTTACTCCTAAGTTTTTGGCTATATTTTCAGCTAACTTATCCTTTTCTTCTCTGGGAATATAATCATCCAGCTCCATAGGCTCAGTTGGTAAATGGTTTTTAAATACTGGGAGGGTATTTATTTTCATATCCTTTGACCAAGGGTTGTTAGTTATTAACTCTTCTCTATTGTATAGCATGATGCCATGATATCCCATTCCATCAGGAGAAAACTTAAACTGGATTTTAGGTAAATTTTCATCTATAACTGGGGGAGGGGATTCATCTTCTACATTAGGTGAGTAGTCTTTTTTGTCCATATATGTTCTTATAAAGAAGGAGGATATAACAACAAGTAAGCTAGCTGCAACTAGAGTAAACTTTCCCAACCTTAAGCCTTTTCTTTTTTTATTTTCCAATATATTATTTAGCATCCTTTCTTTTTGTTCATCATCTGGCCTAATGTGGTCTAAAGCACCCTTAATTTTATTATCCATTTTCCTTACCCCCTAGACTTTTTTTAAGCATCTTCCTGCCTCTAGATAGGTGAGACCTAATAGTTGACTCCTTTATACCAAGGATTTTGGCAATCTCCACGCTGGAATAGCCTTCATAATAATATAAATAGATTACCGTCTTATATTTTGCCGGTAAGGATAAGACCTCTTCTAATACTTCAAAATCATAGGAGTCTATATGCCTTAAATGGTTTAGATAATCATCATAATCACTTCTTTTGCTTCTAAACCAATGCTTTAAATTGTTTTTACAGATATTAGAAGCAGTAACAATTAGCCAAGCTTTTTCATGGGCTTCATCCTTAAAGGATACATTGCTATTCATCAAATTTATAAAAGTAGTCTGGACTGCATCTTCAGCTTCTGCTCTGTTTTTCATGAACATAAAACAGACCCTATATACTGTATCCACATGTCTGTGATAAATATCTTCAATATCTATTTCCTTGAAAGTTTCTGGCATTTTTCCACCCCCTATATAGAAAACATATTAAAGCAATAAAGTGTTGCAATTATTTTCATTTTTAAGTATTATATCAATTTTTGTAAGGATGCTAAACTATATCCACATATTCTATGATAAACTAATGATGTAAATGTTTTTACATATAGTGAAAGGAATAACCTAATAAATACAGACAAAAGGAAAATCCACAGGGAACCAGCTGAATTAGAGGAGGGAGAAGATGTTGGAAAGGAATATTACTGTTGCAGTTGTTGACGGACAAGGGGGAGGAATAGGAAGCGCTATTGTGGACCGGATTAAGAAGGAAAATCTAGATATTAACTTGATAGCCCTTGGCACCAACTCTGCTGCCACAGCAAGGATGATAAAGAGTGGGGCAGCTGCAGGAGCAACAGGTGAAAATGCTATAGTTTATAATGTACAAAGGGCTCATGTGGTAATTGGTGTAGTTGCTATTCTAATGGCAAATTCTATGATGGGTGAATTAAGCCCTAGAATGGCTCAAGCCATTGGAGAAAGCAATGCATTAAAAATATTGATTCCCAACGATAGGTGCAATATTAAAATAGCAGGTACTCAGGAGAATTCCCTTCAACAGTCTATAGAAGATGCAGTAAATATATTAAAGGATTATTTAGATGAAATAAGGTAATCCCCTCCACTAATAGGAAGGGGATTATTTCCATGATATTACTAGATCACATTTTTCTCTTATATTCATTTTCTCAAAATATTGGTTTTCCTTTGGAATCCATTCATTGACAAATCTACTATATGCCTCAATGCCATTTCTATTTAATATTCGCTCCTTCTGGCTTTCCTCATCTATATCTAGGAATATTTTTAGATGGTAGTTATCAATTAAGCTTGGATGCATACTATAGCTGCCCTCAATTATGTTCAACTTTCTCGGGCTAACAGAGACAATATCTGTCAATTGCATTTTTTTGCAGTCATAGATCTGGTAATTAAATTCTTTTCCTGATAGGATACCTTTGATTACTTCCTCCTTGAACCTTTCATAATCCACATTTCCTCCAACTTCCTTTAGCCTTTCTTCAGTTTTAAGCTCTGGCCTCAAATAGTAATCATCCATATGGAATACATTTGAATCATATAGTCTTCCTAACTCATTAGCCAAGGTAGTCTTTCCAGAGCCGCACTTACCATCAATGGCAATTATCACAAGCCTGTTTGAATTCAGCAGACAGTCGATTCTATCTAATATCTCTTGAAATTTTTCATTCTGATGTAAAAGTGAACCATTAAACCCTGAAGCCATTTTCTAACATATCCATCCTTTCAAGCAAAAGAACTATTGATGGAAGGAGTATCAGCTGGATTATAATTCCTGGTACAGCATTTATGAAGGCACCAGCTATGAACATATTTAAAGTAAAGTGGCTGCCACTTATACCATATAGAAAATAGCTTACTATTCCCCAGACTACTCTTCCACCAAGCATGGCAGCGATAAGAGAAACCAAAATATTTCCTCTGCTTCTAGAAAAATATTTGTATAACAAGCCAGATATAAAGCCATAGGCAGCTAACTCAAAGGCCATGGCCATGGCAATTGGAAACATAGGCGGCATACCAAATACTATGCTTCTAAACAGGGGGACAATAAAGCCAACTGCTAAGCCATATGGCCAGCCACAGACAAAACCGCACAGTAAAACTGGAATATGCATTGGCAATAGTTTATTTCCCAGAGCAGGAATTTGACCTGTAAAGAAAGGTAATATAAAACCAAGGGCTATAAAAAATCCTGATAAAACAAGTTTTTTTAACGAATTCTTCATCTTACCTCCAAAGATCCTATTAACTGCCTTTCTTCAGAAAAGCAATTACCTTCTTGGCAGGTTAATATATTTAAACAGCTTCAGCCATTTTACATTCATTATATCACTATTTTCCTGCAAATCAAATATTCATTAGTTTGGTAAGGGACAGGGTTATACTACCAGGTGGATCTCATTTTGTGATGGGTCCCATGTAACAAGCTTATCACCTTCTTGTTTAACTTCATATCCAAGGCTACTTAACTTGTTAACAACTTGATCTCTTACCTCTTCATCAGGCAGCTTTAATGTAAAATACTTCATGCCTACACTGTTGGATGAGGGGGCTGGTATATTGGTTCCATTCCATATATTAAAGGCAATGTGGTGATGATATTTGCCTGTAGAGGTAAAGGTAGCTTGTCTTGGCATTCTTGCTACCACATCAAAGCCGAGCCCATCCACATAAAAATTTTCTGCTTCTGCTAGACTTGATACATGTAGATGTATATGACCTATTATGGTATTTTCT
The DNA here is from genome assembly GCA_012735215.1 of Tissierellia bacterium. Lineage (GTDB taxonomy): Bacteria > Bacillota > Clostridia > Tissierellales > Tepidimicrobiaceae > JAAYHX01. The sequence goes on from JAAYHX010000002.1 coordinate 77,947, forward strand.
GGAACACCTTCCCATTCTTCCCCCTGGGCTTCTTCCATGAGTTCCTTAAGATATAAGGGTTTAGTTACCATATCTACTGTGTTACCATCCCATTCCCATGTATTATAGGGAGTGTCTACATAGATTTCTATGCCGTTATCATCTACATCCTGAAGGTATATTGCCTGGCTAACCCCATGATGGGAAGCTCCTAATAAGGGATAGTCGGCCTTTTTAAGCTGCTTTAATAGCTTTCCTAATTCCTTTCTATTAGGTAGAAGAAGGGCATAGTGATACAATCCAGTCCTTCTTAGCTCCTTAGGTTTTACATCTTCTGGCTGTTCCAAGGTTATGATAGGGTTTATACCGTCTGCTGTTAGTACTACCCTCTTCTCTTCTTTATGAAGCACCTTAAATCCCAACAACTCTTCGTAAAATTTCAATGAACGATTTAAATTCTCTATTTTTAAAGCAATGTGTGTTACATACTTATTTGGACTCTTATGAAATTTTGACATTTAATCACCTTCTTAATTATCTTATATATAGATATTTTATCCAGCTAGAGCAGCCTTAAACGAATATGATGAAGATAGATAAAATATGCTATAATGATTAATAATATATTTATAATTATTTGAAAACAAAGGAGGGGAACAAATGGCAGTAGGCAATATTCTTGAATGGACATTAATATCTGAATGTCCTGTGCCAAAGGATGTGGAAGAAATATTGGTAGAAGGGGAGTATGCGGTAGCAGCATACAAGACTTTTAGGGATAGTGCTATATTTACAAACAAGAGGCTTATAGTTAGGGATTCTCAGGGCATAACAGGCAAGAAGGTGGAAATTTACTCTCTACCTTACTCATCCATAAACATGTGGTCCACTGAAAATGCTGGGAAGCTCTTAGACCTTAATGCAGAAGTGGAACTATGGACTAGGGCAGGCCATATTAAGATCAATTTACAAAGGGGAGTAGATATCAGAAAGTTTGATAAGTTGATAGCTAATGCAATATTGAAATAGACGTTATAAGGAGTTGAATGTATGACTGAGAGGGTTTGCAAAAGAGAAAGCTTGAAAGAAGGTCTAATTGCCTCTATACCTATTGTTTTGGGTTATTTTCCTATAGCCATAGCTTTTGGACTACTATCAAAGAATACCTCCTTATCTCTAAGGGATACCAGCCTCCTATCTTCTATAGTCTATGCAGGGGCTGGCCAATTTATGGCTCTTGATCTAATAAGTGCTGGAGTTAATTCATCCAGTATCATTATGGCTATTTTTCTTTTGAATATTAGATATTTGGTTATGTCTGCATCTTTATCTGTAAAATTAGAAAACATACCCAAGAAGTTTTTACCTGTACTAGGTTTTGGAATTTCAGATGAAACTTTTTCAGTGGTATCCTTTAGCAAAAGTAAGATTAATTTAGCATATGTAAGCATGGTATTCTTATTACCCTATCTATCCTGGAACATAGGGACTATAGTAGGATACTTTGTAGGGGAAATACTCCCTCAGTCTCTTCAAGCAAGCTTGAGTGTAGGCTTATATGCAATGTTTGCAGCATTATTGTTTCCAGAGGCAAAGAAGAATAAGAGGATATTCCTTGTGTTTATAATATCTGCAGCCATATATGCTCTAATTTATTATTTAAACATCTTCCCAGCAGGATGGGATATTATACTAGCCATAATAGTAGCTTCAGCTTTAGGTATAACTGTACTTAACCATAAGGAAGAGGAGAATGTGAATTGAAGGGATATTTACCGGTAATAATAGGCATGGCATTGGTTACATATATACCTAGAATGCTGCCCTTGGTAGCATTAAAGGATAGAGATGTAGGGGGTAAGGCAAAAATATTTTTACAGATCATACCCTATACATCTTTAAGCATATTGATAACAAGGGGGATCTTGACATCATCCCAGGATATGATAATTCCCACTATATTGGGAGTTTCATCAGCTGCTATTGCGGCTTATTTAAAAGGCAACCTGATCTTATCGGTATTTGTAGGAGTGTTGGTATCCTACTTATTGTTACAGTAAATTATGGAAAGCACTGTCTGAATAGTATTAGGCAGTGCTTTTGTTATGCAGCATGTTTGATCATAATTAGTAAAGCTAGCTTTCTGTTTTGATGATTATGGGCCTGAAGATATTGGCATACAGCAAAGTTCGAGCCTCCGGCTCAAAGATTTGTGAAGTATCACGGCTTGCGAAACCGATTTGCGTAACTGCTTACGCTTAAGACGCAAATCTTATGGTTTCGCTGCACCGGATACTTCAATCAAATCTTCTCGAGTCGGCTCTCATCTTTGCTAGTATGCCTTTTACTGCAGCTTGGCAAGCAGCTTAATCTATAAGGCAAAGCCAGACTCTGGAGATGCTTTCCATATTTCATATTTTTGATTATTATCCACTATATGTGATATATTATAGATAACAAAACCAGCAAAAAAGGAGTTTGGATTATGACCGATCATCTACAATCCAGATATATACAAGAAGAGAGAATAAATATAGATAGTATTCCAGCCATACTATTTAGGCCAAAGGAAGGGGAAGGCCCCCTGCCTACAATCATCTTTTACCATGGTTGGAGTTCAAGGAAGGAAAACCAAAGGCTTAGGGCTTTCATGTTAGCCTCTGTAGGCTATCAGGTGCTAATTCCTGATGCCCTATATCATGGAGAAAGGGAACCTCTTGCAAACTATGGTATAGAAAATGCAGGCAAGTACTTCTGGCATGTCATATTCAACAACTTGGAGGAATCAACAGCCATCATAGATGGTCTAGTATCAAAATATGAGGCTGATATTAACAGGATAGGGGTTATTGGTCATTCCATGGGAGGCTTTACAGCAGCAGGCATATTTACCCACAAGCCAGGCATAAAGGCTTTGGTAGTCCTCAATGGCTCATGTTACTGGGAAAATTCTAATGAATTCTTTGCAAGAGGCTTCAATATAAAGGAAAGTGAAAAGGTTAAGAAACTAGTAGAAAAGATATCCAAGCTAGACCCTATGAACAATATCCCTCTCCTAGTAGACAGGCCAATTCTACTACTTCATGGTGAAAAAGACAGTTCTGTATCTATAGAAAGCCAAAGGCTCTTTTACGATAAAATAGAGCCCATGTATAAAGATAAGGATAGAATTAGATTTGTTACCTATCCAAACCTAGACCATTTTGTTACAACCAACATGATGGAAGAGGCTATTATATGGTTTTATAGACATCTGTAATATATTGACAATATATATCTTTTGGATTTTCAAGATTTTTTCTAAAATTACATAATTATTAAATTTCTTGACTTGAGAGTTAATATTTGCTATTTTATAAAGAATAAATTGATTGCTTGCATCTATGCAATAATTTTGCTTCACTGGCACATATTATTAAAGAATAAATAAATGGAGGGATAAACAGTGGAATTTGTAGGAGAAGGCTTAACTTTTGATGATGTCTTGTTGCAGCCAGGCAAATCAGAAGTTTTGCCCAAGGATACTAAAGTAAATACATATTTGACTAAGAAGATCAAGCTAAACATACCTCTAGTCAGTGCAGGTATGGATACGGTGACAGAATCAAAGATGGCTATAGCTATAGCAAGAGAAGGCGGCATTGGAATAATTCACAAAAACATGTCCATTGAAAAGCAGGCTTTGGAAGTAGACAGAGTAAAAAGATCGGAACACGGGATAATAACTGATCCATTTTCACTTACAAGGGATCATGTTGTATCTGATGCTTTGGAATTAATGGAAAGATACCATATTTCAGGAGTGCCAATAGTTGAAGAGGACGGAACATTAGTAGGCATTATAACCAACAGAGACATTAGGTTTGAAGTGGACACAACCAAGAGAATAGATGAAGTTATGACCAAGGACAACTTGGTTACAGCAAAGGTTGGCATCGACATGGATTCGGCATTAGACATATTGAAAAGGCATAAGATTGAGAAGTTGCCAATAGTTGACGACAACTACAAACTTGCTGGTCTCATAACCATAAAGGATATCGAGAAGCTAATTGAATATCCTAATTCTGCAAGAGATGAGGCAGGTAGACTGCTAGTGGGTGCAGCAGTAGGAGTAACTGATGATGTTCTGGAAAGAGTGGCTGCCCTAGTAAAGGCTAAGGTAGATGTGGTAGTTGTAGATACAGCCCATGGACATTCAGTAGGTGTAATAGAAACGGTTAAAAAGATTAAAAGGGAATATCCAGATCTTCAGTTAATAGCAGGAAATGTGGCAACCTACGAGGCTACAGTGGACTTAATCAAGGCAGGTGCAGATGCTGTCAAGGTAGGTATAGGTCCTGGCTCCATATGTACTACAAGAGTTGTAACAGGTATTGGTGTGCCTCAAATAACAGCTATTATCAACTGTGCTAAGGCTGGGAAGGAATACGAAGTACCTATAATTGCCGATGGAGGAATTAAGTATTCTGGAGATATTACAAAGGCCTTGGCAGCTGGAGCAAGTTCAGTAATGATTGGATCCTTATTTGCTGGTACTAAGGAAAGTCCTGGAGAAGAGGAGCTTTATGAAGGAAGAAGATTTAAAGTCTATAGAGGAATGGGATCCTTATCTGCTATGAAGGCAGGCAGCCACGATAGATATTTCCAAGAAGAAACTAAAAAATATGTACCTGAAGGAGTAGAAGGAAGAGTTCCCTATAGAGGACCTTTAGGAGATGTAGTTTATCAATTGATAGGTGGTTTAAGGTCAGGTATGGGATATGTAGGGGCTAAGGATATTAAAGACCTACAAGAAAAAGCAAAATTCATCAAGATAACTACTGCTTCTTTAATTGAAGGCCATCCTCATGATGTATATATTACCAAGGAAGCTCCTAACTACAGTAGAAGATAAGGAGGAGTTAGCTTGATATTAATATTAGACTTAGGTGGAAAATATAGTAATAGCTTAGGGAAGAGAATTAGACAGAGTAAAGTTTACTGTGAAATAGTCCCCTATAATCATCCTATAGAAGAGATCAAGTCAAAAAAGCCTGAAGGCATAATAATAGTTGGTGAAAGTGACAAGGAATTTTCTGATTTAAATACAGATGTATTCAATTTAGGAATTCCAGTTATGGCTATTGGCTATGGTACAAGGTTTATAGAAGAAGCCTTTGGTGGCAGTTCAACTAAGTCCCTTGGCAATGGATATAACTTTGAGTCTGTCCATGTGGATAGGGAAAGCCCCATATTCAATGGCATGAAGGAGAACCTAAATATGTGGATGGATATGGATTGCGTATTTGAAACCATTCCTGAAGGCTTCGAAAAGATAGCAGAATTAGGGTCTAATGTAGTAGCCATAGGAAAAGAGGACAGCAAGATATATGGGGTGAAATTCCATCCAGAAGTGGAAGGTTCAACAGATGGGGAATATATAATTGACAACTTCCTATTTAAAGTATGTAACTGTGATAAAAGCTGGAATCTAGAAGAGTTCATCGCCAATAGCATAGAAGAGATAAGAAGGAAGGTTGGTCAAAAGAAGGCCTTATGTGCTTTGTCTGGTGGAGTTGACTCATCTGTTGCAGCAGTATTGGTCCATAAAGCAATTGGGGATAAACTAGTATGCGTATTTGTGGACCATGGATTGCTTAGAAAGAACGAAAAGGAACAAGTTATAGATACCTTTAGGGAAAAGTTCCATATGAATCTAATAGCTGTGGATGCAAAGGTTAGGTTCTTAAGCAAGCTGAAAGGAGTAACAGATCCGGAAGAGAAAAGGAAGATTATAGGAGAAGAGTTTATAAGAGTATTCGAAGAAGAGAAGAATAAGCTTACTGATATTGATTTCTTAGTACAAGGAACCATTTATCCAGATATAATAGAATCTGGATTTGATGGCAATAGGGTAGTAAAAAGCCATCACAATGTAGGAGGCCTTCCAGAGGATATGGACTTCCAGCTGATAGAACCACTAAGACAGCTATTTAAGGATGAGGTAAGGGAAGTAGGAAGGTTACTTGGAATATCCGAGGAAATAGTAAATAGGCAGCCCTTCCCAGGTCCTGGCCTAGGAGTTAGAGTACTAGGAGAAGTAACAGAGGAGAAGCTTGAAATATTGAGGGAAGCGGATCATATATTTAGAGAAGAAATTGACAAGGCCAACCTAAAGGATAAAATATGGCAGTATTTTGCTGCAATTCCTGATATAAGGTCTGTAGGGGTAATAGATGGTGAGAGGACTTATAACTATACCATTATACTAAGAGCAGTAAACAGTGTGGATGCCATGACTGCTACTTGGGCAAGGATACCTCTTGAAGTTTTAGATAAGATTTCAAAGAGGATAACCAGTGAAGTACCAAGGGTTAACAGGGTAGTATATGATATAACTGATAAGCCTCCAGCTACTATTGAGTGGGAATAATCAAAACCGTGATGACTTTCATCGCGGTTTTTTTGTTTGCTGGAATTAACTAGTGTTTTATTAGAAAATGCCCTGCTCTAATCTGTAGAGCCAGCTTTCTGTTTATGATTTTAAGGCATGTAGTCAAGGCATACAGCAAAGTTCGAGCCTCCGGCTCAAAGATTTGTGAAGTATCACGGCTTGTGAAACCGATTTGCGTAACCGCTTTCGCTTAAGACGCAAATCTTATGGTTTCCCTGCACCAGATACTTCAATCAAATCTTCTCGAGTCGGCTCTCATCTTTGCATGTATACCTTTTGCTTCAGTTTGGCTAAAGGCTTAATCTATAAAGCAAAGATCGACTCTGGAGAAAATGGAAGAAAGCATCCCACAAGGCCTATCCCTATTTCCTATCCTCCTTTAAATATTCCTTTAAGAGCCTAATATACCTATTAGCCTCCCTAAGCACATGATCCGCTAATAATGGATTCAAGATTCCCTTTATCTCACATTTCAATAGGCCTTCAGTGCTGTCTTTTTTAAATTCCATTAGTTCCCTTGCTGCCTTTAGATTTTTCTCTGTTACCCTTTCGATATCCTTCTTATCAGCTTCCTTGGTTTCCTTTAGCAACTTCTCAAACATTTCAGCAAATCTGTTGGCCATCTTCATTAGTTCCTCTTCTGAAGGATCTAGAAGACCTCTTATAAACTCAGCATGATCTTCCATGATATGGTTCCAGAATATTTGCTTTTCTATTATCTTCTTCTTGGGAACTTTTTTATCCTGTAAGTCAAGTAAAAGCTCCATATAGAATTTTGTTTCTCTTAATAGATGATCTAGCATTTCTGGATAGATGAATATAGCTAATTGACAATCTGCCACATTTGCTATGATATCCTCACTGTATTTGATTACATCCATCAGTAGATTCATAATACGGCTGTTTAAGTCATAAACCTGCTCTTCTAGATGATGGTCATGGATACTTGCCTCTTCCATGTAGGGGAAATTCAGCTGTTCTTTGGTTATGTTCTTATTTATGCAAGCTCCAAATAGGGACTCAAACTTGACTTCTGCATCCAGGGTATAAGGGGTTACAAACTCTCTGGACTCTATAGCTTTTTTACTTATATTCCCTCTTGCCAAGTCTGTAGTTTCCTTTAAAAGGGATTCAAAGGATATTTTCATATTGTCAGCTTCCAATATCAGGTGGCTTTCCTTTATAGGAAGACTGATTTCTGTAAATATCATATGTTCCTTTATGATTCTGGTGAAGAACAAATTCAATTCTAATGACATTTCTATGAATTCCTTAGCCTCTAACATAAGCACCCTCCTTACCATAATGTAGCTATTAAATGTATATTTTACTTAGACTAGAATTATTACATCATTGAGACTTTACATTTATTGGATGTGGCAATATAGAAAAATCATATATTATTCTGATAAGTAAAAAAAAATTTAAATATCAATTGATAAAATCTTGACAAACTTTATCCAATTGGTATAATCATAGTTGCAAGCCTTAAAACCAATATAGAAAGGATGAAGTAAATGGTGGATAAAATGATGGATAAAGTTGACAAAGTAATTGAACTTTATGGCAAGGAACAATCTTCTATCATTACCATATTGCAGGAACTACAGAACGAGTTCAGATATTTACCAGTTGAAGTACTGGAGAGAGTATCGGAAAAAATGGATATAAGTCCAGCAAAGCTATTTGGAATTGCAACCTTTTATGAAAACTTTTCTCTAAATCCAAAGGGGAAATATCTAATCAAAATTTGTGATGGAACGGCTTGCCATGTTAAAAAATCCATACCTGTTTTAGAGGCCATAAGGGAAGAATTGTCTCTAACAGGAGAAAAACAAACAACAGATGATTTGTTATTTACAGTGGAAACAGTATCCTGCTTGGGATCCTGTGGCCTAGCACCAGTAATGACCATAAATGATGCAGTATATGGAGAGCTGACTCCAGAGAGAGCAGTAGAAATAATCAGGCAGCTAAAGGAGGGACAAGGAAATGAAGATAAGTAGTATATCAGAGTTCAAAAAAATGAGCGACTTTTATAGAAAGTCCCTACAAAAACAATACAAGAAAGTAATCGTGTGTGGAGGTACTGGATGTGTTGCTGGTGGCTCCCTTAAGGTATACGAGAGGTTAAAAAACCTAATAGAGGAAAGGGGTATCCTGGCTGAAGTTGACCTAGAAAAGGAACAGGAAGGTATTGGAGTTAAGAAGAGTGGTTGCCATGGCTTCTGTGAAAAGGGACCTTTAGTAAGGATTGAGCCTAATAAGTATCTTTATATAAAGGTCAAACCTGAAGATTGTGAAGAGATTGTTAATGAGACTTTGATAAACAATAGGCCTGTAGAAAGGCTGATGTATAGATTTAATGGAGATATTTATGAAACACAAGAATCCATACCCTTCTATGAAAAACAGACTAGGATTGTGCTAGAACACTGTGGACATATAGACGCAGAATCAATACAAGAGTACATAGCAAATGATGGATATACAGCCCTAATTAAAGTATTAGAAGAAATGACCCCAGAGGAAGTATGCAAGGAGATAGTTGATTCTAACCTAAGGGGTAGAGGTGGTGGAGGTTACCCAACTGGAAAGAAATGGTCCCAGGTTCTTTCCTACCCATCAGAGGTTAAATATGTAGTCTGCAATGGAGACGAGGGAGACCCTGGAGCTTTCATGGATAGAAGCATCATGGAAGGAGATCCTCATAGCCTAATTGAAGGGATGACTATAGCTGCCTATGCAACCAGAGCTACAGAGGGTTATATCTATGTAAGGGCAGAATATCCCCTAGCAGTTAAAAGGCTTACAACAGCCATAGAGCAGGCTAGAGAAATGGGGCTGTTAGGCAAGAATATATTAGGAACTGGTCTATCCTTTGATATTCACATAAACAAAGGGGCAGGAGCCTTTGTATGTGGTGAAGGTAGTGCCTTGATGGCTTCTATTCAAGGGGAAAGGGGTATGCCTAGGGTAAAGGTTAAGAGAACCGTAGAAGAAGGCCTATGGCAGAAACCTACTGTAATGAACAATGTGGAAACCTATGCAAATGTTAGACATATAATCACCAAGGGTGCTGATTGGTTTAGATCCTTTGGTACAGAAAGCAGCTCAGGTACTAAGGCTTTTGCCTTAAGTGGTAATGTAAACAATACAGGCCTTATTGAGGTACCTATGGGTGCTACCCTGAGGGAAATAATATTTGATATTGGAGGCGGCATCAAGGGAGGTAAAAAATTTAAAGCTGTACAAATCGGGGGGCCTTCTGGTGGATGTTTGATGGAGGATCACTTGGACATGCCTCTAGACTTTGACTCCTTGAAGGATGTAGGAGCTATGATTGGTTCTGGAGGTATGGTAGTGCTAGATGAGGATACTTGTATGGTTTCTGTGGCAAGATTCTTCATGAACTTCACCCAAAATGAGTCCTGTGGAAAATGTATCCCCTGTAGAGAGGGAACCAAGAGGATGCTTCAGATTTTAGATAAGATCATAGAAGGAAAAGGAAAAATGAAGGATTTAGATCTATTAGAAGAATTGGCAGATACCATAACTAACACTGCCCTTTGCGGCCTTGGCAAATCTGCAGCAAATCCTGTTATATCTTCAATGAGATACTTTAGGGATGAGTACATCCAACACATAGTGGATAAAAGATGTCCAACCAAGAACTGTAGCAAGCTTCGAACAATAGAAATCGATCCTGAAATATGTAAAGGCTGTAGCAAATGCAGCAGATCATGTCCTGTTGGTGCAATTGATGGAAAAGTTAAGGAAGTATTTAGAATAGATCAAAGCAAATGTATAAAATGTGGTGCTTGCATGGAAGCTTGTCCATTTGCAGCAATAAGGGAGGCGTAGACATGATGAAGGGTACAATGATTATAGATGGAAAAAAAGTTGAGTTTAATGGAGAGAAGAATGTATTAGAAGTAGTGAGAAAAGCAGGCATAGAGCTACCAACCTTTTGCTTTCACTCAGAACTAAGCGTATATGGTGCTTGTAGAATGTGTATTGTAGAGGACAAGTATGGCAAGATACTTACCTCCTGTTCTACAGTACCCAAGGATGGCATGGAAATATACACTCAAACTCCAAGGCTGTTAAGATATAGAAAGAACATATTGGAACTACTGCTAGCCAACCACGATAGGGACTGTACTACCTGTGAAAAGACAGGGGATTGTACTCTGCAGGCTCTAGCAGGCAAGTTTGGCATCAATAAGATCAGGTTTGGTGGCCTTATAGATAGGGAACCTGTAGACAACAGCAGTCTAGCCATTGTTAGGAATCCAAACAAGTGTATTCTTTGTGGAGACTGTGTCAGAATGTGTGAAGAAATACAAGGGGTTGGAGCCTTGAGCTTTGCCTATAGGGGCTCTAAGATGAAAGTTTCAACAGCCTTTGATAGGCCAGTTGCAGATACTAACTGCATCAACTGTGGACAGTGTAGAGCTATTTGCCCTACTGGAGCTATTTCCATAAAGAATGAAACTGATAGATTCTGGGATTTGGTGTTTGACAAGAATAAGAGAGTAGTAGTTCAAATAGCCCCAGCAGTTAGAGTTGCCTTAGGAGAGGAATTTGGCATGGAGCCAGGGGAAATTTCCATTGGCAAAATAATAGCTGCCCTTAAGAAGATGGGGGTAGACGAGGTATATGATACAGCCTTTGGTGCTGACATGACTGTAATAGCAGAGTCACAAGAGTTTGTTGAAAGGCTCTCACAAGGAAAGAATCTGCCCCTATTTACCTCCTGCTGTCCAGGTTGGGTTAAGTTTGCGGAAAATAGATTTTCAGACATGCTAGACAATATATCTAGCTGCAAATCTCCACAGCAAATGTTTGGTTCTGTAATTAAGGAATTCTACAAACAAAGGGATGAAGAGGAAGGAAAAGAGACAGTAGTAGTTTCAATCATGCCCTGTACAGCTAAGAAGGCAGAAGCCGCTAGGGAAGAATTCCAAACAGATGGCATAAGGGATGTGGAACTTGTAATTACAACTCAGGAATTGGCCATGCTAATTAAGGAAGTTGGGTTAGTATTTGATGAATTAGAAGATGAATCCTTTGATATGCCCTTTGGACTAGCTAGTGGTTCTGGAGTAATATTTGGATCCACTGGTGGAGTTGCAGAGGCTGTTGTAACAAGGCTCTTGAAAGAGAAGCCTGATCATGTGGATAAGGAGCTAATTTTCAAACAAGTAAGGGGATTGGATAACATAAAAGAAGCAAGCTTCAATATTGATGGCAAGGAAGTAAAAATAGCAGTAGTCCATGGACTAAAAAATGCAGAAGATCTAATAAGGAGTATTAAAGCTGGAGAGAAAGAATACCACATGATAGAAGTCATGGCTTGTCCAGGTGGATGTATAGCTGGAGGAGGCCAGCCAGTCCCAATGACTAGAAAGGTTAGGGAGAAAAGATCCATGGGCCTTTACAGGCTTGATAGATCCTCATATGTTAAGAGCTCTGAGGAAAACCCAGCAATTAACCACCTATTTGAGACCCTACTAAAGGATAACCATGAAATACTTCATGTGCATAAGGTTGAAAAAAATACAAACTTGTAGAAATTTAGTTGACAAAGAAAAAGGATATGTTATGATAGAGGTATAAAAGTTAATAGATTAGCTCATATAAATTCCATAATATGGTTGGAATGTATCTACAAAGTGACCGTAAATCACTTTACTATGAGTGAAAGTGTACCTAGGGTTCCGGGGAGATCTTCTCGTCTGGTCCGAGCGGTACAAGTGCCTCTATCGGCATTACACCGAAGGGAGAAAAGCCCAGTCGGGTAGGTTTCACTTACCTATCTGACTGGTTTTTTGTTTTTAGTTGGACTTTAAGCAACAGGCTTTTATACATAAATCAGCAGATAGTTTGCAAAATAATGATATGGGGTGATTGGTATGAAATTGGTTTATGAGGGCAAAACTAAAGACGTGTACCAGTTGGAAGATGGAAACTATCTTTTGAAATTTAAGGATGATGTAACAGGACAGGACGGAGTTTTTGATCCAGGAGCAAATACTGTAGGCCTTACTATTGAAGGAGCAGGAAAGGCTGGCCTTAAGCTTAGTAAGTACTTCTTTGAGAAACTAAATAGTCTTAATATACCTACCCACTATATAGACTGCAACCTTGAAGAAAACACCATGACGGTTCTTCCTGCTAAGGCCTTTGGCAAGGGTGTGGAAGTCATATGTAGGTACAGGGCTGTAGGCAGCTTCATAAGACGTTATGGCTTATATGCTAAGGAAGGTCAAGTACTTGATGGCTATGTGGAGGTTACCCTTAAAGATGATGAGAGAAATGACCCACTTATCACTGATGAAGCCTTAGAGATGCTAAACATAATGACCAAGGAAGAATACAAGATACTTACCGACCTTACAAGGCAGATATCTGGGATCATAAAAGAAGATCTGGCTGAAAAGGGTCTTGAGCTGTACGATATAAAGCTGGAGTTTGGAAGGATTGGAAAAGATAATCACATTGCTTTAATAGATGAGATTTCTGGAGGTAATATGAGGGTATATAAAGAAGGAGAATATGTAGAGCCCTTATTGCTGACCAAGCTCATCTTAGGAGAGACTACAAAAGAATAGCATGCGCTCATATAAGTTCCATAATATGGTTGGAATGTATCTACTAAATGACCGTAAATCATTTAGCTATGAGCGAAAGTGTACCTAGGGTTCCGGAGATCTTCTCGTCTGGTCCAAGCGGTACAAATGCAATTTCTGGCATTACACCGAAGGGAGAAAAGCCCAGTCGGGTAGGTTTCGCTTTACCTACTCGATTGGGCTATTTAAATTTAAGGAGGAGAAATATGAAAAGGATAATCATTGAGAAAAAGGAACAGGTGAATGTAAAGGCTAGGGAGTTATTGGAGGAATTTAAGGGTTATCTAGGTATTGAAGGCTTAGAAAAAGTTAGAGTATTAAATGTATATGAGATATTTAACGCTGCAGATGAACAGGTGAAAGAGATAATAGATACTGTTTTGTATGAACCTCAATTAGATACCTTCTATGAAGGAAGTATAGAGCTTGCAGAAGATGAAAAGGCATTTAGGGTGGAAAGTTTAAGAGGTCAATATAATCAGAGAGAAGATGCAGTCAACAATATGGTATCTAGCTATCTGGGATTTGAAGAAGTTACAGTTAAGCATTCAGAGATAATCATTATAAAAAATATATCCCAGGAAGATCTAGACAAGGTAAAGGCCTATCATATTAATCCTACCGAATCAAGAGAAGTTCCCTTAGACTATGTAGCCCATGAAAAGGAGGGGCAGGCACCAGATCAGGTTGAAATTGTTGAAGGCTTTTTAGCCATGAACATTAATGAACTGAATATGGTAAAAGAAGAATTGGGTTTGGGAATGGATATAGAAGATCTAGCTTTTTGTCAGAATTATTTTAGAGAAGAGCTTAGGGATCCCACAGTGGCAGAATTGAAGATAATAGACACCTATTGGTCTGACCACTGCAGACACAGGACCTTTGCCACAGAGCTAGTTCATATTGACTTAGACGAAGGCCAATATAGGGAAATATTTGAAAAGGCAATTGCTGAATACTTGTCCTCTAGGGAATACGTATATGGGGATAAGAAAAAACCAATTTGTCTCATGGATTTAGCTACTATAAACATGAAGGAAATAAAGAAAAAGGGTTTATTAGAAGACAAGGAGGAATCAGATGAGATAAATGCAGCCTCCATAGAAGTAGATGTGGATGTAGATGGGAATATTGAAAAATGGCTGCTTATGTTTAAAAATGAAACCCATAATCATCCTACAGAAATTGAACCTTTTGGAGGAGCCAATACCTGCCTTGGAGGAGCTATAAGGGATCCTTTATCAGGCAGATCCTATGTATATCAAGCCATGAGGATTACAGGGGCAGCTGATCCAAGAAGTAAATATGAGGAAACCTTAAAGGGCAAGATTCCACAAAGAAAGATAACTACAACTGCCATGGAAGGCTATAGTTCCTATGGATACCAGATTGGCAGTACCACAGGATATGTTCAGGAATTTTATCATGAGGGGTTTGTAGCTAAGAGGATGGAATTAGGAGCCTTAGTAGCTGCTGCACCAAAGGATTGGGTTGTAAGGAAAAAACCTGAGAAAGGAGATCTAGTCCTACTTATTGGAGGCAGGACTGGTAGGGATGGTATTGGGGCAGCTGTTGGCTCATCAAAGGAGCATACGGACAAAGCTCTAGAGGTATCTGGTGCAGAAGTACAAAAAGGCAATCCAATAATTGAGAGAAAGATAGTGAGACTATTTAGAAGGCCAGAAGTAACAAGGCTCATTAAGAAGTGTAACGATTTTGGTGCCGGTGGAGTTGCTGTTGCAGTAGGGGAGTTGGCCGATGGTATATGTATCGATTTAGATAAGGTCCTATTAAAATATCCAGGACTAAACTGCTGGGAAACAGCCTTGGCCGAATCACAGGAGAGAATGGCCGTATTGATTTCAAGAAAGGATATAAGGGAGTTTAGAAAATACTTACAAGAAGAGGATGTTGAAGGGACAGTAATTGCTGAGGTAAATGATGAGAATAGACTTCGCATGGTATGGAGGGGCAAGAAGGTAGCTGAAATAAAAAGGGAATTCCTAGATACCAGTGGAGTTAACAAAAAGAGCAAAGTGAAAATAATATCACCTAGGGATAGACTATACTTAAAAGAAAATCCAGATCACATTTCAGGAAAAGACATAGTAAGGGATTTCATAGAGAATATGGCTCAATTAAATACTGGATCTCAAAAAGGCCTCATTGAGAGATTTGATCATACAGTAGGTGCTGGCACAGTACTTATGCCACTAGGAGGTAAGCATAAGCTTACACCTGAAGAAGGCATGGTGGCAAAGCTTCCAGTATTAAAGGGCAATACTAGTACCTGTTCCATAATGACTTGCGGTTATGATCCCTTCTTATCAGAGTGGAGTCCTTTCCATGGAGGATATTATGCAGTAATTGAGTCCATTGCAAAAGTCGTAGCCCTAGGAGGAGATTTTAGAAGGATAAGATTGTCCTTCCAAGAGTATTTTGAAAGATTAGGAACAGATCCAGTAAAATGGGGCAAACCATTTAGTGCTCTATTAGGAGCCTTCCTTGTACAGAAGAATTTAGATATTCCTAGCATTGGTGGAAAGGACAGCATGAGCGGAACCTTTGAAGATATAGATGTGCCACCTACCCTTGTAAGTTTTGCAGTAACCACAGAAAAAATAGACAGGATAGTTTCTAAAGAATTTAAAAAGCCAGGTTCAAAGGTGGTAGTGGTTAATGTTTCAATAGATGAAAAGGGATTAGTGGATTTCGCAAAGCTTAAGAAAAGCTATATAAGGGTAAAGGAATTAATAGATAAAGGACATGTACTTTCCAGCTCCACTATAAGATTTGGAGGAATTGCAAGGAGCATATGTGAAATGGCCTTTGGAAATAGAATCGGCTTTGAATTTGCTTCCCAGGTATTGGACAGAATATATAAACCACTATACGGCTCCATTGTACTTGAAATAGAGGAAGAAGCCAACCTAGAAGACCTGTTTGAAGGTATAGATTACACATTAATAGGAAGAACCATAGAGGCTGAACACATAAAACTAGAAGGAGAAATAATACTACTAGATGACATAATTGAAGCCTGGGAAAGAACCTTGAAGGAAGTATTTCCAGTTAAGGAGGAAAGAAGGGTAAAGGATACTGAGATAGTATACAGTGGTGGAAGTAGGATTAAGAGGATTAAATCTCTTGCAAAGCCTAAGGTTCTCATTCCAGTATTTGCTGGTACCAATGGAGAATACGATATGGCACTCCAGTTTGAAAGGGCTGGGGCAGAAGTGGAGACCTTTGTGTTTAAAACCTTGTCCCAAGATTTAATAGAGGAATCCCTAAGGGAACTAGCTGATAAGATCAAAGAATGCCAAATCTTAGGTTTTGCCAATGGACATATTTTAGGGAATGAACCAGAAACATCAGGCAAGCTAATAAAGCTCTTGTTTGAAAAACCAGTCTTGAAGGAAGCAGTAAACGAGCACTTGAAGGTAAGAGATGGATTGGTATTAGGTATAGGCTCAGGTCTAAACGCCCTAATAAAGCTAGGACTTATAGAAAAGGGAGAAATTTCAAGTATAGATGAGTCTTCACCATATATAGCCCCTAATGAATCAGGCAAATTCATTTCCACCCTAGTCCACGTAAAGGTGGTATCAAACCTTTCACCTTGGCTAAGCGGCATGAAGGTAGGGGACCTATATACAGTTCCTATAGCTACCAGGGAAGGCAGGATAATATTAGGAGGAAGGGATTTGGCACCAGGTCAAATATCCACCCAGTATGCAGAATTAAATCCTACTGGTTCCCAACTAGGTATAGAATCCTTAACCAGTCCAGAGGGCAGGGTATTTGGTACCGTAACTAGCATAGACAGAATAGGTGAGGACATCTATAAAAATGTTGAAATCAAGGGTATTCCAAATATTTTCCAAGCTGGAGTTAACTATTACAAATAGGAGGATGTAAAATGAAGGTTGGTATTGTAATGGGAAGTATCTCTGATAAGGAGTTGGCTAATAAAACGGTAAAAATATTAGATAAGTTTGGAGTAGATTATGAACTAAGGGTTATATCAGCCCATAGAACTCCCCATATTGCTTCTGAGTATGCACAAAAAGCTGAAAAAAGAGGAATAGAGGTAATCATTGCTATAGCTGGTAAGGCAGCCCATTTAGCTGGTGTAATAGCTGGTATTACTCCACTGCCAGTTATAGGGCTTCCTGCTAAATCATCCACCATGGATGGACTAGATTCTCTACTATCAGTAGTGCAGATGCCTAAAGGAGTTCCAGTGGCCACTGTCGCCATTGACGGAGGGGAGAATGCAGGCCTTTTGGCAGTACAGATTTTATCTGTCAAGTATCCGGAGTTGAGGCGTAAGTTTAAGGAATATAAAGAAGAGCTGGCAGAAGATGTAATAAGGATGGATGGAGAAATCCAGTCCCTATAAGGAGGGTGTACTTTGAGCGGAATAATAGGTATCTATAGCAAAGAAAGTAACGACATACCCCAAGTAACCTACTATGGCCTATATGCACTACAGCACAGAGGACAGGTAAGTTGTGGAATGGCGGTAAACAACAACGGTTTCATAGATTACTACAAGGGCTTAGGACTCATTCATGAGGTATTTACCCAAGATGTCTTGAGCAGGTTTATAGGAAATATGGCCATAGGCCATGTAAGATATGGTTCCCAGTACAAGGGGAGAGAGGCAAGTAATATCCAGCCACTAGCTTCTGGCTATAAGAAGGGGGCCCTAGCCATATCACTTGACGGAAGGATAATAAACTCCAAGGAACTAAAGGATGAAATGGAAGCTGAAGGGGTAATATTCCAAACTGATATGGATGCGGAAGTAATAGCTAAATTAATAGCTAAATACAGTCATATGACTTTTGAAGAGGCTCTCTTGACAGCAATATCTAGGATTAAGGGTTCCTACAGCATGATTATCATGACCCAGGATGAGCTAATAGGAGCTAGGGATCCCTATGGAATAAAACCTCTAGCCCTAGGGAAATTGAGGGATGGCCATGTACTGGCCTCTGAATCCTGTGCCTTTGATACTATTGGGGCAGAACATCTAAGGGATATAAAACCAGGAGAGGTTGTTTCCATAGATAAGAATGGAGTTAGGGTTTTGGAAGAGAGACCCGAGAATACATGCCACTGCCTCTTTGAATTCATATATTTTGCTAGGCCAGACAGCTATTTAGATGGAAGAAGTGTCTATCTGGCAAGGGTTGAGTCTGGGAAACAGCTTTTTAGGGAACATGACACTGAGGCTGATATAGTCATAGGAGCCCCTGATTCTGGTATCGAAGCTGCCATAGGCTATGCTGAGGAATCAAATATTCCTTATGGAGAGGGGCTTATAAAAAATAGATATATAGGCAGGACCTTTATTCAACCAACCCAAAAGTTAAGAGAAATTGGAGTTCGAATTAAGCTAAATGCACTAAATGAAAATATAAGGGGAAAGAGAGTTGTACTAGTTGATGATTCCATAGTAAGGGGAACTACCATAAAGAGGACAGTTCAGATTTTAAGGGAGGCCGGTGCAAAGGAGATCCATGTGAGAGTAAGTTCTCCTCCAGTAACCCATACCTGCTATCTGGGAATGGATACTCCTGATAAGGATGACCTGATTGCAGCCAATATGACTGTGGAAGAGATCTGTAAAGAGATAGGAGCTGATTCCCTATATTACCTATCCCTAGAAGGGCTAATTGAGGCCATAGGAAAGAATATGGGATTCTGTACTGGTTGTTTCAACGGTAGATATCCTATATAAGGAACAGAATAGCTGACAGTGTTAATTGTGTAAATGGATAGATAAACAAGATGAGGTGATAAAATGTCTTTAAGCTATAAGGACTCAGGTGTAGATAAGGAAGCTGGTTACAAGGAAGTCAGTTTGATAAAGGGAATGATAAAGAAGACCTATATACCAGGGGTGTTATCGGATATAGGAGGCTTTTCTGGCCTATTCCAGTTGGACGCAAAGGAATACAAGGAACCTGTTTTGGTATCTGGTACCGATGGAGTTGGTACTAAGCTAAAAATTGCCTTTATGATGGATAAACACGATACCATAGGCCAAGACTGTGTTGCCATGTGTGCCAATGATATTGTCTGCCAGGGAGCCAAACCCTTATTTTTCTTGGATTATATAGCAACAGGTAAGCTAATACCTGAAAAGATGGCCAGCATTGTAGAGGGAGTAGCCAATGGCTGTATTGAAGCGGGCTGTGCCCTAATTGGTGGAGAAACAGCTGAAATGCCTGGTTTTTACCAAGAAGAGGAATATGACTTAGCGGGCTTTTGTGTAGGCATAGTGGATAAGAGTAAGATTATAACAGGCCAAAAGATAAAGGAAGGAGATATACTTATAGGCCTTCCTTCTAGCGGCATCCATAGCAATGGCTATTCCCTAGTGAGGAAGATAGTATTTGACAAGGAAAAGATGAAGATTGACACCTACATTCCTGAGCTGGAAAAGACCATTGGCCAAGAGCTGCTAATACCTACAAGGATCTATGTATCCTTAGTTTTAGAACTACTTAAGAGGTTCAACATAAAGGGCATAAGCCATATAACTGGTGGAGGATTCTACGAAAACATTCCCAGGATGCTGCCCAAGGGCCTAAGGGCACATATTAATACCTCTACTATAGACACACCAGTAATATTCCACCTACTACAGCAGTGGGGTAATATTGAAAAGGATGAGATGTACAGCACTTTCAATATGGGAGTAGGTATGGTTTTAGCAGTGGATAAGGATGAGCTGGACTTGATAAGAGACTTCTTCAGAGAAAAGAACCAACCTTTCTATGTATTAGGAGACATAAAGGCTGGTGAGGAAGGGGTAACCCTATGGTAAATATCGGAGTATTGATCTCAGGGACCGGTACAAACTTGCAGGCTATTATAGACGGTATCAAGTTGGGTAAAATTCCTGGCAAGATAAGGCTAGTAATATCCAACAAGGAGGATGCCTACGGGCTGGTCAGGTGTAAGAAGGAAAATATAGAGTCCTTATTTATAGATCCCAAGGGCTATGATAACATCTCCTACTGCAGGAGATTGATGGAGGAGTTTAAAAAGAGGGATGTAGAACTTATAGTTTTGGCAGGCTTTATGAGGATTCTTTCGGAGGAGTTTGTACAGGCCTACAGGAACAGGATAATAAACATCCACCCTTCCTTAATACCAAGCTTTTCAGGAAAAGGGTATTATGGTGAAAGGGTCCACCAGGCAGTCCTAGATTATGGAGTAAAGTATACTGGTGCTACAGTTCACTTTGTAGATGAAGGGGCTGATACAGGACCTATCATACTACAGGAAGTGGTAATAGTTGATGAAGATGATACGGTGGAAACCTTAAGGGAAAAGGTTCTTAGGGTGGAACACAAGATACTAGTTGAGGCAGTAAGCTTATACTGTCAGAATAAATTGATAGTAAAAGGAAGAAAGGTGAGAATAGATAGGGAGTGAGGGCATGAAAAGGGCATTAATAAGTGTTTATGATAAAACTGGTATTGTAGACTTTGCAAAAGAGCTTAAAGGACTAGGTTGGCAGATCATATCTACTGGTGGTACCTACAAGGAGTTAAAAAGCAATGGTATAGAAGTTGTAGAAATAGAAGATATTACAGGATTTCCAGAAATACTGGAGGGCAGGGTCAAAACCCTAAATCCCTATATCCATGGGGGTATACTGTATAAGAGGGATAGCCAAGACCATGTAAATACAATAGATGACATGAATATAGGCCCCATTGACATGGTTGTAAACAACCTATATCCCTTTGAAGATACTGTAAAAGACCAAAACTCAACCCATGATGACATAATTGAAAATATTGACATAGGCGGACCTTCTATGATCAGGGCAGCTGCTAAAAATTATAAATATGTAAGTGTAATAGTTGACCCAGCAGACTATGAGAAGGTGCTGGATGAGTTGAAGGCCTATGGAGATACTAGGTTGGAAACAAGACTTTATCTAGCTAGAAAGGTATTCAATTACACAGCTTACTATGATTTTCTAATATCCAAGTACTTTAATAGTTTGGATAATGTAGATTTTCCTGAATACCTAACCCTTGGATACAGGTTAAAGAGCAAGCTAAGATACGGAGAAAATCCCCATCAAAATGCAGCCTTCTATATAAAGCCCTATCCAGTGGAAGGAAGCATATCCAAGGCAAAACAGCTGCACGGCAAAGAACTATCCTTTAACAATTTAAATGACGGAGATGCAGCCTTAGCTGCTGTAAAGGAGTATCATGAGCCTACAATAGTTGCAGTAAAGCATACTAACCCTTGTGGCATAGGCAGCGGCAAGGATTTGTTAGAAGCCTATAAAAAGGCTTACGAATGTGATAGGGAATCCATATATGGAGGTATTATCGCTGCTAATAGGGAGATAGATAAGGATGTGGCTGAAGAGATAAGCAAGATTTTCATTGAGGTAATAATAGCTCCTTCTTTTACTGATGAGGCCTTAGAGATCCTAACTAAAAAGAAGAATATTAGGCTATTAGAGGTAGGACAATTAATAGTTGATAAGGATGAAATGGACTTTAAGAACATATCTGGAGGTATTCTTCTTCAAAATAAGGATGTAGTTCAGCTATTAGATGATTTACAAATTGTCACAGATAGGAAGCCAACAGATGTGGAAGTTGAAGACCTGCTCTTTGCTTGGAAGGCTGCAAGAAGTGTAAAATCCAATGGAGTAGTTATTGCAAAGAACAAGGCAACCATTGGCATAGGACTAGGAGAAGTAAATAGGTTCTGGGCAGTAGAAAATGCAATAAAAAGGGCAGGGGACAAGGTAGCAGGTAGTGTGCTAGCCTCCGATGGCTTCTTCCCCTTTAAGGACTCCATTGAAATACTTGGAAAGGCCGGAGTTACCGCAATTATCCAACCAGGAGGCTCCATTAGAGATGAGGAAGTCATAGAGGAAGCCAATAAGCATAATATAGCTATGATATTTACTGGGGTTAGACACTTTAAACACTAGGAGGGTATATTATGAAAGTTTTAGTTATAGGCAGTGGAGGAAGGGAGCATGCACTGTGCTGGAAGATAGCCCAATCAGAAAGGGTTGATAAGATATACTGTGCTCCAGGTAATGGAGGAACAAGCCTTGTAGCTGAAAATGTAGATATAAAGGTTAATGATATAGAGGGATTACTTAACTTTGCTATTGATAATAGCATAGACCTGACAGTAGTGGGTCCAGAAGACCCATTGGCCATGGGTATTGTAGACAGATTTGAGGAAAGAGGCCTTAAGATTTTTGGTCCCAATGAGCAATGTGCCCAATTGGAGAGAAGCAAAAGCTTTGCAAAACAGTTTATGAAAAAGTATAAGATACCAACTGCCAACTATATGACCTTTGATAACTTTGATGAGGCCATAGTTGGCCTTGATGATTTTTCCTATCCATTGGTTATAAAGGCCGATGGACTGTGCTTAGGAAAAGGGGTAGAAATATGCAATACAAGAGAAGAGGCAGTTCAGGTTCTTGAGGATATGTTGAAAAACAAGAAGTTTGGCGAAGAAGGCACAACTGTAGTCATGGAAGAATTCTTAGATGGTATAGAGGCCTCCTTGTTATGTTTCGTTACGGGCAATAGACTTTTTCCAATGGAAAGTGCAAAGGACTATAAGAGAATATATGAGGGAGACCAAGGACCAAATACAGGAGGAGTAGGATGTATTTCACCAAGTCCACTTTTTACTAAGGAACTCAAGGAGAAGGTTGGTAAGGAGATAATAGAGAGGATTGAATATGGTCTAAGAAGTGAAGGTATGGACTACAAGGGAATCCTCTATATTGGATTGATGATCGTAAAGGGAGAGCCAAAGATACTGGAATTTAATGTGAGGTTTGGGGATCCAGAGACAGAGGTTCTAATTCCCCGCCTAGAATCGGATATTGTAGATTTGTTTGAAAGGACCATAGATGGAAGCCTAGCTCAATCCCACATAGTATGGAAAGAAGACTGCTCCCTAACAGTAGTCATGACATCAAAAGGCTATCCAATGGATTATGAGAAGGGCTATGAGATAAGTGGATGGGATAAGCTAGATGAGGATATAATTCTCTATCACAATGGAACTAAATTTGAAGAAGGCAAGCTATTAACCAATGGTGGTAGGGTATTATCGGTTACCTCCTTGGGGAAATCTTTAGATGAGGCAAGGGGAAAAGTCTATTCCAATATAAATAATATACAGTATTATGGAGCATATTATAGAAGAGATATAGGAAATAAAAGTATATAGATAGAATTAGAAGGAAAGTCCTTAGATAGCTTAGGACTTTCCATATTAACATAAGATAGCTAAGCCTAGGTATAAGAATAAAGGATAAGTCTTGACAATTTTAAAAATATTTGAAATAATTGTAGCTATCCAAGTGGAATTTACAAATCCTTATTTTTATCTTCCTTTCCTATTCCCTACTTTGGTGGTTGTATAATAAAAATATTTGATTAATCTACATGATTTTGTGCAATATACTGAATATAAACTATTTTTTTGCTTTTCACTACTAGGGTGAAAAATTGAAAAAACAAGGAGGTATGCAAGTGAAAACGGATGTTCAAATAGCTCAAGAGGCCAAGATGCTGCCAATCGTTGAGATAGCTAAGAAATTAGGCCTAGATGAGAACGATATTATTCAATATGGAAAGTATAAAGCAAAGATAAACTTGAAGGTGTTAGAAAGATTTAAGGATAAGGAAGATGGTAAGTTAGTACTTGTAACAGCTATTAACCCCACACCTGCAGGAGAAGGAAAAACTACAACCAACATAGGACTTTCAATGGGATTAAATAAAATAGGGAAAACTGCTATTACAGCTATAAGGGAACCATCTCTAGGACCTAGTTTTGGAGTAAAGGGAGGAGCTGCAGGAGGAGGATATGCTCAAGTAGTACCTATGGAAGATATAAATCTTCACTTTACAGGAGATTTCCACGCAATAACCACTGCTCACAACTTGATTTCTGCAATGTTAGACAATCACATCCACCAAGGGAATCAGTTGAACATAGATCCTAGAAGAATAGTATGGAAAAGAGTTTTAGACCTAAACGACAGAGCCCTAAGAAATATAGTCGTAGGTCTTGGCGGAAGACCAAATGGTGTTCCTAGGGAAGATGGATTTGATATTACAGTTGCTTCTGAGATAATGGCTATTCTATGTTTAGCTGAAGATTTAGAGGATCTAAAGGAAAGAGTAGGCAGAATAATTGTAGCCTACAGATATGATGGAAGCCCTGTATATGTGAAGGACTTGAAGGCTGAAGGTTCTGTTGCACTACTTATGAAGGATGCAGTTCATCCTAACCTTGTTCAAACATTAGAGAACACACCAGCCCTTGTACATGGCGGTCCTTTTGCCAATATAGCCCATGGATGCAACTCCATTTTGGCAACTAAATTAAGCTTAAAGCTTGCTGACTACACAATTACAGAGGCAGGCTTTGGTGCTGACTTAGGAGCTGAGAAGTTCTTTGACATTAAATCAAGATTTGGCGATTTGAAACCAAATGTGGCTGTTATAGTAGCTACTGTCAGAGCTTTGAAACACCATGGTGGAGCTAAGAAAGATGAATTGGGCAATGAGAACATAGATGCTCTTGCCAGAGGATTTGAAAACTTAGAAAAACACATAGAAAACGTAAATAAATTTGGAGTACCAGCTGTTGTAGCAATCAACAGATTCCCAACAGATACAGAGGCCGAATTAGATTTCTTGATGAAGAAATGTAAAGAATCAGGTGCAGAAGCTGTATTATCTGAAGTATGGGCTAAGGGAGGAGACGGAGCAATAGAGTTAGCAGAGAAAGTAGTTGAAATATGTGAAGGCAGAGATTCCAACTTTAAGCCATTATATGATGTAGAAGAGTCCATTATGGATAAGATAGAGAAAATTGCAGTTGAAGTATACGGTGCTGATGGTGTTGAGTATACTAAGTCCTGCCTAAAGAAGATAAAGCAGATTGAAGAGCTTGGCTTGGATAAGATGCCAATCTGTATGGCAAAAACTCAATATTCACTATCTGACGACCCAACCCTATTGGCAAGACCAAAAGGATTTAAGATTACCGTTAGAGATATAAGGGTATCCAATGGGGCAGGATTCCTAGTTGCATTAACTGGAGAGATAATGACCATGCCAGGATTACCAAAGGTACCTGCAGCAAACAACATAGACATACTGCCAAGTGGAGAAATAGTAGGCCTATTCTAGTAGAAAAAATCTGGGATATTTATCCCAGATTTTTTTATGGGTATAGATCATAAAGATATAGGAGTGGCTAATTATATTTTGAAATGGACAGTAGTTTGGTGTATAATTGAAAAATAGAATATAGATAACAGGTGATCTTATGAAGGGAGCTTTACTAGATTTTTTCAAGGGGATGGCCATAGGCATAGGGGCTATAGCTCCAGGAGTTAGTGGTGGGGCCATAGCTGTTATATTTGGAATATATGAAAATCTTACCAGAGCCATTGGTAACATATTTAAGGATTTCAAGAAAAAGCTTGTATACCTAACGCCTATTGGTCTTGGAGCAGTGCTTGGGGTTATTATATTTAGCAATATTTTCAACTATCTATTTGATAATTATAACATTCAGGTAAGATATCTATTTGTTGGATTGATTATAGGTACCTTTCCTTCCCTCTTTAAGACTGCCAACAGGAAGGGTTTCAAATTTATATACATAATTCCATTATTAATTACTTTTACTATTTCCATTATTTTTGCCATATATGAGGATACTCTAATCAATAGCATGCCTCATGGCGATCCTAGCATAATACAGCTTATTATATATGGAATTATTGTGGGCATAGGAACGGTAATACCAGGCCTTAGTTCTTCAGTAATGTTAATATACATAAATGCATATGATTATGTCCTAAAGGCTACTGCCTCCTTAGATATTTCAGCCTTAATTCCAATGGGTATAGGTTTTGTACTGTGTTTTTTTCTACTTTCTAAGATGATTGCTTTCTTGTTTGATAGGAGTTATGGGCTCATGTATTATACAATATTGGGATTTGTTCTTGGCTCTATTCTTCCAATATTTCCTGGTTTTGATTTAAGCATAAAGTATCTGATAAGTGGCATTATATTGATAGCAGGGTTTTTATTTTCCTATAATTTAAGTAAGTTTTCCAGAGATTAAATGAAGCTTCTAAACTGCAGCAGTTTAGAAGCTTTTTTGTCAGGCTTAGCTTGATAGATTATGCTTAAGAAGTAATAGATTTATTTATATTTAAGCCCATATGATATATTATAATTATTGGAGGTGTAAATGTGTACAAGGTATTGGTTATAGAAGACGACAAAAAGCTTCAAGAGCTTATTAAGGATAGATTAGAAAGATACAACTACACTGTTTCCATAGTAAAAGACTATACTGATGTAAAAGGACAATTCCTAAGAGAAGACCCTCACCTGGTTCTACTAGACATAAATCTACCCAACTATGATGGCTTTTACTGGTGTAGGGAAATAAGGAGCATATCAAAGGTACCTATAATATTCATATCAGCAAGGCTTTCAGACATGGACCAGGTAATGGCCATAGAAAATGGAGGAGATGACTACATAATCAAGCCCTTTTCCTTTGACCTATTGTTAGCTAAGATTAAAGGAGTCATGAGGAGAGCTTATGGAGAATATGCGGAAAGGACTACCAGGGACATATTAGACATAGAGGGCCTATGTCTATACGCAAACCAGAACCTAGTGGAGTGGGACAAGGGGAAGGTGGAACTTAGCAAGAAAGAATTTGCACTCCTATATATTTTAGCAACCAATTTAAACCAAATAGTTCCCCGGGAAAAGCTGCTGGAAGAGCTATGGGATGATATGGAATTTGTAGATGACAACACTCTATCTGTAAATATTGCAAGGCTGAGAAAGAAACTAGAGGATTTGGGCATATATGATTCCATCAAGACCAAAAGGGGCCAAGGCTACTCAATGGTCAATACTTGGAGCAGGTGATACTATGAGCTTTAAAGATTATATAATTGATAGACTCTTATATATCATATTCTATTATATTAGTACAGCCCTAGTCATATTGATAATGGGTCTTGACCTGATCATAAGAGGTGAACAGCCCAATCTTGGCAATATCCTATATGCACTACTAATATCTACAGTTATATTGGGCCTTTCAATTGGCTTTGACTACTATAAGAAGAGAAGGGTCTATCAGGTATTAAAGAATAAACCAGATGATGATAGCTTTGACTACATCTTCAATATTCCTGATAATATAAACAGAGAACATGAAGCCTTTAAGAGAATATTAACAGACAATTACATGTACTTTGAAAACACCCTAGATGAATATAGGAGAAAGTTTAAAACCCAGGTAGACTACAAGTCACGCTGGGTCCATCAGATGAAAACTCCTATATCAGTAATCAAGCTGATTTTGGAAAATGAAAAGGATAGGGAATTAGATCAAATTACTAGAAAAAGCTATGAGAGCATAGAAGAAGAATTAGAGAAGCTATCCCATGGACTTGAAATGGAATTGTACTCCTTAAAGATAAATGATTTTGAGATGGACTTTAAAGTGGAAGAGGTGGATGTGCTGGAGATAGCCAGATCTGTTATTAATGAAAATAAGAACGCATTTATAGTAAATTCCATATATCCGAAGATTAAGTCTCAAAGCAAGCAGCTTGTCAAAAGCGATGGAAAGTGGCTAAAATTCATAGTTAGTCAAATAGTTTCCAATGCCATAAAGTATACTAGGGTTAAGGATGTGGAGAATAGATATCTACATGTTTACCTCCATAGAGAGGCCGACAGGACCATACTATCTATAGAGGACAACGGGGTTGGGATTCCAAGGAAAGATGTGGATAGGGTATTTAGACCCTTCTTTACTGGAGAAAATGGAAGAAGGTATAAGGAATCCACAGGAATGGGCCTCTACTTGACAAAGGAAATATGTGATAGATTAGGTCATGGTATAGGGATCCAGTCAGAAGAAGGGAAAGGTACAAGAGTAAACATAACCTTCTATGAAGGAAGGAGTATTTATGACCTAAGGAAAGATTAATCTAACAAAATTGTAAGATATATATATTAAATTGAAAGGGAAATCGATAGTAGGATTTCTCTTGTTTTTTTATACTATAGATAGAGTATTAGTTTAGGAGGATGGATATGTACGTATTGGAAACTAAAGGATTATCTAAGATATATGGAAGCAAGGGGAAAGGATTGGCTGTTAAAGCCTTGGATAACTTTAATATGACTGTTAAGGAAGGAGAATTTTTAGGGGTTATGGGCCCTTCGGGAAGCGGCAAGACTACACTTTTAAACATATTAGCAACCATAGATTCTCCCTCTTCTGGAGAAGTGCATATAAATGGCAAGAATCCCCACAAGCTGGATAAGGATAGGTTAGCCTTATTCAGGAGGAAGAATCTGGGCTTTGTATTTCAGGATTTTAATCTGTTGGATACCCTTTCGGTAAAGGAAAACATAATCCTTCCATTGGTGCTGGATGGAGTTAATAGTTCAGTAATAGAGAAAAAGGTTGGAGAACTAGCCAGAGTGCTGGACATAGAGAACATACTACACAAGAGAACCTATGAGATATCTGGAGGACAGCAGCAGAGAACTGCCTGTGCTAGGGCCCTTATAAATGATCCATCTATCATATTGGCTGATGAGCCAACTGGCAATTTGGATTCTAAAGCCTCCAATGACCTAATGGAAGCTTTAGAAAGGATAAATAAGGAAAGAGGAGCTACTATTGTAATGGTTACCCATGATGCTTTTGCAGCAAGTTTCTGTAATAGGATAATTATGATCAAGGATGGCAAGTTCTTCTTGGAGATAGTGAAGAGTTCAACTAGGCAGGTTTTCTTCAAAGAGATACTGGATTCCCTTTCCTTAATCGGGGGTGGGCATAATGAAGCTATATAATATAGCATTAAAGAACCTAAAGGGCAACCTATACAGGTATATAATGTACTATTTTAGCAATGTATTTACAGTGGCAGTATTCTTTATATTTTCAAACTTCATATTTCACCCCAGATTTGATGAGGGTCCCCTGGCACCTAGTGGAACAGTACACATGGGAGCGATAACGGGCATTACAGTGTGTTTGATTATAATAGTCATATTTACCATACTCTTTGTAAGCTATGCTAGTTCAATATTCTTAAAAGCAAGGGGAAAAGAATTTGGTTTGCTTTCCCTCTTTGGGATGACCAGCAAGCAAATAAGAAAATATGTCTTTGTAGAGAGAAACATTATTACAGTATTATCAGTAGCTACAGGGCTTATTACAGGAATCTTATTTTCCAAGCTCTTTTTCATGGCCATGGAAGCTTTTATGAATATAAGCCTGCCCTTTAGTATATCCTGGAAGGCATTGGCATTAACCATAGGGCTCTTTTTCATCCTGTTTGAAGCAGTCAACATACTATCTCTGTTTCGAATAAGGAATAAAGAAATAGTGGAGCAGTTGAAAATAGAAAAGATGCCCAAGGAGCTGCCAAGCTTCTCCAAATTCAAATCCCTATTGGGTATTGGGTTGTTGATAATAGGCTATTCGGCAGCTTGGATTGTAGATGGTGCTTTTGTAGTATTTGCCATGATACCTGTGGTCCTAATAGTTGTGGCAGGAACCTATTTTGTATTTACTCAATTTAGCCTATTACTGGCAAGTAGGCTTACTAACAATAAGACCATATTTCACAATAGGACTAATTTGGTGGCCTTCTCTCAGATGAGGTTTAAACTAAAGGATACAGCTAAAGTCCTCTTTTTAGCCTCCGTCCTAGGAGCCATAACCTTTACTGCTACTGAAACTATATTTTCCTTTTTCACAGAGATACCAAATATAATTGGGTTAAAAAATATGCCCCAGGATATTTCTATAATTCAAGAAGGTGAAAATCTTAACGACAACCTAAGTATTGTAAAAGCAATGGATATACTTAAAGATTATGGATTTGTTGTAGAAGAATATCAGAGAGTAAAGCTAATTAGGGTTATAAATGAAAAGGAAGAATATGAAGATGGACATGTTTCTGATATATTGGCCATATCCAATTCAGATTATAATAAATTGGCAAGTTATATGGGAAAGGAAAAAGTTCAAGTAGGTGAAGGAGAAGTCATATACAATTACCCATTTAGGACAGTTTACTATGATGAGGGTATTGTAAAAAATATAGAGTTTCCGTATGAAGTTGTTACTTTAAATATAAACGGAGAAACTGGCGATTTTACTGTAAAAGGAGAGGTACACGGATCTGTAACCAC
This sequence comes from Tissierellia bacterium, assembly GCA_012735215.1. Classification (GTDB taxonomy): domain Bacteria; phylum Bacillota; class Clostridia; order Tissierellales; family Tepidimicrobiaceae; genus JAAYHX01. The sequence continues at coordinate 108,306 of JAAYHX010000002.1, forward strand.
TTTGCTTAACAGGCGTTCTGATTTGATTATATTAAATGATGCGGATTACAATAGGATATCCAAGAAGGCTGAAGAAAAGGATTTGGTCATATTTAATGGCATCTATATAGATAGCTGGAAGACCTCCTATAGAACTTCCCTTAAGATTCAAGAAATGTTAGGGGAAAGGTATGATGAATTCTTCTTCTCAAAGGCAATTCCCTATAGGGAAATGAGGAATATGTATGGACTAGCACTCTTTATAGGATTTTTCATAGCTTTTCTCTTCTTCATAGCTTCCGGCAGCATAATCTACTTTAAGCTGTTTAATGAAATAAAGCAGGATGGCCTAGAGTACAATATACTCAAGAAAATAGGTATAACTAGGAAAGAGATGAAAGGCATGATAACCAAGCAGATAGCAGTTATATTCTTCCTGCCCTTTATAGTAAGCACTATACATTCCCTATTTGCCCTAAAATCCCTTTCGAATTTACTGGATGCTAAGCTCTTGACCAATGGATTAGTAGTCATGGCAGGCTACTTTGTAGTTCAAGGGATATACTTTATAATAATCAGGAGAATATATCTAAATAAGATAGATCATATAAGTGAAATAGCTACAGAATAATAGGCTAAGCCCAACATTTCTCATATTCATGAGAGGCAGTGTTGGGCTTTAGTTATTACTTTTTTTACTCTTCCATTGACAACCCCTGTTCTATATCATATTATATAATTAATAGAACATATGAATCATTGTTCAAGTGTTCAAGTAAGGGGGATTAGCATGAAGGACATTGAAAGCTGCGAACAAACCGTTATACATGAGGATATAATTGATTCTGTAAGGAAAAACATGCCTGATGAGGAAGTCCTCTATGACCTTGCAGAATTATTCAAGGTGTTTGGCGATTCAACTAGGGTAAAAATCCTTTGGGCCTTAGGGGAATCAGAAATGTGTGTATGCGACATAGCTGCATTGCTTAATATGACTCAGTCAGCCATTTCTCATCAGTTGAGAATCTTAAAACAGGCTAGACTAGTTAAAAATAGAAGAGGGGGTAAGGTTGTCTATTATTCCTTGGACGATGACCATGTAAGAAGCATATTTGATCAAGGGCTAATTCATATTAAAGAAGTTAAATAGGGGGTCGACATAATGGCGTCTACTACTAAAAGACAATTATTATTGGAAGGATTAGGATGTGCCAGTTGCGCAGTCAAAATAGAAGATGAAATAAATAAACTAGATGGTATTCATGCCACAATGAACTTCATGGCTAAGACCCTCACGGTGGAAGCCAGTGATGATTATGATTTTGATGATGTATTGCAGAAAATAGTATATATTGTTCATAGTTATGAACCCCATGTAAAGGTTATAGATAGCTTTCTAGAAGAAGACCATCAAGAAGAGGGTTATCATCATCATGAAGATAGTGATTACAGAGAGGCAGTATTGAGAATAGGCATAAGCGGAATCCTATTCATTTTGGCCTTAGCTTTAAAGCTGCCCTCCTGGTTAGAGCTTGCTCTGTTTCTAGCTGCATATTTAATAATAGGCGGGGATGTATTATTAAGGGCTGCTAAAAATATCAGTAGGGGCCAGGTATTTGATGAGAACTTTCTAATGGGCATAGCAACCATTGGTGCATTTTTAATAGGGGAGTATCCAGAAGGGGTTGCAGTTATGCTATTCTATCAAATTGGAGAACTATTCCAGGATATGGGGGTAAATCGTTCCAGAAGATCCATTAAGGAGCTTATGGATATAAGGCCTGATTATGTAAATCTTAAAGTTGGAAAGGATCTAATTATTGTATCCCCTGAAGAAGTAAAAGTGGGAGATATAATAGTTGTAAAGCCTGGAGAGAAGATTCCCCTTGACGGTATAGTTTTAGAAGGCCACTCTACAGCTGATACATCAGCTTTAACTGGAGAGTCGATTCCTAGGGACTTAAGCCCAGGAAGCACTGCCTTAAGTGGATTTATAAACAAGAATGGAGTTCTTACCATTGAGGTAAGCAAGAGATTTAGCGAATCCACTGTGGCTAAGATATTGGACTTGGTTCAAAACGCAGGCAGCAGAAAAGCTCCTACAGAAAAGTTTATCACAAAATTTGCAAGGTATTACACTCCTGTAGTTGTATTTGCAGCCTTAGGAATTGCACTAATTCCACCCCTAATTCTAAAGGAGGCCGCCTTTAACCAGTGGATATATAGGGCATTAATATTCTTGGTTATATCCTGCCCCTGTGCCTTGGTAATCTCTATACCCCTAGGGTTTTTTGGAGGTATCGGTGGAGCCTCTAAGAGGGGGATACTGGTTAAAGGAAGCAACTTTCTAGAAGCCTTAAACAATGTGGAAACTGTGGTTTTTGATAAGACTGGGACTCTTACAAAGGGAGTTTTCCATGTTACAGAAGTCCTACCCCAAAGCACCTTCACTGAAGAAGAGATAGTAGAATGTGCGGCCTATGCAGAGTCTTTTTCCAATCATCCCATAGCTACTTCCATATTGGCTGAATATGGTGGGGAAATCGAAAAGGATAGTATCACTGACTATGAAGAAATACCTGGACATGGAATTAAGGTGCAGGTTGACGGCAAGGAAGTATTAGTAGGGAATGCTAAGCTGATGGCAAGGGAAAATATAGATTATGAAATGAAGGACTCAATTGGCACCCTTGTCCATGTGGCAATTGATAGGGAATATGCTGGATCAATAGTAATATCTGATGAGATAAAAGAGGATTCTAGGTCTGCAATTAGACAGTTAAAGGATCTTGGCATAAAGAGAACAGTTATGTTAACTGGTGATGCATATATGGTTGCAGAAAGAGTCGGCAAAGAGTTAGAGATAGATGAGATATATTCAGAGCTATTGCCAACGGATAAGGTAGAAAAACTTGAAGCAATTGATAGGGACAAGTCAGCTAAAGGGAAACTGGTATTTGTAGGAGACGGTATCAATGATGCACCTGTTCTTGCTAGGGCAGATATAGGAATAGCCATGGGAGGCTTAGGTTCTGACGCAGCCATCGAAGCTGCCGATGTGGTAATTATGACAGATGAGCCATCTAAAATAGCCACAGCTATTAAAATTGCTAGGAAGACCCAGAAGATAGTATGGCAAAATATAATATTTGCCATAGGTATCAAGCTCCTGTTCTTAGGTATGGGGGCTTTGGGAATTGCAACCATGTGGGAGGCAGTATTTGCAGACGTGGGAGTGGCTGTTATTGCAATACTCAATTCCTTAAGGGCCATGAAATAGAGGATTTCTATAATATCTCTAAAGAGAACTTCTGATTCATATATAGACTAGATATTAACCATAAAGCATACTAGCAAAGTTGATTCTTATAATTGCTAGTATGCTTTTTTTCTAAATTCACTAATACATAATCTATAATCCCCAGCCCTCCGCTTGCCAAATTTGTTAAGCTAGCTACTGGGAAAATCCATTTGCAAAACTACTTCCCTTTTAGTTGCAAATCTTTTTGATTTTCCTTTGGGGTTGCTTTCTATAAATTACTACAGAGTCGGACTTAATGCTTTATAATTATAGCTAGATATTAAAAAATTATTGATGAAGGTTCTAGCTTTGCTAATATACTTGTAATTAGACTAGGCAACAATAGACTACTCAATAACATTAATCAGTGTACCAATCTTTTCTATATAGCACTCCACCACATCTCCAGCATTCAAGAACTTTGGTGGATTGTATCCCATACCAACCCCTTCAGGAGTGCCTGTCATGATTATATCTCCAGCCCTTAGGGTAAGGCCTTTAGATAAATCCGAGATTATATAAGGAATATCAAAGAGCAACTTGTTGGTATTAGATCTTTGTCGAATCTCTCTATTAACCTTACATACTATCTCCAATTCTACAGGAAATCCTATTTCAGACTTGTGCACAATCCATGGTCCTAATGGAGTGAAAGTGTCCAAACTTTTACCCTTAAACCATTGTATATGCTTCTTTTGTATATCTCTGGCTGAAATATCGTTTCCTATGGTATATCCAAATATGTATTCTTCTGCTTCCTCTGGAGATATATCCTTTCCATCCTTGCCAATTACAAGGGCTAATTCTACTTCATAATCTATGTCTACAGTATAATCCTTAGGAATTACTACCTTATCCCTATGCCCTATGGCAGGATCTGCTATCTTAGTGAAATAAATTGGATGTTTAGGTATAGCATCACTTCCTGTAGGCAGGCTTTGAACTTCCATGGCATGTTCAGCGTAATTCTTGCCTAGGCAAAATACATTCCTCCTTGGATAGGGTATAGGAGCAGTTATTTTTATATTATCTAGAGCAATACCTTCATCTACAGCTTCAAGAGATTCTTTTAATCTTGGAATTAGGCTATCAGAGTATATTTCAATAAACTTCAATAGGTTATTTGGCACTTCCAGATTCATCTTTTCTAACAGGACCTTCATGGGGACAACCATCCCTTTGTCTTCCTTTATAACCCCATAATTTTCCTGCCCATCTACTATGTAGGTTACAAATTTCATATAACCACCTCTTTCAACTTATGTAATATACCTATATAATAACATATATAGTATGAATTTTTGCACAAATCATTTTTACAGCCCTTGACTGCAAGATTTTTAGAGAGTTTATCTTACAAATAATGAGCAACAGCTAAGGGGCTGTTGCTCATTATTTTTTAACCATATTAAACATCAATGCCTAAGAAGTGTTTTACTAATATACCTATTACAAAGGATAGGACAGCTACAGAAAGGCTTATGGTAGCCATCTCTATAAATCTCTTCTTAAAGGGCAGGTCCTTTGCTACAGATATATAATAGGTAAATGCTAATATAATCAATACAACAATAAATAGCATAGCCACTAGTGCATGTATATACTTATGGCTAGGAAACAATATATAGGGCAGTACTAGCAAGATTACTGCAAAGATGTACATAATTCCAGTATACAGTGCAGATTTTTTTGCATTAGAATCACCTTCAGAACGAGCAGATAAGTACTCTGATGATGCCATGGACAGTGTTGCAGATATGCCAGTTATCAATCCTGATAGAGCTACCAGCCTGTTGTTTTGTAAGGCGAAACTCAATCCTGCTAGGGTTCCTGTTAGTTCTACCAAGGCATCATTTAAACCTAAAACCATTGAGCCAACATATTGGAGCCTTTCCTCGTCAAGCATTTCTATTAGTTCATGTTCATGTTTTTGTTCATCAGCATATATTTTACTAGCAATAGGAACTTCCTCTGCTAATTGGTTGTATATGTCTTTAGATATTCCCTCGTTCTTTTCCATTATCTTTATGACAAATGTGTATCCCAAAATTATACTCAAAAAAGAATATAGTAAGACTTTCATCCTTTGGGGTTTAGGATTCCTTCCGGTATATTTGCTCCAAATTTTACTATGGTATCCCTCTTCTTGACCAATACGCTGTAACAATTCCTTGTCTGATTCCTTTTTCACTCTTTTTGATAAGTTCATATAGATAGCCTGTTCCGTAACCTCTTTTTGCTGAAGTTTACGGATGATCTGTTTGGTGTTTTCTGAAATTGTCATGCTGTCTGCCAATATTCTACCTCCTATTTTTATTACTTATAAACTTATACCCATTTGTTAATTATAATACACAGTATCCATGTTGTCACTATGGTATCCATCATTTACAACAGCTAGATTCTTTTTAATTTGACGTATAATAATAAACATAGGGCATTACTATACTCATATAAAATCAAAATAGGAGAAGTATAAAATGAAGAAAAAATCAAGATGGGCTTTTAAAGGATCCCTTTTAAATGTATGGCAGTATCGAAAGCTATTGTCCCAATCCATAAAGGCGTGGAAGGATGGGAGCTATAGAAAGATATCCAGGAAATCAATTATTATGATAATAATTTGGCTCATCTATTTCATAGCACCAACGGATGTAATCACAGATGCTATACCAGTGTTGGGCTTAGTTGATGATGCTACAATTCTAGCATTTGCAATAAGGCAAATAAAAAAGGACCTAAACTTCTAGGCAGCATACTATAGTTAAAGTATGCTGCCTATACTTTAATCCCCAGTTGGATCATCAATGAGGGTGGCTAGTATAAATTCGTGAAAGTGATCAGCATCTATTGTAGTTCTTCCTTCTGCAAAGTGTACGTGCCTACCATCACCTACCAAGATAGCAGGACCTGTCTCAACTCCTAGTTCATGAAGATGACCTTCAGTGAAATCGGTATTTGTGTAAATTACGTGTATATGACCTCCTGAAGCTAGTGGAATTGCTTCACTAGTAACCCCTGCAAAGCGATGGTTGTGCTCCCTATTTTTTGGACCAGCAATCCTTGTGCTTCCAAGAAACTCATGAACATGGCTTTGAACAGGCCTTTTGTCTTTATCCTTATCTTTTTTATCCTTTTTATCCTTGTCCTTATTTTTGTCTGGCAGAAGATCCTCTGGGAAAAGATCATCAGGCAAAAGTCTTTTTGTTATATTGCTTTCATTCGTCATAGCATGTTCACCTCCTTGTACTATATAATATTCAGGCTTGTTTCATTGGTGATAGTAAGTTAATGGGAAACTTGTTTTTATGCAGATTCTATTGTTTTAGGGAGTTGATATGGTATAAAATAATGTTATATAATATATAGTTTGTTCTATAGAATTAAGAATGGAATATATGACATGATGAATCAAGGAGGAATTAAATTGGCATTAAAAAAGAGTGACTTGTATAGTAAAATCTGGCAGATGTGTGATGAATTAAGAGGTGGAATGGATGCCTCTCAATATAAAGATTATGTTCTTACCCTCTTATTCGTAAAATATGTTACTGATAAATCCTATAATGACCCTAATGCCTTGACAATCATACCTGAAGGTGGAAGCTTTTATGACATGGTTAAACTTAAAGGAAACAAGGATATTGGAGATGGGATGAACAAAATCATACATAGATTAGCAGAGGCTAATGATTTAGTAGGTGTAATTACCTTAGCTGATTTTAATGATGATGATAAGCTGGGAAGAGGAAAGGAAAAGGTTGATAGGCTTACTAAGCTAATAGCCATCTTTGAAAACCTTAATTTCAGTAAGAATAGGGCTGATGGGGACGATATAGACTTAAAAGCTTATGAACCAGCTATGAGACATTTAATCGATAGCTATATTGATGCTGAAGAAAGCAAGAAGATATCTGCATTTGAGGAGAGCACTTTAGTTGAATTGATAGTGAACAAAGGAATAAGTGCAATAGACCAACTACCTGAAAATATTAAAAAGAACAAGGAAGCCACAGCAGCCACAATAGAGAACAATGTAAGACGCTTAATTGTAGAGAAAAGCCCTACTGACCCTAAATATTACGAGAGGATGTCTGTGCTGTTAGA
>JAAYHX010000023.1 GCA_012735215.1 Tissierellia bacterium
GAATGTCGTTGGTTCGAGACCTGCCACCCCTGCCATTGAGTAAGAAGAATAGTGTTGACAAAAATAATATATGATGTTATAATCGATAATCATACAACATGGGCTTGTAGCTCAGGCGGTTAGAGCGCACGCCTGATAAGCGTGAGGTCGGTGGTTCGAGTCCACCCAGGCCCACCACAGGGGCCTTTAGCTCAGTCGGTTAGAGCGCCCGGCTCATAACCGGTAGGTCCGGGGTTCGAGTCCCTGAAGGCCCACCATATAAAAGCAGACTATTTAATATAGTCTGCTTTTTTCATGCTATGGAGATAAGTTCTTTCATAATCTTCTTTATATTATCCAACTCATATTTATCTTCAACCTTCAGCAAGATGATATTTTCAGGTGTTAAGTAGTCAGATTTATCCTTTATCTTGTCTTCCAGACCCCAGGATGAAACATCAACAAATGCACATTTTTTAGTTGGAGTAATCAAACCCATATTATGTTCAAAATTGATAAATAAACTTCTATCCTCCCAACGAATATTAAAAAAGCTTCCAAAATAAGCTATATTATCTGCCTTGGAGGTTTTACATACTATGTTAAACATATCTCCGTCAGAATACATATTTTCAATTTCAACTTCGATTTTATCTTCATTCCTTATAATATGAAGCCTTTTAGCCTCAAGTATAAGATCAAAAATGTTTAACACATCAATTAAGTAATATAGATCATCATAGTTGTGTTTTAAGATTACATCTAATATGCATTTTTTCTTAGATTTTTGGTATTTGTAGTATAAATCAATACATTCTTTACCCGAGAAAGGGTCTTCCCTATGAATTCCTAAACTCTTTTCTATAGTCTTCAGTTTATAGTTTTCCAAGTTTAAAAATAAGCTATCTTTTTTGATCTGCTTGTATATATCAAAACTGGATAAGTTGTCCATATTGCTTTTTATACTATATTTACTCATCCTATGGTTAATAAAGGGAATATCGAAGCTTTCGCCATTAAAGGTGATTAAGGTCTTAAACTTACTTATAGATTCATTGGTATACTTTAGGATCTTTTCCTCTTCCCCTAAGCCTTCAGCAAAGTATTGGGTTATATTCCAGTGAGAGCTGATGGGGTCAAAAGAAAGAAGGCCTACTAGGTATATATGACTCTTATTTTTATTCAATCCAGTTGTTTCAATATCTAAAAAACAGATGGACTCCTTATGGAATATTTGGTCAAAATGATAGTACATTTCACTTTTGTCACTTAAAACATAATTATATATGAACATACTTCTCTACTTCCTTTGATATGATATAATAAGTCTATGCAAAATATGCCTTACTTTATTGTAACACAATACTTTATCAGAATCTATGGAAAGGAGCCTTTTAATGGATGAGAATTACAGCTTAAACTTAACAAATATGGCAGATGATGATTTAAAGGAAATCTTCTTAAAGATGAATAGGGAACAACTAGCTACCATAAGGGATATGTCCTATTATTACTTATTTAGTAATACCTTGGAGCTAATAAATCTAATGGCCAATGGGAAACTCCTAGTTGAATTTAGCTTGAATAAAGATGAAGAGGAAAAAATACTAAAGGCTTGTAAGGAGATAGTTAAACTATTTGAAGAATACCATGGCAATATATCTAAAGGGGATGGGAACGAGAAAATTGAGAGCTTAACCCATCTAAGGGAAGAACTATATGATTTATACATTGCCTTATATGGATATGAAATAGAAATAGCCTACATTAAAGAAATGTATGAGTATGAAATATATAAATGGTCTTGGAATGAGCCCCATGAAGAATTTATAAGCAGGGACATAGTACATATTGTCCACAGAATAGAAGAGGTCCTTAATAGCAATAAGCTAAACCATTATGCTTTTGTGGACCTAGTATCTAGTATACTTAGTGTTATTCCTTTTAGATTGAGTAAATACAAATATTTTGATGTCCTAAAGACAACCCTTATAAGAAACTATATCAACCATCCAGTATATATAGTAGTAGATCAAATGGAAAGGTATAAGATGATATTTAACAGCAGGCTTGTAGGCAATTATGGTGTATTATTTGACAGCTACTTTGCTCAAATTCAAAAGTATAATAGCCTCAGCCTAAAAGATAGGCCTTGGAAAGAACTAGAAGTGGATTTAGGACAGGTAAATCAACTATTTTATGAAATAAGCAAGTTGAGAATACTAATTCAAAACTTAGGGGTAATTACAAATAGGCTTATAGCCCTTTTCCTCTCCTTAGAAAAGATTACTCCTGACACTAGGCTTATGGATTACTTTGAAAAGTGGATACAGGTTAAAGAAGAGAAGGATGAGGAAAGCTTGAGAACATTCATTGAGGAGTCAGATAAGTACTTGATGGAAAAAGAAAAGGAGTTATTGGATAGGGCCAATGATTTTGAAGATATAATTCATGAACTGACAAGCAGGGAAACAGCTATAAATGATCATATAAATAATGATATAAGATATACAAGGAAGATCCTAATCTATTACAACGATTTAAATTTCAGCAAATATGAAGCCCTATTCCCCAAATCCTATGAAATCATAGGTGAGGATTATCTAAAGCATTTGATTGATAATCTCATACAATACATTGATAGGAGTATCCCTAGTATGGATAGCTTAGAGAGAAAGGTTAGGATGAGAAGGCTGCTGGCATCCATAGAACTACCATTCAATAATATTGGTGAGTTCTTATCCTTCGTAGAATATTCCTTAGATAGTAAAATTGTAAACAAGGGAGAATTGGTATTCTCCATAGAAATGATTAGACAAATACTAGATAGCTATGATAATCATGAAGAAAGGCATTAAGGGCCTTTCTTTTTTTTATAATATTTTACAATCATTTAGTTAATAATAATCTAATGTAGGATTGGAGGAGGATATATGAGCATAAAAGTAGGTATACCCAGAGGTATGTTTTATTTTGATTATTATTTTTTGTGGAAAAATTTTTTCAACAATCTTGGTGTGGATGTAATTACTTCACCAAAAACCAACAAGGACATACTAAACAAAGGAGTTGAGCTCTGTGTAGATGAAGCTTGTTTGCCTATAAAGATATATCATGGCCATGTAGACTATCTAAAGGATAAGGTAGATTACATATTTATCCCTAAGATGACTAGCATTCATAAAAAAGAGTATTGCTGTCCTAAACATATAGGCCTTCCCGATATGATCAAAAACAACATAAGGAATTTACCTCCACTTATAGATACTGAAATAAACCTTAAGAAATCCCATAAAAATATAAAAAGTTCAGTCTTCCACATAGGAAAACACTTTAAAAAGAATTCAAAAACAATAGCTGAGGCCTTCCAAAAGGCCTATAGACAATACCAGGAGTACATAGAAATGACCACCTCTAAAATCATTCCAATAGACATAAATACCAAATATAAAGAACTATCATATATAACCAACGTTAAAAAAGAAAACTACGGAAGAAGGATAATGGTATTAGGTCATTCCTATAATATATATGACTACTATATTAACATGGACCTGATAAGCAAGCTAAACAAGAGAAGATTTGATGTGGTAACTGCTGAGATGGTAAAGGAGAACAGGTCAAGAGAATATGCTGCCAGATTGCCTAAGAGAATGTTCTGGACCCATGGACAGAGAATAGTGGGAAGTGCTTTTGCCCTAATAGAGGAAAAATCCATCAGTGGAATAGTTTATGTTTCTGCCTTTGGCTGTGGCCTAGATTCAGTATTAATTGACCTTATAGAGAGAAAGGCAAAAGAAAATAGAATTCCATTTACCTTGCTTACTCTAGACGAACAAACAGGAGAAGCAGGAATAAATACACGGGTTGAAGCATTCATTGACATGCTGGAATGGAGGAATAGGGATGAAATTGACCTTTCCACACATGGGTAATGTATATATTGCAGCAAAGGCATTTTTTGAAGAACTAGGCCAGGAAGTAATACCACCTCCAAGAAATAGCAAGAAAACTTTAGAGATTGGTACAAAATACGCTCAAGAGACTATATGCTTACCCCTTAAGATAATGATAGGTAATTTTGTTGAAAGCATTGAAAGAGGAGCAGATACCATCTTATTAACCGGGAGTTGTGGTCCCTGTAGATTTGGATATTATTCTGTTCTTGAAAACAACATATTAAAAGATATGGGCTATAGGGTGAGATTTATAGTTCTTGATCCAATTGGAGAAGGGGTGGACAAATTAAAGAAAAATGTTTACCAGCTGTTTAATGCTCAAAATATAAAAGATGTTCTAGAAGCAGCTAAGATAGGTTGGCAGCTAATAAAGAAGGCTGATTATATTACAGATCTGTCTAATAGGAAAAGGGCCTATGCTATCAATAGCTATGAAGTGGATCTGATCATGGATAATTATTTTAAGGAAGTAGAAAAGACCTTTGGAGCAAAAGAAATGATGGAGCTGATGGACTCCACTATTGATAAACTAAACAGGGTGAAGATAAAGCAGAACTTTAGCCCTATTAGAATAGGACTAATAGGAGAGATATATACGGTAATAGAGCCCTTTGTTAATTTAGAATTAGAAAGAAAGCTAGGGCATATGGGTGTGTTGGTGGAGAAATCACTTACCCCTACCATTTGGGTAGAACATCACGTTAAAGCCTTCCCTTTTGGTTCTAAATTAGAAAGATTAAAACATGAACTAGCAAAGCCATATTTAAAAACAGCTGTAGGTGGCCATGGACTAGAAACTGTCGGATCAGCCATATACTATGCCCAAAAAGGGTTTGATGGTGCAATACAGCTTCTGCCCCTTAACTGTATGCCTGAAATAGTAGCTAAAAGCATCTTACCTAATGTAAGTAAGGATTATAGCTTTCCTATTATGACCTTGATAATAGATGAGATGACAGGGGAGGCAGGGTATATGACAAGAATTGAAGCTTTTATGGATCTAATTAAAAGGAAAAGGAGGACAGTAGCTAATGGATAAGTATTATATGGGTATAGATGTAGGTTCTGTAAGCACCAATATAATACTGATGGATGAGGAAAAAAAAGTTCATTACAAGAAGTATTTTAGAACCCAGGGAAAACCTATAGAAATACTTAAAGAAGGTATAAATAACCTTGTAGAAGAAATTGGAGAAGTTGAGATATTGGGAGTTGGTGCCACAGGAAGTGGTAGGTATTTGGCCAATATTATAGTTGGGGCAGATATTGTTAAAAATGAGATAACAGCTCATGCTGTAGCAGGGTTGAATTTTAATCCCCATATTAGAACTATAATAGAAATCGGGGGTCAGGATTCAAAGATAGTAATAATTAGGGATGGAATAGTTGTGGATTTTGCTATGAATACTGTTTGTGCTGCAGGCACTGGTTCCTTCTTGGATAGGCAAGCGGCTAGATTAGGTATAGATATAAGCGATTTTGGAAGTCTGGCCCTAAAATCCAAAAGCCCTGTAAGAATTGCAGGAAGATGTGCCGTATTTGCAGAATCTGACATGATACACAAGCAACAGTTAGGGCACAATCAATATGATATTGCAAAAGGCCTGTGTGATGCACTAGTTAGGAATTATTTAAGTAATGTTGGCAAGGGGAAAGAGATCCTGGAACCAATTCTTTTCCAAGGGGGAGTAGCAGCCAACATTGGAATAAAAAAAGCCTTTGAGGAAGCCCTAAACATGGATGTGATTGTACCAGATAATTATGATGTAATGGGAGCTATAGGAGCTGCAATTCTTGCCCAAGAGGAAATGAAGAATAAAAGAAAGACAAACTTTAGAGGATTTGAAATACTAAATATGGATTACAAGGTAAAGGGCTTTGAGTGCAATGGATGTTCAAATAAATGTGAGGTAGTGGAGATTAGGGAGAAAGACAAAGTACTAGCCAGATATGGAGATAAGTGTGGTAAATGGTCCAGTCTTATTGGGGATAATAGTATCAAACTAGCATAAAAAGAGGCGTCCTATTTGAACGCCTCAGCTTATATCTCTTCATCATAATCAAATTCAAAGTTTTCTATTTCATTATCTTCACTAAAATCTTCTTCTAAGGATAGACGGCTGCGGTGTCTTCTCTTATTGTCATCGCATGGATTTCTTCTATTACTTTCCTCGTCATTTTGTCTTGGGAATAGGGTTGGGAATGTTGAACAAATTGGTGAAATTATTGGTGATAGCTCTGGGAACCCAGTAGATAGTACACATAACTGTACTGGTACGACAATCTTCTTCTCACATGCAATACATAGGGCTATTATCAAGTTGATTTTTACTTCTCCAGTTTCTGGATCAATGTGTATGTCTCTTGAAATATTGTTGGTTGCTAATCTAGTTTCACAGCTTATGTTGCAGAATTCAGCTAGTCTAGGTAAGAATGCGCTATCGAATACAGAAGGTACACATAGTTCGAAGAAGTTTGTTAACTCTACTGGTGAAATTGGTACATTTGCAGTTAAAGTAACCCTTCTCCTCTTTGAGCTTTGGACTACTGCATCAATTTCAACAATTACATTACCAGAGATCCTTACTATTTGGGTGCCAAAGACGGGTGTTCCCTTTCCTTCTTCATCGCACTCGGTAGTATCTACAAAGAGCAATTTTTCAGATCTTAATCCATCTGGACCTACAACTTCCACAGGTTTCCCTTTACCATCCTTAACAAATCTGGCACCGGATAGATCAGTATCTGGATCTACTACTAGATTACGTGGATCGTGGATATTGTCAGGATTAAAGAATTTTCTACATCTTATATCTTCAATACGAACGATTCTAGCATTTGGTCCTAGACTAGGGGTAAACCTTATATTGTTTGCATTACTTAAGGCTTGGAGATTTACTAAAACTGCATCATATACTTTTTGAACAAATACTGGCTCTGTTCTAACATTTCTTAAAGAACCATCCCATTCACAGATTACATTTCCTTCACAGCAACGATCCGTAATATCAGCTGGGCTAATGTCACCTCTTCTTTTATCTATAGTCATTTTATTTTTCCCCTTTCAATCATATATTTCCTTGTCTCACTTACATTATATTCGGGTGTTATTATTCTTGTTACACATGAAGATGTAATATTTAGGCCTAGTCCCTAATATATTTATAAGAGATAAAGGTGGTGATGGTTTGACATATTATAGGGATAGGGTATCCTTACTATCTGATTCATTTGGCAATGTGGATATGTTTAGGTTAATGAACCAAAAAATCATCAGGTATCACTTCAACAAAAGAAGTAGAAGGAATATTGAGATGACCATAGCCCTGGATGCCAATAAGGAGTACGATGTCTGTATTGATGAACAAAATACTATATATTTGACCTATCAGGATTTAAACCATCACATTATATTCGCTACTATAATAGATGATAGAGTAGATCCAGTTAGGGTAACTGAAGCACCAATAAAGGAAGCCTACTATATGAAGCTAGTAATTCACCAGGGCCAACCTCACATCTTCTATTTTGAACCAGAAGAAGTACAGAGCAAAAGATTTAGACTATATCATTGCCACTTAAAGGGGGAAGAATGGGCTTTTGATATAGTAGATGAAATATGGGCTAGGGAATACTTAAATCCCCTTTGTATTCATAAAGTGAACAATAATATAATTACTGCATACTATGATTACAATGTGGAAGGTGAGCAGATCTACATTAAAGCTTTTAACACCGATACCAACAAGTGGGGAGAAAAGATCAAACTTACATCCACACAAAGCAATAAGCTATATTTAGATTTAATATATAGGGCTGATAAGTTGCATGTGACTTACTGCCAATTTTCAGAGGGAAATCTACTGGTTAAGTATGAAAGATTTAATTATGAAGATGGACATATATCCAAAGAAATGGAGGAGGTCATATCCAACCTAGGTAGCCAACAGGATCCAACGTTGATCTACTATGATGATCGGCTATGGATTTGCTGGATAGAACATGAGAGGATATACAGCAGATATAGTGAACATGAGGGAAATACCTGGAGTCCTATATACTGCTGGAAGGAGTCAATTAGAAGTAGCATAGTAAGATACAAGTATTCAAGCTGGACAGAAGATGATGATACCATCCTCAAGTATTCCTTTGGAAAGATAAAGGATGATATCAGCTTCATGGGCTTTGGCCCCCTAGATAATGTTGAAGAAGTGCCATTAAAAAAAAAGAGCCCCATCAAATATATGGGGGACCTGCCGGAAATAAGGATATGATTATGGATAAGGAGGAGCTCAATAAGATAATGGGACTGATAGATGAACTAAATATAAGAATACTGGAATTAGAAAGAAAACTAGCTGAATATGAAGCCCAATCCTTAGCAGAAAGGGTTGATTATATAGAAGAATTCTTATCTCGAAGGAGCAGGAGATTTTATAGAATAAAATAGATGTTACAGCTGTAACATCTATTTTATTGAAAATAGGTTCTGATTACATTTAAGTCCTTGGATATGCTGAGAACTAGCATCAATTTTATTCTAGCTTTTTGCCCAGGAAGGGATCCTCCTAATATAACTCCTAGATCCTTCAAATGTTTTCCTCCACCTTCATAACCATATGTATCTAAAACCCTTCCTGTAGGACATCTGGACACTAAGACTACAGGAATATTATTATCAATTGCCCTTTTAATACCTTCCACCATGGCAGGAGGCACATTCCCTCTACCAAGGGCTTCAATTACTATGCCCTTGTAACCGCTGTTTATATAGAAATGCAGTATATCAGATTCCATACCAGGTACGCACTTTATTAAACCTACCTTTTCCTCTATTTCATTCGTATCTATATGTTTCCTTTTCAGTATATCCCTGTAGAATATTACCTCATCATTATCCACTATACCTAAGGGGCCAAATTCTGGAGATTTAAAGGTATCTAAAGACAAGGTGTTAGTCTTTGTTACTTCACTGGCTGCATTTACTTCGTTATTCATTACAACCAAGACTCCTTTATTACGTGCATTTGGAGAAATAGCTGTGCACACTGCAGCTGATAGATTGCTAGAACCATCATATCCTAGTTCAGAGCTGTTTCTCATAGCTCCAACCACTATAATAGGCTTTTCAGATTTTACAGTCAGATCAATCAAATAAGCCGTTTCTTCTAAGGTATCTGTTCCATGGGTAACTATGACCCCTGTGATATCCTGCCTATTTATTGTTTTTTTGACTAATTTGGCTAATTCCATCATCAACTTAGGGCCAATATGGGGACTAGGTAAATTTGAAAAATTAATTATTTCAAATTCAGCGAATTTTTCAATGTTTGTTACCATGGCCATTATCTCTTCCGATGTAAGAGCAGGTATGGCAGCATGTATTCTTGGATCTATCTTCATTGAAATGGTGCCTCCAGTAAATATAATGGCTACTTTGTTACTAGACATAATGGGCCTCCTTTTATGTATGGTAATTATATTTTAACATAATTATATGAAATAATTTCAAAAAGAAAAAAGGCCCCTCAAAAGGAGCCTTTCACCTATTAAAAGGTGAATATTAACCGTTCAAAAGGGGTATTGGGAATAGAGATCTTATTTGAGGTTACCAGGGGGATAACCACTTATAAAGTATAGCAAATTACGACAAACTTTGCAATACTTTTTTTGATAAATTTTTTAGATTTAATTATTCCTTTAACCTAACACTGAAATTATATATAATTATTATGAAAAGCTAAATACTTGGGGGGTCTTATCATGGATAATAAAATATTATTAGCAAAAAATAGTTTAAAGGAAAATGGCTTTCAAGTTGAAGTCTTTCCTAGTGCTAAGGAAGCAAAGGAAGCTTTATTAAAAGAAATTGGTATAGAAGAGTCAGTTGCCTTTGGAGGCTCTGTAACCCTAGAGGAGTTAAATATCTATGAGGAGTTGAAAGATAGAGGAAATGAAGTATATTGGCATTGGAAGGTAGAAGACAAGGATAGTGAAAGAACAAAAGCAGCTATTACTGATGTTTACCTAACTAGTACCAATGCAGTAACAATGGATGGTAAGTTAGTCAACATGGATGGGGTTGGCAATAGGGTAGCTTCTATGATCTTTGGTCATAAAAGGGTATATGTAATTGTCGGAAAGAATAAAATATGCAAGGATTATGACGAAGCTACAAGGAGAATAAAACATGTGGCTGCCCCCAAAAATACAAAAAGGCTCAATACCAACACCCCTTGTAAGTTTACTGGAACTTGTAACGATTGCGATTCTCCAGAAAGGATTTGCAATGTTGAGGTTATAATTCATAAGAATCCAATGGGATCAGACATTAACATATTTATTGTTGACGAAGAATTGGGATTCTAGATAGAATGAGGTGATAGTTTGGAAATATATTTAGATAACTGTTCCACTACCAGACCCAGGGAAGAAGTTATAGAAGAGATGGTAAAGGCACTAAGGGATGAGTATGGTAATCCTTCATCCCTTCACCGCCTAGGCCTAAAGGCAGAAAAGAGCATAGAGCACAGTAGGCAGGTAATTGCCAGTGCTTTAAGGGTCAGTCCAGATGAGGTCTATTTTACCTCTGGTGCTACTGAAAGCAATAACCTTGCTATCAAAAGCATTATAGATAAGTATAGTAAGTTTGGAAAACACATTATAACCACAAGCATAGAACATCCTTCTGTACTAAATGTTATGAAAAAGTATGAGGAAAGGGGATATGATGTAACCTATCTAAAAGTAGATTCCAATGGAGTTATTTCATTGGAAGAACTAGCAAATTGTATTAGAGAGGACACCATTCTAATATCTATTATGCAGGTGAACAATGAAGTAGGGAGCATTCAACCAACTTGGAAGGTTAAAGAGCTAATAAAGGAGAAAAAGTCTAGGGCTCTATTACATGTTGATGGCGTTCAAGCCTTTGGCAAAATCCCAGTTAAATTAAAGGATTGGGAAATTGATGCTTTTTCTATAAGTGGGCATAAATTACACGGTCCCAAAGGGATTGGTGTATTATATATAAATAAGGACTTAAAGCTTAGCCCAGTAGTATATGGGGGAAATCAGGAAAGGGGCTTTCGTTCAGGTACAGAAAATGTACCAGGCATAATTGGATTAGGGAAAGCAGTAGAAATCATGGAAAAAAATTTTGAAGTAGAACAAGACCTGGTACGTAAACTTAAGCTCTATTTTATAGATAGACTGCAAGAAATAGATAAAATACTCATAAACAGCAAGGATGAATACTCTTCACCTTATGTATTAAATGTTTCCTTTGAATATGTTAGAGGTGAAGTACTACTCCATTACTTAGAGAACAAGGGTATATACGTATCCACCACTTCAGCCTGTTCTTCTAAAGGAAGTAAAAAGAGCCAAGTTCTGGCAGAGCTAGGATTGACAGATAGGCAGATAGAAGGGGCTATAAGATTCTGTCTTTCCTATGAGATTACAAAAGAAGATATAGACTATACCATAGACGTACTAAAGGATTCAGTAGAAGAGATTAGACAAATAACTATGAGGTGATAATATTGGATAAAGTACTAAGTATCAGTGTAGGTGAAATAGCACTTAAGGGACTAAATAGGAGATATTTTGAAGATAAGCTTATATCCCAGATAAAAAAATGTCTCCACGGCCTGCCCTATAAAAGGATATATAAAGAACAGGGAAAGATATATATTGAAGCTGAAGGAGACTTGGAAAAGATCATAAATCGGGTAAAAAAGGTGTTTGGGATTGTCCATATAAGCCCATGTGTAAGGATAGAAAAGAACATGGAAGAGCTAAAAAAAGCTGTTGTTGAAGTTGCCAAGGATAAGATAAAAGAAAATTCCATAAAAACCTTTAAAGTAGAAACTAATAGGGTTGATAAAAAGTTTCCTATCAAATCCCCAGAAGTTTCACGCCAGATGGGGGCGGTCATATTAAAAAATATAGAAGGTTTAAGTGTTGATGTAAGCAAACCTGATCTATATGTCTACGTAGATATAAAAGAATATATATATGTGTATACAGATAAGATAAAAGGCTATGGAGGCCTACCTATTGGTACCAATGGTAAGGGCTTGCTCCTTTTATCAGGAGGCATAGATAGCCCTGTAGCAGGATTTTTGATGGCTAAACGGGGTGTAGAAGTAAGTGCTATGCACTTTCACAGCTATCCCTTCACCAGTGAAAGGGCTGAGGAGAAGGTTAAATCCCTTGCCAAGATACTGTCCATCTATACAGGCAAGATAAGGATGTATAGTGTAAACATATTGGATATACAGAAGGAGATAAACAAGAAATGTCCAGAAGACCAGATGACTATCCTATCCCGCAGATTTATGATGAGAATTGCTGAAAGGGTTGCTAATGAAAATAATATAAATGCCCTTATAACTGGAGAAAGTCTAGGTCAGGTAGCAAGTCAAACTATAGAGAGTCTCTCTGTAACCAATTCTTCAGTAAACATGCCCATATTTAGGCCCCTAATAGGCTTGGACAAGACCCAGATTATTGAAATAGCGAAAGACATAGAGACCTATGAAACATCCATTTTACCCTATGATGATTGCTGTACCCTATTTTTGCCAAAACATCCGGTAACCAAGCCAAAGTTAGAAGTAATTGAGGAATCTGAAAGGAACTTGGATGTAGAAGAGCTTATTAACAAGGCCTTAGAGACAATGACTATCCATGAAATTGAATAAGGGAAATGCTTCTTAGCTTAAACAACTGGGATTATCCCAGTTTTCTTTTGTGGAAGATGCTTATATAATACAATAGTGTTGGAATATAATACTATTAGGGTATAAGATTTGTATAAGACTTAACAATAAGGAGGTTAAACATGAAGAAAACAGGTATTATAATTATTGCAGTAGTGATTGTATTAGTCATGCTTGTTGCCAATAGCTACAATAAATTGGTTACATTAGAAGAAAGCGTGGACAGTGCATGGGCACAGGTAGAAAACCTATTAAAAAGAAGAGCTGACTTAATACCCAACTTAGTAAACACAGTAAAAGGGTATGCTAGTCATGAAGAAGAGGTATTAACTCAGATCACAGAAGCTAGATCAAGCTTTAACCAGGCAAGTACACCTGATGAATATGCTGAAGCTAATGCTCAATTTGAAAGGGCTCTGTCTAATTTATATGTAGTAGTTGAAAACTATCCAGAACTAAAAGCAAATGAGAATTTTTCCAACCTGCAGTTTGAGCTAGCGGGCACAGAAAATAGAATATCTACAGAGAGAATGAGATATAATGAAGCTGTTCAAAAATACAATACTACTATTAAGAGATTTCCTACAAACATTTTAGCAAACCTATTTGGATTTGAAGGAAGACAGTACTTTGAAATAGATGAAGGAGACAGAGATGTACCAGAGGTCAACTTCTAGGTGATGAAAATGAAGAAAAAGAATTTGTTGCTCATATGCCTTTTGATTATATTTATAAGCTCTCCAAGCTTTTCCATTGAGCTGGAAATACCAAAGCCTACTTCTTCCTTCTATGTATATGATGGGTCCGATATAATAGATGAAAAAGCTGAAGAATACATCATAAGGACCAATGAAGAGCTGTATAAAAGAACTGGTTCCCAAATTGTAGTTTTTACAATAGATTCACTGGAAAACACAAATATAAACCAATTTGCTGTAAAACTCTTTGAAGAGTGGGGGATAGGCAGCAAAGAATATGATAATGGCCTGCTCATGCTAATAGTTCCAGAAGAAAGGCAGATTTGGATAGAGGTAGGATATGGATTGGAGGGGGCCTTACCAGATAGCAAGGTAGGCAGAATAATTGAAGACTCAATCCTTCCATATTTCAGAGAAGACAAGTACACTGAAGGTGTAATTGCTGGTTTTAACGACATAATCAATGAGGTTGAAAGAGAGTACAATATCCAATTGGAACGGGATAGGATAAATGAAGATTATTACAATCTAGACGAATATCACCCAGTAAGTGGTTTATTTAGCGGTTTAAAGGGAATACTCCTAGTCATAGGGGTAGTTATATTTCTAATCGTAGATTTCAAATTTTTCAATGGCTATCTGACCTATTTATTCATATTTAGAGGTCGTGGTGGAAGATATGGAAGGGGAGGAGGTAGCAGCAATCGGGGTGGCGGCGGCAGATCTGGTGGAGGCGGCGCTGGTGGACGTTGGTAAGAAAGGATGAGTAAAATGAGGAAACTAATCATAATTCTATTTTCAATAATGTTAATAATAGTTGGATGTTCTTCAGAAGCTAATTTAAACAGTAATGGAAGTGAAGATAATCTGGTATATGTATCCTTCTACCCCCTATACTTTTTGGCAGATGAAATAGGAGGGGATCATATCGACTTGAGAATGGTAGTACCAAATGGTGTAGAATCTCATGAGTACGAACCTAGCATGCAGCAGCTGAAGGACATAGAAAAGGCCCAGTTGTTTATATACAATGGAGCTGGCTTTGAAAGCTGGGCAGATAAAGTTGTAGGAAATATAATAGAAGAAGACAGGACTATTAATGCCTCTGAATCAGTCCATCTAATCATGGAGGATAATAATCCAGATCCCCATATATGGTTAAGTCCCCAAAACATGATCAAGATTGGTGAAACAATAAAGGATAGGCTTGTCTTAATGGATGCAGCAAACAAGGATGAATATGAAAGGAATTTTAATGAACTAGCCAGCCGATTAATGGAGCTGGACAATAAGTATTTTGAAGAACTGAAGGATAAAAGCAAGGATTCCATAATAGTATCCCATGCTGCCTTTACCTATCTGGCTGATAGGTATGGCTTTGAGCAAATTCCTGTTGCAGGCATTTCTCCAGAACAAGAACCAAGTTCAAAGACTATAGCAGATCTTATAGAGATTGTCAAAAATGATAACCATGAATACATTCTATTGGAAACTTTGGCTAGTCCAAAAACAGTACAAGTAATTGCAGAAGAGACAAACCTACAAGTTCTCACCTTAAATCCTATAGAAGGATTAACAGAGGAAGATATAACAAATGGTGAAGACTATATAACCATAATGGAAAAAAACCTTGAAAACTTAAAGAAAGCCTTGGTGATGAAGTAATATGGATGAGCATATAGTCAGTATGGAAAATGTAAGCTTTAGCTATGGGAAAGCCCCAACCCTCAGCAAGGTCAATCTACATGTAGACAGAGGTGACTTTGTAGGCATTGTAGGACCCAATGGATCTGCCAAAACTACCCTATTAAAGCTAATGGTAGGTCTACTAAAACCAGATGAAGGTAGCATAAAACTGTTTGGACAAAGTATAGATGATTTTAGGGATTACCAACGGATAGGCTATATTTCTCAAAATGTAAGGGAATTCAATATAATGTTTCCTGCTACAGTGGAGGAGGTAGTAGGGGCTGAAATCAATGCTAGAAGAAGCATTTTTAGTAGAACTAAAGAGGAAGATAAGGATAGAATATATGAAGTCTTACAAAGGGTGGAAATGATAGATTACAAAAAACAAAAAGTTGGCAGCTTATCTGGGGGACAGAAGCAAAGGATTTTTATAGCTAGGGCTTTAATCAACAATCCTGAAATTCTTTTTATGGATGAGCCCTTGGTAGGGGTTGATTTAGACTCTCAGAACAAATTCTACAGTCTCTTGGATAGGTTAAAAGAAGATTATAACATTACTATAGTAATGGTATCCCATGATATTGGCGTCATCTCAGAAAAGGTAAACAGGCTTTTCTGCCTATCCAATGGAAGGGTCTATGATCATGATCTAACCAAGGATATACATGGAGCTAATATATTAGAAGACTTATACGGGAAAAATGTAAGACTGCTATTTCATAAGCATTAGGAGGATGAAGATGTTAAGTTACGAGTTCATGAGAAGAAGCCTAATTATGGGGATTATGATAGGAATTGTGGCTCCTAGTGTTGGATATTTTCTTGTTCTAAGAAGGCAATCGGTAATTGGGGATACCCTATCCCATGTGGCCCTATCAGGGGCAGCCTTTGGGATGCTAACCAATTCCTATCCAATATTTACTGCTATAATATTTACAGTAATAGCCTCCTTAGGTATAGAAGGCCTTAGAAAAAAATTTAAACACTATGCAGAGCTGTCCTTATCCATCATCCTGTCAGCTGGGATTGGATTAGCTTCAATCTTGATAAGCTTAGGAAACACTCAAGGGGTTTTATCCTACCTATTTGGTAGCCTATCCTTAGTATCCTCAGAGGAGATCTTGTTATTTACCCTCTTAAGTGTTTTAATAATAGGAACCATAATATTCTTATATAACAAGATGTTCTATATAACCTTTGATGAAGAAAGTGCATATTTAGCAGGCCTATCCACAAACAGGATTAATATATTCTTTTCAATACTTGTAGCTTTGACCATAGCTATATCTATGAGAATAGTTGGGGTGCTTTTAATATCATCCTTAATGGTACTGCCGGTGGCTGCAAGTATACTGATTGCTAAGAGCTTTAAATCTGGGCTAGTGTATTCCTTACTTTTCGGAGTTGTATCTGTAATTATAGGACTAACCTTATCCTATTACTTAAACTTGGCAACAGGAGGGACCATAGTCTTATCGGCCTTAGCCATCTTGCTAATTGTCATTATGTTTCAAAGTATAAAGAAACCCAAAAATACGTTTTGATGTAAATTCAAAACGTATTTTTTTATTTTTATTGCAATATAAGAAATAATAACTAATAAATAGAAAAAATCTTTATAGTTTAAAGCTCTAAAAATTGTAAAGAAAAGAAAATATTTTAATATTAAATTAAAAATAAGCATATACTAAATTAATTTATTTTATCAATGTTATGAAAGCCTGCAAATTACACGGTTTCAAGCAAAATAAAATTTATAAAAAAATATATTGATTTTTTACATTACATTGCTTATAATGGAATGGTGCAAATTATGGTTTAGTAAACATAAACAATTTGTTTAATATACTCAATTTTATTGAGGAGGATAAATGTGGAGATAGGTAAGAAGATTAGACGTCTAAGAATTCAGAATGCTCTCACTCAGGAGGAACTGGCAGAAAGGTGCGAGCTTACAAAGGGCTTTATTTCACAGGTAGAAAGAGACTTAACTTCGCCTTCTATAGCTACACTTATTGATATTCTAGAAGGTTTAGGAACCAACTTAAGGGATTTCTTTAATGAGATAGAAGAAGAAAAGATCGTTTTTACTAAGGATGATGTCTTTGTAACTGAAAATGAAGAGCATAAATACACTTTAAACTGGATCATACCCAATGCTCAGAAAAACCTAATGGAACCAATACTTGTGGAATTAGAGCCAGGAGGAAAGACTAAAGAGGATTTTCCTCATCAGGGTGAAGAGTTTGGTTATGTATTAAAAGGTAGCATTTATGTACATTTGGGCAATAAAAAATATAGAGTGAAAAAGGGCGAGAGCTTTTACTATAAAACCAACCATAACCACTATATTTCTAATGCTGGCAAATCAAAGGCTAGTGTAATTTGGGTTAGTACACCACCAAACTTTTAGTCATGGAAGGGGGTAAAAAATTGAAAAAAAACCATATAATCGATCTAAAATCAATTACTAAGGAATACGATGGACAAACGGTACTGGATAATATAAGTTTCTATGTTAGAAAAAATGAATTTGTAACCTTATTAGGACCTAGTGGCTGTGGAAAGACAACTACTCTTAGAATAATTGGAGGATTTGAACAGCCAACAGAAGGTAAGGTAATATTCGAAGGGGAAGATATTACAAACCTGCCCCCTTACAAAAGACAGATTAATACTGTTTTCCAAAAGTACGCCTTATTTCCTCATATGAATGTATACGATAATATTGCCTTTGGTTTAAATATAAAGAAGCTGCCAAAGGATGAGATAAAGAAGAGAGTTAAGGAAATGCTAAAATTAGTTAACCTGGCCGGCTTTGAAGACAGGTCAATCCAGTCCCTAAGCGGTGGTCAGCAACAGAGGGTTGCCATTGCTAGGGCTTTGGTAAATGAGCCAAAGGTATTGCTTCTGGACGAACCCTTAGGAGCATTAGACCTAAAGCTGAGAAAAGAAATGCAAACTGAACTTAAAAACATGCAAAAAAGAGTGGGGATCACTTTTATATACGTAACCCATGATCAAGAAGAGGCTCTTACAATGTCAGACACCATAGTGGTCATGGACAAAGGGGTTATCCAACAGATAGGTACTCCTGTAGATATATACAATGAACCTAAAAATGCCTTTGTAGCAAAATTTATTGGAGAAAGCAATATTATTGATGGAATAATGAGAGAAGACTTTGTTGTTGAATTTGCAGGGAAAGTCTTTGACTGTATAGATAAGGGCTTTGATAAAAACGAAGAAATAGAAGTAGTAGTTAGACCAGAGGACATAATAATAACAGAACCAGAAAAAGGCCAGTTGCAAGGGAGAATAACATCTGTTACCTTTAAGGGAGTCCATTATGAAATGCTATGCAATGATGGACAATTTGTTTGGAAAATCCATTCTACTATTATGAAACCAGTAGGTGCAGAGGTTGGTTTATGTGTAGCGCCTGAAAATATACATGTTATGAAGAAGGCGATGAAGAGATGAAAATGAAGATATTTTCATACCCATATATGCTCTGGCTAGCTATTTTTATTGTGGTGCCATTGATTTTGGTCCTGTTGTATGCCGTAACTGTAACTGAGGGAGGCAGCATTACATTTACTATAGAAAACTTAAGACGTTTTCTAGATCCCAACTATATAGATGTGCTGTGGATTTCTATTAAGCTGGCTCTAGAGACTACAGTTATCACCTTAATATTAGGCTATCCAATTGGAATGATTATTGCCAAGGAAAAACCTTCTAGGAGAAACACCATGATCTTGTTATTTGTCATCCCAATGTGGATGAACTTTCTCTTGAGAACCTATGCTTGGCTTACCTTATTAGGTAAAAATGGAATTATTAATTATTTTATTACCTTATTAGGATTTGAACCAATGAACCTTTTGTATAACGATGGAGCCGTATTATTAGGAATGGTATACAATTTTTTACCCTTTATGGTTTTGCCAATATATTCTGTACTTGCCAAGATAGATTACAGCTTAATTGAGGCTGCAGAAGACTTGGGAGCTAATAAATATCAAATATTTACTAAAGTAACTTTACCCTTGAGTGTGCCTGGAATAATAACTGGAATTACCATGGTATTTATGCCTGCTGTTAGTACCTTTGTAATCTCTAGATTGCTTGGTGGAGGCCAATACATGCTCATAGGCAACTTGATAGAACAGCAATTCCTATGGGTTGGAGATTGGCATTTTGGTTCAGCAATTTCAATAATCATGATGATTTTCATCCTA
Organism: Tissierellia bacterium; assembly: GCA_012735215.1. Taxonomy (GTDB): domain Bacteria; phylum Bacillota; class Clostridia; order Tissierellales; family Tepidimicrobiaceae; genus JAAYHX01. The sequence continues at coordinate 19,296 of JAAYHX010000023.1, forward strand.
ATTGCCATGGCTATTACTTCAAAATTTGATACACAAAAAGAAGGGAGCAGTGGATTATGGTAAGGAATGGTATAAAAAAGCTATATATGTTTATAATGTTATTGTTCCTATATGCTCCCATTATAGTGTTAATTATTTACTCATTTAATGATTCCAGGTCTAGGGGCACATGGAAAGGATTTACTTTAAAATGGTATGCAGAACTGTTTACCAATTCAGACATATTAACAGCTTTATACTATACAATCCTGATAGCTGTTTTATCATCAGTGATTTCAACCATAGTTGGTACCTTTGCAGCCATAGGAATATATGGAATGAAGAATGGATTTGCAAAGAATACGGTATTAAATCTAAACTATCTGCCAGTGCTAAATCCAGATATTGTAACAGCAGTATCCTTGATGACCTTGTTTAAGTTCTTAAGGTTAGAATTTGGATTTACTACTTTGCTACTGTCTCACATAACCTTTTGTATTCCATACGTAATATTATCGGTACTACCTAAGCTAAGGCAGATGAACAAGCATTTACCAGAAGCAGCTATGGATTTGGGGGCAACACCCTTTTATGCTTTAAGAAAAGTAGTGATACCTGAGATCATGCCAGGAATAGTAAGTGGGGCACTAATAGCCTTTACTTTATCAATAGATGATTTTGTAATAAGTTTCTTTAACAAGGGAGTAGGAGTAACAAACTTAAGTATAACCATTTACTCCATGGCTAGAAGGGGTATTAACCCAGTTATAAATGCTCTATCTACCTTGATGTTTGTTATCCTGTTAGTATTACTAATAATTATAAATAAAAAAGACCAAAAAGATTTGAATCCTAAAAAGGTGAGGTGAATGTAATTGAAAAAGACAAGAATATTACTGTTAATTGTTCTAGTTCTATCAGTAGGCATTGCTTTAGTTGGTTGTGGTGATGATAAGCCTACACTAAATGTATACAACTGGGGAGATTATATAGACCCAGAGGTAATAAATGATTTTGAAAAGGAATTTGGAGTAAAGGTTAATTATGATACCTTTGCTACCAATGAAGACATGTATGTTAGCATTGCAAAGGGTGGCACCAATTACGATGTGACCTTCCCATCTGATTATATGATAGAAAGAATGATAGCTGAGGATCTATTAGCTAAGATAGATAAGGACAAGATACCAAATTTACAATATATAGGGGAAAGATATTTAAATTTGGATTTTGATCCCAATAATGAGTATTCTGTGCCTTACATGTGGGGTACCGTTGGAATTATATACAATAAAAAGATGGTAGATGATGTAGTTGATAGCTGGGATATACTTTGGAATGAGAAGTACCAAGGTCAAATACTAATGCTAGATAGTCAAAGAGAGTCTATTGGAGTGGCCTTGAAAAAACTGGGATACTCAATGAATACCAGGAACATGGATGAATTAGAGGCAGCTAAAGAAGAACTAATCAAACAGAAACCCTTAGTATACGCATATGTTGGTGACGAAGTAAAAGAACTTATGGTAGGAGAGGAAGCAGCTCTAGCAGTTGTATGGTCAGGAGATGCAGTAGCTATGATTAGAGAGAATGAAAACCTAGCCTATGCTATACCAAAGGAAGGATCAAACATCTGGTTCGACAACATGGTAATACCCAAAAATGCCCCAAATAAAGAATTAGCAGAAGAATTTATCAACTTTATGAACAGACCAGAAATAGCAGCTAGAAATGCTGAATACATTGGATATTCTACACCAAATACTCAAGCACTAGAATTATTACCTGAAGAGCTAAAAAATAGCGATGTTGCCTATCCATCAGATAAGGCCATAGAGAATACAGAAATATTCTTAGATGTAAAAGATGTGTTGACCATTTACGACAATATTTGGTTAGAGGTAAAATCTCATAGATAATAAGATAGTCGGTGAAAGCCTAAGATATGATCTTAGGCTTTTATATTTGGATTCTTCATTATTGGAAAAATCAGAATATTTTCGTTTATTTTCTTCTTTTCATGGTATAATTAGTTAATATGAAAAACTAATAATCATGAACAGAAGGGATGAGGGACATGAGCAAGTATATACCAACAAGAGAAGAAGCACTAGAGCTTCTTAAGGAATACAACAAGGATGACAGCCATATCAAACATGCTTTGGCTGTAGAAGCTGTTATGCTGCACTTTGCAGATCTACTTGGGGTAGAGGATAAAGAAAAGTGGGGTATTATAGGCCTAATCCACGACCTTGATTATGAAATGTATCCTGACCAGCATTGTATTAAGGTGCAAGAAATACTAAAAGAAAGGAACTGGCCAGAAGATTACATAAGGGCTGTTGCTAGTCATGGATGGCAAATTTGTGTTGATATAAAGCCTGAACATATAATGGAAAAGGTCCTCTATACAATTGATGAGTTAACTGGACTGATCTTCGCTACGGCAATCCTAAGGCCTAGCAAAAGCGTTTTAGACTTAAAAGTTAAATCAGTCAAGAAGAAATGGAAGCAAAGCTCTTTTGCTGCAGGGGTAGACAGGACAGTTATAGCCAATGGAGCAGAAATGCTTGGCATGGAATTGGACAAAGTTATAGAGGAAACTATTAAGGGAATGCAAAAAGTAGCTGAGGAAATAGGGTTAAAAGGTAATTTATAAGACCTATTCCATAGGCTCTTCAAAATATATGTTTAAAGGACATGTTTTTGGTATATAAATTTACATGAAACTACAAATTTCATAAACTTTTTACAAATGAAAAAATACAAAAGTTACCAAAGAGGAATTTACAGGGAATACTTGACGAAAGTATTTCCTGTTTTTCTTTATATATACATGAGAATAAGGTAAAACTACATTAGAATATATTGGTACTCCTTACATTAAGAGTGTTTTTTCAAAAGAATAAATCTGGCCCAACCCTTTAAACTATAAGAGTAAATAAAAGATAGTTTAAAGGGAGTGAAAAATGTTACCCTTAATAAAGTATCCAGTACTATACGCCATCGGAGGAAGTATCTATTTTCTAATAGAAATACTTTGGAGAGGCTATTCCCATATAAGTATGTTCTTTCTAGGAGGGCTGTGTTTTGTATTAGTAGGTCTTATTAACGAAAACTACTATAGTTCCCGATTACCATTATTAGTCCAGCAAATCCTTTCTACTTTTATTATCACAAGCTTGGAGCTGGCCTTTGGATTAGTACTTAATGTATGGCTGGGGCTAAATATATGGGACTACAGCGGGCTCAGATTCAACTTCATGGGTCAAATATGCTTAAGGTACAGCATCTTTTGGTTTATTCTCTCCTTACCCGCCATAGTTTTAGATGATTATCTAAGACATCTTCTCTTTGGAGAGGAGAAACCAACCTATAGGTTTTTTTAATTATCTTGTGAAAAAAATTCCCTTTTGAAAGAAAGGGGATTTTTTTGATGTAAATCCTAGTATAAATGTATTACAATAGTGTTAAATAAGTACTATTAGAATATTCTGGAGGCAAGTTGCCTTTGATTTGGGGGTAGGTTCTATTGATGTCCACTCATACAAAAAATAAAATAATGTGTGGGATTACCACAACAGCATTGCTTGGAGTTGAATACTACTTAGCAAGATTTGCTTTTTTTAGGTTCCATGGCATGAAGCAATGGCCAAATTTACTAGCATTAATCGGGTTTGGCATAATAATTCTAGCAACCATCTTTGGAAAAAGGATCTTATCTATAGGGACCCTTATAGGTTACATAGGTGGTTTTGTACTGGCTATGATTTTCAATACTGATGGTGTAGATCCTGGAGGAGGTGCCACAAACAACGCTTGGAAAATCTGGGGATGTATATTTATCCTATCAATCATAGCAGGATTATTCATAGAAATAAAACCCTTTGGGTTAACAAAGAATAGAGCTGAAAAGGATTTAGAAAAGTCCTACAGGCTCCTTGGCTTTTGGCTTCTTATATACTTGTTATCTGCTGTACTATTTGGTGTTTTGCCATCAATATTAGATTTAGAAATCAACAGTAAGCTAGCATCCCTTTTATGGTTTAACTTTACAAACCTGTACTTAACCAGTCTTTTTTTCATGATTTTAAAAACAGAGAGGGTATATTACATAAACTATATAACCTACAAGGAAGCTAAGGAGATGAGTAGCAAGGAGAGAAAAAACTTTGCATATAAGCACTTAAAGGTTTTCGCTATTGCTACAATTATCTATATTATATATTCCATTTTTTCTTGTATCTATAATTACACTACAGTAATAGATATAGCAGCATGGATAGGGATACTTATCATCACAATCATTCGAATTATCCTCATTATGCTTAAGAAGGATAGAGCAAGTAATTAAATATGGTAGCTGCTTTTATAATCAGAAAAGGCTTCCTTCGGTTAAGAGGAAGCCTTTTATATAATCTAACAATATCTATTCATTACTATCTTCACCATCATCAACAGGCTCATCTAAATCATCAGATTGGTCCAAATCATCTAAGTCATCAAGTTCATCTTGGTCTGTTAAGTCGCCAGATATAGCCTCATATATATAATATTCATTTTCTATTAACCATGTTCCATCTTCCTTAACTAAATTAATGGTTATGGTTTTTGTAATCATTGGGATAGTATCACTAGTTAATTTCTCAATTATTATACTGTTCAATAATTCATTGGCGTAATTTTCATCAAAGTCTTCATTTGAATCTTCACTGAACATTTTAGAAAGGAATATATTTATAGCCTCCATATTTGCTTCTTTAAATATAGTTCCTAAACCAGGTGCGGTAATTTTGGTTTCTACTTGAGCCTTATCTCCATCTACTGTAGAGTTTAGAATACTATATGTCATTTTTTCATAGGCCGTCATCATAGCTTCATAGGCACTTGGATTTTCATTCATCAAATCTTCTAATGAATAAAAAGCCTCATCCGAATCTGTCATGTATTTATTAGCTTCTTCAAAATTGCCATTTATAAAAGAATCTAAGAAAGCAGAAACAGTATCTTCTGGTTTTGGACCAGCACAACCTACAATACTAATAATCATTGCTAAAGCTAATAAACTAGACAAAAATTTCTTCAATTGAACCCCTCCTAAATAGTATTATTAATAAGATCCAAGTAAAATACTTAGATTCAATTGGTCAATTAACCATTCATTACAGTTTATTAACCATTGAATTCTCTGTTATGTAAGACAAGCATACAGGCAAATTATATCATGAGATTTCAATAAAGGGAAGCAAGTTTGCCAAATATTTTACGAGCAGGATTATTTATGATGGTGCAATTATCGGATACCTGCAGGAATATATTAGCTGTAGAGTCTAGTATAGTCACCTGATATATATTAAAATATAAGTAGGAGGTGAAGGATGTGTCTAAGTCAAAAGTAATCCTAATCTTGTTGGTAGGACTATTAACAACCCTTTTGTCCGCTTGTTCATTAGAAGGTATAAGTGCAAAATCAGATAAGAACAACAATGGTCAGATAGAACCAAAGACAGAGTTAACCAAATCTGCAGTAGATTTATCAGTTGATTTGCTCAAGGAAAGCTTTCAAGAGGATGAAAACTGTTTAATCTCTCCCATCTCTGTACTGACAGCTCTTTCAATGACGGCAAATGGGGCAGACAATGAAACCCTATCCCAAATGGAAGTGCTTTTAGGGAGAGGACTTACAATAGATGAAATTAACAATAGCCTCTCTAGCTATTTAAGGAAATTGGATAAGGATGAAAACATACATATAGCAAATTCAATATGGATAAATGATCTAGGCAATGCAAAGGTAAAAAATGAGTTTATAGATGTAAATAAAGAATACTACCGGGCTAAGATATCAAAGGAAAGCTTTGATGAAAAAACCAGAGATAAGATAAATTCCTGGGTTAGGAAAAATACCAATGGTATGATCGAAAAGATAATAGACAGAATTCACCCAAATAGCATCATGTATCTAATAAACGCCTTGGCATTTGAAGCAGAATGGGATAGAGAATATAAGTCCCATGAAATATATGAGGACAAGTTTACAAACTACCAGGGAAGTAAAACAGACATAGAAATGATGGTATCAGATGAAGAAAAGTACCTGGAGGATGGTAAGGCAGTAGGATTTATAAAGCCCTATAAGGACAATAAATACAGCTTTATTGCCCTTCTACCAAGGGAAGATGTAGACATAAAAGAGTATATTAGAGAACTGACTGGAGAGGGCTTACTAAACCTGATCAACTCATTCAAAAGGGCAAAGGTAGATGCCCATATACCTAAATTTTGCTATAGCTATCAGGTAGAAATGAGCCAAATGCTAATGAACTTAGGGATGGTGGATGCCTTTGATGAGCACAAGGCAGATTTCTCTAGGATGGCCAAAGTAGAAAATGAAAACATCTATATAAATAAAGTTATCCATAAAACCTACATAGAAGTAGATGAAAAGGGGACTAAGGCAGCTGCTGCAACAGGAGTAGAAGTGAATGAAACATCGGCCATACTGGAGGAAGAAAGATATGTAGTTAAGCTGGATAGGCCCTTCATATATGTGATTATGGATAATGTAATGAACCTTCCTATCTTTATAGGTACTGTAATGGATATTAATTGAGAATAGGACTAGATACATGTTGACTCTACATATTGTACGTGATAGAATAAGTCTAACTAAATATAGTTGCTGCAGGTACTGTTTAACACAGTTTAAAAGGGAAGCAGGTGAAAATCCTGCACGGTCCCGCCGCTGTGATGGGGAGACATTTCATAGGATCCACTGGACAGATTCCGGGAAGGAATGGAATGTCTATGAACCAGAGTCAGAAGACCTGCCTGTATGCACTGCACCATAAACTCTACGGTGGATAGAGGGGTGTTGGATATGAAGAAAATGTCCATTTTGCGACCTCTTAACCTTAGTTGAGGGGTCCTGTTTTTTTCACAAATGCTTAATTTTTAAGAAGGAAGTGTAGAATTATATGATTACTAAAATTAGAAAGAGAGATGGAAGGGAAGTACCTTTCAATATTGAAAAGATTACCAATGCCATATTCAAAGCAACTATAGCTGCAGGTGAGGAAGAGCGTATAGATGCTCTAGCCCTTGCTGAAAAAGTAGTTGAACATCTGGAGAAAATCCCAAACTTGCAAGTTCCAGGTGTTGAAGAAATCCAAGATATTGTAGAAAGGGTTCTTATTGAGGCTGGATATGCAAAGATTGCAAAAGAATACATACTGTACCGGGCAGAAAGAACACGCATCAGGGAAATGAATACTAGGCTGATGAAGGTTTACGAAGAGCTAACCTTTAAAGAATCAAAGGATAATAACCTAAAAAGGGAAAATGCCAATATTGACGGTGACACTGCCATGGGAACCATGTTAAAGTATGGTTCTGAAGGTGCAAAACAGTTCTATGAAATGTTTATATTGAAACCTGAACATGCAAAGGCTCACAAGGATGGAGACATACACATACATGATTTGGATTTCCTAACCCTAACTACCACCTGCTGTCAAATAGATATAATTAAGCTTTTCAATAAGGGTTTCAGCACAGGCCACGGCCACCTAAGAGAGCCAAAGGATATTTCCAGCTATTCAGCCTTGGCGTGTATAGCTATACAGTCTAATCAGAACGATCAGCATGGAGGCCAGAGCATACCCAACTTCGATTATGGAATGGCTCTAGGTGTTGCAAAAACCTATGCTAAGCTTTATAGGCAAAATCTGGCTAAAGCATTGGAATTACTAGCTGATTGCTATGATGCAGCAACCTTGGTAGACAAAATATCAAGTAGAATTGCAGAGGAAGAAAAAGTCTATCCAAGCCTTGCCCCCAGTGAAAGATATGTCCAACTGGAGCAGGAATACCTGGCAGAAACCATACCAGACCTTGAACTTATAAGCAAGGCCCAGGCTTTTGCAGCTGAAAAGGCAGAAAGGGAAACTGACAGAAGAACATATCAGGCTATGGAGGCTTTTATCCACAATCTGAATACCATGCACAGTAGGGCAGGAGCCCAGGTACCTTTTAGCTCCATAAACTATGGTACAGATACCTCTCCAGAAGGAAGAATGGTAATAAAAAATATTCTCTTGTCCACTGAAGCAGGCCTTGGCAGTGGAGAAACTCCTATATTCCCAGTACAGATATTTAAGGTAAAGGAGGGGATAAACTATAATCCTCATGATCCAAACTATGATATGTTCAAGCTTGCCTGCAGAGTAAGTGCAAAGAGATTATTCCCCAACTTCTCATTTTTGGATGCTCCCTTCAATCTAAAATATTACAAGCCTGGACATCCAGAAACAGAAATTGCCTACATGGGCTGTAGAACGAGGGTCATAGGCAATGTGTACGATCCTACTAGGGAAATAGTGAACGGCAGAGGGAATTTAAGCTTCACAACAATAAATCTTCCTAGGCTTGCACTAGGAAACAATAGGGATATTAACAAATTCTTTGATGAGTTGGACAAAAAAATAGACTTGGTTATCGACCAGCTTCTGGAAAGATTTGAGATCCAAGCTCAAAAGAAGGTTAAAAACTATCCGTTTTTAATGGGCCAGGGAGTGTGGATTGATTCGGACAAGCTTGACTGGGAAGATGAAGTAAGAGAGGTGCTTAAGCACGGTACCTTAACTGCAGGATTTATAGGACTGGCAGAATGCCTAAAGGCCTTAACAGGCAAACACCATGGGGAGTCTGAAGAGGCCCAGTTGCTAGGCCTTGAGATTGTAGGCCACATGAGAAAACGTATGGATGAGGCAAGCAAAAAATACAATATGAATTTTACCCTTATTGCAACTCCTGCAGAAGGCCTATCAGGAAGATTTGTCAAAATGGATAGGGAGATATTTGGCACCATTGAAGGGGTTACAGATAGGGAGTATTATACAAACAGCTTTCACGTGCCAGTATATTATGAGATAAGCACCTTGGATAAGATATGGATTGAAGCCCCCTATCATGAACTGACCAATGCTGGACACATTACCTATGTGGAGGTGGATGGAGATCCCTCACAAAACCTGCAGGCCTTTGAGAAAATCATAAGGGCCATGAAAGAAGCTGGTATAGGCTACGGTTCTATCAATCACCCAGTAGATAGGGATCCAGTATGTGGCTACACTGGCATAATAGGTAATACTTGTCCTTCCTGCGGCAGGGAAGAAGGGGACATTAAGTTTGAAAGGATTAGGCGTATTACAGGATATCTTGTAGGTACCCTTGACAGATTTAATGATGCGAAGAGGGCAGAAGAGCGGGATAGAGTAAAGCATATGTCCTTCTGGAAACAGTAATATACATGAAATCTGGTGATAAATTATGGATGTTTATATAAGAATTGCAGGACTGGTAAAGGAATCAATAGTAGATGGTCCGGGAATACGTATGGTGGTCTTTGCTCAAGGCTGCAAGCATAAGTGTCCTGGCTGCCACAACCCAGAGACCCACTCCTTCCATGGGGGCACTTTGGTAACAGTGGATTCAATACTAGAACAGGCAAAAACAAATCCCTTGCTGGATGGTATTACACTTAGTGGAGGGGAACCCTTCGAGCAGGCAGAAGCCTTTGCCCTTCTTGCAAGGGAAGCCAAAAAGCTAAACCTAGATGTAGTGACCTATACTGGCTATACTTATGAATACATCTTAGAAAAGTCCCCTGTCCATAGGGGCTGGGAAGCCCTACTTAGCCAAACGGATATACTTGTGGACGGAAGATTTGAGTTGGATAAAAGAAATCTACTTTTGAAATTTAGAGGTTCTGAAAACCAGAGGATAATCCATGTAAAGAAATCAAAAGCCCAAAACCGAATTGTTATAATAGATTAGAGAGTGGATATTTCCATTCTCTTTTTTTATTACTTACTGATATAATGAATCTTACAATTAACTTTATTCTTTGAAACTTTTTCTTTTGTTTATCCGTCTTATATATAGAATCGCGCTTTTAGGAGGTGCTTGAAGATTAAAATGAGTACAGATGAATTTGAAACCCTATTTAAGCAATACAAGGCCGACATATATAGAATAGCATATACCTATGTAAACAATGAGGCAGATGCTCTAGATGTTGTACAAGAGACAGCTTATCAGGCTTTCATATCAAGGAACAAAATAAGAGATAAGACTAAATTTAAATCCTGGCTCCTAAAAATTGCAGTTAACAAGTCAAGGGACCTACTTAGAAAAAACAAGATGATATTATTTGATGATTTATCAACCGTAAGAACTATGGAAATCAAGAAGGATGAGAGTGTAAGCATGTTTATGGATGATTTAAAAAGCTTATCCCTGGATGAGAAAAACATAATTGTTCTAAAAATATACTTCCAATACACCTTTGAACAAATTTCAGAAGAACTAAAGCTGCCTATAAGTACGGTTAAGAGCAAGTATTATAGAGCATTAGAAAAGTTGAAAGTAGAGGAGGGTGTATATGACCGACAAGCTTAAAGATATGTTTAATAGTATATCCCTTCCTGAAGACTTAGATGAAAGGATAGAATTAGGATTTGACAGGGGAAGGGCATATGAGTCTGCTCAAAGAAGAAGATTCAAAAGGAGAGTAGTTGCTGTAGCAGCTACATTAACCTTGATCATAGGTTCAATTAGCATAATAGGCTTAGACAAAGTAGAAGCAGCCATAAAACAGATGTTACAGTATGTTCCTGGATACAATGTGCTAGTAGATAAGGAAGAAGGAGAAGTATTGGCACTACAAGAGCCTGTTTATCATGAAGTAGATGGAATTTTTCTTAGGATTACTGCAGCCTCTAAATTGGATAAGAACTTAACAGTTACTATAGAAAGCAACAAGAATCTAATCAGTAAGGAAGAAGTACTATTAAAGGATGAAAGAAGCAATATTCTTGCTCCAAGTTCTTGGGCAGTAGCAGGAGGAGGAGATTTTTGGCAAGGCAATTATCATTTTGAAGTAAAAGAAGACTATGTTGATTATAGTATAGTGTTGGGGAATCAAGAAGTTTCCTTTACCCTAGAAAAGACCATAGAAGTAGATGACTTTTTACAACTAGGACCTCATGCACAAGATAAGGGAATTAGCATAGTGGCTATTAAAAAACCTATGGAAGATAAGATGAAGATTAGCCTCTTAAATAGGTCTGAAGGGGAAAAAATAGTAGGCTATCCCTTTGAAGAAAACCTATACTCAAGCATTTGGAACCCATATACAAAATTAGAAAAATCCATGTATCTTATAGATAGGGAAGGGAGCAAAACTTATCCTACCATCCCCTCTTCCTTTGGCAGCCAAATGTCGGATTTCTACTTCCCTACTACAGATAAAGAAGGATTAAAACTAGTACTACCCTATGTAAAAGTTAACTACCCTAATTTAAAAACTGAAAAGGTCAGAATCCAAACTCCTAAAGATGGCCAAGTAGAAAGGATAAACAAGACTCTAGTGCTGGGAAATATTGAGATAAATCTAATAGATATAAGAAGAGATAAAGATGAAATAATAGTTAGTTTAAAGGCAGTCTCCCTTGAGGATGAAATACTAGATGATGTAAGGATAAGGGGTATTTCTGGCTATGGATTAACCTTTAATGAGGATACTGGTTATACTGAACTATTTATAGATAGAGAAGAGGTAGGAAATAGGTTTTCATTATATTTTGAATCGCCAACCACCTTGCTTTTAGGGGATTGGGAAATTGAATTTGATTAGCATGAAAAAGAGATAAGGCAACTTATCTCTTTTCTGTTTGGGTAATAATATATATATGGGTAATAATCTAATAAATAGGAAGGGGGAAGTATGATGGAAAAAGCAAAGTATTTAATTATAGGAAATGGAATTGGAGGTCTTTCTGCTGCAAGGGAAATTAGAAATCACGATAAGGAAGGTACTATTATTCTAGTGAGCAGTGAACCATATCTTACATATTATAGACCAAAGTTAACTGAAGGAATCTTCAAAGATTACACAGCTGATAATCTCTTGGTAAATGATGAGAACTGGTACAGGGAAAAAAATATTAATACAATTTTAAGAATAATAGTTGAAAAAATTGACTTAGACAAGCAACTAGTCCAACTAGATGACAGTAGAGAAATAGAATATGAAAAGCTTTTAATTGCAACTGGCAGCCGTCCCTTTATTCCACCCATTAAGGGTAAGTACAAGCAAGGAGTCTTTGCCTTAAGGACCTTGCAGGGTTTATATGAATTTAAAGACTACCTAAGGTCCTGTAATACTGTAACAGTAATAGGAGGTGGCCTCCTAGGCTTAGAAGCTGCCTGGGCATTGAAACAGTTAGGTAAAGAGGTTAATGTAATTGAGTTTGCGCCCTACCTGTTACCTAAGCAGTTGGATATGGAACTAGCTCATCAATTAGAGGAAAGGCTAAATGCTCTAGGCTTAAATATATATACTAGTTCCCAAGTAGAGGAAATTTTAGGAGAGGAAAGGGCTAATGGAATTAGGCTAAATGGAGATAGAGAGATAGCTGCAGATGCAATTCTTGTCTCTGCTGGGATAAGACCAAATCTTGGTTTAGTAATGGATACGCCTATAGAATACAATAAGGGCATTAAAGTTGATAGACAGATGAGGACTAACATTGAAAATGTTTATGCAGTAGGGGATGTAGTTGAAATAGATGGTATGGTGCTGGGCCTTTGGACTGCAGCCAATGAACAGGGGAAAATTGCAGGAGCAAACATGGTGGGACAAGAAATGGAATACAAGCAACCTAAGATCTTTACTAGGCTGGACATTGGAGATATAAAGGTGTACTCAGCAGGCAATATTAATGAATATGATAGAATATATGAATATAAGGATGATAGCAAAGGTATTCATCACAAAATATTTACAAGGGATGGAATAACTACTGGAGCAATACTCTTTGGAGAGATAAAGAACATGAATAAGTTTAATACAGCAATAGCCTCACAACTCCCTGTAAAAGAGCTTCTAAAGGAGGATGATAGGTTTAAATAACCATTCTAGGAGGTATGAATATGGATATTAATTTATTTGGTGCAGCTAAAATGGTAACAGGATCAAACTTTCTCTTAAGAACTGATAAGTACAATATACTAATAGATTGTGGGATGTTTCAAGGGAGTAAAGATATAGAAAGACTAAATTATGAGCCCTTTCCCTACGATCCAAAGGAAATAGACTTTCTGTTTCTAACCCATGCCCATATTGACCATAGTGGCAGAATTCCAAAACTAGTTAAAGAAGGTTTTAGAGGTAGAATTATCACCACCAATCCTACCTATGACCTATGCAAAATAATGCTAATAGATAGTGCCAAAATACAGGAATCTGATGTGGAATGGGAAAATAGAAAAAGACAAAGAGCAGGTAAAGAACCTATAGAACCTCTCTACTCCATGGAGGATGCAGAATACTGTCTAAGATATTTTGAACCCTATTTTTATGGGCAAAGGATAAAAATTAATGATAATATACAAATCCGCTTTAGGGATGCTGGCCATATTTTAGGTTCCAGCATATTAGAAATGTGGATAAAGGAAAATAATGAGGAGATCAAGATAGTCTTTTCTGGAGATTTAGGCATGCCAAATAGGCCTATAATTAGAAATCCAGAATATATAGATGAAGCAGATTACTTAATTATTGAATCTACCTATGGAAATACTGCCCATGAAAGCTATGAGGAAAGTACTGAGAAGCTTATAGATATAATAAACAAAACTGTCCTACGTGGTGGAACAGTCATTATCCCTTCTTTTGCAGTAGGCAGAACTCAAGAGCTAATATACCAACTTAACAAGTACTATGAGTATAATCCTACAATAGAAGAACATATGAAAATACCAGTATATGTAGATAGTCCTATGGCGGTAGATGCTACAGAAGCCTTTAAGAGAAATTCCAGCAGCTTTGATGATGAAGCGAGGCAATTAGTACTACGTGGTGACAATCCCTTTGAGTTTGAAAACTTAAGATATGTTAAGAGTCAAGAAGAATCAATGGCATTAAATAAATACACCTTCCCTAAGGTCATCATATCATCCAGTGGAATGGCTACAGCAGGAAGAATCAGGCACCATCTAAAGCACAATTTATGGGATGAGAGAAACAGCTTAGTATTTGTAGGCTATCAGGCAGAAGGAACTCTAGGCAGAATCCTACTAGATGGGATAAAGCGAGTAAAAATACTAGGTGAAGAAATTAATGTAAAGGCAGAAATCTATAATTTGGCAGGTTTTTCAGGTCATGCAGATCAGCCTATGTTGCTTAACTGGATTGGTAGGTTCAGAAAGAAGCCTAAAAAGGTCTTCCTAGTCCATGGGGAAGAAGAACCAGCCACAGCCCTATCCCAAGAAATCAATAGAATATATGGAATTGAAACCATAATTCCAAATATAGGAGATAGCTTTAATATAGAAAAAAGTGAAGTAGAATTAACTAGCCAAACTGAAATCTTACCATCCCAATTGAAAGCTGAAATTGAAAAGGAACTGAATACTGCCCATCTTCAATTAGAAGCACTGATAGACAACTTCACTAGCCTTATGGATGATAAGCTAATATATAATAATTATGATGAAATTAAAAATCAATTGATTGAATTGCAGCATATTCTAATGGATTTAAATATAGCTATTGGGAAATAATTTCAATACAACCATACTATTGATAAGAACACATAAAAAGAAACTTAGGTTAACATCTAAGTTTCTTTTTTTATTGGTACCAAAGATAGGAGTCCCACCCCCCATGGAGTGTAAGCCCCACTGGATTTTAAGTCTATTGATGGTGACATATCAAAATATTCGTACTAATATATTTTACTTTATCAAAAAAAGTGATAACATATACTAATAATTTATGGAAATGGCATATTTATATGCCTAAATTTGACGATTTATAAAACTATGGAGTGATAGAGTTTGAATAAAATTATAGAAGTAAAAGATTTAGTTAAGTACTTTGAAATTTCTCCGGCACATAGTATAAATAAAAACTATGTAAAGGCAGTGGATGGGGTATCCTTTGATATATTTGAGGGGGAAACCCTAGGCCTTGTAGGTGAAAGTGGATGTGGAAAATCAACTATAGGAAGATTAATTCTTGGACTAACAAAACCAACTTCAGGAGAAATCTTTCTCGAGGGCAGAAATATTAATAGTATTTCAAAAAAGGAGCTAAGAAAAATAAGGAAAGATATTCAGGTTGTATTTCAAAATCCATATTCAGCTTTAGACCCAAAGATGACCATAGAAGATATTCTTTCCGAGCCTCTCAGTATACATAAAATTGTTTATAAATATGATTACAGCAAAGAAGTAAAGAGGTTACTTGAGCTTGTTGGTATTAGCTCCAAGGATGCGAAAAAATTTCCTCATGAATTTAGCGGTGGACAACGTCAGAGGATATGCATTGCAAGAGCTATTGCAACCCGACCAAAGTTTATTATATGTGATGAGCCTGTATCTGCCCTTGATGTATCAGTCCAATCTCAGATTTTAAATTTGCTGGATGACCTTCAAAAAGAGCTTAATGTATCATATCTATTTATAGCTCACAGCCTCAATGTCATAAGGCATGTTTCAAATAGGGTAGCTGTTATGTATCTTGGTAAGATTGTAGAGATGGGTACAACAGAGGAAATATACAATAATCCCCTACATCCCTATACTAAGGCCTTATTTTTATCTGCACCTGTACTTAATCCTTGGAGCAATAAAGATAGGGAAATACTATCAGGTGAAATTCCCAGCCCCATTTTTCCTCCTAAGGGCTGTAGCTTTCATCCAAGATGCAAATATGCTACTGGTATTTGCTCTGAAAAGAAACCATTTTTACAAACTATAGACGGTAGTCACAAGATATCCTGTCATCTTTATGATATAAGTGACAAGACCAAGGAGGTATTGACTTGATTAGGATAATAAAGTTAGTATCAAAAAAAGTATTATCTTCTTCTTTTATGTTTCTCATATTTATCTACATTACAGTATTGTTATGTACCATACCAAGTAATTTTACCCTTGATTTCGAAAATGGACGGCTTATTCCATCTCATGTAGGAACTCTTATTATTAAAGATACAAATGAAAAATTCCTATCTTTAATCAGATTTGATCTGGGAAGGACAGGAACCGATGGCAGGCCACTGAATTACCTGGTTACTGATATAATGAAGAATTCTATTTTTCTTCTAAGCAGTGGATTGGTCCTTGCAATTTTTTTAGGAATTCTAAAGGGAATCTTTGACAGCAAGGGAGGTAGGGAAAGGGGGTCCAATCTAAAAGTTCTAAGTACAATAATACCTATATCCCTTCCTGATATTTTAATTATTGCCCTTTTACAACGTCTGGCTGTATTCCTCAACAATCATGGTATAGAGATATTTAGAGTAGGAGGTGGTGGCACAATAAATCATCTGCTACTTCCCTTAGTAGCTCTTTCAATACTTCCAGCCAGTTATATTGGAAGGATAACTTCTATGTCAATGGATGACTGCTATAAACAGGACTTTATAAATATTGCTATAGGAAAAGGCTGTTCTAATTCTAGAATACTATGGAATCATGTTATGAGAAATGCACTACCTATGATAATAGGTAGTTTACCTACGATTACAACAATTGTTATTAGCAACCTGCTAATTGTGGAAAGGGTATTTGGCTACCCTGGTTTAACCAATGCCCTAGTTGGTTTTTTATAAAGTTTGATAGGGATGGTTTAATCGCATGTATAATTCTAATTGGTATTATATATTTCATTCTTGATATTATTTTTCATATACTTAAATGGGCAGTGGTCAAGCCTCATAAGGAGAGAATTATATGAAGAAATGTAACCAAAACATTCCCCTAATACTAGGAATTATTATTGTTACTGGATTGATAATCCTTAGCTTTTACCCTGAATACTTTACTAACTCTGATCCCTATGGAAAAGAGAGATTAGATTTTGTGTATATAAATGGTCAATTGAATATTTTTGAACCACCTATAGAACCTTGTACAGAATATCCTTGGGGCACCGATTTGTATGGGCGGGATATGAAAAGTCTTATATTTTATGGCAGTAAGCTTACACTATTTACAGCAGTATTTATTGCTTTAGGACGGCTTATAATATCTCTTCCTATAGCTATATTAGCAGCATATAGGAACAGATTTTTTCAGTGGATATTAAGGCAGTTCAATATAATTTTCAGTACTTTTCCATTAATAATCCTTACAATGCTCTTAAGCAGAATAGCCCTACTGAAGGATCTATTTATGGAACCTACTCGTTCAGTTGGCTATATCCTTATATTCTTTGGATGGAGTAGGCTGGCAAACCTTTTGAAAGAAAAGGTGGAAGAGGTATTGTGCCAGGATTTCATAGAAGGTGAGATAGCCATAGGGAAGAATAAAATTGAAATTGCCCTTCAAAATGTAATACCCCATTTGATCCCAAGCATTGTAGTCTTGTTTTTTTTGGAAATTGCCCAAGCTCTTTTAATCTTATCTCAAATCAGCGTATTTGGGCTTATTTCTAGTACTGGAACAGTAGAGGCTGCTGGAGATTATAGGATTCCCTTTGAGGCAGAATGGTTTTCCTTACTGGCATCTCCTCAACTGCCTCTTTCCTTTGGCAGGTATTGGCTTATATTATATCCAGCTGCAGCCTTCGCCATAAGTATAATTGGCTTTAACCTGCTAGGTGAAGGATTAAGACTAGAATTTGATAAGCGAAACTCTAAGGTCATCACATGGATTAAGGGAATACCTTCTTTTATTTCCCCATTAAGATTAATATATGAGATTAAAAATATTGCTACCTATAAGGAAAGTGTAAGAAGAAAACTAATATTGTGTACAGTAATACTTATAATAATCTTTTTCCCACAAAAAGCTAGCGAATATAGGTTTATTGAGTCAAATGCTATGACTACCATAGAGGAGCTATCTAAGGTTGAATACGGTGGAAGAAGGGCTGGAAGTGGTACTAACCAAATGGTAGCAAAATATCTGGCTGATAAGCTGGAGGATTATGGATTACAGCCCTTTGATGGAAAGTTTATCCATGAATTTCAAATGAATAAAGTAGTGAATATAAACGAGTCAACATTGGCAGTGATTAATGGAGATGCAGGGACAAGAGAGCTTAAGTTCAGGAAGGATTATTATATTGTTAACCCAATTGATATTGATGGCACATATGATTATCAATATGTAACCATGGAGGACATAGGATTTAACCCCTATAGTAGTAAAGATATCAGCCATCTAAAAGGCAAGGTGATTGTAATTGATATAAGGGGACTTGATATGCAAACAGCAGGTCAGTTCATTAGCTTTGTTGCTAGAAGTCTAGAACCTCCGGCTCTTTTATATATATCTAATTGGAAGAGTACTGATTTTGTTACTAAGAGAACTGTAGATAGAGTTGCTCCCGATGATACTAAAACAATAAATATTTCTGTTTCTTCAGATATAGGAGAAGAACTTATCAGAAGGTCAAATTCTAAACTACACCTTATGATTGAATGTGAGTATGCTGACAATCCTATAAGTACAAGTGTAGTAGGCTTTATTGAAGGTTCAAATGAGAATTTAAAAGATGAAATAATTATACTAGGTAGCAGTTTTGATTCAGTAGGAGATGATAAAAATGTCAGATTCCCAGCATCTATGGAAGCAGGGGGAACTGCAATTGAACTTGAAATAGCTCGCATACTGGCAAATATACCTGAAAAACCTGAAAGGACTATAGTTTTTACATTTTGGGATAGTAGCCAAACAACCCAAAGAGGTTCCGAACATTTCTTGAAACAATATTTTGTGGGAAGTAGAAAGGCATTCTACATTGATTTAAGAAACTTTGGATTCAGAGACTCAGATAGGTTGATAATAGATACAACCAATACTTTACCAAAGGATTTACTTGCCCAAAACTATATTAAAACCTTAAAGAAGAATGCAAGTAGAAATGATGTAAAAATTGTATATGGTAAGATTGGCTCCCCTATAACCCAGGATCTTTTGTACTGTGATATTAATTCAATTATCATCGATAGTGAAGGTATAGATGATATTATTAGAACACCCTATGATAACCTTGAGAATATAAATGAGGATAAGCTTAATAAACCAGGACAAATGCTGCTGGATACCATATATGATATTATTTATGGAGGCATAAGATGATGGACAGGCTATTGGAAGTTAAAGATTTGAAAACATATTTCATGATAGGCAAAGGGACAATTAAAGCTGTAGACGGAGTAACCTTTAGCCTCGATAGAAATGAGACTCTAGCAATTGTAGGGGAATCAGGTAGTGGTAAGAGTGTCTCTGCCCTTTCAATAATGGGGCTTATCAAGCCTCCGGGCAAAATTGTAAGTGGGGAAATCTGGTTTAATGGCAGGAATTTGCTTGATATGCCTGAAAAAGACATGAGGAAGATCAGGGGAAATAGAATTTCAATGGTATATCAGGAGCCTATGACCTCTCTAAACCCTGCAATACCAGTAGGGGAGCAAATAAGAGAGGCCATAGTCATACATACATCTGCTTCAAAAATGGCGTCTAAGGAAAGGGCTATACAGTTGATGAAGGATGTGAATATTCCTGAAGCAAGAATTAGATATAAGGACCTCCCAGGGAAATTTAGTGGAGGAATGAGACAGAGAATAATGATAGCTATGGCTCTTGCATGCTATCCTGATATCCTTATTGCCGATGAGCCAACTACAGCCCTAGATGTTACTATCCAGGCTCAAATAATGAAGCTTTTGAGAACAATGAAAAAAGGGTTAAATATGTCAATGATATTAATAACCCACGACTTAGGAATTGTTGCTGAAAATGCTGATAGAGTAATTGTTATGTATTGTGGAAAGGTTATGGAGGAAGCTAAAGTAGAAGACTTGTTCAGAAATCCTAAACATCCTTATACAGTAGGATTGATGAAATCCATTCCTAGTATTGATACGAAAGTAGCAAAACTGTATTCTATACCTGGCTATATTCCCCATCCATCACAGTTTCCCAGGAGATGTAGGTTTAGTAACCGATGCTCCAAGGCTAAGGACATATGCAGTAGTAAGCAGCCTGACCTAATAGAAGTAAAAGAAGGGCACAAAGTAAGGTGCTGGTTATATATGTAGCGGGGGAAGCTGATTAAAATATTGGCTGCATACTCATTACATCCTAACATTTATTGTACAATGAATAAAAAAAGAAGTTTAGACCTAGGTCTAAACTTCTTTTTTTCTGGTGCCGAAGGCGGGAGTCGAACCCGCACGGGGTTTGAGCCCCACTGGATTTTGAGTCCAGCGCGTCTGCCAGTTCCACCACTTCGGCTCATTTGTTACAAAATTTATATTAGCACAAAATGATAAATTAATCAAGCATTTATTTTGAATTATTTACTGGTTTTTATATTTAGGGTATACTTAATATTGTATATGAATATTTATAAGGAGTGAAATATATTGGATAAAGAAAATAGAAAAACCTTGATGGTCATAGACGGCAACAGCCTAATACATAGAGCTTTTTATGCATTGCCCTTGCTTACAACAAAAGATGGTATATACACTAATGGAGCCTATGGCTTTTTAGCCATGCTACATAAGCTAAGGGAGGATTACCCTATTGACTATATATGTGTGGCCTTCGATAAAAAAGGACCAACCTTTAGACACCAAGCCTTTGAAGAGTACAAGGGGACTAGACAATCCACTCCCAATGAACTGTCCCAGCAATTTCCAATAATAAGGGAAATTCTAACAGCCATGAACATAGCCCAGCTGGAAATAGATGGATATGAAGCCGATGATATTGCAGGCACCCTTTCAAAATACGGAGAAGAGAATAACCTCAATGTAATTCTTGTTACAGGAGACAAGGATTATCTGCAGCTGGCATCTGACACAACAAAAGTTCTCTTAACCAAAAAAGGCATAACAGAATTAAAGGAGTACGACCAAGACATATTTATAGAAGAGTATGGCATTACTCCAAAACAGTTAATTGACCTTAAAGGCTTAATGGGAGACAAGTCTGACAACATACCAGGGGTTCCTGGTATAGGAGAAAAAACAGGAATTAAGCTGTTAAAGGAATTTGGCAGCCTAGAGAATTTATTTGAAAAAATCCATCAGGTATCGGGCAAAAAGACAAGAGAGACCCTATCCAGCAACAAGGATTCTGCCTTCCTTAGCAAGAAGCTGGCTGAAATAATAAGGACTGTTCCTTTGGAATTTTCACTAGAGGATTTGAAAGCCAAAGAACCCGATTGGGAAAGGCTTAAAGAAATATATATAAAACTAGAATTCAACAGCCTATTGTCTAAGCTGCCTAATAGCGGGATAGAAGAGGAAAGCACCATAGAGTATAAGGTAGATTTTGAGATAGTAGAAGACAACAACTATGAGCCCATCCTTGAAAGTCTAAAGGATTCCAAGTGCCTATATTTCAAGTTTCTATTTGAAGATGATCGCTACATCAACAGTCCTATCCTAGGTGTAGGCATGAAGGTTGGAGACAGTATTCCATATTATATTGATTTTTCTAAAAACAGCATAGAAGAATTTGCCAACACCTTTGGCAAACTCTTTGAGGATGATGAAGTTGATAAAGTAGGCCATATGGTAAAGATGGACATATATGCCCTTCTTAAGCTAGGTATAGATATAAAAAGTATTGTGTTTGATAGCATGATAGGCAAGTACCTTCTGAATCCAGCCCAATCCAGCTATAGTATCCATGAATTAGCAAAGGAGTATTTGAATATAAATGTTATAGATGAGGAACAATTGTTGGGTAAAGGCAAGAACAAAAAATCCTTCAAGGATTTGGGACTTCAAAAAAGGGCTGAGTATATTTCCATGATCCTAGATGTCGTATCTAAAATAAGAGAGCCAATCACCAAATCAATAGCTGAACAGCATATGGAAGAGCTATATTATCAAGTTGAATTGCCTCTAGCAAAAGTCTTAGCCCATATGGAGCACTGTGGATTTACAATAGACTTAGATGTGCTGAAGCAATTGGGAGATGGGTACAAGGAAGAAATTGAAAAATTGACAAGGGAAATCTATGAACTAGCTGGAGAGGAGTTCAACATCAGTTCAACAAAGCAATTAGGCACTATCCTATTCGATAAATTGAAGCTGCCAGTAATTAAAAAAACCAAGACTGGCTATTCAACTGACGCAGAAGTCTTAGAAAAACTAAAAGGCCAGCATGACATAATAGAAAAAATCTTAAGATATAGGCAGTTGGTCAAACTCCAATCAACCTATATAGATGGATTGATAAATGTGGTAGATAAAAATACCAGCAAAATTTACTCTACCTTTAACCAGACAGTGACCAATACTGGTAGGATCAGCAGCCAGGATCCAAACTTACAGAACATACCTGTAAAAACTGAAGAAGGCAGGGAAATCAGGAGGGCCTTTGTGCCTCAAAATGATGAGTATGTACTTGTGGATGCTGACTATTCTCAAATAGAACTTAGGGTACTAGCCCACATATCCCAGGATCCAAAGCTAATAGAAGCCTTCTACCATGATGAGGATATTCATACTAAGACAGCTTCACAAGTATTCAACATACCAAAGGAAGAAGTAACACCAATTATGAGAAGTAGGGCCAAGGCTGTAAACTTTGGAATTATCTATGGAATCAGCGACTACGGCCTTTCAAGAGATTTAAATATATCCAGGAAAGATGCCAAGCAATATATTGAAAACTACCTGAACAATTATGAAAAGGTAAAGAGCTATATGGAGGACATTGTAAACCAAGGGAAGGAAACAGGATATGTAGAAACCATATTGAACAGGAGAAGATATATACCAGAGCTTAAGTCCAAAAACTTCAACATTCGTTCCTTTGGGGAGAGAATTGCAATGAACACCCCAATCCAGGGCAGCGCTGCAGACATTATAAAAGTTGCCATGGTTAGGGTCTTTAACGAATTAAAAAGGAGAAAGCTAAAATCTAGGCTCATACTTCAAGTACATGATGAGTTGATAATAGAGACCCATAAAGATGAGACTGAACAGGTTAAGGAACTAGTGAAGGATACGATGGAAAACTGTGTAGAACTGAGAGTTCCCTTGAAAGTTGACCTAAAAGTAGGTGACAGCTGGTATGAAGCCAAATAAGCCAAGTATAATTGGGATAACTGGAGGTATAGCCACTGGCAAGTCTACTGCTTCCAATATAATAAAGGAGCTGGGATATAAAGTAATCGATGGGGACCTTGTAGCCAGGCAGGTGGTTGAAAAAGGCAAGCCTGCCTATGAAGAAATAGTCAAATACTTTGGAGACCAAATCCTTGACCAAGATGGAAACATAAATAGAAAAAAGCTAGGACACATTGTCTTTAATGATGAAAAAGAGAGGAAGAGATTAAACAACTTTATCCATCCCCACATAATGAAGAAGATCAAACAGATGATTGATGATCATAAAGATGAGCAAATCCTATTTTTAGATATACCTTTACTTATTGAAGAAAAGGATAGGCTAGAGTCCTATAGCATTTTCTTTGACCAAATATGGCTAGTATATGTAGATGAAAAAACTCAAATTCAAAGGTTGATGAAAAGAGACGGTATAGGCAGAGAAGAAGCATTAAAGAAGATAAGGGCACAAATGCCCATAGAGTTAAAGAAAGAACACGCAACTAAAGTAATAGATAACCGAAAAGCTGTTGAGGAATTACGTGAGCAGATTAGGGCTTTAATAGAGGAGACAATAAGATATCTGGAGGTCTAAAATTTGTTATTTAAACTGGGCAAAGTAGTTGGCAGAATAATAGCAGGAATCATAATTCTGGGGATTGTTCTGGTAGTTACTTACCTGTATTTTATAGTAAACTATCCCTTGAGCTATCAAGGTATTATCAAAGAGTATTCGGAGATTTATGATGTGGATCCTTATTTGATTGCTGCCATAATCAATGTAGAAAGCAAGTATGATAAAAATGCAGTATCCAACAAGGGAGCCAGAGGACTTATGCAAATCTCACCCATTACAGGCAGGTGGGCAGCAGAAGAATTAGGCATAGACAACTTTCACTTAGACATGCTATTTGAACCAGAAATAAACATCATGATAGGTGTTTGGTATTTAGATATTCTCTCATCTGAATTTGATGGAAATATGCAGTTGATACTAGCCGCATATAATGCTGGCAGTGGCAATGTTGATAATTGGTTGAAGGACCAAAGATACTCTCAGGATGGAAAGAGCTTATCTAGGATTCCCTTTGAAGAGACTAGAGAGTATGTAGATAGGGTTATAAAGGGTATTAAAATATATCAGCTTCTTTATGAGGATAGATTTGAACAAGACCCAAGTAAGGATGAAAACCAGCTAGTACCATTTATAAACAATCTTAGGAAGTTGATAAAAGGCTTTGTACTTTGCAAATAATTAGGAGGGAATAGTAGATTGAAATATAAAAGCCAGTTCATAATAGGATTACTTATCATCTTGTTATTGTTATCCGGTTGTAAAGGACAAGATATAAACCAGGTTGGGCAAGATTTAGAAAATGATATAGATAATAGCTCTGCTCATGAACCTGACTATGGTGGCCATATGATTTTACCTATAACTAAGATTAACAGCTTAAACCCCTTAACCATTAACAATGAAAGCTACTTCCATTTTAGCAAACTAATATTTGAAAGCCTATTTGAACTTGATGAGAGCTTCAAACCTAGCAGGGATCTTGTTGAGAGCTACCTATTCATAGGAGACAATTTAGTCAGCATCAAGTTAAAGGACAATGTTTACTGGCATGACGGAGAAAAACTAACCTCTGAGGATATAGCTTTTACTATTAATACAATAAAATATGCTGGGAACGAAAGCACCTATAAGAAAATGTGGAAGGAATATGCTGGAAGCCATAATTATGCCAGTTTAAGCAAAATAGTAAACATATCTATAATTGATGATTTGAACCTGGAAATAGAGTTTAATCAAAGTGTATCTAATAAGTTGGAAGTATTGACCTTTCCTATTATACCCAAACATAGATTTGTTGAGGGAGTGGAAAATGCTCAGGCCTACAAAAGGGCTCTTGAACAGGAAAACTATACACCAATAGGTACTGGTCCCTATAAATTTGTAAGCCATAAGAAAAATAAGTCCATAGAACTGGAAGCTAACGAAAACTACTGGAAGGGTAGACCCTACATAAGTAAAATAACAGGTAGAATATTAGATAACGAGGAATTAGCCTTAACCGCCTTTGAAGCTGGACAAGTAGACTTAGCCCTGCCTGTAGACGCTGAATGGGAGAGATTAGATCAGAATAAGAATGTGAGAATGGTGGAGTTCATATCACAAGGCTATGAATTCTTAGCCTTTAACTTTGGGAGAGGGACTACAAGTCAATATGGACCTGGCTTGAGAAAGGCCATAGCCTATGGAATTAATAGACAAGCTATTATAGAGAATGTGTATTTAGGACATGCTACCCAGGCCGATCTGCCTATCCATCCTAACTCATGGATGCTGTCGGATAATTCCAATGTATATGGATATAATGTAGAAAAGGCTAAACTTGAATTAGAAAGAATGGGATGGGAGGATGTAGATTCCGATGGCTACTATGAAGATGAAAATGGCAGGGATGTTAGCCTAAGACTGATTACAAACTCCTACAATCCCCTGAGACTCAAAACAGCAGATCTTATAGTGGAGAACCTAAATCACATAGGAATCCATGTACTTAAAGACTATCCAGATCATGTACCTGATAATCTGACAGAACAGGCCATATCCCAGCAGTGGGAAACAGTAAGGGGTAGAATTACAAAAGGGGATTTTGACATAGCCCTAATAGGATTGAACCTATCCCCAGTACCAGAAATATCATCCCTTTTTCATTCCAATGAAATAAAAACAAACAGCAATTTTATTAGATATAAGAATGAGAACATGGACAGTGCTTTGGCACAACTTAGTAGCGCAAATCAAAACAATAGATTAGAATCCTATGAAAAAGTTCAATCTATTATACTAGAGGATTTGCCCTATGTAAGTCTCTTTTTCAAAAATAGGGCTCTTATGATAAGCAATAAGATAAAAGGGGAAATTGATCCTACCTTCTATGATATCTACAGAAATATTGAGAAATGGTACATACCCAAAAATTTACAGTAACAAGAAATTATTGATTTAGGCAGTAAAATTATTTATAATATATAAGGAACAAAATAACACAAAGATGCAGGAGTGGCGGAACAGGCAGACGCGTATGTTTGAGGGGCATATGCTGAATAGGCGTGAGGGTTCGAGTCCCTTCTCCTGCACCATTGATCATATACATAAGCCATATGTATATGATTTTTTTTATTAATATACCTTTGGAAAGTGTTATTTTTGAGACAAATATTAGAACTTAATCTATAATTTTTGCTGAAAAGTAATTAAATTTTCTCTATATATAGGCAATTTAAACTCCTTTTAAATTAACTGTTTATTAAGAATTGATGCAATTTGCTTAGAAAATACACAAAATTGTCAACAAAATAATCCATGTTAAAAAAATCTCAATACCCTTAGAGGGGTATACTTTTAAAAAAATTAGTGTTATAATGGATATTGCTATAATGTTATATATTCTGATATTATTACCCATAATGGAATTTTTTTATTGATTTTTTACACCATATAAAGACAAAATTTTTTAAATTTAATATCAAACTAGGTACTCATCATTTATAAAAAGACTAAAAATTATAGAAGAGGTGAAAAGGATGAATCTTGAAAATCTCACTTTCAAGGGTGGGGTCAACACACCACACTATAAGGAACTAACGGAAAACCTTTCCATAGAAAAAGCTATGGATCCAGATGTAGTTTATATTCCTTTACATCAACATACAGGAGCACCCTGTGAACCATTAGTAAAAGTAGGGGATACAGTAAAAGTTGGCCAAAAAATTGGACAATCTGAGGCCTTTGTATCTGCTCCCGTTCATTCATCTGTATCGGGTGTAGTAAAAGAGATAACTTCTATGCCTATACCTACTGGTCTAACTGTAAAATGTGTAGTTATAGAATCTGATGGAAAGAATGAACTACACGAATCAGTAAAACCAAAAGGCAGTTTAGAAGATCTAACACCAAAAGAAATAATCGAAATAATCAAGGAAGCAGGAATAACAGGTATGGGTGGAGCTGGTTTCCCTGCCCATGTTAAGCTATCACCTCCAGCGGATAAGAAGATCGATACCATCCTAGTTAATGGTGCAGAATGTGAACCTTACTTAACTGCTGACCATAGACTGATGGTTGAGTATCCAGAGAAGATAGTATTTGGATTAAAAGCAATTATGAAGGCTGTAGGGGTAGAAAGAGGAATTATAGGTATTGAGAAGAACAAACCTGATGCTATACAAGCTTTAAGGGAAGCAGCAAAAGATGAACCAAATATTCAAATAGCTACTTTAAAAGTAAAGTATCCACAAGGGGACGAAAAAAGATTAATCAATGCTATCCTAGGACGAGTTGTACCATCTGGTGGACTACCAATGGATGTAGGAGCCATAGTATGTAATGCCTCTTCAGTGAAGGCAATGGCTGATGCAATTCTAGAAGGAAAACCTTTGTATGAAAGAATAATAACTGTTACAGGTCATGGAATTAAAGAGCCTAAGAATCTTCTTGCTAAAATTGGAACACCATTTAAGAATCTTATTGAACAATGTGGTGGATTTACAGAAAATGCGCCAGGAAAGATTATCGGTGGTGGCCCAATGATGGGAATAGCTCAATACTCCATAGACGTACCAGTTATTAAAGGATCCAATGGAGTATTGGTATTAACAGAAGAGGAAGCTAAGCCAAAACTAGTACAACCCTGTATTAAATGTGGGAAATGTCTACAAGTTTGTCCAGTGAGATTACAACCACTATATCTTGCTGATTACTCAATGAAGAAGAACTTTGAGAAGGCTGAAGAGTATCATGCTCTTGATTGTATAGAATGTGGTGGATGTTCATTTATCTGTCCAGCTAAAAGACCTTTAGCAGAATCAATAAGGTTTGCTAAAAGAGAAATAATTGCAAAGAGGAAATCTAAAAAATAGATAGGAGGATATGAAATGGATAGCAAAACAGTTGATACATCTAGAGCTGGAGCAATAGCTTTAGAGAAAGAGTTATTAGTTACCTCATCTCCTCATATAAGATCCAACCAATCTGTACAGAGGATAATGCTAGATGTAATAATAGCTCTAGCACCAGCTATGATAGGAAGTGTATATTTCTTTGGCGTAAACGCCTTAAAATTAATTTTAATCTCAGTAGCATCCAGTTTATTCTTTGAAGCACTTATTCAAAAGATCTTAAATAGACCAATTACTATTAGCGATTTATCAGCAGTAATAACAGGAATACTACTTGCATTTAACTTACCAGCAAGTGCACCTTGGTGGTTGCCAATAATTGGTTCTGCCTTTGCAATTATTGTAGTAAAACAGCTTTTTGGTGGACTAGGATCCAACTTTATGAACCCAGCATTGGCAGCTAGGGCTATGCTACTTGCTTCATGGCCACAACATATGGCTAAATTTACTGGAACAAGACCAGATGTTGTTTCTGCAGCCACACCATTAGCTATTATGAAGTATGGAATGTCACCAGATGGTGGTGCTTCAGCAACAGTTCAAGGGGCTACTTCTTCAACTGTAGAAGGAGTAACTTCAGCTTCAGGAGCAGCAGGAGCTGAACTACCTGAATTGATTGACATGTTTATAGGAAACATACCAGGAGCTATCGGAGAAACTTCAGTACTGTTACTGCTTATAGGTGCAGCATATTTGATTATTAGACAAGTTATCGACTGGAAGATACCAGTATTCTATATAGGAACAACTTTCCTA
Source organism: Tissierellia bacterium (assembly GCA_012735215.1). Taxonomy (GTDB): domain Bacteria; phylum Bacillota; class Clostridia; order Tissierellales; family Tepidimicrobiaceae; genus JAAYHX01. Next base: position 48,155 of record JAAYHX010000023.1, read on the forward strand.
ATGCTTGTATTATTAGGGGTTGAACCTGCATTATTGCCCTACCATATATTTGGCGGTGGACTAATGCTTGGTGCATTTTTTATGGCTACAGACTATGCTTCATCACCTGTAACCCCTTTAGGCAGGATTATATTTGCTGTAGGGGCTGGTATACTCACGGCTATTATCAGGGTAAAGGGAGGCTATCCAGAAGGAGTTTCCTATTCAATCCTATTGATGAACGTTGCTGCTCCATTGATTGAGAAATATACAAGACCTAAAGTGTTCGGGGAGGTTAAGTAGATGAAGGATACTGTGAAATTAGGAGTAATTTTATTGGTCATATCTGCTGTTGCTGCAGGGCTATTAGGATTTTCAAATGCAGTAACTTCAGAGAAAATAGCAGAAGCTGATAAGATAGCAAATGAGCAAGCAAGGCAAAAACTATTAGGTGAGGCAGAAAGCTTTGTTACCTTTGATGATAGCAAGTTACAGGAAGTTGCCGGTTCTGGTTCAAATATATTAGAGATTAGTGAAGGCTACGATGCTAGTTCAAACCTTGTAGGTTATATATTTAAAGCGAACACAAGTGGCTTTGGTGGAGATATTCAGTTTATGCTGGGGGTTTCTACAGAAGGACATATTACTGGCATTGAGATATTAAGCCATTCAGAGAGTCCAGGCCTTGGAGCCAATTTAGAAAAGAGTTATTTTACTGATTCCTTCAAAGGCAAGTCTGCAAAAGGTGATTTAACATCTGCATCAGAACCAACAGCAGACAATGAGATACAAGCACTTACAAGCTCAACTATAACAACAAATGCTATGCTAGATGGTGTTAATAAAATACTAGAAATATACAATTCAAAATTAGCTAACTAGTTTATTGTGGAGGTGTAAAGATTGAAACTATCCCGTGTTTTTTACAATGGATTGATTAAGGAAAACACTATATTTGTCCAGGCAATCGGTTTGTGTGCCCTTCTAGCAGTAACAACTTCTGCTATAAATGGCTTGGCAATGGGCATAGCAGTTATAGCAGTTACTGTTGGTTCAAATATAGTAGTATCCTTAATGAGAAAGTTTATACCCGATGAGATTCGTATTCCAGCTTTCATTGTGGTTATTGCAACCTTTGTTACTATGGTTGATATGTTCATGAAGGCGTATACTCCTTCATTATATAAGGCCCTAGGAATATTTATCCCCCTAATCGTTGTAAACTGTATGATTCTAGGTAGGGCAGAAGCCTTTGCTTCAAAAAATTCCTTATTACCTTCTATAGTTGATGGTTTGGGAATGGGATTAGGTTATACATTAGCATCATTATCATTAGGAATGTTAAGAGAAATAATTGGTGCAGGAAGCTTGTTTGGAATCCCACTTTTCGGAATGAACTTCCAACCAGCTTTAATTTTCATAATGCCAGCAGGATCCTTTATTTTACTTGGAATAATGATGGGAATATTTAATCACGTAAGAAGGAAGAAAGAGACTTCCAAAACCGGCGAAAAGGAGGAAGTTTTAGATGAATATATTTACAATTTTGATTAGTACCATATTTGTAAATAACTATGTGTTTGCTCAATTTTTAGGTATCTGTCCCTTCTTAGGAGTATCAAGCAAGACAGAGACTGCAACGGGAATGGGTCTGGCAGTAACCTTTGTTGTTACCCTTTCATCAGTAATCACTTGGGCAATACAAAAGGCTATTTTGGATAGATTTGGACTTCAGTACTTACAAACCATAGTGTTTATACTTGTAATAGCTTCATTAGTTCAATTTGTTGAGATGTTCCTGAAAAAATCCAGTCCTAATCTATACAAGGCTTTAGGAGTATATCTACCATTGATTACAACAAACTGTATTGTACTAGGGGTTGCTATCTTGAACATAGAAAAAGGTTACACTTTAATTCAAACAATAGTAAATGCTCTAGGAGCATCAATAGGTTTTGCTATAGCCTTACTTCTAATGGCCGGAGTTAGAGAAAAGTTTGAGTTTTCAAATATTCCAAAGCCTTTACAAGGATTTCCAATAGGATTAATTACTGCAGGACTTATGTCTATAGCATTCCTAGGATTTACCGGACTAGTTTAGGAGGTGAAGAAGATGAGTGCAATATTGGTTCCAGTTATAGTATTAGGAGTAATAGGACTTATATTTGGATTTAGCCTTGGTTTTGCATCTAAAGCTTTTGCAGTTGAAACAGACCCCAAAGTTGATGCTATAAAAGAAGTTTTACCTGGAGCTAACTGTGGAGCTTGTGGCTATCCAGGATGTGACGGCTGTGCTAATGCGATAGTTGAAGGCAATGCTCCTGTAACTGCATGTATTGTAGGAGGAAGCTCTGTAGCTGAAAAAATTGCTAACATAATGGGAGCTGAAGCTGGGGATGTAGTAAAACAGGTTGCTACAGTACTATGCCAAGGAGACTGTGACAAAGCTAAAGACAAATATGTCTATACTGGATTAAGAGACTGTAGAGCTCAAAACATATTAGCAGGAGGAAGCAAAGCTTGTTCCTATGGCTGCTTAGGCTGTGGTACGTGTGTAGATGTGTGTGACTTTGATGCTATTCATATAGTGAATGGAGTAGCACTTGTAGATAAGGAAAAATGTGTCGCCTGTGGTGCTTGTATAAAGGTATGTCCAAAGGGCATTATAGAACTAGTACCTTATGACAATCAAGTGGTGGTAAAATGTAAGAGCAATGACCCAGGAAAGGTTGTTAGACAGAACTGCAGTATTGGCTGCATAGGATGTAGGATATGTGTTAAGAGCTGTCCTGAAGATGCCTTCAGCTTTGAAAACAATTTGGCAAGAATTAACTATGATAAATGTACTAACTGCAATATCTGTGCTGAGAAGTGCCCAACAAAAGCAATTTTCTCAAGTATAACTAAGGTAGAAGAACAAGTACAATAGCAAAAAGTAAGAGCCTTTGATTTATTAAAGGCTCTTTTATTTTTAATTAGATTAATTTATAATATTATAGGTAACAAAAACAAACCTTATTTTGTAACTTGTCAATAAAATACATTAGTGATAAACTAGTTATGATGTATCAAGTATAAATATTGCCTGAAGGGTGAAAGCGTTGACAAGAGGAGATAAAATATTAATAGCAATAATCATAATAGTAAATGTTGCAGCCTTATTTTTTGTAAAAAATCTAGCCTTTAACTACGAAAATAAATATATTAGCATACAGGTTAATGGTGAAGAAATAAAGAAAATCACCTTTGATAGCAATATGGTGGGCAAGCAGATCCCAATAGAAACTGAATATGGTTACAACTTAATAGAAATAGGAGATGAAAAGGTTAGAGTGATAGAAGCTGATTGTCCTGACCAGTTGGATGTTAAGCAGGGATATATTTCCAGGGTTGGAGAAGTAATAGTATGCTTGCCAAATAAACTAGTAATTGAGATTAAAGGAGGAAACATTGAAACGGATATAGATGGATTAAGCCGATAGAGGAGAATAAATATGAAGAACACTCGAAAGTTGATATTTCTATCATTGCTTGTAGCAATCGGATTAGGATTGGGACTTGTTGAATCAATGATGCCCTTACCCTTTGTAGCCCCAGGAGCCAAATTAGGACTTTCAAATATGGTCATACTAATAACCTTGGTTGTTTTTAGCCCAAAGGATGCATTTGTTGTGGGCATACTCAAATCCATTGTCTTAACTTTAGTAACAGGTAGTGTAACCAGCTTGTTTTATAGTCTATCAGGCTCCGTATTAAGCTGCTTGGCCATGACTATAGTATATAAGTATTTTTCAAATATATTCAGCTCGATAGGTGTTAGCATCTTTGGGGCAATGACTCATAACTTTGTCCAAGTGCTGGTTGCATGCTTGATGATGAACAATTTCAGGATATTCTCCTATTTACCAATACTGCAGCTGACTAGCATATTTACAGGATATTTTGTTGGATTAACCTCAAAGTATGCAGTAAACAACTTAAGGAAATCCTTTAATAAGTTTGATGTAAGTCACTAATTGATCAGGTGATAGATATGAATAAAATAGTACTTGCCTCTTCTTCACCAAGAAGAAGGGAGATTTTAGCTAGGTTTAACATAGAACCTCAAATTGTGAAACCCCATATTGAGGAAAAACTTAACTTCGATGAATCACCAGAACAGATAGCCATGGCCTTATCCTTTGAAAAGGCCAGCTATGTAGCCAATATGTTTGATGGTGATGAGATTATAGTAAGCGCTGATACCCTTGTATCCTGTCAAGGTCAGATCCTAGGAAAGCCTAAGGATAAAAAACAGGGAATAGAAATGATTGAGTTCCTTAACAACAGAGAACATGAAGTCATAACTGGCATCTGTATCATAAAAGCAAATTCTAATATTAAGGTAGTGGATTACGAAAAGACCATAGTAAAGTTTAGAAAGCTTACCTCAGAAAAGATTAAAAGCTACATCCAAACCAATGAATATGTAGACAAGGCAGGAGGATATGGAATCCAGGGTTATGGAGGGCTCTTAGTTGAATATATAAAGGGATGCTACTTTAATGTAGTGGGCTTTCCCGTAAGTAAGTTTGATTATCTACTGGAGAAACACTTTAACATGAGCTTATTATAAAACAGGTGAGTAGCTATGGAGACGAATGTTTACAAGAATTACACCATAAAAGACTTGCCTATAAATGAAAGACCTAGGGAGAAACTAATAAAGTATGGTGCAGGGTCCCTGTCAAATGCTGAGTTAATAGCAGTAATTATAAGAACTGGCCATCAGAAGGATAATGCTATAGATTTGGCCAATAGGATACTCAGCATGGATAGCTCAGGCATAAGCTATCTATCACAAGTTAAAGTGGAGGAACTTACTGAAATAAGTGGCGTGGGACATTGTAAAGCAGCCCAGATAGTTGCAGCAATAGAACTGGGGAAAAGGATATCCAGCCGTGGTGGAGATGCAAAGCTAAAGGTTGATTCACCCCTTGTGGTGGTAGAGCTGCTTATGGAAGAAATGAGATACTTAAATAGAGAGCATTTTAGGGTGGTATTATTAAATACAAAGAATCATATAATCAGCATAGAGGAAATCTCCATAGGCAACCTAAACACGTCCATCGTTCATCCTAGGGAGGTTTTCAATGTTGCCATTAGAAAAAGTGCCAATTCAGTTATTTTAGTCCACAATCATCCAAGTGGGGATCCAACACCCAGTAAAGAGGATATAAACATTACCCTTAGGCTTATTGAAGCTGGAGAAATAATAGGCATACAGGTGTTAGATCACGTTATAATTGGCGATAATAGGTATATAAGTTTAAAACAGAGAAATATTATCTAATGAAAATAATTTGAGCTATGAAAGGAGCAGTCAACATGGGAATATTTAGTATTTTTTCAAAGGACATGGGTATAGACTTAGGTACAGCAAATACTCTAGTATATATTAAGGGAAAAGGAATTGTGGTAAGAGAACCATCAGTAGTAGCTATCCAAACCGATACAAAACAAGTATTAGCAGTAGGTGAAGAAGCTAAGAGAATGATTGGTAGAACACCAGGAAATATAGTAGCTATAAGACCATTAAAAGATGGTGTTATTGCTGATTTTGATATAACTCAAAACATGTTAAAATACTTTATTAGACGTGCAATCTCTGGCCGTTCACTATTTTTACCCAGAGTAGTGGTATGTGTTCCTAGCGGAGTAACAGAAGTAGAGAAAAGGGCGGTTGAAGAGGCAGCAATCCATGCTGGTGCTAAAGACGCCTACCTAATAGAAGAGCCTATGGCAGCAGCCATTGGAGCTGGTCTTCCTGTGCAGGAGCCCACTGGTAGTATGATAGTAGACATTGGTGGAGGAACCACTGAGGTTGCAGTCATATCACTGGGAGGTATAGTAACAAGCAAATCCATCAGGGTTGGTGGAGATGAATTAGATGAATCAATTGTAAACTACATTAAAAAGGAATACAATCTTATGATTGGAGAAAGAACTGCTGAAGATATAAAAATCAGCATTGGTACTGCTAATGCTAATAACAAGGAAAGAAAGATGAACATTAGAGGTAGGGACCTTATTAGTGGATTGCCTAAGGTAATTGAGGTATCTTCAAGAGAAGTATATGAAGCTATGAAGGATCAAATCTTCGGCATATTGGATGCTATAAAATCAACCCTAGAAAAAACACCACCAGAGCTAGCTGCAGATATTATGGAGCAGGGTATAATGTTGACTGGAGGAGGAGCCTTACTAGAAGGATTGGATAAGTTGATTTCACAAGAAACTGGAATGCCAGTCAATGTAGCAGAAAACCCATTAGATTGTGTAGCTGTTGGTACAGGAAAAGCTCTTGACAGTATTGAAGTATTTAGGAAAATTGCACCAAATAAAAAGAGATCTAAATAAGTGGTGATGTTATGTCCTTTTGGAAAAAGTATAAAAATAGAATGATAGTAGCCTTTGTTGCTATCATTCTTATTGTTATTATAGGAATAACTGCAAATGGTCGAGAAAAATTAAGTAAAGGTGAGAACCTGCTAGGTAATATCTTTTCTCCTGTCCAAAAATTCTCCATAAATATTGGTGAAAGGGTTTCCAATTTTTTTGAATCTATACTACACATGGGCAGCCTAAAGAGTGAGAATGAAGAACTGAAGCTTAAGGTTGCAGAACTTGAAGAAAAGAATAGAAGGTATGAAGATCTAATAGGAAGATCCGATTATCTGCTCAGGGAAAAAGAGCTAATTGAAAATACTCATTACAACCTGATACCTGCCCAGCTTATAGGAAAAGAACCAGGCAATTGGTTTAATAGATTTGTTATAGATAAAGGTGCAAAGGATGGAGTTAAAAAGGGAGATGTAGTAATACAAGCAGTGGATACTGGAGAAGGCATAATACAAGAAGGAGTAGTAGGAAGGGTTTTAGAAACAGGAGATACTTGGGCAAAGGTGGTTTCAATTATTGATGAAAACAGTGATATTTCCTTTAAGGCCATCAGGACCCAGGATGGAGGGATACTATCAGGCAGTGTAGAAGGGAAACTATCCGGTTACCTGTTTGACACAGGGGCCGATGTAATAAAAGGAGACAAGCTATTTACATCGGGCTTAGGTGGGGTCTATGATGCAGACCTATACATTGGAGAAGTTATCAATGTTATCAAGGAAGATGAAGATTTGATGAAGAAGGTAGAAGTTGAGCCAGCAGTTGATTTTAAAAAGATATACAAGGTCTTTGTCATCTCAGATTAATTGGAGGTTTAATGTGAACACTTTTATAATCATTTTATCCATTGTTGTCAATTTCATATTGGAAACTACCTTAATACCACATTTTAGAATCTTTCAAGTAGTTCCTAATACAGGGTTAGTATTAGTAGTTGTCCTAGCAATCTTAAATGGCAAAACTATAGGATCTTTAGCTGGATTAGTCGTTGGCTTGCTGCAGGATATTATGTTCATCCCTGTAATAGGGATAAATGCTTTTATATACTTTTTTGTAGGATATAGTGTTGGGATTGCAGAGACTAAGCTATCCAAGGACAGTATCTTGCTGCCTATCCTTATGACCATCTTGCTCACTTTTGGATATCACATGGTCTATTACATCTTCATGTACTTTTTCAACTACAATTTACCCTTGTCCAAATTGTTAAAGGATGTAGTCTCAATAGAAACAGTCTGCAACACCATCATAGCCATTCCAGTATTTAAACTGTTATCTAAGCTGTTTATTACTCCTAAAATCACATTTGGTAAGAAATAGAGGTGGTTCAATTGAAACTATTAGAGAAGATAAAAAATCGATACAATATGCTTATAATTTTAATATGTGCCGTCATGTTAGTCCTATCGTTTAGATTAGCCACCTTGACTATAGCAAAAGGAGACTACTATAGGGATATAGCCGACAACAAGAGACTTAAGGAAATTTACACTACTGCTCCCAGAGGGGAAATCAGAGATAGAAATGGAAGATTGCTAGCTGGCAATAAACCAAGCTTTACTGTGCAAATCATGAAGGATGAACTAAACTCATTAGACAGAGAAGAAAGAAATCAACTCCTTCTAACCCTAACTAGGCTTTTAGAGGAAGATGGAGTATACTATGAGGATGAATTCCCTATAGAACTAAATGCTTTTGCTTATTCAGATGCAGGGGCAGCCGTTTCCCAAAACCTATCCCCAGTAGATACAGTGATTGATATTATCGTTTCTAACAACCTATTACCAGCATTGTTAGATACCTATTATATCCATTCCAACTATGGAGAGCATTTCAAGTTTATAACCATAAACAGGGCTATAAACGCCCTTGAAGATAAGGGGATTGAAGTGCCAGTAATAGCTGAGCTAGTTGGGGATAATCTATCTCTCAAGTATAACGAAAAAGAGGATATAGACCAGTGGAAGAAAACCTATGAGCTCAGCCCATCAGCAACTCCAAAGCAGGCCATACTTTCCTTGATAAATAATGACGAAAGCATCATAAGAAAGATAATAGACCATCCCCTATCAAGGCAGTTAGCATATAAGATAATGACATCCAGGAATTTAGCCAATAACATTAGCTTAGTAGACTATTCCTTTACTTATGATGATGAGTACTTGGAAATAAAGAAATCATTAATGGGAGTTTTCCCCAACATCACTTTGGAAACTAGTGCCAAAGATGACTTTGTAGAAATTGTTAGTCAAACCTCCCTCTTCGATCTCTTGTTTAAAGTATCTGAAACCCAAGACCAAAGAGGAAGGACCAAGAAGATTATTCCAGGGGAAGTACTAATAAAATTAATAGAGGAGAAGGGAATTGACTGTCCAGTAGTATTAAAGTTAGATGAAGAAGGCGGAGTAAATTATGAATATAAGGATAGTAAAGGCAATGCTGACATGCTGCCTGTGGATATCCTAGCAAATATTGCCAAAGAAAATGGCTTATTATATGATTTTATCACCAGCGATGAGATCAAGGGCATAGCCCAAGAGACTGTACTTGAAAACGGATACAACCCAAAGATATCAATTTCAAAGTGGGAATATACCCCCTTAGTAAACAAGATGAACTGGTATGAAAAGTTTAAAATTGATGATAAATATGATGCTGAAAAGGCCTTTCAGCACCTAATGGACTATTATGAACTTGATAGCAGTCTAAGCAGCTATGAAGCCAGAGGGATTATGTCCTTATACGACCAATTGGACAAGCAAGGACTTAGAGCCTATGAACCTATTAACATTGCCTATGGTATCAAGGACACAACAGTAGCCAGAATAGAAGAGGGCTTTGTAGAAAATCAAGGAGTACAGGTAGCCATCGTACCAATTAGATACTACCCTGAAAGGGAAACAGCAGCCCATATATTAGGATATCTAGGCAAGATTTCTCAAGCTAGCGAAATAGAAAAATATGTCAAGGGAAATGGATATTCACCTAATGCTATCATTGGCAAAACCGGTGTGGAAGAGAGCTTTGAACTGGAGCTAAAGGGCAAGGACGGAGTTCAAAAGGTTGAGGTGGACTCCTTAGGAAATAAAACCAACATCTTGGATGAGGAAAAATCAGTACCAGGCAACAATCTGTACTTGACTATAGATTTAGACCTTCAAAAATCAGCGGAAAGAACCCTAGAATATGGGTTAGCACAACTAAGAAAAGGTGGAGTCTTTGAGAGTAAATGGGGTAACTATAAGTTTGGAACCAGCAGGTCAAAGAGAAGGCCATATGTAAACGCAACCTCTGCAGCAGCTGTAGTGGTGTCTGTGAAGACTGGTGAAGTACTGGCTTTAGCAAACTACCCTGCCTACGATCCAAACCTGTTCTCAACAGGCATATCCAGCTCCGACTGGGAAAGCTTATTCCCAGAAAATGAACAGGACCTCTTAGCTCCTAGACCTTTGTACAATATAGCTCTACAATCAGCAATTCAACCAGGTTCTATATTTAAAATGGTTACAGCCCTTGCAGCCCTTGAGAAGGGCTTAAGTCCAAACGAACGGATAAGGGATATGGGCTATGTTAACATAGGCAATCAGAGGGGACCAGCTTGTTGGATTTGGAATCAAAGTAGAGGTACCCATGGAGCAGTCAACCTATACCAGGCCATAGAGGATTCATGTAACTACTATTTCTACTCCCTGGCCTATGGAAGAAATCCTAGAACAGGTAGCCCAGTAGGAGTCAAACTAGATATTGAAGACATAACAGATATGGCAAAGCGGCTTGGTCTCAATGACAAAACAGGTATTGAAATCAATGCACCTAGTGAAGCAACAGGTGGGGTACCTAACCCTCAGAGCAAGATAGCTTCATCAAAGAATATGCTTAGAAATTATTTGAGAAGGGATCTCAAATTATATATAAAGGAAGGACTAGAATTTACCGATGAAGAAATAGAGGATAAAATTGAAGAAATAGTAGCTTGGATAGAGGAAGGAGATATTTCCAGAGGAGAAGTCATTAGGCGGCTAGATGAAATGGGCTTTGAACCAGAGCTTATACTTCCTGGCAAAGTTGAAGGGTTAGCCGATAGGATTAAATTTACCCATCTAAATTTTGCAGGGTGGCGTATTACAGATACTCTCAATGTTACTATTGGTCAAGGGCAAAACGCCTATACACCACTGCAAATGGCCAACTATATAGCTACCATTGCAAACGGTGGATATTTGAACAAGGTCAGCGTTGTAGACAGTATCAAAAACTATGACAACAGCAAGACCATCTATGAAGGTGAAGTGCAACAGGAGAGAATCGGACTAGTTGATTATAACAACCTAGAGCACGTTAAAAAAGGTATGAGAATGGTTGTTACAGAGGGATCAGCCAGAAGCTTATTTAGCAAGTTCCCAGTTTCTGTTGCTGCAAAAACTGGTACAGCTCAAAATGATAGACGAAACCCAGTTACAGGAGATACCTATGATGAATACTCTTGGTTTGTAGCTTTTGCTCCTTACGAGGATCCTGAAATTGCAATCGCAGTAGTAATCTTCCAAGGTGGTAGTGGATTACATGCAGCGCCATTTGCTAGGGAAATTATGGCTGAATATTTTGGTTTGAATGATGTTCAAGAAGAAGAGGATCAATTACCCTTTGAAAATGGATTGGTAAGGTAGTTAAACCTACCAATTCATTTTTTATAATTACCAAGAAGTCTTTACTATGGGAAATATGGTACAAATATAGGTTTTTGTGAAAAACTAGGAGGAATTTTAGAATATTTAAAGAATATATAATACGTATCTTTTTTGGAGGTAATGCTGGTGAAGGAATCATTAGTTAACTTTAAAGGCATCAATGGAAACATATACATAAACATAAAGGGAGGCGAATTTCAGCAGATAATAGAAGAACTAGATAAGAAGTTAGGAGAGACAATAGAATTTTTCAAAGGTGCCAATATATTAGGTATTAAGTGTGAAGAACTGCCGGAGGAAGAAATTGAGAAGATAGCTGATTTTATCAAAAGCAAGTATCAGCTAAACCTATTGGAGATCTTAGAAGCAGAGGATAAAAGGGACAAAAAAACTTTCTCTGGCATCCATGAGGGAATGACAAAGTTTATCAATGCTACCGTTAGGTCTGGTCAGGTCATTGAATATGGTGGGAATATTGTAATCATTGGTGATGTAAACCCGGGAGCCCTTATCAAGGCTAGAGGGAATATTGTGGTTCTTGGAAGCTTGAAAGGGGTTGCCCATGCTGGTATAGATGGGAATAATGATGCAATAGTTGCAGCCTATGACCTACAGCCTATGCAGCTTAGAATAGGATCTGTAATCAGCAGAAAGCCAGATGAAAATGTTGTAATATCAGGAATGCCTGAAATTGCAAGAGTTTCTAATGGAGAAGTAATTATTGAACCATATTTGCCTAGAAAATAATAGTTAGGAGGAAATGCTTATGGGAATTGGAAAATCTATAGTAATCACTTCAGGTAAAGGTGGTGTAGGTAAGACTACCACCACAGCAAATATCGGTACAGGTTTGGCCATGTTAGGATATAAGGTTGTAGTTGTAGATACTGATATTGGTCTAAGGAATCTGGATGTTGTTATGGGATTAGAAAACAGAATCGTTTACGATATAGTTGATGTGGTAGAAGGAAACTGTAGATTGAAACAAGGCCTTATTAAGGACAAGCGCTATGAAAGTTTATATCTTCTACCTGCTGCCCAAACCAAGGACAAGACAGCAGTAAGCCCTGAGCAGATGGTGGAACTTGTAAGCAAGTTAAGGGAAGACTTTGACTACATTATCATAGACTCACCTGCAGGCATAGAACAAGGCTTTAAGAATTCCATTGCTGGAGCCGATGAAGCCTACATAGTCACAACTCCAGAAATTTCAGCTGTAAGGGATGCAGATAGAGTAATAGGAATCCTAGAAGCCAATGGCATAAATGAGCCTAAGTTGATCATCAACAGGATTAGACATGAGATGGTAAAAAGAGGAGATATGATGAATGTTGATGATATAGTAGACATACTGGCAATTGATCTGTTGGGAATTATTCCAGATGATGAATCTATTGTAATTTCCACTAATAAGGGAGAGCCAGTAGTAGCTGAAGAGAAGCCCTTGGCTGCCAAAGCCTATCGAAACATCTGTAACAGAATTGTAGGAAAAGAAGTAGAACTGTTGAACTTGGAGACCAATGAAGGAAAGCTTAGCAAGATAATTAAATTACTATTTAACAAGTAGAGGGGGGATAACTTTGGATTTGTTTAAGGCTTTTGGAAAAAACAAAACAAAGAGTAAGAATGTAGCTAAAGAGAGATTGAAGTTGGTTTTAATTAGGGATAGATCAGACTTATCACCTAGATTTATTGAGATGATTAAAGGAGATATAATCAGGGTAGTAAATGAATATGTGGAAATAGACAGTGAAGGCTTGGATATAAAGTTGACTAGAATGAAGAGGGAATATGATAATACACCAGTATCTGCCTTGGTAGCCAATATTCCCATAATAAAGGTAAAGGATAACTATAAATAAAGAATATGTAAATATTTAACAGATTATACATTTACAAATATTTCTGTGTCTAACTGTAAATTTCATATTTAATAGGGTATCAAATTTTGCTATAATTGTACGTGGATGTTTTACCATACTAACATTCATAAAAAACAAGCGGAGGGATGCAAATGAAAAGACGATTTGGTATATCGTTACTAGTATTACTACTTTCAATGGCTTTATTAGCCGGTTGTAGTGGACAAGATAATGAACCTGCAACAGGAGATGACACTAAGGAATTAGTGGATGGTACTTATTTGATTAAAGAGCCAGTAAGCGATAAAGGAAATTATCCAATGGTAAAATTGGTAGTTGAAAATGGCGAAATCAAAGAATTCAAGTACTCAGAAATCTTAGCTACTTCAGGCGAAGAGAAAAATGAAAGCAATTATAAATATGCTGAAGGTATTCAAGTAATTGCAAACCTAAATGAGCAATTCAACGAGAAAAAAGACTTAAATGAAATAGATTTTGACGCAGTAAGTGGAGCTACTCATACTAAAGAAAACTTTAAGAAGCTTACTGAAGCAATCCTAGAAAAAGCTCAAAAAGGAGAAACTTATGAGCCTGTACTAAAAGATGGAGAGTATACAGCTAAAGCCGAAGAAGATAGCCATGGATGGTTAGGCGAAGTGAAAGTAGTTGTAAGAGATGGACAAATCGTAGGGGTAGATTATTTTGAAACTGCAGTTGCAGACATGGAAGGAACTAAAGTAGTATTCAATGAAGACAATGAGCCAGTAACTGATGAAGATGGCAAACCTAAGACAGAAGAAGTAGAGGTAAAACAAGGCGATAGAAAATCCGTTGAAAACTATGCTTACTTAAATACATTCGAAGTAATCACTCAAATGCAAAAACTTATAATAGACAACAATGGAACTGACAACATAGATCTTGATAGCGTTACTGGTGCTACAGGAACTAGAACTAATATTGTAGATCTTGTAAACAAAGCTTTAGAAGGAGCTAAGCTATAATAAGTGGTACTGGAAAACCCTAACAAAACTGTTAGGGTTTTTCTAAATATCATAAGAAAGGAAAATAATGATGAAACTTACAAAATTTAGGATTCTGCTTATCATTCTTGCTCTGGTTTCCATTATTATCACTGGCTGCAATAATGATAACAATAAGAGCAAATCCAACGACCAACCCTTATCTAGAACAGAATTCATGATGGATACCATTTTAACCTTAAAGATATACGACAAGAAGGATAATAAAATACTAGATGAAGCCTTCAGCAGATTGGAAGAAATTGAAAAGAGAATGAGTTCAACCATAGAAGATAGTGACGTAAGTTTGATAAATAAAAATGCAGGTATCGAGCCCGTTCAGGTTCATGATGATGTCTATTATGTAATAGAGCAAGCTAAACACTATGCAAGCTTAAGCAATAGGGCCTTTGACCCCACTATAGGACCTTTAGTAGACCTGTGGAATATAAGTGGTGACGAAGAACAAACCAGGGACTCCATCCCAACCGATGAGGAGATTAAGTCTGCCTTGGCCTTAATAAACTCTGATGACTTGGAGTTGCTGGAGGACAACAAGGTCTTCTTGAAGAGAAAGGGTATGAAGTTGGAACTAGGGGGAATAGTTAAAGGCTATGCTGCTGATGAGGTAAAGAGGATTTTTAAGGAAAATGGTGTAGAATCAGCCATAATAGATTTAGGTGGCAACATATACGCCATGGGTAAAAAGCTGGATGGAAGTCCTTGGAATATTGGCATTACCAATCCCTACAACCCAGCTGCTAGTTTTGTAGGCATACTCAAGGCCCAAGATAAATCAATAGTTACATCAGGGGATTACGAAAGGTACTTTATCTACAAGGGCAAAAGGTATCACCATATCATAGATACCAATACGGGATACCCTACAGAAAACCAAGTGACAAGTGTAAGCATCATCTCCGATAAGAGTATAGATGGGGACGCCCTATCTACCACCCTATTTGTATTAGGGGTAGAAGAAGGGTTAAACCTTATAGACCAATTGGATGGCATAGAAGCCATATTCATTACCAAGGATAAGAAAGTAATACCTTCAGCAGGTATAAAAGACCACTTTACTTTGAGCAATGAGGAGTTTAAACTAGAGAACCAATAAAGTGAATAAAGAGTAATAAAACCCACCTGAGACAAATATCATATATTAGTAAGGTGGGTGAATTTATGAATAAAAGGGTATATTCTAGGAATAATAAGATAATATTTAATTTCATAAAGAGAAGGTTTAGTCTGCGTAAGCAGCTGGCCAGTATCATTGGAGTTATCATCATACTCCTGTTTCTTCTTCTACTGAAGATGTTAAACACCAGCATTACAGAAAATATAATCCAGATAGTTGAAAGCAGTATAAATTACGAGTTTAACTTGAAGAAGGATGGGCAAACCATATTAAAATACGGCAAGAAGGCTCTAAAGCTACCTGAAAGAGCTCTAACTGTTTTCAACATCTTGGACAGGGAAAAATATCCAGCCCCTATAGAAGGAAGCATCTACAAGCCCTTTGGTGAAATCAAATATCTAAATGGGAAAACATCCTTTAATAATGGTATAGACATAATGCCAAAGGAGGACACAGATCCAGCAGCAATCACTAAGGGGCTTGTTCGCAAGGTAGAGGATAGAAATAGCAAGGGCTACTTCATAACAGTAGAACATGTAGATTTCACTACAGTCTATGGATACCTGGCAAAATCTTATGTAGAAGAAGGAGATACAGTAGAGCAGGGTACTAAGCTAGGCAGTCTAGGAACCAATAAGGATGGGAACAAGTACCTGCATTTTGAAATCTGGGTAGACAATAGCCCTGTAAATCCAATGGAATATATTTACTTTGAATAGAAAAAACTGTCTTAGACAGTTTTTTTCTATTCAAAAGGATGAAAAAATGATAATATATTCTATAGTACGTAAGAAAAGGTGGTTGTTTATGATAGATGTAAGTAAATTAGAAAAGATATTAAAAAAAGTAGAAAAACCAGCTAGATATATAGGCATGGAGAAAAACTCCATCCAGAAGAACCTAGACCAGGTCAAGGTAAAATTTGCCTTTGCCTTTCCAGATGTTTACGATGTAGGCATGTCTCATTTGGGACTTCATATACTCTATAATCTTCTAAATAGTCAAGAGGATATTGCCTGCGAAAGGGTATTTGCCCCCTGGGTAGACATGGAAGAGCAGATGGTTAAGGAAAACATACCCTTGTATACCCTAGAGAACAAGGAGCCAATCGATACCTTCGATTTTGTTGGCTTTACTCTCCAGTATGAGATGAGTTATACCAATGTAATCAACATGCTGCATCTAGGAAACATACCTATCCTTTCCAAGGATAGAAAGGATTCAGACCCATTGATTATAGCCGGTGGCCCCTGTGTATATAACCCAGAGCCAATGGCCGATATATTTGACTTCTTTGTACTTGGAGAAGGGGAGGAAATCATATTAGAGATATTGCAAAAATACAAGGAACATAAGGAAAAGGGCTATTCAAGGATAGAATTTCTAAAAGAAATAGCCAGAATTGAAGGTATCTATGTTCCACAGTTCTATGAAGTCCATTATAAAGAGGACAATACTATAGACAGGATGATTCCCCTAGTGGAAGGAGTTCCTATAAAGATCAATAAAAGGATTATCAAGAACCTAAATGAAACCTACTATCCAGAAAAATTGATAATTCCATTTATAGATATAGTGCATGATAGGATACCCTTGGAGATATTCAGAGGCTGTACTAGAGGTTGTAGATTCTGCCAAGCAGGTATGATATATAGACCTATTAGAGAAAAAAATGTGGATACCTTATTAAATACTGCCCAAAAACTTGTTGAAAATACAGGTTATGAGGACATATCCCTTACCTCATTAAGCTCCTGTGATTACTCACAGTTGCAGCTTCTAGTTACAGAACTGATGAAAAGGTATGAAGAAAAGAATATTGGCGTATCACTGCCTTCCTTAAGACTGGATTCTTTCAGCTTAGGCATACTAAAAGAAATAGAAAAGGTAAGGAAAACAGGCTTGACTTTTGCGCCAGAAGCAGGCAGCCAGAGATTGAGGGATGTAATCAACAAAGGAGTCACAGAAGAGGATCTGGAAAGAGCAGTTACTTTTGCCTTTAACGAAGGCTACTCTACTATAAAACTATATTTCATGATAGGTTTACCTACAGAAACAGAAGAAGACCTACTAGGCATTAAAAACCTTGGATACAAGGTCAAGGATATATTCTTTAGCATGCCTAAGGAAAAGAGAAGAGGCAACCTAAAGGTTACTTTAAGTGCTTCCTGCTTTGTTCCTAAGGCCTTTACACCCTTCCAGTGGGTAGGCCAAAATTCCATAGAGGAATTCAATGACAAGATCAATTTCCTAAGAAGTGAGATTAAAGATAGGAAGGTAACCTTCAATTACCATGATCCAAAGTTAAGCTATCTAGAAGCCGTCTTAGCTAGAGGGGATAGAAGACTATCCCAAGGGCTCATAAGGGCCTGGGAAAAAGGCTGTAAATTTGATGGATGGTCAGAATTATTCTATTTTGAAAAGTGGATGGAGGCCTTTGAAGAAACGGGCATTGATGGTGACTTTTATGCCCTAAGGCAAAGGAGCTTTGAAGAGCTATTGCCTTGGGACTTTATCGATATAGGAGTAACAAAAGAATTCTTAGTAAATGAATACAAAAAAGCAGCAGAAGGTAAGCTTACTGAAGATTGTAGACAAGGCTGCAGGAACTGTGGAATCAATAGAAGCTTTTTAGGTGGTGTGTGCTAATGATACTATGGATAAGATTTACAAAGCAAAATTTCATGAAATATATTTCCCATCTAGACTTGATGAGGCTGTTCCAAAGGAGCTTTAGAAGGTGCAATATTCCTATTAAATACTCCCAAGGATTTAATCCCCAGCCTAAGATGGCCATTGCCAACCCTTTGGCCTTAGGGACTGAAAGCTTTGAGGAGTATATGGAAATTGAACTAACTCAAAGAATACCAGAGGATGATTTCATAAAAACTATGAATAAGGATCTGCCAGAGGGTATAAAAATATTAGATGCAAAATATGTGGATGAGAAAAAGTCCATTACCACCTATATAGATTGGAGTCATTATGAAATCCAATTTATGGCTTATAATGTTGCGGATCTAGATACATTGGAAGCTTCAATCACAGGACTATTAGAAAGGGATCAAATAATAATAGAAAGGGAAAGACGAAAGGGCAATAAGGTCATCACTAAGAATGTAGATATAAGACCCCTTATTGGCAACATTACCCTTTCAAAGGATAAAACTGTAGAGACTTCAGAAAGGGAGTATCTAGTTACTATAAACTGCTTACTAAAATCAGGGGATAGGGGAAATCTAAAGCCAATAGACCTGCTTAAGGCCCTTGATAAAAATACAAATATGAATATTGAAGTGGATACTGCTGATATAAGGAGAATAAAGATCTTTACTGAAGGACAAAACTCTATAGAACCACTCATGTAATAGTAGGAGAGATTAATTATATGAACTATATATTTATTGATTCAAAGGATGGAATAGAAAAGGTTGGGATAGTGGAAGAAAATAAACTGGTAGAATTCTATATAGACCATGATGACAAAGACCAGCTGGTAGGCAATATCTATAGGGGCCGGGTTGTAAATGTATTACAGGGGATGGAGGCTGCCTTTGTTGACATAGGCCATGACAAAAATGCCTACTTGGATTTAAAAAATGCCCTAACTAGAAAAACCCCATCTAAAGAAGGGATGAGTATCAGAGATGTAGTCAAGGTTGGCCAGGAGATTATAGTTCAGGTATTAAAGGAGCCTACAGAAATGAAGGGGGCAAAGATAACAGCCAACATCACCCTGCCAGGTAGATTTATCGTACTAACCCCCTATTCTGAGAAAATAAGCATTTCCAGAAAGATTATTGACGAGGATGAAATAAGTAGGCTGAAAAACATTGGTGAAAAAATAAGGCAAGAGAGTATGGGCATGATATTTAGGACCAGCTCAAAGTATATAGGTAAGGATTTATTAGAGGAAGAATATATTAACCTGATTGACATCTTCAAAAAAATTGAAAGGGAAAGAAATTTTCTCCCCTGTCCTAAACTGATATATAAGGAAATGGACCTATCAGAGAAGGTAATTAGAGACAGCTACAGTGACAAAATAGATAAGATAATAGTCAACAATAAAGATAAATACAATAGGCTATTGCAGTTGGAAGATGTATTCTTTCCAGGTCTTAAAGAAAAGATGCTTTTCCAAGAGGACTTTAGCATAGACTATGAGGAAAGCATAATGAAGGGTATAAAAATGGCATTAGATAGAAAAGTGGACTTAAAATGCGGAGGTTCTGTAGTCATAGATGAGACAGAAGCCTTAACTGTTATAGATGTAAATACAGGTAAATTTACTGGCAACATAAACCTTAAGGACACAGTAGTAAAGACCAATCTAGAAGCTGCTGAGGAGATAGCCAGGCAGATAAGGCTTAGGAATCTAACAGGAATCATCATAATCGACTTCATAGATATGAAAGATGATAGAGATGTTAATCTGGTTATGGAAAGGTTAGAAGAGCACCTAAACAAGGACAAAAATAAGGCCAATATAATTGGCATTACCAAGCTGGGTTTAGTTGAGCTGACTAGAAGGAAGACAAGAAATAGCCTATCCAGCAATTTTCTAGAAATGTGTCCTACCTGTAAAGGAAAAGGTAAAATATATAAAATAGTTGACAAATAGGCATTTATCTGATAAAATTTAATTTCGTAAGTGGCCACTCAGTGCAGGTTTTCAAGCGTAGCACCTGACACTGGTGAGACTGGTTAGAGGAGGTGTAACGTAACAATGTACGCTGTAATAGAAACAGGTGGAAAGCAATACAGAGTTCAAGAAGGCGATGTTATCTTTGTAGAAAAAATTGATACAGAAGAAGGTCAAACAGTAGACTTATCAAAGGTACTTCTTATCTCAAATGATGGTGAAGTAAAAGTTGGTAAGCCATATGTTGACGGAGCAAAAGTAGAAGCAAAGGTTCTAGAACATGGAAAAGGAAGAAAAGTAATCGTTTTCAAGTATAAGCCAAAGAAGAACTACAAGAAGAAACAAGGACATCGTCAGCCATATACAAAGTTGCAAATAGAAAAGATAGTTGGTTAGTATCATGATTGAGGTAACCATCTATAAGAACAAACATGGAAATATCCAAGGCTATAAGGTTAGCGGCCATGCTGGATATGATTCCCATGGAAAAGACATTGTTTGTGCTGGGGTATCAGTACTAGCCCAAACAGCTCTAATTTCCTTAGTTGAAGTTTGTAATGTAGATGAAGAAGATTTAGATTATTTCATAGATGATGATAAGGGTATTTTAGAAGTTAAGGTACCCAAGGATCTCCCCCTATCAGTAGTTGAAAAAGCAGATACAGTCTTTAAAACTTTTGAAGTGGGAATAAAAGCAGTAGTTGAAAGCTACTCAGCACACGTAAGCCTTAGGTACAAGGAGGTGTAAAGGATGATAAAGTTAAACTTACAATTGTTTGCTTCTAAAAAAGGAGTTGGAAGTTCAAAGAACGGTAGAGATAGCGAATCCAAGAGACTAGGTGTAAAAAGAGGAGACGGTCAATTCGTATTAGCTGGCAATATCCTTGTAAGACAAAGAGGAACTAAAATCCACCCTGGAAAGAATGTAGGTAAAGGTGGAGATGATACTCTATTTGCTAAAGTTGACGGAGTAGTTAAGTTTGAAAGAAAAGGTAAGAACAAGAAACAAGTTAGTGTATATCCAACAGCTGAATTAGCATAGATCTTATTTCATTATTTGATGAATATATAGCTTACCATTATGGTAGGCTTTTTTTATTCAAATATGAAGTATTTACTATATATTAAATTTACTCATATAGTATTGTAGGCGTAAGAAGAGACTATTATCTATTATGATTTTAGATATAGTTTGGATACAGTACGCAGTTATACGCATAATAATAAAGCCTAATAATATAGGCCGCACATTTACTTTCTACACTTTTATATTCATTTAATATATAGAGTGAATTTAGAATAAAAGTTAAAAAGCATAATATATAAAGCCGCAAGCCCGACTATGGTGATACTTTCCAAATCTCGTAATTCGGAGGACAAGGCTTTATTATTATGCTGGATTAATGTATTGTGTTGCTAATTTAAGCTGTAGTAAAAAGCATATAGTAAAGATGAGAGCCGACTTCACAAATCTTGGAGATCTGAGGCTCGAACTTTGCTATATGCTTGGATTGTATGCAAAATTCCTAACAGATAGTGACCATATTATCATTAAAAAGGAATATAAAACAAAAATCAATAATTATAATTATTATTGTGTAAATTGGTGTATCATATATATAGAAATTTCTATATAGAAAATTGCAAACGATAAGGTGATGTGTATGTTTATAGATATAGCAAAAATAAGCTTAAAAGCAGGCAAAGGCGGAGACGGAGCAGTAGCCTTTAGAAGAGAAAAATACGAACCATCAGGTGGGCCCTTTGGCGGCGATGGCGGCGATGGTGGAAACATAATCATTCAAGGGGACGAAAGCATAAGAACCTTAATGGACTTTAGATACAAACGCCATTACAAGGCTGAAAACGGAGAAAATGGCAAGACCAAAAAACAATACGGCAAAAAAGGCCAGGATCTAATACTAAAAGTTCCCGTTGGTACCCTAGTTAAAGATGCAGAAACTGGCAAAGTAATCGTTGACATAAAAGAACACAATCAGCAATTCATTGTAGCCCGTGGTGGTAGAGGAGGAAGAGGCAATGCTAAATTTGCAACCCCTACTAGACAGGCACCTAGATTTGCTGAACCAGGCAGAAAGGGAGAAGAAAGAACCATCATCCTAGAGCTTAAACTTCTTGCAGATGTTGGTCTAGTTGGATTCCCCAATGTAGGCAAATCCACTATACTTTCTATTCTCACAGATGCAAGGCCCAAAATAGCCAACTACCATTTCACTACCCTAAATCCAAACCTAGGTGTAGTAAGAGTAGAGGAAGGAAAAAGCTTTGTATTGGCAGATATTCCAGGCTTGATTGAAGGTGCCCACAAGGGGGCAGGTCTTGGATTGGATTTCCTAAGACATATTGAAAGGACTAGACTACTAGTACATGTATTGGATGCTTCAGGAATGGAAGGAAGAGACCCAGTAGAGGACTTCTATAAGATCAACGATGAACTATTCCAGTACAATGAAAAGCTAAAGGAAAAACCTCAGATAATAGTATGTAACAAAATGGACTTGCCTGGTGCTGAGGAATGGATTGAAAAAATCAAAGAAAAATTTGAACCTGAAGGCTATAAAATATATCCTATATCTGCTGCTACTAAAGAAGGTATACAACAGCTAAAATATGCCATATGGAATGCATTAAGTGAAATAGAAACAGAATATGAAACTTTCGATGAAGTATTAGACATAACAGCAGAGCCAGAAAAGGAAGACTCTATCATAGTGAAAAAAGAAGATGGCAAGTATATTGTGGAAGGCAGCTTCATAGAAAGACTACTATATTCAATAAACTTTAATGACTTAGATTCAGTCAGATACTTCCAAAATGTTATGAGGAATAAGGGAGTTGTAGATAAGCTGATAGAGCTAGGAATACAGGAAAATGATACTGTATTCATATGTGGTTATGAATTTGAATTTTTCAATTAACAGGCAACTAAACGTGAAAAAGGAGTGTAAAAGTTGTTAACAGGAAAACAGAGAAGCTATTTAAAGAGCTTAGCAAATACCATGGATCCCATATTTCAAGTAGGTAAATATGGAATAACAGATAATTTCATCAAGCAGGTTGATGATGCCTTAGAAAAAAGAGAACTATTAAAGATCAAGGTTCTCAACAACAGCCTATTGGATGCTAAGGAAGTTGCTAGTGAACTTGCTGAAAAGGTAAATGCAGAATTTGTGCAAAGTATAGGCAACAAGTTTGTCTTATACAGAGAATCTAAAAAGAACAAGAAGATAATACTACCCTAACAAGAAGACTTCAGAAACCCTCTGAAGTCTACTTGCTAATTAAGGAGGTGACATTTTGAGTAAAAACAGAATTGGAATAATCGGAGGAACCTTTGACCCTATCCACAATGGTCATCTGCTAATAGCAGAAAACTCCAGAAAGACTTTCAACTTGGACAAAGTTATCTTTATGCCGGCAGGTATTCCTCCCCATAAAAGGGATAAGGATATTTCTTCAAATTTACATAGATACAATATGACCTTGCTTGCCATAAACAGTAACCAGTATTTTCTAATATCAGACCTTGAGTTAAAAAAAGAAGGTATTAGCTTTACAATAGACACCATTAAATACCTAAAATCCATCTATGAGGATACAGACATATACTTCATATTAGGCTCCGATTCGCTTTTTCAGATTGATAAGTGGAAGGACTACGAGGAACTTTTGACCCTCTGCCATTTTGTTGTAGCCAAAAGGCCTAGCTATAACAACCAAGAGCTAGAAAATAAAGTAGACAAGCTAAATAGCTTATATAATAGTTCTATACATATAGTTGAAGGTCCAGTATTAGAGGTATCTTCATCAGATATAAGGGAAAGAGTAAGAAGAGGGGACTCTATTAGTTACCTAGTACCTAGGTCTGTAGAAGAGTACATATATAAACATGGACTTTATAGGGATTAGGAGGTCAATACATGATTAAGGATTGGTTCTATGATAAGCTAAAATCCGACATTGGAGAAGGTAGATATAATCATTCCCTAAGGGTAATGGAAACCAGCAAGGACTTAGCCCTTAGGTATGGTTGTTCAGTAGAAAAGGCTGAACTAGCGGGACTATTACACGATTGTGGCAAGTTTCAAGGGGATATAAATTTATTGAAAGTGGCTGCTGATTTTGATATAATCTTAGATAGCGTAATGGAAAAGAATGTTCAGCTAGTGCACAGCCTTATAGGGGCAGTGCTAGCAGAAAGAGAATATGGTATTGAAGACAAAGAAGTTATAGATGCCATTCGCTATCACACTACTGGAAGAGAGCATATGAGTCTGCTAGATAAGATTATATATATAGCAGATCTTATAGAGCCAGGTAGAGATTTTCCCGGAGTGGAAGAACTAAGAAAGTTAGCCTATGAGGATATAGACAGCTGTATGTTAGAGGCCTTAGATCATACCATTGAGTATGTTATCCAAAGGAAGATGTTAATACATCTGGACAGTGTGAAGGCAAGAAATCAGCTGTTAATCCAGAAAAATATAGAGTGATAATAGAAGAAGCAATAGTATATAATAAGGATAATAATCAATAGCCAGGAGGTATTTGGGTGAAAAAAGAAATTGATGAAAAACTACTGCTCATAGTTAATGCATGCAATGATAAGAAAGGCTTTGATATAAAGGTGCTGGATCTAAGAGAGTTAACTACTATTACAGACTACTTTGTAATAGTAAGTGGCAACTCTACAACTCAGGTTACTGCCATAGCAGATGAGATTGAGAAAAAGATGGAAGAAGCAGGCCATCCTACTATTGGCAGGGAAGGATATAGAGAAGCCAAGTGGATCCTTTTGGACTATGGAAGTATAGTTGTGCATGTATTCCATAAGGATGACAGAGAATTTTATAGCCTAGAGAAAGTATGGGCGGATAGCCGAGAACTGACCTTAGAGAATATGCAATAACCCTATTGAATAGGGTTATTTTTGCCTATTAAATCAAAAATTATATAAAGGAGGTAATTACATGACTGTTAATTTTATTTCAACAGAAAAAGCAGCTCCTGCCATAGGACCTTATTCCCAAGGAACCATAGCTAATAATGTTATATTTACATCTGGCCAGTTGCCAATAGTACCTGAGACTGGAGAATTAATAAAGGGTGATATCAAGAAGGCAACTAAGCAGTCCTTGGATAATGTATTAGCAATAATTGAAGCAGCTGGAGGAAAATTAACTGATATTGTTAAAGTAAACATCTACATAAAGGATCTAGAAGACTTTGCAGCCTTAAATGAAGTATATGAAGAGTTCTTCAAAGGACACAAGCCTGCCAGGTCTTGCGTTGAAGTGTCAAGACTTCCAAAGGACGGAGATGTAGAAATAGAAGCAATAGCCATAATATAAAAAGAATCTTGTCCTTAGGACAAGATTCTTTCATTCAGATCCCTAAAATAAGCTGGTAGCTCTCCTTCTATATTTTCTTATTCTTTTCTGCTTTGCATCAGATAAGGCTTTTAAACCAACTATGAACAAGGCAAGAATAATATACCACTTATCTATTAGAAAGCGTAAAATCGCACCTGCAATATCCCTTTCAATATCCATGGTAGATACTATATCAGCACTGCCTATAAGCTTATCCTCCAAATAGTACTCAACCTTTCCTATGGCTTGTCCTTCTTTTACAGGAGCCTTAAGATTATCATCAACAATTACTTTCTGAGTAATAGAGTCTACAGACTCTTCAGAGACAGTACAGATAATACTGTCCTTAATTATTCCGGCCACCACAGGAACTTTTCCATTCCTTATTTGGAAATTTTGGATAAACTCATTTTCATTAGCAATTACTACATTTTTGAAGCTTCCAAAGCCATAGTTGAACAATTTATGTATATCTGCAAATACTTCATTGCCATAAGACTTCATTACTACTGCTAGCAATCTCCTATTGCCTTTCTCAGCTGAAGCAACCAAGCAATTGCCTGCTTCGGTAGTATATCCAGTTTTTACCCCGGTCACACCTTCATATTTTATAGGAACTATCTTTCCATCAACATTGATGCTTTCACTACTATACAGCAACTTATTAGCAGATTTTAAGTATCTGCTTTCATCCTTTTTATTAGTAGCAGGAATTGTATATGTATAATTAGATACTATATTCCTGAAAGTTTCATTCTCCATGGCATATCTAGCCATCAAACTCAAATCATAAGCAGTAGTAAGGTGATTTTCATCAGTTAATCCATGGGGATTTACAAAATTTGTATCCTTTGCACCCAATTCCCTTGCCTTTTCATTCATCATCTTACCAAACTCCTCAGCACTACCAGCAATATGCTTAGCTATGGCCAAGGCTGAGTCATTAGCCGATTCTATTAAAAGAGCATAAAGCAAATCCTTAAACAAAAGTTGCTCTCCTGGTTCCAATGCTATATGGCTGCCTTTAATTTGGTAAGGGGTTTCATCATCAACAGTAACAAGATCATTAAAATTGCCATGCTCAATGGCAAGTATTCCAGTCATTATCTTAGTAGTACTTGCAGGATGTAGTCTTAAGTGAGGATTTTTCTCGTAGAGAACTTGTCCAGTATCCATGTCAACTAATATAGCGCTTTCTCCTGTAAGATTTAGATCATCTGCAAAAGCTGCTCCAGACATTATTAAGATTAAAAACAGGGCTACAATCATTACTTTTTTCAACTAAGGTTCCTCCTCTCCTAAACATATAAATAGTATATCAAAAAATGTCTAATAGATTAATAGTAAAATATATTTTTTGTAATTTTAAGAGGAAAATTTGGAAGACTCTAGAATATATACATAGGTAAAATTTTGGTCTGAAAGGGTGAACCACATGCACTTTCTCTCCAAAAGAGAACAGATAATAATTATTTTACTTATTGTCATGGTTATTGCCATATCCCTGTTTAACTTTATAGGCAAAAAATATCTCCTAGCAGACAGTACTAAAGAGGATCCCCTAGTAGAGGAACTTATGGAGGGAATAAAAGAGGATACGGAGGAAGAAAGTGAACCTAAGGAGATAATTGTACATATAAGTGGGCAAGTTAATAATCCAGGTATTGTTAAGCTGGAAGTGGGAGCTAGAGTCATAGATGCAGTTAATTTGGCTGGAGGATTGAAAAATGAGGCGGATTTGGATAAAATTAATTTAGCTAAAAAACTAGAAGATGAGGAGAAAATATATATTCCTGCTCTAGGAGAAGAAGGGGATGTTGATTTTTCAGATTCTCAGAGTACAGCTGAGGGTAATGGTAAAGTAAACATAAATACCTGTACCAAGGATGAATTATTATCTCTCCCTGGAATAGGAGAGGTCTTGGCTGATAGAATAATAGACTACAGGGAGCAGACCCCTTTTAAGAATATTGAGGATATAATGAATGTATCAGGTATAGGAGAAAAGAAGTTTGAAAGCATCAAGGAAATGATCATAGTACATTAAAGGAGTGAAATAAATGGATAAAAGGCTTACAGAGTTGACCAAATCCTCCGGTTGAGCAGCTAAGATCGGTCCCGATATACTGACACAGGTTTTGTGTCAACTACCAAGAAATACTGATGAAAATCTAATAGTAGGTTTGGATACATCTGATGATGCGGCTGTATATAGAATCAATGATGACATTGCATTGATACAGACCTTAGACTTTTTTACCCCAGTAGTAGATGATCCTTATATGTTTGGACAGATTGCCGCAGCTAACTCCCTAAGCGATGTATATGCTATGGGAGGAGAACCCAAACTGGCCATGAACATAGTTTGCTTCCCCAACTGTTTAAGTCCAGATGTATTAGTCCAGATTCTAAAGGGAGGACATGATAAGGTAACGGAAGCAGGAGCCTTGCTTATAGGAGGTCATACTGTGGAAGATGATGAACCTAAATATGGCTTATCTGTAGCAGGCTTTGTACATCCTGATAAGGTATTGACCAATTGCAATGCAAAGGCTGGCGATTTATTGGTTTTAACTAAGCCCATAGGCGTAGGTGTTGTTAACACTGCAATTAAGGCAGGATTGGCCGATGAAAGTATCTATAACAAGGCCGTCCACACCATGTCTACCTTGAACAAGTATGCAAAAAAAGCCCTAGACAAGGTAGAAGCAAATAGCGTAACCGATATTACAGGCTTTGGACTATTAGGCCACAGCTTGGAAATGGCAGAAGGCAGTTCTGTTACCATTGTAATTGACCATAAATCAGTTCCAATTATAGATGGGGCAATAGAATTTGCCCAAATGGGGCTGGTACCTGGAGGAGCATACTCCAACATGCACCATATTGGAGATAAGGTTAAGTTTGAGGGTAATATATCTGAAGCCATACAGGATATTTTATTCGATCCCCAGACTTCTGGAGGATTGCTAATATCAGTTCCTAAGGACAGTGTAGATTTACTACTTGAAGAACTTAAGGATACTCCCAATGAGTTTGCAGTGATTGGAGAGGTTGTAGAAAAGGAAGATGCATTTATAATAGTAAAATAATAGAGAGAGGGATAAAATGGACAAGAAGAACCTATTTAAGATGATACCAAAAGTGGATGATATACTGGATGATGATAGGATAAATAAACTTCAAGACCAGATACCTAGAAAACTTCTTGTAGATTCCATAAGAGAAGAGATAGATGCCCTACGCAAGGACATAAGAGATAATACCATGGATGAAGAGGAAGTTATAAGGAGGAACCAAATCCTAGTTGATTTGATCTTGAAAAGGGCAGAAAAGAAGAATGCCTACAAGCTAAGAAGGGTTGTAAATGGAACTGGAGTCATTATCCATACCAATTTAGGCAGATCCTTAATAGATAGACAGGTTATGGAACATGTTTTTGATGTGGCTATCAATTACTCCAATCTAGAGTTTGACCTGGATAAGGGAGAAAGGGGATCAAGATATAGCCATCTAAAGGATATCATAACAGAGATAACTGGAGCAGAGGATGCCATGGTAGTAAACAACAATGCAGCAGCAGTTATGTTGGTTTTAAGCACCATGGCAAAGGACAGGGAAGTAATAGTCTCTATAGGAGAGCTAATAGAAATAGGAGGATCTTTTAGGATACCTGAAGTAATGGAGCAAAGCGGTGCCACATTAAAGGCAGTAGGTACTACCAACAAAACCCATTTACATGATTATGAAAGGGCAATAAATGAAAATACTGCAGGATTGATGAAGGTACATACCAGCAACTACAGGATACTAGGCTTTACCTCCTCTGTTTCAATAGATGAACTATTTACTCTAAAAGAAAAATACAATCTTCCTTTAATAGAAGATCTAGGCAGTGGTGTCCTAGTAGACCTATCTAAGTTTGGTTTAGAGTATGAACCTACTGTACAGGATTCAATTAAAAAAGGCGTGGATGTGGTTACCTTTAGCGGAGATAAGCTATTAGGAGGACCGCAAGCAGGTATCATAGTTGGAAAAAAGGAATACATTGACAAGATGAAGAAAAATCCGCTGACAAGAGCTTTCAGGGTAGATAAGTTCACCATTGCAGCCCTAGAAGCAACATTAAGCTTATATCTAGACGAACAGGCTGCCATTGAAAGGATCCCTACATTGAATATGATTTCAATGAGCCTAGATGAATTAAACTACAAGGCTCAAAGGCTATATGATGGTTTGATTAACAGTATCAAGGATAATAGTTGCAGCTTTAAGATAGTTGATGACTACTCGGAGGTAGGAGGAGGCAGTCTGCCATTAGAGAGGATACCAACAAAAGCCATAAAGATAAGCCTAGATGGCGTAAGCATTAACCAGTTTGAAAAAGCCCTTAGAGAATATGACATACCCATTATCAGCAGAATATATAAGGATAACATATTTATTGATTTAAGAACTGTCAGAGAAGATGAATTTCAGATAATAATCGATGGCATACAATTTGGACTTAATAGATTGAAAGGGTGCATTTAATGAAACATATTATTGTTGGAACAGCAGGCCATATAGATCATGGAAAAACAACTCTCATAAGAGCCTTGACAGGGAGAAATACTGATAGGCTAAAAGAAGAACAGAAAAGGGGCATTTCCATAGAATTAGGTTTTACCTATTTTGACCTTCCCAGCAACAAGAGGGTGGGCATAGTGGATGTGCCAGGCCACGAGAAGTTCATAAAGAACATGCTGGCAGGTGTTGTTGGAATTGATATAGTGCTTTTAGTTGTTGCAGCAGATGAAGGGGTTATGCCTCAAACTGTTGAACACTTGCACATAATGGACTTAATGGGCATAAAGAAAGGATTTATAGTTCTGACCAAAACAGACTTAGTAGATGAGGAATGGATTGAGTTAGTAAAGGAAGATGTAAAGAAAGAGGTTAAGGGTACCTTCCTTGAAAATTCCCCAATAGTTCCTGTATCCTCAACTAAGCAAAGGGGCATCCAAGATGTAATAAATTTGATTGATGAACTATCCACCAAGATAGAGGACATAGATGTAGATGATACCCCAAGGCTGCCTGTGGATAGGGTATTTTCCATACAAGGCTTTGGAACTATAGTTACAGGAACCCTTTTATCTGGAGCCTTCAAGGTGGGAGACGAGGTACAGATTTTCCCAGGAGATACCCTAGGCAGGATCAGGTCCCTACAGGTTCATGGAGAAGATACCCAGGTTGCTTATGCAGGCCAGAGGGTTGCCATCAATATTGCTGGTGTCAAGAAGGAAGAGATTGAGAGGGGAGATGTGATAGCCCCAAAAGGCTCCATGAAGGAGACTTCCATGATAGATGTTAAAGTAAAAATGCTCAACAACATAGAACACGTAATTGAGAACAGAGCAAGGCTTAGACTCTATATTGGAACAAAGGAAGTCCTATGCAGGATAGTCATATTGGACAAGGAAGAACTAAATCCAGGAGATGAAGCCTTTGCCCAATTGAGACTGGAAGAAAAAATAGTAGCAAAAAGGGATGATAAATTTATTCTAAGGTTCTACTCACCCATGTACACCATTGGTGGGGGTAAGATATTAGAACCTAATCCAAATAAGAAGAAGAGATTCGACCCTAAAGCTATAGCTGAACTGGAGATTAAGGAAAAAGGTGCTTCTGAGGATATTATAGAAAGGATTATATTGGATGAAAGCAAGAAATTTCCATCCATTAAGGAGATTTCCACATCTACAGCCATGTTGGAGGATAAGGTAAAGAAGGATGTAGAAAAATTAGTTAGCCAGGAGAAGGTTGTTCTATTCAATTTAACTAAGGACTTCCATGTAATCCATAGGGACTATTTTGATAAGGTAACTGATGAGATAGTAAAATATCTAGATTCCTATCACAAGAAATATCCTCTAAGGATTGGAGTACTAAAGGAGGAAGTAAGAAGCAGGTTTTTAAGCAGTGCCAAGCCTTTAGTAGGTGAAAAGTTCCTGGATCTATTAAGGGAAAAGGGATTAATAGAACAGCATAGGGATAAAATCTCTCTTAAGGACTTTAAGGTTGAATTCAATGACCTACAGTATAAGATAAAGGAAAGCATAATTAGCATTTTTAAAGCCAATGGCTTTATACCACCTAAGAGGGAAGAAATAATAGAAGCTTCAGCTGCCGATTATAATGAAGGGGAAGAAGTATTTAACTCCCTATTAGATAAGGGGGAAATAGTAAAACTAAACGAAGAAGTCTATATGCACAGGGATGATTATGAAAAGGCAGTGCACTTGCTTAAGGATCATATAAATAAAAATGGACATATAACTGTAGCTGAATACAGAGATCTTCTAAATACCAATAGAAAGGTTGCCCTAGCACTGTTAGAGTATTTTGATATGATAAAGCTTACTAGAAGGGAAGGAAATCAAAGAAAGCTTATGAATGCCTAAATCTGCTTTAGGTTTTGGAGTGATACTAATGACTATTAAAACCCTAATTATAGATAAGGATAAGACCTTCGTTAAGGGCTTAAAGTACAGTCTAGAGGAAGATGACTATACAGTAGAAGTTGCCTTTAACATTAGAAGGGCAATGGAAAAGATAAAAAACAATCACTACGATCTAATTATTCTGGATATAGTACTACCCGATGGAAATGGCTTATCCTTATGCAGAAAGATTAGACAAAAATCTCAAATTCCTATAGTCATCTTAACAGAAAAGGAAGATGAGATTAGTGAAATACTTGCCTTAGACTCTGGAGCTGATGACTATATAGTTAAGCCAACCAACATATCTGTATTTAAAGCAAGGTTGAAAGCAATCCTTAGAAGGGTAAATATTGATGATAGAAAAGCCAGCAAGCAGATCATAAGAATAGGTGATTTTGTCATAAATGCTTTAGGCAGAAGATTGACTGTTAATGGTAAATCTGTTACCCTAACAGCAAAGGAATTTGACCTGTTTTACTTATTAGTATCACATCCAGGCCGAGTTTTCACAAGAGAAGAGTTATTAAAAAGCGTCTGGGGATTTGAATACTATGGAGATATAAGAACAGTGGATGTCCATATAAGAAGATTAAGGGAAAAAATTGAAGAAGACTCTAGCAATGCAGAGTTTATCCATACAAAATGGGGAGTTGGCTATTACTTTAAGCAAAAGGAATCCAGCAAAACAGAAGATTAAAAGTTAAACTTATAACCCGCAATAATGGCGGGTTTTTGCTAATCCTAGCGAAACATACAACTATCTATATTCTAATTGATTGAATTCTTTGTAGAAATTTAGTATAATGTAACAGATATAGACATTTATTTCATATGAATTGAATTCTATTCTAGGACAAGCCGAGGAGGTATATATATATGAGATCAAAAAAGAATGGACGCAAAATGAGCAAAAGCAATAAGAAGAAAGGTATTATAGCATTTATACTAGCGTCAATTGTTTTTAGTGTATTTTTCTATGGACTTTATTTATTAGGGAAAATTAATTATATTCCTATAGATGAAGAAAACCTTGGGCTATCTGAAGAAGCACCAGAAGATAAAAAGGTTACAAATATTCTATTATTTGGACTAGATAATAGAGTAGAAGGACAGCGTTCCAGATCAGATACTATAATGATAGCCACATTGGATTCCAGAGAGAATAAAATTAAGCTTACCTCTCTAATGAGAGATACATATGTATCCATACCAGGAAGAGAGGACAATAGAATAAATGCTGCCTATGCCTTTGGAGGGCCAGAGTTAGCTATCCGTACTGTAAATGAAAATTACAATATGAATATAGAAAAATATGTAACAGTAGACTTTTTCAGCTTAGAAAAGGTCATTGATTTGCTAGGGGGAGTAGAAATAGAAGTAAAGGATTATGAGGTAAGCTCTTTAAATAGTGGAATTAAATACTTGAACAATCTCTATAAGGATGACACAGATTCCCCGATTATTGATTCACCAGGTAAATATACCTTAGATGGTAGACAAGCCGTAGCCTATGCCCGTATACGTAAAGCTGGCAATGGAGACTTTGAACGTACAGATAGACAAAGAACTGTGCTAAAAGCCTTGATAGAAAAGGGTGCAAGCATAAATCCATTGGAAGCACATTCTCTATTATCTACAATACTTCCTGAAGTAGAGACAAACTTAAGCAAGGGTGAAATTTTAAAATTAGGTTTAGCAGGACTAAAAAGTGCAAAGAATCCAGTAGAGGACCTCAGATTGCCCTATGAAGGTACCTATCAACACCAAAAGATTCGCGGTATGGCAGTATTGGTACCTAACATGGAGAAGAACAGACAAATATTGCATGATTTTATATTTGGTAGTTAAGAGGTGGCATCCACCTCTAACTGCCCATATTTTTAATTTAAAATAATAAGTATTATTGCAATCAACAAGGGTATCAAAATTATACTAAAGCCTACAAGCAAGCTTTGCTTTTCTTTAACAGTAATCAAATCATCAGAATTATAATAGCCGTTTACCTTTTTTCTTTTTATTAGTTTATTTAGTGCATTGAAAAATGACAATTTATGTACCCCCTTTGCTGTATATGTTACACTATTGATAATATAATAAAAAATTTGTATAATTGGAATAGTAGTTTATTCACAATTTGAAAGCGAGGAGTTCATATGGAAGAGATTAGTTTAAAGGAGCTTTTATTAATCCTTAGAAAGAGGATCTGCTTGATTGCCATACTTACCATACTTTCTGTAGTTACCAGCGGTATAGTCAGCTTTTTTATATTAGACAAAGAAACCAAACTTTTACCACACTGATGGTAGGAAAACCAAGGGATTATAGAAGTTATAACAATCAATTGGATTACAATGATATACTATTAAACCAAAAGCTAGTATCTACTTATGGACAGCTAGTAAAAACTCGTGCTGTAGCGGATGAAGTTATTAGAAATTTAAATCTAGATATATCCTATGAAGCCTTTAGGGAAAAGGTAAATGTAAATTTAGTACAGGATACAGAAATTATAAGATTAGAAGTTGTAGACACTAACCCAGCATTGGCTGCTGAGATTGCCAATGAAACAGCACAAGTTTTTATGGAAAGTGTAAAAGATATAATGAAAGTGGAGAACATACAGGTAATTGATGAAGCTAGAGTGCCAGACAAGCCTATAAAACCTAGACCTATGTTAAATATGGCTATAGCTGGAGTTCTAGGCCTTATGATTGGTGTGTTCATAACATTTTTATTGGAGTTTTTAGATAATACCATCAAAACTCCAGATGATGTGGAAAGGCATCTGGAATTACCTGTGATAGGTACTATACCAATGGTGGAAGAAAATAAATAATATTTGAGGTGGAAATATGTCACGAACAAGATTACATACTTTAGAAAATCCTAAATCTCCAGTTTCAGAAGCTTTCAGAACCTTAAGGACAAACATACAGTTTTCCGGCATAGACAAGCCTATAAATAGCCTAGTAATTACTTCTACAGGACCAGGGGAAGGGAAAAGCACCGTATCCATAAACATAGCAGTTGCCATGGCACAAGCGGAAAAAAATGTCCTTTTGATAGATTGTGATTTAAGGAAGCCTTCTTTACATAGAACATTTACCTTTAATCATCTTAATGGATTAACCAACATCTTAGTAGAAGATATGGAATATACAGATGTTTTATATGAAGCTGAAGAAATTAAGGGACTGCATGTTATAGGTTCAGGACCAATTCCTCCAAATCCAGCCGAGCTTTTGGGTTCAAATAAGATGAAGAATTTTGTAGAGAAAATGAAAAACATATATGATATGGTTATACTAGATGCACCTCCTATAGGCTTGGTAACGGATAGCGCTGTACTATCTACAATTGTAGATGGAACCATATTAGTCTGTGCTGTTGGAGAGGCAGATATTAATGCTACCAAAAGGGCTAAGGAGCTGTTGGATAAGGTAAAAGCAAATATATTAGGTGTTGTGCTAAGCAAAGTACCTATTAATCAAGGAGGATATTATAGGTATCATTACAGCCAATATTATGATTCTTCTTACTATGAATACGAAAGGACTAGAAAGGATAATAGAAGGAAAAAGAGAGGGAAAGCTAAATGATAGATATTCATAGCCATATACTGCCTAAGGTAGATGATGGGGCAGGGGATATGGAAGAAGCCATAACTATGGCTAGAATATACATAGACAATGGAATAAAAAAAGTGATAGCTACTCCCCATTATATAGATGGATATGCAAACAGTTTAAAAGAAGAAAATATTTTAGTGCTAGAAAAACTAAAGGAAGCCCTTAATAAGGAAGGTCTAGAATTAGAAGTATATTTAGGAAATGAAATATACATAACCATGGATATAATTGACCTTTTAGAAGAAGGAAAGGTATCTACCTTAAATAACTCTGGGTATGTCCTAATAGAATTTCCTATGCTGGACATACCTATGTATTCTGAAAGCATAATATATGAATTGCTTTTAAAAGGTTATGTACCTATAATAGCCCATCCAGAGAGAAATAGGAATATAATAGAGGACCCTAATATACTCTATGGCTTTATAGAAAAAGGGGCTTTAGCTCAGCTGAATCTACCCAGCTTAGAAGGCGTATATGGAGAAAAAATAAAAACCACAGCTGAAATACTCCTTAAGCACAATATGATACATTTTGTTGGCACTGATGCCCACTCTAAAAACAGAAGGGCTCCTAATGTGAAAAATAGCCTTGACCTATTATTGGAGTTGGTAGGGGAAACAGCTTTTATAGAAATTACATATTTGAATCCTTTAAAAGTAATATCTGATGAATTAATAAGCCCTAACGCTCCAGTAAGGTATAAGAAGAAGAGTGGATTTTTACATTTTATAAAAAATAAGGTTAAATTTCACAAAAATGTATAGTATAAGTTTTAATAAAATCTGTCAAAGAGTGACAAAGAATCATGAAACAGATTGATTTATATAAAAAACTATGTTACACTAAAAAACAGGTTAGTGATGAACTATATGGGTCTAGTCATGAGGAGTATAATATTTTTATAATGGGGAGGAGCCATATGGATAAATTGCAAGAAACAACCTATAATGATGGTTATATGAAAATATGTGAAAATCTTAAAAAGACAAACCAAGACATCAAAGTGAGTTTTTATGATAGATTTAAAAGAGTTATGGATATACTTTTAGCTTCAATTGGTTTGATAATTGGTATCCCACTAATGATAATATTTGGCATTGCTATAGTCATTGAAACTCCTGGAGGAGTAATTTATAGCCAGGATAGAGTAGGGAAGGATGGGAAAATATTTAAAATCTATAAGCTTCGTTCAATGGTATCTAATGCAGAAGAAAATTGTGCCCAATGGGCTGAAAAAGATGATCCTAGAGTTACTAAAGTTGGAAGCTTCATTAGAAAGACAAGAATAGACGAAATACCACAGCTTTTTAATGTACTTAAAGGAGATATGAGTATCATAGGTCCTAGGCCAGAAAGGCCTATATTTACTGAAAAATTCAACCAGGAAATACCAGGCTTTATAAATAGACTGCAAGTAAAGCCAGGATTAACTGGCTGGGCTCAGGTTAATGGAGGATACGATATAACTCCAAAAGAAAAATGGGAACTGGATATGTACTATATTAAAAACAGAAGCATCAAACTAGATTTCTTGATTATTTTAAAAACTATTAAAGTTGTCTTAACAGGAGAAGGTGCAAGGTAAAAGGAGATGACAAGATTGAATATTATAGTCACTGGAGGAGCTGGTTTTATAGGCTCCAATTTAGTTGATAGATTAATAGAAGAAGGACACAAAGTTATAGTAATAGACAATTTGATAACAGGAAAAAAAGAAAATGTAAATAGAGAAGCAAAATTCTATAAAATGGATATTTGCGATGAAAAAATAAGGGATATATTTAAGAATGAAAAGATAAATGTTGTTTACCATAATGCAGCGCAAATTGATGTTCAAAAGTCAATCAACAATCCAGTTTTTGATGGAGATGTAAACATACTTGGAACAATAAACATATTAGAAGCTTGTAAAGATGCAAATGTGAAAAAAATCATATATTCATCTACAGCAGCAGTTTATGGAGAGCCTGAATATTTAGGGATAGATGAAAACCATCCTATTAATCCTATTTCTTTCTATGGAATCTCCAAATATACTCCGGAGCAATATATAAAAACATATAGTAAACTCTATGGTATCGATTACACTATTTTCCGATATGCTAATGCCTATGGAATACGTCAGGACCCTAAAGGTGAAGGTGGTGTGGTTGCAATATTTTTGGACAAACTTTTTAAAGGGGAATCACCTATAATATTTGGAGATGGAACTGCAACAAGGGATTTTATATACATTGATGACATTGTGGAAGCGAATATAAAGGCTTTAGATAAAGGAAGCAAAGAAATATTTAATATAGGAACTGGAAAAGCTACTTCTATAAAGGTGCTTTTTTATATTATGAAAAAAATAATGGATATAGACATAGAAGTTGAATATGGGAAAGAAAGAGACGGAGATATTAAACATTCTTTTTTCAAAATTGTCAAGGCAAAAGAAAAATTAGGATGGAGTCCAAAATATAATTTAGAAGAAGGATTATCAAAAACTATTAAATATTACGAGAAATTACTAACAAAAGAATCTAAGAATGAAGTAGCTGCTTCTAGAATTATAGATAGGGAACCATAATAGTAATGGTCTAATAATTTTTGAATAATTGGTAACCAACATATGTAGTACTGATAAAGTGAGCAAGTCATATTATTTGATGCTAATATATGGAGTTGATGACATGAAAAAAAACATTTGGATATTTCATCATTACGCTACACCACCAACAATGAGTGGATTAACTCGCCCTTATGAGTTCAGCAAACAGTTGAAAGATAAAGGCTATAATTGCACAGTATTTTCATCAGCATATTTGCATTACACAGGAGAAAACTTAATTTCAAATGGAAGAAAATACATAGTACATAAGGATAGTGAAGTGCCTTTTGTATTCGTGCGCACATCAGAATATAAGGGTAATGGATTATCTCGGGTACTAAATATGTTTTCTTTTGCATATAATTTATTTTCCGTAACCAAAGAAATTATAAAAAAACAAGGGAAACCTGATGTAATTTATGCTTCATCCCCCCATCCTTTAACCATGGTTGCGGGGATCTTAATATCAAAAAAACTTGGGATACCTTGTGTGTGTGAAATAAGGGATTTGTGGCCAGAAGCCATATTTGCTGTAGGGAAGGCACAAGAAAACAGTATCTTAGGAAGATTGTTAATAAAGGGAGAACACTGGATTTATAAAAATGCTGATGCTCTTGTATTTCTAAAAGAAGGCGATACTGATTATTTAAGAGAAAGAAAATGGACTTTAGAACAAGGCGGAGATATAGATTTAAATAAATGTTATTATATAAATAATGGTGTAGATATCGAGGCTTTTAATAAGCAAGTAAATGAAATCAAAATAGAAGATGAAGATTTGAATGATAATAGCTTTAGAGTAGTATATGCAGGTTCCATAAGGGCTGTTAATAATGTAGGAAAGATATTAGATGCAGCTAAACTGTTAAAGGAAAATGAAGATATTAAATTTTTAATTTATGGCACTGGCAATGAATTAGACTTATTAAAAACAAGGGTAAAAGATGAAAACCTTACAAATGTAAAGCTTAAAGGATATGTTAATAAGAAATATATACCTTATATATTAAGTAAGTCATCAGTAAATATATTGAATTACTCTCCTTCTCAATACAATTGGACAAGAGGCAATAGTTCTAATAAGCTTTTTGAATATATGGCTTCAGGTAAGCCTATTATTTCAACAGTAAAAATGGGTTATTGTATTTTAGAAAAGTATCAATGTGGTTTTTCACTGAAAAATTCAACGCCAGAAGAATTAGCTAAAGCTATATTAAAAATATATAACATGCCTAAAGAACAATATAATGAATTATGTTATAATGCTGCAAAAGGTGCTAAATATTTTGATTACAAGATTTTAACAGAAAAATTGATAAAAGTAATAGAAAATGTGTAAACTGGATGTAGTCCAAAATACAGTTTGTAAGGATGGTGTATATTATGAATAACAAAGAAATATGTGTCGTAGGATTGGGATATATAGGTTTACCAACATCTGCTATGTTTGCAACCCACGGTTGTAAGGTCCATGGGGTAGATGTAAACGAGGAAGTAGTAAATGCTTTAAATAAAGGAAAAATTGTAATAGAAGAACCCTACTTAGATATAATGGTACAAGCTGCTGTAAGATCTGGTCACTTAAAAGCAGATACAAAACCACAAGAAGCAGATGTTTTTATTATTGCAGTACCAACCCCACTTACAAAGGATAAAAAGGCTGATATGAGCTGCGTTATTTCAGCAGCAGAAACTATTGTGCCATATTTAAGAAAGGATAATCTAGTTATATTAGAATCTACTTCACCAGTGGGTACAGTAGAAAATTTATTAGTACCAATACTTGAAAAATCTGGACTTAAAGTTGGAGAAGAACTATATGTAGGACATGCTCCTGAAAGGGTTCTGCCTGGTAAAATACTATGGGAGTTAGTCCATAATAATAGAATTGTGGGTGGAGTTAATAAAAAGTCTGCTGAAAAGATAAGAGATTTATATAGGATTTTTGTAAATGGAGAGATATATCTTACTGATGCTACAACAGCAGAAATGTGTAAATTAATGGAAAATACCTATAGGGATGTAAATATCGCTTTGGCAAATGAATTAGCCAAAATATGTGAAGAAAATGGGATAAATGCATGGGAAGTAATAGAGCTATGTAATAAGCATCCAAGAGTAAATTTACATCAACCTGGACCAGGTGTAGGAGGACACTGTTTAGCAGTAGATCCATGGTTTATAATAGAAAAAAGCCCTGAATTAGCTAAAATTATAACTTTATCAAGAGAAACCAATGATAGTATGCCAGAACATGTATTAAATAGAATAGATGATATTTTAGAGGATATTGAGGGTGTTAAAAAAGTTACTATTTTAGGTATAACGTATAAACCTAATGTTGATGATACAAGAGAAAGTCCAATACTTAAACTTATTGATTTATTAGAAGCAAGGGGTGATTATGATATTAGTGTATATGATCCCCATGTAAAAACATACAAATATCAAGCTAAGGATTTAATTGATGCTTCTAAAAATAGCGATTTGATAGTTTTAGGAGTAAATCACGATATTTTTAGAGATTTGCCTTTAGGAGATATGGGATTAGTTATGAGAAATAAGAATTTGTTTGATACTAGAAACTTTT
This sequence comes from Tissierellia bacterium, assembly GCA_012735215.1. Classification (GTDB taxonomy): domain Bacteria; phylum Bacillota; class Clostridia; order Tissierellales; family Tepidimicrobiaceae; genus JAAYHX01. The sequence goes on from JAAYHX010000023.1 coordinate 88,626, forward strand.
TGGATAGGCATGATGTTGAAGAAAAAGGGTTTAACTATTGGCTACTAGGAGAAGAAAAGAAAAGTAGCTAAGCATAAGATATTAATATTGCTTGTGAAAGGAAGTTTACAATTGGTATCAATTATTATTCCAAGTTATAATGAAGGAAAAGCTTTGTTAGAAACATTGCAAAATTTAGTAGAAAACATCAGAAACTCTTCTTTTGATGGAGAATATGAGATAATAGTTATTGATTCATCAGATGATGGGAAAGCTGATATTAGATATTTTTCACATTTAAAAGATAATAATAGAATTAAGATAATCCATAGAAAGTTAAGAACTTTTCCTGGTGAGGCAAGAAACATAGGGGTAAAAAATGCGAAGTATGATATCATAGTCTTTACAGATGTAGGCTTTAAGTTTGAAAAAGACTGGTTAGTAAAGTTAATTAAACCACTTTTAACTGACTGTTCTATAGACATAGCTTGGGGTATTACTAAAACTTCCACAGAAAATAAAATGGATAGATTATTTGCTCATTTAATTGGAGGAAGAGAAAAAACTCGCAGAATTATACCTAATGTAGCTATTAGAAAGAAAGTTTTTTTAGACGGACACTGGTTTAAAAATGACCTTCGTGCAGTTGAAGATACTAGATTTATTCATGAAATTAAAGGAAATTATAACGAAGTATTTGTAGAAGCAATAAACTACTATAGTGGTCATCCTCAAAATTTAGTTGAGGCTTTTAAAAAGTGGAGTGCATATTCCTACTATTCTTATATGGCAGGTTATAGAAGGAAAGCATACCTGTCAATTTTTCAATTAGTATTCTACTTGTTACTGATTATTTTATTAAGTAATAGATTAGCACTATTCTTAATTGTATTACTTCAGTTTTTAAGAGTTGTATTAAAGTCTGATAAAAATTATAAAGTGAATGTACTAGAAAAAATATATGTATTAATCCTTTCATTTGCTATTGATATTGGTCGACTTCAAGGTTCATTAAAGGCTATTATAAAATATAGGTTTAAATGGAGTTGAATAAACAAGGTGTAATATAGAATTTTATGGTAGGTGACTAATGATTGAAAAAAATATATTTTAAAGGATATTATGGATATAAAAATATAGGTGATGATGTATTTTGTGTTACAGCTGATTGGATTTGTAATAATATATGGGAGAATGTTCAGGCTGTATTTATTGGAAAGGACTTACCTAAGCTTTCAAATAATGCTAAAGTTTATAGTTTTAACAATGGCACTATAAAAAGAATATTTGAGTTAATCAATTTAATAAGAATGGACAAAATAATATATTTTGGCGGCTCTCTCCTACACAGTAGAATCAGGGGCTTATTCGATATAAAATATTATTTAAATAAATATAGATTTTTATATAACAAACTTGGAACTATAGGCACATCTGTAGGCCCATTTAAAAGTCAGGTGGATAGAGATTCAATTAGAGAATTTTTGAAAAAATTTAGATTTATATGTGTAAGAGACTACTCCTCATTAAAGATATTAGAAGAAATGGGGATTACAGAAAAAGCTAGCTTTTGCTTTGATCCTGCAATTTTAATCAATGATGTTTTTCCTAGTTTGAAAGTAAAGAAACGAAAGAAAGATGATAAAATTAAGCTAGGAATATCCTTATGTCATTATGAAAGATATGTTGGGGGAGACTTACGAAAAGAAAGGGAAAGAGAAGCTGCTATAGAATCATTTTTAGATGAAATTATTGAATCAAATGACCATATATCAGAAATTACATTTTTTATTTTTCATGGAAGTAAGTCTGTTGGAGATGAGAAAATAACAAAATATTTTTATAATAAGTATAAAGATAAAATTAAAGCAAGAATAGTAGATTATACTCCTAATACGGAACAGTTTTGTCAGGAATTAAATAGTTGCGATATAATATTTGGTGTAAGATTGCATTCCGGAATTTTAGCTTATGCTTTAGAGATACCTTTTATATTAGTAGAATATCATAAAAAATGTACTGAATTTTTGAGTACAATTAATTATAACAATAGATTTTATATATACAACCATAGGCACAATGTGGATTTATTTAATAATATGGTTAGCACTATCATCAACGATGAAGTTGTTCATGGAACGGAAGAAATGATAAAACCAGAATATTTCAAGAAGATAATAAAGGATCAATTAGTAAAAATAGAAATATAGTATATAGTTGACGTAATTGTTTAGATAAAAATACTGCTACCCAGATCATATGGAGGATAAGTATGAATAACACTATTGCAAAAATTTATAATAAAATTTTTGATAATGATTTCTGTGAAAACACATCTCTAATTTTTTTACTATTTTTTACTGGCTTAATAAACTCCAGACGACATATAGCTATGTTTAAAATACCATTTTTAGAGGTAATTATCATATTAATATTTGGTCTTTTGTTTGTGCTTAATATTTTGATGATTATTTTTAAATGTTTTATCTATAAAGAATCACCTTATGTAACAGACAAATACTGGAAGCCATTGATAATAATTATTTTATTGAAATATATAATAATTTTCTCACAGATATTGTATAGCTTTCTTATTAATAAATTAACATCTGATGTCCAAACTTTAAGTTTAGCCGCGAACTATCCTATAAATTCACATGTTAATAATCTTATAAAGTTTATAATCAATTTTACTATGATAGCAATACTTACAACTAGAATTGATAATTTTTGCAAGTTAAACTTATCTATTAGTGCATTTGGATTAGGATGCGCAATTGCACCTATTATTGGTTTAATCTTTTTTCCTAATTTGATAGGAAGAAGGATAAGCGATGTAAACGGTATTTTTTTTGCTGGGAGTTTCTGGAATGCATCGGTAATAGCATTTGTTTCATCAGGCTGGCTGTTGATTAGTACCCTTAAAAATATAGAAAAGCCATTTGGAAAATTCATAAATTTATTTCTTGCAGTAATAATGTTTGTTGGGGGTATTGCAGGTTTATCTAGAGCAATAGTTGTTTCAGGTTTTATATCTATGCTTATATATGCAATTTGTTTAAAAGATATTAAGAAACTGTTCAAAATAATTGCTATTCTAATAATACTGGTTCTAATAATACAATCACAATTTGGTATTATCTTTGAAAATTTCAAACTTAGGCTTCAAAAAAAAGGTGATATAAGGAATGAAGGAAGAATTAAAATCTGGAAGGATTATTTAGAGGATATCAAAACCTTTTTTATTTTAGGAGAACCTGTCGAAGGTTATAAAGTTTTCTCAAAAACAGGAAAGGGTCCCCATTCTATACTATTAAACTGGTGGAGTCAATTTGGTGTTTTTGCAGTTTTAGCTTTTATATGGTTTATGTGGGGAGTTTGGAAATCAGCATCTTATATATATAAGAATATGACAATTCAACAAGGAGCTGCAATATTTGCATGGTTATTTGGTTATCTATCACTTGCAATGATTAATGAAACTGGATATAGAGAATTACCATTTTATGCCGCCATGGGTATAATATTTGCTTGGGGTAATTTAGTTAAAAGAAAAACCACCATGGCAAATTAGAATATATAGAAAAATTTAATTTTAGGAGATATGGAAATGTCTACATCAAAAAAAGCAGCCAAATCAGCAATTATAATTATAATATTTACCCTAGGAAGTAAATTCCTAGGGTTTCTTAGAGAAGTGCTTATAGCAGCAAAATTTGGAGCTGGCATGGAAACAGATACTTATTTTGTTGCTACAACAGCAACTACTTTAATAACCACACTTATGAGCAATGCAATTAGTACTACATTTATTCCAGTACTATCAGAAATAGAATCAAGAGAAGGGAAAAGGGGTAAAATTAGCCATACAAATAACATGGTTAATATAATTTTTTTCTTTTCCTTAATTTTAGTTTTAGTAGGATGGTTAGCCTCACCTGTATTAGTCAAATTACTTGCTAAAGGATTTTATGGTGAACAATTCAATTTAGCTGTAAAACTGACTAGAATTGGATTACCTAAGATAATATTTAGTTGTATTTTAGGAGTAGCAACTGGATTTCTACAAAGTGAGCAAAGACATGCTTCTTCTGCTGCTATAGGTTTTCCTTTTAATTTTGTATTTATTATTTATCTAGTTTTTTTGTCGACAACATTTGGAATAGAAGGCCTGATGGTATCAGCAGTTTTTGCAGCATTGTCACAATTTTTAATTCAGATACCAGAACTGAAAAAAACAGGTTATAGATATAAATTTATTTTTGATTTAAAGGATAAATACATAAAAAAAGTCTTATATTTGAGTTTCCCTGTATTTGTAGGAGTGGCAATAAATGACTTGAACGCAATAGTAGATAGAACTTTAGCCTCTTCTTTAGCTTCTGGTAGCATTTCAGCTTTAAATTATGCCAATAGGCTAAACTCACTAATATTAGGTGTTTTTATTTCTGCAATAACTACTGTTATATTTCCTTTATTAGCTAAAGAGTCTAATAATGATAATATTATAGGTATGAAGAAGATTATGGGAAATGGCGTTAATCTCATTTTACTTATTACTATTCCCGCAACAATAGGACTTATAGTATTAGCTAAACCTATTGTCGAGGTAGCATTTCAGAGAGGTGAATTTGATGCTAATGCTACAATAATGACATCTAAAGCTTTAATCTTTTATTCAATAGGCCTTGTAGCTATGGCTCTTAGATTGTTAATTACTAGAGTATACTATTCATTACAGGATACAAAAACTCCAATGATAAATGGTGCTATATCTGTAGCATTTAATATAGTGTTAAACCTTATATTAGTTAAATTTATGGCTCATGCAGGACTAGCCTTTGCTACTAGTATAGCTACTACTATTGCTACTTTATTAATGTTTTATGGTCTAAAGAAGAAGATTGGTTCATTAGGAACTGTATCGTATATAAAATGTGGGTTAAAATCTGGACTAGCATCTGCCATAATGGGTGTTGTTGCATATACTGTTTATAACGGATTATATAGAATATTAGGAGTATCTAAACTATATAACTTAATATCATTATTGTTAGCTGTGGCAATAGGTGTAATAATATATGGAGTTTTATGCTATGTATTTGGCATTGAAGAAGTTAAAGAGATAGTAGGGAAAGCTAAGAATATAATAATGAGAAAAATGAATTGTAAGAAGTAGATATCCAATGCTTTTTAAACGTAAAAATATAGCTGAAAGCAGTAAAGTTAAATCGTGGAATTTTGAAAAATAAGAATTCTAAAATATTTAACTATAATAAATGCTTTTCCTAGATCAAAGGCTACCTCTATGGTAGCCTTTTAATCACCACCCCTAACTTCCACCATACCTATCCCTCTCCATATCGTATCTGACTTCTGCATCTATATCTATATTAATCTCACTTATAGCATTGTAAATACAAGCCTTAAAATAGCCTATTGGGTTATTGATTTTAGTTGTTCTAGTAGCTTCTTTAAATTTCTCTATTGCATGTTCTATGACGAAATAGTCCAGCTTTTCTATTTCTGCTTTTGCAATATCTTTAGGCACATAGATGTTGCCTATTTTGATATTTTCATAGTTGTTAATCTCCTGAACCAGGATAAGTATAGCTTTAAAAACAGCATCTCTATAGCTTTCAGGTATGTTTTCTAAATCACAGTTAGATACTATTTTTCTAGCATCTAGTTTTATATCAGATGGCTTTTCTGTCAGTCTATCATTTAGGTTATCTCGATAATGTTTTGCAGTGTGCTCCAGGATGGATGGACTGATAGTCTCTTTAGAAATCTCTGTAGTATTCTCTGGTAATGGTGAGGCTAAGTTTGTACTTTCCATTGGTTCATTTTGAGCTATATCCATTGGGTCAATATGACTATTACTATCAGGTTTATTTGATATGTTCATAATAGAATATAGCCTATCATAATCAATGGTATACCATAAGGTTCTATCCATTTGGTATACGTTAAACCGATCAACTATGATTAGCTTCATATTTCTCAGCCTTCTAAACACCCTTTTTATGGTTTCCTTAGACCAGAAGGGGAACTGATCATGCCATTCTTCATAGGTATTGTAGGTCCAGTATCTTCCCTCATGAAAGTTTCTGCCTTCCTTTTTGTTTAATTGAATCCAATAATGAACCTGCTGTAAAACAATTGCTTCATTTAATCCTATTATAGCTGCCATATGCTTATCTAATACTATTGGATGTTTATCAAATAAAATTGTCATAGTAAACCCTCCTTTTAATAAATCTACTTAATAAATAGAAGCAAAAGGGGGATTTTACTATTTGCTACCATGCCATTTTGACACATTAATATTCTAAAAGAAAATTTTTAACTAGATTATAATAAGCATATAATGAGGGTTAGGGCTTTTTAATTTTTGTATTAATTAGATTAATAGCTATCTTTTTGGTTATTATAGATAATAATTATTGCTTAAATAATTTTTATAAGAATTGTTGATATTTATGAGACAATGTGCTATAATACATTAGTGTCGAATTATGGGAGTAGATGGGTGCTGGTGTGCCCTCTGGTCTTCAAAACCAGCGCGAGGCGTTAGTAGCGTCTTGGGTGGGTTCGATTCCCACATACTCCCGCCATAGACAGTTAGCCACTTTTGTGGCTTTTTTTGTTTTTTGTTGCCAATATGGGAAGATTTGCCTTGTATTTTAACGTGGAAATGGAAAAACTAAATAGTAGTGATTATATATAAAGAGGTGGATGACATGAAGGATAAGCTAACGGATCCAAATGCTAAGAAGGCTTTAGAAGAGTTGAAGTTGGAGTTAGCTACTGAGTTGGGAATTACAGATGCATTTAATAATAGATCTAAACCAATATCAAATGTATATATGTCCAGCCGTGCAGGCAGTATAATGACCAATAAGATACTGGAATCCGAAGAAAAGGATTTATTGGATGAGTAGGATGGCCTAGGCCATCCATTATTTATGCACAAGTTAAAAAGCAAATTATACATTTTCCTAAATTCATGTTATAATGAAATTGTTATTACTCTTTTAGAGGGGGATATATATGGGCAAGAATGTGTTGGTCTGTGTTACACAGCAGAAAACTTGTGAAAGGTTAATATTGAAAGGACATGAATTGATTGGGACTGAGGAGGATAAACTCTTTGTAATTCATGTAGTAAATGAAAATGAAAACTTTTTGCAGAACTCAAATGATGGGGAAGCATTAGAATACCTTTTTAGAGTATCGAAGAAAGTTGGAGCAGATCTGACCGTGTTAAGGTCTAAAAATATATTAAAGACTATGATGGATTTTGCAATGGATAATGGTATTACTCACATAGTTATGGGAACTTCAAAGGACAGTGAGATGAATAGTGCCAGCCTTGGACTAAAATTACAAAAAGCATTACCTGATGTAGAGTTTATAAAACTATGATGCACTTCGTGAGAAGTGTTTTCTTTTTTTGCACATAATAAGGAAAGAGGAATATTATAGACAATATAAAGGAGGATGTTAAGAAATGAACATCAGGAGAATGTTTTTTGGGGGAAATACAGCCGATGGATTTCACTCCTTCCATGAGTATGTAATAGGTCCTAATAGGAAGAGGTTTTATATATTAAAGGGTATGCCTGGAGGCGGCAAGTCCTCTCTTATGAAGAAGATTGGGATATATTTCAAAGATAAAGGATATGGTGTAGAATTTCACCACTGTCCATCAGACCCTGAATCCATAGACAGCATATTGATTGAGGAATTAGGAGTAGCTATAGCCGATGGGACTGCACCCCATGTGATGGATCCTATTTATCCTGGACTTAAGGATAGGATTATAGATTTGGCCCAGTATATTGATAGTGATAAGTTAAATAAGGATGAAGATAGGATTATAAAAGCAAAAGAGGAGAACAAGAAGGCTTATACTAGGGCTTTTTCCTATCTAAGAGCTGCAAGAAACATATATGACTTAATAGTAAAGAACAACAGCAAAGGGGTAGATTTTGAAGGGCTTAATAAGAGAACCTTAAGTCTAGTAGAGGAGATCTTTTCAGTAGAAGCTAAAGAGTACAAAAGTTCACCATTTCAGGAAAGACACGGCTTTTCTACAGCCAATACTCCTGCAGGCTTTGTGGATTATACGGATACCTTGCTGGAGGGTATTGGAAGGATATACTATATGGATTCTGACATAGGTACTGGAAAATCCACTTTGATAAAGAGGATCCTTTATGAGTGCCAGATGAGGGACTATAATGTGGAAGTATACCACAATTCCACCTTTCCTGAGAAAATAGAGACTCTTATAATAAAGGACTTAAATACTTGTATAACTTCCAATGTGAAGGGAAGAGACTTTCCACATATTTTGATAGATTTAAGGAAGTACTTTGATGAGAAGGTTAAAAACACTGCTGATTATGACATGTATTATTTACTCATGAAGAAGGCTTACGAGTCTTTAGCTGAAGCAAAAAAGAACCACGCTATACTTGAAAAGATCTATGTACCAACTGTAGACTACAGTAAAATAGATGAGGTTAGGGAGAAGATACTAGAAGAGATAGTGGAGTTGGCAAACTCCTAGCTAGGAGATAATTATCTTTTTCGCAAAGGGCGAAAAAGATAATTATCTCTTTATTTCATTTAGCCCATTTAATATCTCTTCATAGAAGGCCTTTAGTATTTCTGCAAGATTATCCTTGCAGCCTCCTTGGATGGTTTGAGAGTTGCCTCCCCCTTTGACCTTGCTTACTTTAGATATTCTGCTTAATATATCTTTCAGATCTATATTTATGTTGCTGCTGCGGGATATGATAAACTGGCTGCTCTTGTCATTGTCAAGGCCTAGGAGGATTATATTATTTTCTATGGAGTTTAAGTGCCTAGTTATATTTTCAACATCCTCAAATTTCATGTCTGTTAATATATCAAGTATTATGTTTACTCCATCTATGGTTTTCGACTTTTGCAATAGTTCCTGTGCTTGGTATTTGCACAGCTTCTCTCTTAAACTTCTGTTTTCCTTTTTCAGTTTTTCCCTATGTTCATATAGATTTTCAACCCTATCGTAGACATACTTATCCTTACAGGATAGGAGGTTGCTTATTTCCCTAATTTGGTAGTTTTTCCAGGTATAATCCTTTAAAGCCCTATATCCACAGACGAATTCCACCCTAATGTTGTTTTTGTAGGGTTCTACCTTCCTTATCTTTATCAAGCCAATTTCCCCTGTATTGCTTACATGGGTTCCACAGCAGGGTGAAAAGTCAATACCATCTATTTCTACAATTCTAATGTTGGAGTTGACAGTAGGGTCTTTTCGAACTGGTATATTGGCAATTTCATCCTTTTCAACCAAGTAGGATTTAATAGGAAAGTTGGAAAATACAATCTTGTTGGCAAACTGTTCTACCTTTTCTATTTCTTCCTTGCTAATGGAAGGTATATTTACATCTATATATACATATTCCTTTCCCAGATAGAAGCTAATGGTTTCACCATTGTAAAGCTTGTAGAAGACTGAAGATAGGAGATGTTGGCCAGAATGCTGCTGCATGTAATCAAATCTGTTGTTCCAGTCTATGGTGAGCTTAGCCTTATCGCTGTGAATGTTGCTCTTGACTACGTGGATGATATCTTTTCCATCCTCATAGACTTCTATAACCTCAACTCCATTTATTTCTCCCTTATCTCCTGGTTGTCCACCGGCCAGGTTGGGATAGAAAATGGTCTTATTTGTTTTTATATAGTACTTGTTGTTTATATATTTTTTCTCCAAAATCCTTGCATCAAGTTTTCTGAGATAAGGATTTTGTAAGTAAACTTTTTCAGTCACGCCTATCACCATTCCCTTTACTTTATATAAATATATTATCATTTATTTATAAAATCTAACAGCACTAAATTACATCCTATGCTATAATTTAGTAAAGTAAATGGATATAAAAGGGGTGGATATATGGAAAGACAAACTATGGGTTATATGATTACTCTAATAGGAATGATTATTATAATATGGGTTTTAACTAGGGGCAATAGAAGGAAAAGGAGATAGATGATGAAATACCCTTTAGCATTTATTTCTATTCCCATAATGTTAGGGGTAATATTTACCTATTATATAGAGGTTAGCCTTTCTGTAATATTTGCTTTATTGTTCTTATGTATAGTTTTATCTTTAATTGCTATTAAGCTTAAGGGTTCAGGAAAAGCTGGTCTAGCCCTAGCCTTAGTTTTGGTGGGAATGCTCTTGACCAATATGAGGCTTGATGGTGCTCAGCTGCTTAAGTATTTGGACAAGCCTCTAGAGATAGTGGCAGAGGTTGAAGATGTAGTAGAGGTGGATGAGAACAGGACTAGGCTTATAATCAGAACTCAGGGTATAAGGGATGAAGGGGAATTTGTAAAGGTATCCGAAAAATCAATACTCAATATCATTGGGAAGAGGGATATAAGGGTAGGGGATAGGATCAGGTTTACTGGGGTCCTTAAGGAGCCCTTACCCAATACTAATCCAAGGCTTTATAACTACAAGCTGAACCTCCTATCCCATGGGATCTTTACTAGCTGTACCATAAGGGACCATGCCATATCAGGCTTTGTAAGGGACGAGTTGGACTTCTTAACCAAGTTTAGGCTTGGAGCCAGGGATAAGATAGAGGAGATCCTGGACTTATACCTAAAGGGCGACAGCAGATCCATAATGAAGTCTATCCTGCTGGGCAGCTATAGGTACTTAGAAGAGGAACAGGTTCAAACCTTTAGGGATCTAGGATTGGCCCATATTATTGCCGTGTCAGGCCTTCATATTGGTATACTGACCAGCCTCTTAATCTATCTCTTTGCCTATATGGGAATCAAGAGGGAGGTCAATATAGCAATAAGCATAGCTCTTATTTGGGCCTATGGATATATAATAGGCTTTCCTGTTTCTGTAGTTAGGGCTAATATTATGTATACAGTCTTGTTTTCATCCCAACTGCTTAAGAAGCCCTATGATTCCATCAACAGCTTATTTTTTGCCTTGCTTTTGCTTATGTTCATAAATCCCTTTTGGATATTTCATGTGGGCTTTCAGCTATCCTATGTGGCCACCTTTTCTGTTGTTTACTTCACCCCTAAGATCAGCATGATCTTTGGCTTGCCAAGGACTGGCCTATTTTCTTCCCTAGCTTCCATAGTGGCAGCCCAAATAGGCATACTACCCCTTTTAGCCTATTATTTTAACCGGCTGCCTATGGTTGGGATTGTGGCCAATCTAATTTTAGTGCCCCTATTCAATATTTGCCTTGTTATGACTATCCTTTTAATACCTATGTCCTTTATCAGCGGACAGCTAGCTAGTTCTATAGGGATTTTGGTTGGCAGTATAGTAAACCTACAGTCCCTGGGCATGAATGTGTTAAGCTATTTTCCAATTCTCTACATAAGGGCTAGATCCCCCTATGTATTGGAGATTATCTTCTACTATATTATAATATTTGTTATATTTGGCATATCTAAGCTGAGAAATATTAAGAGGAGAGCTTATAAGCTGGTATTAGTATTTCTTGTAAGCTTTTTATTGACCAACCAAATTTTAATAAGCATAGATGACTCCATATTAGTAGAATTCATAGATGTGGGGCAGGGGGATAGTGTTCTCATAAGGAGCAAGAAGGGGGCCTACTTGATAGACACCGGTGGAGATATATTTGGCCAGTATGATGTGGGGGAAAATACTCTCGTACCCTATCTGGAAAAACAGGGCATATTTAAGCTAAAAGGTGTCTTTATAAGCCATTTTCATGAGGACCACTGTAACTCTTTGCCCTATCTGATGGATCATGTGGATATAGACAATATATATGTTGGTTATGTAGATGATGACAATGATCTGTATAGGGAAATAAAGGAAGGGGCTAGGAGGCAAGGCATTTCCATAAATGTATTAAAAAGGGGAAATCTACTGAGTATAGATGACAATACCCATCTGCTTGTTCTAGGCCCAGATAAGGACCTGTTAAGTATGCCCATAGATGATAATGATCTTTCCCTGGTCCTGCTGATGAAACATTTTGATAATAGCTTCCTCTTTACAGGGGATATTGAGCACAGAGGGGAGGTGAAGGTAGTAGAAACTCTAGATAGGGGAGTAGATCTACTAAAGGTCCCCCATCATGGCAGCAACACCTCTTCTTCACAGGACTTTCTAGAGAAACTCAAACCCAAGGCTGCCTTTGTTTCCGTTGGCAGGAACAACATGTTTGGCCACCCCCATGGTGAGGTTGTAAAAAGGTATGAGGAGCTAAATATAGCTCTTTACAGAACCGATGAGTCCGGCTTGATAAGGGTGTATCTAAGGGGAGATGGCTTTGCTGTGGATACCTTCCTTAAGGAAAAGCCAGATTTAATTCATATAATTAAAACCTACAATATTTATATTTCCCAGATAATAATTTGTAGTATAGTTATATATGTGGCTATGAAATATTACATAAAAGTTGATGAGGAGCTGAAGAAGATTGAATTGGAAGGAGTTTAAGAGCAAGGTAGAAGGAATGGATGTAAAGCCTGTATACCTATTTTATGGGGAAGAGGTATACATGATAGACTATATGACTAGGTTGGTTAAGAACCAGTTTATAGATGAAAGATTCGAGTCCTTAAACTATGTCCTATTGGACGGAGAATCTGTTGGCTTGGATAATATAATAGATGCCTGTGAAACCCTACCCTTTATGGGGGAGAAGAAGCTGGTGATAGTTAAGGACTTTCCCTACTTAGAAAGAGGAGGGGCCAAGGGGGAAGGGATAGCTGCCAAGGACCTAAAGACCTTGGTTAAGTATGTACAAGAGTTGGATTCATATGTGTGCTTGATATTTACAGTTAAGGGTGGTGATGTTATAAAATCCAGTGAACTATATAAGGCAATAAAAAGTGCAGGGGATGTAGTTGAGTTTGGGAAATTAAAGGGCATGGATTTAAATGCCTGGGTAGAGAACAAGTTCAATAGCTTTAACAAGGTGATAAACAGGTCCAATATACAGTACTTCATCCAGCAGTCCTTCTATTTTGATATCAAGAGCCAGAAGACCCTATATGACTTAGAAAATGAGATCAACAAAATCTGTAATTACAGAACTGGGGGTAGGGAGATTACCAAGGAAGATATAGACAGGGTCATGTCCAAGTCCCTGGAGATGAACATATTTAATCTCTTAAATGCCATAAGCGCCAAGAATGGTCAAGAGGCCCTTAGGCTATTTAATGAGCTTTACATAGCCAATAATCCAGCCCTACAGATACTCCATATGATAGTGAGGCAGTTGAGAAATATGTTCAGCTACAAGGTTTTAAAGGAAAAGGGTTATTCAGATAAGGAAGTAAACAGCAAGATGGGCTTAAAGGAATTTGAGTTTAAAAAGGTAGCCCAGCAGAGCAAGAATTTTACTACAGATCAATTGGAAAGGGCTCTGCTTCATTGTTTGGAAACGGATAGGAGTCTCAAGACCAGCCCTATGGATGAGAGACTGGCCTTGGAAATACTAATTACAAATTTATGCTATAAAATATAAAAACTTCGGCAATCCCGAAGTTTTATTTTATACAGCTTCATTAATTTTTTGGTTTAACTTTCTTGCTAGCTTGCTAACCTTTCTTGACACGTTATTCTTATGGATAACATTTTTACAAGCTGCTCTCTTCATCTTTTTATCTATGATCTTAAGTAATTCTCTAGCTTCATCAATATTTCCATTTTCTAAAGCTAAATCAAACTTTTTAATGTAAGTTTTTATTTCAGATTTTCTACTTCTATTTAATTCAGTTCTCTTTCTTGTTGTTCTAATTCTTTTTTCTGCAGATTTAATATTTGCCAACCAGCTCACCTCCTCTATATTAACAACAGTTATTTTACCATGAAGACGGATTAATTGCAAGGATAATTAATTTTGTATACATAAAATTATATTATTGTTAAAGAATAATTTCAAGGATAGAAAGGGGAGGATTATATGTTAAATATTAGAACTGACTTAGCTTTGGAGAGCACTGAACTATATAGGGAGACGGCTAAAAAGGAAGCTGATGGGATAGAGATAGAGACTGATGAAGGTGAAAGCTATACCGTTACCAGGATAAAGATAATGGATGAGATTGGATCAGAGCAGCTGGGCAAGCCCAGGGGTACCTATATAACCATAGAGGTGCCAGGTTTAAAAAATACGGATCAGGACCTAAAGGATGAGATTAGCCAGCTGGTGGCCAAGGAGATTAAGGGTCTGGGCAAGAACCATGAGGAGACCAAGACCCTGATAGTAGGCTTAGGCAACTGGAACATAACTCCCGATGCCCTAGGACCCAAGGTGGTGGATAGGGTACTGGTTACCAGGCAGTTCTTTCTTGCCTATAAGAAGGATAGGGACGAAACTGTAGCAAATGTATCAGCCATTTCCCCTGGAGTTATGGGTCTTACAGGAATAGAAACTGGGGAGATAATTAAGGGAATAGTTGAAAAGACAGGACCAGACCTAATCATAGCCATAGATGCCCTAGCCTCCCGCAGGATGGATAGGGTTAGCACAACAATTCAGATATCCGATACGGGCATTAGTCCCGGTAGTGGGGTAGGCAATAAGAGGATAGGTTTAACGGAAGACTATTTAGGGGTGCCTGTTATTGCTATAGGGGTGCCTACTGTGGTGGATGCTGCAACCATGGTCAATGATACTATGGAACTGATAATTTCTTCCATGAAGGAACAAGCCCAGGTAGGAACAGACTTTTATTCTATGCTGGAAAGGGTAGCTGAGGAAGAAAAGTATCAATTGATAAAGGAAGTGCTGGAGCCCTATATGCCCAATGTGCTGGTAACTCCAAAGGAGATAGATATATTGATTGATGATCTGTCAATAATAATTGCCAATGGTTTAAACATGGCTCTACATCCAGGTATTGAGCTGAAGGATGTTAACAGGTATATCAGGTAATATTTTTCCCTCTCTAAATCATTAATCATATGTACTAGGGCTTATGAATAAAATTATTTATTGAAAACATAATTGAGGAGTGTTTTTATGAGAGGGAAAGAATATAAGAATAACTATATTATAATAGCTTTAATCTGCCTGATAGTATTTAATATTGGAACCATAATCATAAATCTTATAGATCTTAAAGGGGAAGAGCAGATTGAAGCTAAGGAGGTTTTCAATCCAGAATCGTATATTGAAGATGATTTCTATCTGATGGTTTTAGGTAGAACAAGCTCGATTATTAACCTATATAGGAAGGAGCAGGTTAGAGATAGGAATTTATTAAGTATTAGGGAATTAATAGATAAGAGCCTAAACAGTCTGTTTAAGGGCCAGTTTCCAGCTATTATAAACTATTATGGCAAGGCCAGTGCCAAAGGGCCTCTGGATGAAAACGATATGGAGAGATATGATAATGACCCAGAGGTCCTTGAGGATATTATTATAATAGAAAAGGTGGAGGAATATGAAGACCTGGTGATCATTCGGGACTCAGAAGGAAAGGTTGCCTTGGAAAATCTACCTGAACCCTTGAATATAAAGCCCTTAACCGTAGATAAGAACAAGCCCTATATACTGGTTTACCATACCCATGGTACCGAATCCTATTCTTCCCTGGATAACAATCTACATCATACTACTGATAGAAAGCAAAATGTTACCACTATTGGGGAAATACTAGCTAAGACCTTAGAGGAGAAGGGCCATAAGGTGGAGCATGTGACCAAATATCATGACGTGCCTTCCTATAATGAGTCCTATGCCCAGTCCTTAAAGACCATACAGGAGAAGTTAAAGGAAAACAACAATTTTAAGATACTGCTAGATGTACATAGGGATGGGTTTGATCATACAGACCCCAATGTAAAGAAGAATTTAAAGCAGCTTATGGAGAAAAGTAGGGTAAAAATTAATGGCAAGCAGGTAGCCACCTTCTTTTTTGTAGTAGGGCCTGATTCTCAAAACAAGGAGGCAGTTTTAAGCTTTGCTAAATATATAAAGGCCATATCAGACATCCTCTATCCCAATCTGTGTACAGGGATTGTTATCAAGCCAGTAGGCAGGTACAATCAATTTCTTTCTGATTATTCAGCCTTAATTGAGATTGGAAGCAACCTGAACACCATGGAGGAAGCTAAGGAAACAGCTAAGCTGGTAGGAGAGATCTTGAGTATAGTTCTTGATAACATTCAAAAGTAATATATTTTATAAATACATTGATGGTGGTATAATAGTACATAGGAGGGATAGCATGAGTGAAGAAAACAAGAAGACTAATGAAAAGAGTGAAGTTTTTGAGTGGGTTAAGAGCATAATACTAGCTATAGTAATAGCTGTGTTGATAAAGAGCTTTTTATTCAATACCACCTATGTCCTCGGCAACTCCATGTATCCTACTCTATACGAAAGAGACAGGCTCTTTGCCAACAAGATTCCACTATATTTTTCAGGGCCTAATAGAGGGGATATAATAATTTTGGAGGCGCCAGATGATCCAGATAAGGACTATATAAAGAGGGTAATAGGAGTTGGTGGAGATACGGTAGCCATAATAGATGGTTATGTATATCTCAATGGCCAGTTATTAAAGGAGGATTATATAGATGAAAATGCCTACACCCATGTATATGGGGAAAACTACTGGGAGGTTCCAGAAGGATATGTATTCGTCTTGGGGGACAATAGAAAGGAAGGAGCCAGCAAGGACAGCAGGTACTTTGGTTGTATTCCACTGGAATCGGTAAAGGGCATAGTCAATTTTAGATATTTTCCCTTTAACCATAGATTTGGGAGAGTGAGATAGTATATTATTACCATTAATATGGAAGACTATTAATGGTGGTAATATTGGAGTCAAGAATAGAAAAAAGGAAGAAGTTGAAAAAACAAAAGAGAATAGGTTATATGAAAGCTTTAGTTGTCCTACTAACTTTTTTGGTCCTGTATTTTGGAATTAAGCTGGTCAATGAACAAATGACTTATCTGGGTTATATGGATAACCCTACTATATTCAGCCTAGATTTAAGGGAAAGGCGGATAGAACTGTTTGGAGACACTTATCTTATCGATATAAAAATACTGAAAAAAGTTGATTAAAAAGACCAGAACTGCTGGTCTTTATTTTACTTATTCACAGTTTTTTGTTATAATTAACTTTTAGAGTTATATTACTTGAGGGGGAAGAACATGCAGGATATAAAACAAGAAAACATCAGAAACTTTTGTATAATTGCACATATAGATCACGGAAAATCCACACTTGCAGATAGATTGATTGAAAAGACTGGTATGCTGACTTCCAGAGAGATGCAGAACCAGGTGCTTGATAGTATGGAATTAGAAAGGGAAAGAGGTATAACCATTAAGCTGAAGAGTATCAGGCTTAACTACAAGGACGAAGATGGGGAAGAATATATACTCAACCTAATCGATACCCCTGGTCATGTGGATTTTAACTATGAGGTATCCAGAAGCTTGGCTGCTTGCGAAGGGGCCTTGTTAGTAGTAGATGCTACCCAAGGGGTAGAAGCACAAACCCTGGCTAATGTCTACTTGGCCATAGATCAGGACTTGGAGATTGTCCCAGTTATAAACAAGATTGACCTGCCCAGTGCCAGACCGGAAGAGATAAAGCAGGAAATAGAGAATATAATCGGTATAGATGCCTCTGAGGCCCCTCTGATATCAGCCAAGGACGGCATCAATATAGATGCAGTACTTAAGGAGATAGTTAGCAAAATACCAGCTCCCAAAGGGAACAAGGAGGCTCCTCTAAAGGCTCTCATATTTGATTCCTACTATGATAGCTATAAGGGAGTGGTTGCCTTTATCAGGGTATTTGAGGGTACCCTGAAGCCTGGCATGAATATAAGGATGATGTCTACCAATAAGAGCTATGAGGTAACGGAGGTAGGTGTAACTACCAGCAAGCACATTCCAGTGGACAGGTTGGAGGCTGGAGATGTTGGCTATGTGGTAGCTAGTATTAAAAATGTAAAGGATGCCAGGGTAGGAGATACCATAACTGATGATGACAACCCAACGGCAGAACCACTACCCGGATATAAGAAAGTGGTGCCCATGGTCTACTGCGGTATATATCCAGCAGAAGGGGAAGACTTTAATGCAGTAAGGGATGCCTTGGAGAAATTACAGGTAAACGATGCTAGCTTAGTATTTGAACCAGAAAATTCAGCAGCCCTAGGCTTTGGATTTAGGTGTGGTTTCTTAGGACTCCTTCACATGGAGATAATCCAGGAGAGGTTGGAAAGGGAGTTTGATTTGAACATTGTAACTACAGCTCCCAGCGTAATCTATAGGGTAAAAACCAAGTCGGGAGAAATGCTATCCATACAAAACCCAACTAGCCTCCCCGATGAGACGGAAATAGAGTATATGGAGGAGCCAATCGTAGACTCTTCAATTATGACCCCAACAGACTATGTGGGCCCAATTATGGAGTTGTGCCAAAGTAGAAGGGGCGTATTTAAGGGCATGGAGTATCTAGAAGAAACCAGGGTAGTGTTAAAGTATGATCTGCCCTTAAATGAGGTCATATATGACTTCTTTGATGCTCTAAAATCAAAGAGCAGGGGTTTTGCTTCCCTGGACTATGAGCTAAAGGGATATCAACAATCAGACCTGGTAAAATTGGATATACTCATAAATGGGGACTTGGTAGATGCCCTATCCATAATTGTCCATAGGGACAAGGCCTATGAAAGGGGCAGGAAGATTGCAGAGAAATTGAAAGACGAGATTCCACGCCACCTATTTGCCATTCCTATCCAAGCAGCCATTGGGTCTAAAATAATAGCTAGGGAAACAGTAAAAGCCCTTAGGAAAGATGTATTGGCAAAATGCTATGGTGGAGACATTTCAAGAAAGAAGAAGCTTTTGGAGAAGCAAAAAGAAGGAAAGAAGAGAATGAGACAGATAGGTTCAGTCAACGTACCTCAGGAGGCCTTCCTATCTGTATTGAAATATGACGAATAATGCACACTTTTATGTGTGCATTATTTTTAAAGAAGGTGAAAGCTATTGAAAGACTTAGCTGTATATATTCATATACCCTTTTGTGATAAGAAGTGCTATTATTGTGACTTCACATCCTTTTCCGGCCTAGATAAGAGGATAGAGGAATATATTGAATATTTGCTTTTAGAAATGGATTTATATAGAGAGACCCTTAAGGAATACAATATTAAAACCATCTTCCTAGGAGGGGGCACCCCTTCCTATATTGACGGCAGCTATATAGTGAAGATAATAAGGACCCTATTTGAAAAGTACAACTGCTCTTTAGTGGAAGAGATAACCATAGAGGCCAACCCTGGAACCCTTGATAGGGAAAAGCTGATGCAGTATAGGGAAGCGGGGGTAAATAGGATAAGCCTAGGAGTCCAGACTTTAAATGATCAGCTTCTTAAATCCATAGGCAGGCTCCACACTGCAGCGGAGGCTATAGAGAACATTAAGCTGATAAGGGAACTGGGCTTTTCCAATATTAATGTAGACCTTATGTTTGGCCTGCCGGATCAGACAGTAGCTGACTGTATTTCTACTTTGGAAGAAATAGTGGATTTAGGTGTAG
Source organism: Tissierellia bacterium (assembly GCA_012735215.1). Lineage (GTDB taxonomy): Bacteria > Bacillota > Clostridia > Tissierellales > Tepidimicrobiaceae > JAAYHX01. Next base: position 108,207 of record JAAYHX010000023.1, read on the forward strand.
AGCATATTTCCTATTATAGCCTAATCTTGGAAGAGAAAACCATGATGAACAGGTGGTTTGAAGAAGGGAAGATAAGGCTTCCTGATGAGGATGTTGAAAGGGACATGTATCATGAGGGGGTAAACTTCCTAAAAAGCAGGGGGTATGAGCATTATGAGATCTCAAACTTCTGCAAACCTGGCTATCAATGTAAGCACAATCTATTCTACTGGACCCTAAAGCCCTATATAGGCTTTGGCATATCATCCCATTCAAATATAGAAGGGAAGAGATTTTGCAACTACAACACCTTCAAGGACTACTTTGATAGCATAGATAGAAGTAAGGTACCAGTTTTGGAAGTAGAAGATATAGATAGCCATATGGAAATGGCAGAGTACGTGATAATGGGTCTTAGGCTGATTGGTGGAATAAACAAGGAGGATTTTAAAGGAAGGTTCGGTAGGGCTCTGGAGGATGTCTACGGTAAGGTAATAGATAGTTCTATGAGGGCAGGCCTTCTTGTTGATGACGGGACCTATGTCAGGTTTACTGATAAGGGCTTAGATCTATCTAATATGGTTTATGTGGATATATTGCCCTAGTTGATGGGGCTTAAAAAGGTATTGACAACTTAGTTTGATTTATGTTAATTTAAAGTTAGCACTCAGGGATTATGAGTGCTAATAAACTTCCCTGCTTTATATAAAATTGAGGTGATATCTATGTTAGACGAAAGAAAGATTAAGGTTCTATGGGCTGTAATCGACAGCTATATAAGGGGAGCAGAACCAGTTGGTTCAAGGACTATTTCTAAGGAGTATGACTTGGGGATAAGCTCTGCTACCATAAGAAACGAGATGTCTGATTTGGAAGAGCTAGGATACTTGAGCAAACCTCACATCTCTTCTGGCAGAGTACCTTCAGATAAGGCCTATAGGTTCTATGTAAACAATATAATAAAGAACAATCAGATAAAAACTGATGTTAGAAAAAAAGAGGAAATAAAGAGATTGTTAACTCAGGAGTCTATAGAAATAGATGAACTATTGCAGAATTCTGCCAAGATACTGTCGGCCATTACAAGCTATACTGCCCTTGCTGTATCACCTCGAATTAAGAACATGAGATTAAAACATATCCAATTAGTTTCTATAGATGACAATGAGGTATTGATCATATTGGTTGGAAGTTCAGGTATAGTAAAGAATCTGGTTTTAAGAACTAAGGAAGTAGTTTCAGAGGACCATTTGGAGAGGGTATCCAACTTCTTAAACCACAAGCTAAAAGGTTATACCATCAATGAGATTGGTACAAGTATAAAGCATGATATATTGAGGGAAATGCACCAGTACAAGAACCTGATAGATAGGGTCATACTGGAAACCATTAATTCCTTTGACCACTACAATGATGTTCAGGTTTATGCTGATGGTGTTACCAATATATTTGATTTTCCAGAGTACAAGGATGCCAGCAAGGCCAAAACCTTCATCTCCTTTATTGAAGATAAGGATCAGCTGATAGACTTGCTGTTGAAGAATTCACTTAATAGTGAAATAGAGATCACTATAGGTAGTGAAAACATATACGATCAGATCAAGGATTGCAGCTTGATCACAACCACCTATAGGTTAGGGGATAAGATTATTGGCAAGATAGGTGTTATAGGACCAACTAGGATGGATTATCTGATGGCTATTAGCTCCTTGAAGCTGTTTTCAGAAAACCTTTCTGAAATACTGGAAAAGCTCATAAATGGATAAGAACAATAATAATAAAGGGTGATTCAATGGCAAAGCAAGAAGATATAAAACAAGAAACGGATATTAGGGAGGAAATTGAACAAGATGTCCCTAGGGAAGATGCAGAGATTAAAGGGATAGATAGTGAAGAAAAGGTAGAAGAGACTGTAGAAATGGATAAGGAAGAAGACCAAGCAGCAGATGAAGCCAATCAAGAGCTTGAAGAATTAAACAATAAGCTCATGAGACTCCAGGCTGACTTTATCAATTACAAGAACCGGGTGGAAAAGGATAAGAAGAATATCTATTCCTATGCCCTGGAGGATATTATAACCCAGCTATTACCTGTACTAGACAATTTTGAAAGGGCTATGGATAATATGGAAGAGGGTAATAGCTACTATGAAGGCGTAAAGATGATCTATGACCAGATGATGGATGTACTTAGCAAAAATGGGCTTAAGGAAATTGAATGCTTAGATAAGCATTTTGATCCTAACTTCCACCATGCAGTTATGTCAGAGGACTCTGAAAAGGAAGAAGGCATAATCTTGGAAGTATTCCAAAAGGGATATATGTTAAGGGATAAAGTTATTAGACCAAGTATGGTTAAAGTAGCAAAATAATTAAAGTAAGGAGGAATTTACATGGGGAAAATAATTGGAATTGACTTAGGAACAACTAACTCTTGCGTTGCTGTAATGGAAGGTGGAGAACCTATAGTAATAACCAATGTGGAAGGCAACAGAACAACTCCATCCGTAGTGGCCTTTACCAAGGACGGGGAAAGATTGGTTGGTGAAGTAGCCAAGAGACAGGCAGTTACAAATCCAGATAGAACAATAGCGTCCATAAAAAGACATATGGGTAAGGACTATACTACGACCATAGACGGAAAGAGTTATACTCCTCAGGAAATTTCTGCCATGATATTGCAAAAAATAAAGGCTGATGCTGAAAGCTACTTAGGAGAAACCGTAACAGATGCAGTAATTACTGTACCAGCCTACTTTACTGATAGCCAAAGACAGGCTACAAAAGATGCTGGAAGGATTGCAGGCTTGAATGTAAAGAGGATCATAAATGAACCTACCGCTGCAGCCTTAGCCTATGGATTGGATAAATCTGAAGGACAACAAAAGATAATGGTATTTGACTTAGGTGGCGGTACCTTTGACGTTTCCATACTAGATGTAGGTGATGGAGTATTTGAAGTATTGGCAACTAGAGGAAATAACCATTTAGGTGGAGACGACTTCGACCAAGCTATTATTGACTATGTGGCTGAAGAGTTTAAAAAAGAACATGGCATAGATCTTAGACAGGACAACATGGCACTTCAAAGATTAAAGGAAGCAGCAGAAAAGGCAAAGAAGGAACTATCCACTACTATGACAACTAATATAAACTTGCCTTTCGTAACTGCAACTGCTGCTGGTCCATTGCACTTGAACTATGATTTGACAAGGGCTAAGTTTAACGAGTTAACAGAGCACCTGGTAGAGAAGACTATGGAGCCTGTTAGATTGGCCTTAGAGGATGCAGGTTTAAAGGCTAGCGATATAGACAAGGTACTACTTGTGGGTGGTTCAACTAGAATTCCAGCTGTTCAAGAAGCTGTTAAGAAGTTAATTGGCAAGAATCCACAAAAGGATATCAACCCAGATGAATGTGTAGCCATAGGGGCAGCCATTCAAGGTGGAGTTTTAAGTGGAGAAGTTAAGGATTTACTTCTACTAGACGTAACACCACTGTCCTTAGGTATAGAAACATTAGGTGGAGTTACTACAAGAATAATTGAGAGAAATACAACTATCCCAACTAAGAAATCTCAAATCTTCTCTACAGCAGCAGACAACCAAACATCTGTTGAAATCCACGTAGTACAAGGAGAAAGACAGTTTGCTAGGGACAATACAACCCTAGGTAGATTCATACTTGATGGAATACCACCAGCACCAAGGGGAGTACCACAAATAGAGGTAACCTTCGATATAGATGCCAATGGTATAGTAAATGTAAGTGCTAAGGACCTTGGTACAGGAAGAGAGCAAAAGATAACCATTACATCCTCTACTAACATGACTGAAGATGAAATACAACAGAAGATAAAAGAAGCTGAGAAGTTTGCAGAAGAAGATAAGAAGCGTAAAGAAGAGGTAGAGATAAGGAACAACGCAGACACTATGGTATATCAAACAGAAAAGACCCTGAAGGAACTAGAAGGAAAGATCAGCGATGGCGAAAAGAACAAGGTACAGGAAAAGTTGGATCAGTTGAAGAAGGCTCTAGAGGGAGACAATGTAGATGATATTAAGGCTAAAACTGAAGAGTTGAGCCAGGAGTTCTACAACATATCCCAGAGATTGTACCAACAGGCTGGCGGTCAAGGAGCCCAAGGAGGAACTACTGACAACACTGCTGGCAGCAAGAATGATGATGTGGTAGATGCAGACTACGAAGTGATGGATGATGATGAATAGATCAAAGCTAAATCTATTGATTTAGCTTTGATTTTTGGTAAGGAGAGAAAGGCGGGTGATATTGGTTGAAGGATTATTATGAAATACTAAATGTATCAAAGGATGCCAGTCCAGATGAAATAAAGTCCTCATATAGAAGGCTAGCCAAAAAATATCATCCAGACTTGAACCCAAACGATAAAGAGGCAGAGAAGAGGTTTAAGGAGATAAATGAAGCCTATGAGATATTAAGCGATCCAGAAAAGAGAAAAAGGTATGATATGTTTGGTGAAGCTGGAGTCAATGGTCAAGGAGGATATAGCCAAGATTTTACTGGCTTTGGAGATATATTTGATGATATATTTGACATCTTTGGTGGCTTTGGCAGAAGCTCCTATAGGGCCAGGGAAAGGGGCCCAGTGAAAGGGGCTGACCTTAGATATAACTTGAATTTGGAATTTGAAGAAGCAGTATTTGGAGTGGAGAAGGAAGTCCAGATTAGGAGGTCTGAAAGCTGCGATACCTGTAGTGGTACCGGTGTAAAGCCAGGAAGTTCAAAGGAAACCTGCAGCAAGTGCAAGGGGACAGGAGAAGTAAGGTATGCCCAAAACACTGCCTTTGGACAGTTTGTAAGAGTGGCCACCTGTGATGCCTGTGGAGGCAGCGGGGAGATTATAAGGGAAAAGTGTACCACCTGCAATGGCAATGGCAAGGTCTTGAAGAACAAGAGAATCAAGGTGAAGATCCCAGCAGGTGTAGATACAGGCAGCATTATCTCTGTAAGGGGAGAAGGAGAGGCTGGAGACAGAGGTGGTCCACCTGGGGATCTATACGTCTATATAAATGTTAAACCCCATAAACTATTTAAGAGACAAGGCAATGATCTATTTATAACCATTCCTATAAGCTTTACAGAAGCATGTTTGGGAGCCGAGATTGAAGTACCTACCCTTGAAGGGATAGAAAAGTTTAATCTACCAGCTGGAACCCAGACAGGAACAGAGTTTAAACTTAGGAATATGGGGGTACCTAATGTAAGAGGCATTGGTAGAGGGGATCTCCATTTTAAGGTAGAGATTCAAGTACCCAAGAAGTTGACGGATAAGCAGAGGGAACTATTGTTGGAGTTGGATAAGGAGTTTGGAAGTATTACTAAGCATGGCAAGAAAGGATTCTTTAAAAAAGTGAAGGATGCCTTTGGCAATTAAGCAATCACCCAGTGCGCTGGAGTGGTTGTTTTTTGATGTTCTTTAGGTTATAATAAGTTGAGATAAATAAAAGGATGTGAGATTATGAAGTGGGTTGAAGTCCGAATAAACACTACTACAGAAGCTGAAGAAATTGTTTGCAGTATAATGTACGATCTAGGAGTTACAGGATTGGCCATAGAGGATCCAAACGATATACTGGCTTTTCAACAGACTGAGGAAAATTGGGATTTCATAGATCCAGACTTGATCAATCAGGATTATGAAGGGGTTACCATAAAGGCCTATTTTCCAGAATCAGAAGATATAACGGATAAGCTTGACATGGTAAGGGATAGGATAGAGAGGATCCCCTTGAGGGAGACTGGTAAAAGCTTAGGGCAGGTAACAGTTTCTGAAGTGTATGAGAAGGATTGGTCTGAGACCTGGAAGAAGTATTATAAGCCAGTAAGGATTGGAAAGAGGATTGTTATCAAGCCTACTTGGGAAGAATATGAGAAAGAGGATGAAGACATTGTTATTGAGCTTGATCCTGGCATGGCTTTTGGTACAGGAACCCATGAAACTACTATCCTTTGTATTGAAGCCTTGGAAAAATATATGAATGAAGGGGCTCTAGTCTACGATGTAGGCTGCGGCAGTGGAATACTTAGTGTTGTTGCAGCAAGGCTGGGAGCAAGGAAGGTAATAGGTATTGATATAGATGAGCTATGTGTTAAGGTTTCAAAGGAGAATATAAGCATTAATGGTGTGGAGGATCTGGTAGAAGTAAGAAAGGGTAATTTACTGGATAGTGTTAATGAAAAGGCTGATATTATCGTATCCAACATAATTGCCGAGGTTATTATAAACATGGTGCCAGATCTAAAGGCCTATATTAATGATGATGGAATATTTATAGCTTCTGGTATAATTACTGAAAAGTTAAGTAGCGTAATGGATGCCTTAAGGAATAATGGCTTTAATATAGTGGAAGAAAAGATTATAAATGATTGGGCAGTTGTAATTGCTAAGCTAGAATAGGGTGGATGTATGAATAGATTCTTTGTAGATAGAGAACAGGTAAAGGGCGATACTATAAGGATACTTGGCAAAGATGTAAAGCATATAAAGGATGTATTGAGACTTAAGCCAAAGGATAGGCTGGAGGTAGTAGCTGAAGGCAGTTGCCATATATGTGAAATAGTTGAGATTGAGTCCAATGGAGTGTTGGTTAGGATTTTAGATACATGTGGTGCCAGCTCTGAGCCCCCAATCTATGTTAACCTTTTTCAGGCAATAGCTAAAGGAGATAAGATGGATTTAATAATCCAAAAGACTACAGAAATTGGTGTAAAGGAAATCATTCCCGTAGTCACCAATAGGACTGTTGTTAAGATCAAGGACTACAAGAAGGAAAAGAACAAGCTTGATAGGTGGAACAGCATTGCTGAAGAGGCAGCTAAACAGAGCAAGAGGACCTATATACCTACAGTTAGAAATATAATTGATTTTAAGGACATGGTTGAACTACTTAAGGAGGAAGAAAACATCATAGTTCCCTATGAGAGGGAAAGGGCTGTTGGCTTAAAGGAAGCCTTGAAAAAGCTCTCAGGAGGGAGGATAAATATAGTCATAGGTCCAGAAGGTGGATTTGAAGAGTATGAGATAGAAATGCTTGAGAGTATTGGGGCAAAATCTGTAACTTTAGGTCCAAGAATTTTGAGAACGGAGACGGCAGGTATTATTACCGTAGCCCTATCCCTGTATGAGCTTGGAGACTTGGGAGTGATATTAAAATGAAGGTAGCTTTTTTCACCCTCGGCTGTAAGGTCAATCAATATGAGACTGAGGCCATGGAGGAAATGTTCAAAAAGAGAGGATATGAAGTAGTCAGCTTTGAAGATGAGGCTGATATATATATAATAAACACCTGTACTGTGACTAACTTAGGAGATAGGAAGTCCAGACAGTTTATAAGAAGGGCAAAGAAACTAAATGAAGATTCTATAGTAGCTGCAGTTGGCTGTTATTCACAAATAGCTCCTGAAGAGGTGGAACAGATAGAAGGAGTAGATGTCATAATAGGGACTACAGACAAGGATAGGATAGTTGATCTCTGTGAGGAAGCTAGGGAGAAGAATAAAAAGATCAATGTGGTCAAGAATATTAAGTATCATAAGGAGTTTGATAAGCTCAGCATAGACACTATAGAATCTAGAACCAGAGCCTATATGAAGATCCAGGATGGATGTAATCAATTTTGTAGCTATTGTATAATTCCCTATGCTAGGGGACCTATTAGAAGTAGAAGGCTGGAGGACATACTTGTTGAAGCCGAAAAGCTAGCAAAGGCCAGCTTTAAGGAGATTGTCCTAACTGGCATTCATGTGGCCTCCTATGGGAAGGACTTAAAGAATGTAGATTTACTTGATATTATTGAAGAGGTCAGTAGGATAGAAGGAATTGAAAGGATAAGGCTTAGTTCCATAGAGCCTACCTTTATAGATGAAAGATTTATGGAGAAGGTTACAGATAATAAAAAGTTCTGCGACCATTTCCACCTATCACTTCAAAGTGGCAGTAACGGCGTTCTGCAGAGAATGAACCGTAAGTATACGACAGAGGAGTATAGGAATATAGTCCATATGATCAGGAGGTATATGCCTGAGGCAGGTATTACTACTGATATCATAGTTGGATTTCCAGGAGAAACTGAAGAGGAGTTTCAAGAGACTTGTAATTTTGTGAAGGATATTGGTTTTTCCAGAATCCATGTTTTCAAGTACTCCCCTCGAAAAGGAACACCGGCTAGTAAGCTAGAAAACCAAGTTCACGGAAGTATTAAGAATGAAAGAAGCGACAGACTTATCAGGATAGGCAACCAGGTAGCAAACAGATTTATGGAAGGCTTCATAGGAAAGAAGATGGAAGTCCTATTTGAAGAAGAGAAAGAAGGATATTTTGAAGGCTATACAACAAATTATCTGAGAGTAAAGGCTAAAACTGATGAAGATGTTCATGGTAAAATACTTCCTGTAAAAATCGTTACCAAAGAAGATGATATTTTAATAGGTCAAATGCAGGATTTTTAAGATTTTTGTAGAATACATTATATGAGGAGGTGAAAACATGACCGATTGTATATTCTGTAAGATTGCGAATAAGGAGATACCATCAGATATAGTATATGAGGATGATAAAATTATAGCATTTAAAGATGTAAGTCCTCAATCGCCTGTTCATATATTGGTTATACCTAAGAAACACATTGGATCCTTGAATGATTTAGATGAGGAAGATACAAGTTTAATTGGAGATATATTTAAGATAATTAAGAAGCTGGCTAAGGACATGGGAGTAGATGAAGAAGGCTATAGGGTTGTAAACAATTGTGGCGAGCTTGGAGGTCAAACAGTACATCATATCCATTTCCATTTAATGGGTGGACGCAAGTTCTCCTGGCCACCAGGTTAAAATTTAGTTGCATAAATCATCTAGTTAATGTATAATTATTTCGTGCTATATTCTAGGATTGTTACGAACGAGACACTCTATGCAGTAGTAGAGGGGAGGGGAGAAGGTTATGGCAGAAGTAAAAGTAGGAGAAAACGAGTCTCTTGATAACGCACTTAGAAGGTTCAAAAGACAATGTGCAAGATCAGGAGTTCTTGCTGAATATAGAAAAAGAGAACACTATGAAAAACCAAGCGTAAAACGTAAAAAGAAATCTGAAGCAGCTAGAAAGAAAAGATCAAGATTTAGTTAAGAAGGTGGATATATGTCCTTAAAGGAAAAGCTATTAGAAGACCTAAAGGCTTCAATGAAGAATAAGGATTCCGTTAGGAAGAACACCATAACTATGATCAGGGCAGCTATCAAGCAAAAGGAAGTTGATCAAAGGATAGAAGTAGAAGATGACGACATATTAGATATAATATCTAAGCAGTTGAAGGAAAAGAAGAATGCCATTGAAGATTTCAAGAAAGGCAATAGACAAGATCTTGTAGAGTTAACTGAAAAGGAAATGGAAATACTACTTGAATATTTGCCTAAGCAGTTAACCGATGAGGAAATAGAAGAACTTGTAAAAGAAACAATAGACGAGGTAAATGCCAAATCTATGAAGGATATTGGCTTGGTGATGAAGTCAGTAATGCCAAAAGTTAAAGGTAGAGCTGATGGAAATAGAGTCAACGCATTTGTAAGAAAGCTGCTACAATAGACCTGGGAAAAACCCAGGTTTATTTATTATTAACTTGTGGTATAAGGGTAATATAATATTGATTAGTTTACATATATTAGGATTGAGATTTCTCTAACTTGATCTCCTCAACAAATTAACAGGAGGTGAATAGATGAAGAGGACAGGAATCTTTATCTTGCTGTTTATTCTTTTATTCAGCCAGCTTTCCTATGGCCAAGGTGGAGAGGCAAGTGCAAGTTCAGCCTTCGTTGACCTTATCTCCAATTCTAAAATTAGCATCCTGCTGCTTACCGTTGGATTTGTTGGTATGATTTTAGAATTATTCATTCCAGGTTTTGGAGTTGGTGGTATAATAAGCATTATATCCTTTGGTCTATTCTTTGCTGGAAATATAATGGCTGGAAATTCACAATGGACTTCCTTAATAGTCTTTGTTGTGGGACTTATACTCTTGGTTATAGAAGCTGTATCCCCAGGTTTTGGTTTGCCAGGCATATCGGGTATAGTACTGATTATTATAGGCATAATTCTTGCTATGGAATCCGTTAAAGAGGCTATTGAGTCATTGAGTATTTCTATTATATTGACAACCATAATAACCATACTATTGATTAGGCGGGGATATAGGTTTAAGGCCTTTGATAAGGTGGTCCTTAATACCAACTTAGATAGAGAAAGCGGGTATGTAAGTTCTGAGGAAAAGGAAGAATATTTAGGAAGGGAAGGAGTTGCCATTACGGAGCTTCGCCCTACAGGAGTTATAGAAATCGATGGCCAAAGGCTGGATGCCTTATCTGAAGGAACTTTCATACCAAAGGATACAAAAGTCAAAGTTATAAAAGTAGAAGGTTCAAAAATAATTGTAAGGAGGTTATAAGATGCCAGGAGGATCATTTTTATTTGTTGTAGGTATTGCTTTATTGATAATTATATTTTTGATCTTGTTCTTTACCTTTATCCCTGTAGGATTGTGGGTAACAGCCTTTTTCTCAGGGGTAAAGATTAAAATCACCACCCTTATAGGGATGAGACTAAGAAGAGTTGTGCCTTCAAGGATTGTAGTGCCTATGATTAAGGCCACTAAGGCAGGATTAATAATTGAAATTGATAAGCTGGAAGCCCATTATTTAGCAGGAGGAAATGTTAATACTCTGGTGGATGCACTGATAGCTGCTCAAAGGGCCAATATAGACCTACCCTTTGAAAGGGCAGCAGCTATAGATCTAGCAGGCAGAAATGTCTTAGAGGCTGTTCAGGTTAGTGTAAATCCAAAGGTTATTGAGACACCCAAGATTTCAGCTGTAGCTAAGGATGGTATTGAGGTAATTGTAAAGGCCAGAGTAACAGTAAGGGCCAATATTGGCAGGCTAGTTGGAGGAGCAGGAGAAGAAACCATCATAGCAAGAGTAGGAGAGGGAATTGTTACTACAGTGGGTAGTTCCAAATCCCATTCAGATGTTTTAGAAAATCCTGATTTAATCTCACAAACAGTCTTGGATAAGGGTTTAGACTCTGGAACTGCCTTTGAGATACTATCCATAGATATAGCCGATGTGGATGTGGGAAGAAATATTGGAGCTAAGCTTCAAACTGACCAGGCAGAAGCTGACAAGAGGATAGCCCAAGCTAAGGCAGAAGAAAGAAGGGCTATGGCAGTAGCAAGAGAACAAGAAATGGTGGCAGAAGTTCAGGCTATGAAGGCCAAGGTTGTAGAAGCAGAAGCGGAAGTTCCTTTAGCATTGGCCAAGGCTTTGAGAGAAGGAAAAATTGGAGTTATGGACTATTACAACATGAAGAATATTTTAGCTGATACAAATATGAGAGACTCCATATCCAAGATGGCTCAAGAAGATAGAAACAATGAGAATGAGTAGGGGATTCATATGTCAGAAATAATATTTTTGATTGTTACCATTATGGTGATAGAGGCAATTTCAAAAACTGTCAAGGATAAGAGGAAGATCCAGCAGGAAAGAATGGAAAGAAGATCAAGGGTGCAGCTGGACAAAGTGGAACCTGTCAGGGACTTTGACTTTAAAGAAGTATTCAGCTTTGAAGAAGTAGAAGAAGAGTATGAAGATGAATACGATTACCAGTACCAATATAGCCAGACAGATGAGTTAGAAGAAGTCAATAAGGATGAAGCTAACTCCTGGGACTTGGCAGTAGATAATAAGGTTAGTGAAGGAGCAAAACCTCTTGAAACAGATGAAAGGAAAGTTTCCCCATCTCAGAATAAGTTGCAAAGGGATGTACTAAGAGGGATTGTATTTTCAGAAATCCTATCGGAGCCAAAGAGCCTTCAAAATATTAGAAAGGGCATGTAGCGTATGCCCTTTCTTTTTTTATCCTGTAATACTGTTTTTTTTACCTGCATAGATTTATTACAGGGGAGGTATATGGTATGGACGATAAGATGTCAAATATTAAATACAATATTTCTGAAGCCCTGGAGCTTCCAAAAGATCTAATACTTGACTTGCCTAAAATAGTTATGATTGGCAATATTCAAATAAATATCTCTAACCATAAGGGAATTGTTGAATATACTCAAGAAGTGCTCAGGGTTAATTCAAGTATAGGGATAATTAAAATAAGCGGTAGCGATATGGAACTGAAGACCATCTTATCTGAGGAGATCATCGTAAAAGGAAATATAGAAAAGGTTGAAATCATCAGTTAAGGGGTGTGGGAATGGGAACCATAAAAGCATGGAATTTTTTGAGAGGATATGTTATTATTAGAGTTGAAGGGCTGACTTTGGAAAGGTTCCTAAATCTAGCAGCCTCCAACAATATATACCTTTGGGATATCAATAGGGTGGACTATACCCTCTTGGAAATGAAGGTGACCATAAGAGGCTTTAGGGAACTGAAGGAGATTGTAAAAAAAGTTGGCTGTAGAGTTGAACTAGTGGAGAAAAAGGGACTCCCCTTTTTTATATACGGGCTTAGGCAGAGAAAAATGCTAGGCTTTGGTTTTATCATTTTTTTTATTTTAGTCTTCTACTTATCTTCTTTAATATGGCATATTGAGATTATAGGCAATGAGTCAGTGAGCACCCAGGAGATTTTGGAAAGCCTGGAAAAAGAAAATATAAAGAAGGGCATAATAAAATATAGATTAGACACAGATTATATAGAATATAAATTGTTGATGGAGTACGATATTTTTTCCTATACGTCCGCTGAAGTTCAAGGGACAAAGCTGACTATAGAAGTAAAGGAAAGGGATCTGCCACCAGACCTAATTGACGAAGACACACCCTGTAATATAGTGGCTATTAAGAAAGGGATAATAGAAAAGGTAATAGCACGAAATGGTAAGGCAGTGGTGAAAAAGGGGGATGTGGTGGAAAAGGGGCAGACTCTCATTACTGGAATTATATCCGATGAGTATTCAGACATCCAGATGTATGTCCATGCAGAGGGAGAGGTTTTAGCCAAGACATCATACTTCTATCAGGTGGAGGAGCCAATAGAAAAAACGATAAAGGTGGAGACAGGAGAGGTATTTGAGAGAAGGGAATTAAAGGTTGGAGACAGGGGCCTTCAGTTTATAAGAGGAGATATTCCCTTTGATGATTATGTGGAAGAGGTAAGGGAAGTAAGGTTATTTAATCTGGATATAGATCTGCCCATAAAAATATTGGTCCATGAGTATAAGGAGCTGGAACCTAAAATAGTTAAACAGAATGTGGAACTTATAAAGGATTCCAACCACATGAAGGCAGTAGAAGAGATAAACAAGCAGCTGCCAGCGGAGGCTAAAATAATATCTAAGGATGTAAAGCATTATGTTAGGGATAACAAGGTTATCACCCATGTACTTATAGAGGTTCTTGAGGATATAGGAGAAAAACGCCTTTTAAATTAATGTAAAAAGGAGGACGCAATTTGACAAAGGATAAGAAAGAAAAGGAAATATTTGTTGAAGATGATTTTGCTATATCTGAACTGTTTGGCAGATTTGATGAGAATATAAAGATAGTGGAGGAAGAGTTTGGTGTAGAGATCATTTTAAGGGATGGAAAGCTAGCTATCATTGGAGAGGAGACTTCTGTCCAGCTTGTGGAAAAGCTAATCTATAAGCTGATGGAGATTATCAAGACTCAGAAGATACTTACTAAACAAGCCATACGATATTCCATACAGCTGGTATTAAGTGGTGAGGAAGAAAAGATCAAAGAACTCTTAAATGATATCATATGCATTACTGCTTCTGGCAAAACCATAAAACCTAAAACCTTAGGACAGAAGAGGTATATCGATAGTATAAGGAATAATGATATAGTATTTGGAATAGGGCCGGCAGGAACAGGGAAGACCTATCTAGCTATGGCCATGGCAGTCAATGCTTTTAAAAACAAGGAAGTCAACAGGATTATACTTACTAGGCCTGCTGTTGAGGCAGGAGAAAATCTAGGATTTTTGCCTGGGGATTTAAAGGAAAAAGTAGATCCTTACCTTAGGCCAATCTATGATGCTTTATTTGATATACTGGGAGCAGAAACCTATTACAAGCTGGTGGAAAAGGGCTTGATAGAGGTAGCTCCCTTGGCATATATGAGGGGGAGAACCTTGGATTCTGCATATGTGATGTTGGATGAAGCTCAGAATACTACTAATGAACAGATGAAGATGTTTTTAACCCGCTTGGGCTTTGGTTCAAAGGCTATAATCACTGGAGACATAACCCAGATAGACTTGGCTAAAGGCAAAAGCTCCGGTTTGATTACTGTATCAAAGATCCTAAAGGATATTCCAGGAATTGACTTTATCTACCTAACAAAGCATGATATAGTTAGACATCCATTGGTACAGAGGATAATTGAAGCCTACGAAAGATTTGATGAAAATAAATAGAGGAGTGCTTCTATGAAAATATTATTTGATAATAGACAGGATAAGGTTGAACTAGAAGAGGGTATATATACAGCAATAGAGAAGGCTATAAAAGAGGTTCTCTTGGTAGAGGGAAAACCTTTAGACTATGAGATCAGTGTTTCCTTTGTTGATAATGAGGAGATTAGAGAATTAAATAGCCTATATAGGCAGGTGAATAGGGAGACGGATGTTTTGTCCTTCCCTATGGAGGAGGGGGACATGATCTTCTGTGGTAATATGCTGGGGGACATTATTATATCGGCAGAGAAGGCCTTGGAGCAGGCTGATGAATATGGCCATTCCTTGTTGAGGGAAATGGTGTACTTGGCTGTTCACAGCATGTTTCACCTGTTAGGGTATGATCATATGACTGATGAGGAAAAGGAACTGATGAGAAGCAAAGAAAAAGAAGTCATGAGAAACTTACAGATATTTAAAAATGAAAGGAACGATTCCTAAGTAATGAGAAAGTCAAAGAGTTTAATTGAAAGCTTTAACAATGCAGTAAATGGCATTATATATGCCCTAAGGAGTGAACGGAATTTAAAGGTTCATTTTGCTCTAGCTATTATAGTTATAGTGATTAGTTTATTTTTTGATTTTTCCCGGACAGAGTTTTTAGCCTTGTGCTTTACCATAACCTTCGTATTAATGGCAGAAATGTTTAACACGGCAGTGGAAAGGGTGGTAGATTTAATAACAGAGGATTATCACCCCTTGGCCAGGCTGGCCAAAGATATTGCTGCTGGTGGAGTCTTAATATCTGCCATTAATGCTTTAATAGTAGGTTATTTATTGTTTTTTGATAGATTAGCACCTATATCCCATTTAGTAATATTCAAGATCAGAAACTCTCCTATTCATAGAACCTTTATTGCCCTAGTGCTGGTGATAATACTGACTGTATTAGGTAAGGCAAAGTTCTATAGGGGAAAGGGTACCCCTTTTCAAGGAGGAATAGTCAGTGGACATTCAGCCTTGGCCTTTTGTATAGCTACCATAATTACCATTATTGCTAACAATATTCTAATAAGCAGCTTGGTGTTAACACTAGCAATCCTAGTGGCAGAAAGCAGGGTGGAAGGTAAAATCCACTCTACTTTTGAAGTAGTAGTAGGGGCTTTGTTGGGGATTATTGTAGGTGTTTTAATATTTAAGATCTTAAGTTAATAAAAATGCGGCTAGGAAGGAGTGCTGTTGAATGGATTTAAATAAATTGGATATAAATAAATTGATCAAGAAGGCTTTGGAGGCTAAGGAAAGGGCCTATGTGCCTTACTCTAAGTTTAAGGTAGGAGCAGCCTTGTTGACAGAGGATGGTGAGCTGTTTACAGGTTGTAATATTGAAGTATCCTCCTATTCTCCTACCCTATGTGCAGAAAGAACTGCCATATTTAAAGCAATTTCCGAGGGCCATAAGAAGATTAAGGCTATTGCAGTTGTTGGGGATTCAGATTTTACCTATCCCTGTGGTGTGTGTAGGCAGGTTATGAGAGAGTTTGGCAAAGATGCCACTATAATAGTTGCTAATTCTGAAGAGGATTATAGGATATATAAACTGGAAGAACTGCTACCCCATAGCTTTGGCCCAGAGGATTTAGAATCAAACAAGGAGTGAGAAAATGTTTAAATCAGGATTTGTAACGGTTATTGGTAGGCCAAATGTAGGCAAGTCTACTTTACTAAACTGGATAATTGGTGAGAAGATTTCTATAATATCAGACAAACCACAAACTACCAGGAATAAGATTCAGTTAATATATACAAGGGACAGTTGCCAGATAGTATTCTTGGATACCCCAGGCATCCAGATGCCAAAGAATAAGTTAGGGGAGTATATGTTGAAGGTTTCCAAGGAAACCTTGAATGAAGTAGATGTGGTTGCCTTTATGGTAGATGTTAGCATGAAAACTGGCCAGTTGGATAACTATATTATAGAGGAGTTAAAGGGTATTAGGACTCCTATAATTCTCCTTATCAATAAGATAGACCAGATAAGCAAGAAGGATTTGGAAATACTAGTAGAAAAATACAAAGGGATGAATATGTTCCATGATATAATCCCAATATCGGCTAAAAAGGGCGATAATGTGGAAAGCTTTATAGAAGCTTTAATTGAACTATTACCAGAAGGACCTCAGTATTTTCCTGATGATATGATTACAGACCAGCCAGAGCGTTTCATCATATCTGAGATAATAAGAGAAAAGGCCTTAGAGAACTTGCAGGAGGAGGTTCCCCATGGCATAGTTGTTGATATAGAGCAGATAAAGGAGAGGGAAGATAAGGATCTACTAGATGTCCATGCGGTCATATATTGTGAGAAGGAGTCCCATAAGGGAATTATAATAGGTAAAGGCGGTAAAATGCTAAAAACCATAGGTTCCAGTGCTAGAATGGATATTGAAAGATTAATGGGAAGTAAAATCAATCTACAGCTATGGGTCAAGGTAGAGAAGAACTGGAGAGAAAGAGAAAATAAGGTCAGATATTTTGGCTATAAATAGGAAGGTTAAGTCACATGTATGGAAGAATTGAAGGGATAATTCTTAAGGAGTTAAGGTTTAAGGATACCAGCAAAATACTTACTCTTTTAACTCCTTATGATGGGAAAATATCGGCCATAGCTAGGGGAGCTTATAGGCCCAAGAGCCAGATAATAGGTACCACTCAGCCCTTTGCATATAACAGGTTCATATTGTTTAAAGGGAAAAACTTCTATTATATTAACCAGATAGACCCTATTGAGTCCTATTATTCCATTAGGGAAAATATGAACAGGCTGCTCTATGGTTCCTATATGCTGGAGCTGGCTGATAGCTCTGTCCTAGAAGGAGAGGAGAATGTTAAGATCTTCCTCTTGTTAAAAAAGGGCTTGGATGTCCTATCCAAGACTGATACAAACTTTGCAAAATTTATTGCAGCCTATGAGCTTAAGTTTGTTTCCTTTTTAGGATATAAGCCCTTGTTGGAGGGCTGTGTGATGTGTGAGGATAGGGAACTTAAGGATATGGCCTTTAGTATAGCCAGTGGAGGCATAGTATGTAAGAAGTGTTCAAATTTAATAAATGATAGCATGTATTTTGATCAGGCAATGCACAATGCTATGAAGAGCCTCCTTTATATTCCCCTTGACCAATTGGACAGGGTAAAAATTTCCCCTAGGATGGCGTCTAAAATTCATGACATTATGGTAAAATACATATTAAATAGGATTGACAGAAGGAGCTTCAACTCTTTAGATATTTTAAAGTCCATGAAAAACGGAGGTGAGTAGATGGATATTTCACTAGAAAAAATTGACAATGTGGTAGCTAGGACTAATGCTACTTATCAGGAGGCAAAGGAAGCATTGGAAAAATGCAATGGAGATGTTGTAGAGGCCATAGTTTATTTGGAAACTCGTAAAACCAATTGGAAGGAAGACCTTTCAGATAGAAGCCAAGAGATGATAGAAAAGGTTAAGGAGGTACTGAAAAAGGGAAATGTAACCAAGATTACTGTAAAGAAGGATGGAGAAATTATAATGAACATACCCTTAACTGCAGCAGCTGTAGGGGCTATTATATCAGTGCCTTTAGCCTTGCTAGGCTTAGGAGGGGCTCTCCTATCCAAGTGTACTATCGAAATACTAAAGGAAGATGGGGAAGTTATCAATATTAACCAACTGATAAGCGGAGAAAGAGATTAATATATAATATTGACATTATAGAAAAATTTTGTTAGATTAATTCTATAGATTAATAGGTGTTATATAAATAAACAATGGTTGTGAATTTCCATTTTAAGCTTTTCGATGAAAGGCACTTCTCAGCATTTGTAATAAAATGCCATATCAGGAAAGGATCAATAGTGGCTGTAGTACGGAAGTAACCTTTCGTCCCTAGGGGGATGTAAAGGTTTTCTATTTGTTATACCTATAACGGGGAGGTAAAAATATGTATTTTCAGGATTTAATGTTAAAGTTGCTTGATTACTGGGGAAGTAAAGGCTGTATTATATTAGAGCCTTATGATGTTGAAAAGGGCGCAGGTACTATGAGCCCCCATACATTTTTGAGAGCTTTAGGACCAGAACCATGGAAGGTAGTTTATGTTGAGCCTTCTAGAAGGCCGGCAGATGCCAGATATGGAGAAAACCCACACAGACTGTATCAGCATCATCAGCTGCAGGTAATTCTAAAGCCTTCTCCTGATAATATTCAGGATTTGTATTTGGATAGCTTGAGGGCTATTGGTATAGACCCATTGATGCATGATATAAGGTTTGTTGAAGACAACTGGGAAGCACCAACTCTAGGAGCATGGGGTTTAGGTTGGGAAGTGTGGTTAGATGGTATGGAGATTACCCAGTTCACCTATTTCCAACAGGTGGGAAGCATAAACTGTGAGCTGGAATCTGCAGAACTAACCTATGGATTAGAACGGATTGCCATGTATTTACAGGATGTTGACAATATATTCCAGGTTAAGTGGAACAAGGACCTTACATATGGTGATATATTCAGGAAGGCAGAGTATGAGCATTCTGTATACAGTTTTGAAAAGGCCAATATTGATACCTTAAAGTATATGTATGATGTGTATGAAGAAGAAGCAAGGAAAAATATTGAAGAAGGCCTAATCTTGCCTAGCTATGACTATGTGTTGAAGTGTTCACATACCTTTAACCTACTGGATGCTAGGGGAGCAATTAGTGTTACTGAGAGAACCCATTATATCAGCAGAGTTAGGAATTTGGCAAAATTAGTGGCATCTAAGTATATAGAACAGCGTAAAGAGATGGGATATCCCCTATTAAAGGGAGGGAAACTAGATGACAAGTAATAAGTACCTATTAGAAATAGGAGTAGAAGAAATACCTGCTAAGTTTATCGATAAAGCCCTAGAGCAGCTTAAAAATAATACTGGAGATATGTTAAGGGAAAATAGAATAGAGTATACAGACATATATACCTATTCAACTCCAAGAAGGTTGACAGTTATTGTAGAAGGTTTGGCAGAAAAACAATCAGATTTAGAGGAGGAAGTAAAAGGGCCTGCCAAGAGGATTGCTTTTGCTGAAGATGGAAGTCCTAGCAAGGCCTTACAAGGATTTTTAAGGAGTAAGGGCATAGAAGAGAAGGATATTGTGATTAAGGAGTTCAATGGAGAGGAATACGTATTTGCTAATATAGTTAAGGATGGCAGGGAAACAGTTCAAGTCTTGTCAGAAGAAATACCCAATGTTATAAAATCCATAGTATTTCCTAAGTCCATGAGGTGGGGAGGCAAGAGCATTCGCTTTGCAAGACCCATTAGGTGGATTGTTTCTATGTTGAATGACAAGATAGTACCCTTTGATTTGGAAGGTATTATGGTGTCCAATATCTCAAAGGGTCATAGATTCTTGGGAAGCCAGCATATAGAATTAAAATCAGTAGATGAGTATATGTCAAAGCTGGAAGAGAATTTTGTTATAGTGGATAAGAAGAAGAGAAGAGAGATAATTAAATATGGTTCAGATAAGCTAGTTAAAGAAAAGGGCGGCAGCATTTTAGCGGATGAGGACCTAATAGATGAGGTAACTAACCTGGTAGAATATCCTACACCCCTATTAGGAAATATAAAGGAAGAGTATTTAAGCTTGCCTAGGGAGGTAATTATTACTCCTATGAAGGAGCAGCTAAGATTCTTCCCAGTTGTCAATGATCACAACAGGTTGCTACCTTATTTTGTAACCATCAGGAATGGGAATAAGGAATATGCGGATACTGTAATAAAGGGTAATGAAAAGGTATTAGGAGCTAGATTAGAAGATGCCAAGTTCTTTTATTATGATGATATAAAGGAACCTTTAGAGTACTATGTGGAAAAGCTAAAGGATATCACCTTCCAAGAAAAGCTAGGAAGCTTATATGATAAGACATTAAGAGTACAAAAGTTAGCTGTTAAGATAGGAGATTATCTAGAAGTTGCGGAAGAAACTCAGAAGAATGTGCAAAGGGCTGCTTTCCTATCAAAGGCTGATTTGGCAACCAAGATGGTTGGCGAGTTTACAGAATTGCAAGGTAGAATGGGCATGGAGTATGCTAATCATTCTGGTGAAAATGAAATAGTTAGTACAGCAATTTATGAACAGTATTTACCTAAGTTTGCTGGAGATGCTTTGCCCACTACTACTGCTGGTGCTATATTGAGCATTGCTGATAAAATAGATACCATAGCTGGATCTTTTGTAGTTGGTATTCAGCCAACAGGTTCCCAGGACCCATATGGTTTGAGAAGGCAAGCTTTAGGAGTAATAAATATTATCTTGGACAAGAGACTAAACTTAAGCCTAAAGGATATAGTTGAGTATGCCCTATACATCTATGTAGAAAATCAGGGCTTAGTATTTGATTATAATACTGTGAAGGATAGTATTATTGACTTCTTCTCAGGCAGGCTTAAAAACATGTTTGGTGATATGGGAATTAGGTATGATATAATAGATGGAGTATTGAGTACCGGTGTAGATGATATTTACGACTTAAAGGTTAGAGCAGAAAAATTAAATCAATATTTATTAGAAAATGAAAGTGAATTAGCTGAAGTCCTAACCACCTTCAATAGAGTGATCAATTTGGCAGACAAGGCTACCTCAACAGAAGTGGAAAGGGAGCTGCTTGTTGAAGGGGAAGAAGTTGAACTCTATGATATATTTGAGCAGATCGAGGAAAGTGTTACAGCCTATATAAATGATAAAGCTTATGATAAGGCCTTAGAACAGTTTATAACTCTTAAGGGTCCAGTTGATCAATTCTTTGACCATGTAATGGTTATGGTTGAGGATGAAAAGCTTCGTGGGAATAGACTAGGTCTTTTAGCTAAAATATCTGAAAAGATGCTCATGATCTGTGATCTGTCAAAGTTAGTAAAATAAGTCCACAAAAGTGGACTTATTTTCAAGTAAAGTGGGGTGATTAAAATCCATCTAACTGAAAGGCAAGAGAAGATAATTGATATAGTAAAAGCAAATCAGCCAATTACCAGTGAAAATATCGCCAAGAAATTAAAATTAACTAGATCTACCTTAAGACCTGATTTAGCAATACTTACTATGGCAGGAATACTTGATGCCAGACCTAAGGTTGGATATTTTTTTACTGGCAAGACTGTTTTCAATGTGATTTCAGAAAAGATTAGAGGTATAAAAGTAACTGATAGAAAATCAGTACCTATAATAGTTGATGAACAGACA
Organism: Tissierellia bacterium; assembly: GCA_012735215.1. GTDB lineage: Bacteria > Bacillota > Clostridia > Tissierellales > Tepidimicrobiaceae > JAAYHX01. The sequence continues at coordinate 129,894 of JAAYHX010000023.1, forward strand.
AGTATATACGATGCAATTGTTACCATGTTTATAGAGGATACGGGTACCATATTTGTTACATCCAATGGTTATCTATCAGGGGTTGTATCCAGAAAGGATTTCTTAAAAAGTGCAATTGGGGGCATGAATTTGAGCAATACTCCTGTAGCTGTTATCATGACCAGGATGCCCAATGTAATTGTAACCTATCCAGAAGAGAGCATCTTAGATGCTGCTATGAAGTTAATTGAGCATGAAATAGATAGTTTACCAGTGGTAAGAGAAGTGGTTTTAGAAAATGGTGAAAAAGCCTGTGAGTTAATCGGTAGAGTTACAAAGACTACAATAACAAGACTATTTGTTGAGCTTGGGATAAACGAGTAATAGGAGGGGAGGATTATGGATAATATCATTACCATATATGTTCTTTCAGACTCCATAGGAGAGACGGGAGAGCAGGTAGCTAGAGCAGCAGTAAGTCAGTTTACTCCTGATAAGTATGAAATAATAAGGTTTCCCTATATAACTGATGAGGAACAGATAAATGAAGTTTTGGAAGAAGCCAAGAATGGCAACAGCATGATTATATATACAATTGTTATAGAGAAGCTAAGGGATTATTTGGTGGAAAAGACAGGGGAATTAAATATTCCTACGGTGGATCTGATGACACCAACCATAAATGCCATTGAACAGATCTTGGGAACTAAGCCAAAGAGAGAGTCTGGTATTATAAGAAGGCTGGATGAAAAATACTTCAAGAAGGTTGAAGCAGTAGAATTTGCTGTAAAATATGATGATGGCAAGGATGCAAGGGGTATTAAGAAGGCTGATATAGTACTTATAGGAGTATCTAGGACATCAAAAACTCCTCTCAGCATGTACTTAGCCCATAAGTATTTTAAGGTGGCAAATGTTCCTCTAGTGCCAGAAGTTGGAGTTCCTGATGAGTTGTTTGAAAAGGATCCTAAAAGGGTCTTCGGCCTCATAGCTAACCCTTTTAAGCTTAATGAAATCAGGCAGGAGAGGTTGAAGTCCTTAGGGCTGAGCAACAATGCAAATTATGCAAGTATTGAAAGAATCAACTATGAACTTGAATATTCTAAGAAGATTATGGAAAAACTTAACTGTATGGTAATAGATGTTTCTAATAAGGCAGTTGAGGAGACTGCAGGAATTATAATTGACCAGATGAAGGCAAATTTTGGTGACGAAATATTGTAGAAGTGTTGTAAATACGACACTTCTTTTTAAACGCTTTTCATAATCATATTTTAGGAATAAATTCGAAAAATATTGAAGGATTATAAGAACTTATGTTGTATATATAATATATAAGAATTAATAGGATGAGGTATGGTTATGAATATCCGTTTAGAAATAGAGAAAAGAGAAGAAGCCTTCCTGTCTAGGTATGCTACTTTAAGCAAGAATAGCAAGGGAAGATTGGTTGAGGAAGAGAAGTGCAATATAAGGACTGACTTTCAAAGGGATAGGGATAGGATCCTCCATTCAAAGGCTTTTAGAAGATTGAAGCATAAAACCCAGGTTTTTGTTGCTCCAAAAGGTGACCACTACAGAACTAGGCTTACTCATACTTTAGAGGTGTCTCAAATTTCAAGGACCTTAGCTAGGGCCTTGAGATTAAATGAGGATTTGGTTGAGGCTATTGCTTTAGGCCATGATTTGGGACATACTCCCTTTGGACACACTGGGGAAGATATATTAAATGAGCTCCATTCTAAAGGGTTTAAACATAATGAACAAAGCCTCAAGGTAGTGGAGCAGTTAGAGCACTCCTATAACAAGAGAGGCCTAAACCTAACCTATGAGGTAAGAGATGGTATATTGAATCATACAGGGGACAATAAACCAGAGACTTTGGAAGGGAAGGTTGTAAAGCTGGCTGATAGGATAGCCTATATAAACCATGATATTGATGATGCTATTAGGGCTCATATAATAAAGACTGAAGATCTGCCCAAGGATTGTGTTAAACATTTAGGACTTACCCATGGAGAAAGAATAAATACCATGATACAGGATGTAATAGATAATAGTTTGGATAAACCTTATGTATCTATGAGTGAAGAAATAGGTTTTTATACAGATAAGTTAAGGAATTTTATGTTTGAAAGGGTATATTTGAATAAAACAGTAAAAAGTGAGACTGATAAGGCTAGGTACATAATTGAACAGATATACCAGTACTATATGGAGAATTATGATAAGTTGCCTAGTGAACATAAAAGCTTATACAGGGATGATAGCACAAAGGAGGATATAATTTGTGATTATATTGCTGGTATGAGCGATAGGTTTGTTATTGATCTTTTTAAGGATATATTTATACCAAAAACTTGGAAAAAATATTAATAGGTATGAAGAAGGATTTTATAAATTTTTGTCGAATATATACTTTGCCTGCTTATTTTGGCACTTGTAAAGGTGATTGATAATGGGGTATAAGATAAACGAAGAGCTCATTGAAAAGATTCATGACAGTTGTGATCTGATAGATATAGTTTCAAGATATGTCCACATGAAAAGAACAGGCAGCAATTATGTTGGCTTGTGTCCATTCCATAACGAGAAAACTCCTTCTTTTACAGTGTCTAGCACGAAGCAGCTTTTCCATTGTTTTGGATGTGGAACAGGTGGAGATGTTATCACATTTATAATGAAGATAGAGAATTTATCCTTTCTTGAAGCTGTAAAGTATCTAGCTGAATTGTATGGCATTCCATTAGAAGAAGATGATGATAATGTAAGCAATCAAAGGAAGTTGGAACAAGAGAAGATATATGAGATAAACAGGACAGCAGCTATATACTATTACCAAATGCTCAGCAAAAATTCTAAGGCTGTTAATTATCTTAGGGGTAGAAATATTGATATTACAAAGATTAAAATGTTTGGATTAGGATATGCTTTAGATAGTTGGACCAATATGTTTGATTATCTAAAAGGAAAGGGATATGATGAAGCAGACATAGAAAAATCTGGTTTAATTAGCAAAAGTAAAGGTAATACTAAGTACTATGATAAGTTTAGGAATCGGATTATCTTTCCCATAATCGATACCAAAAATAGGGTTCTAGGCTTTGGAGGAAGGGTTCTAGATGATTCAAAGCCTAAGTATTTAAATTCTCCAGATACCTTGGTTTTTGAAAAAGGGAAAAATTTATACGGATTGAACTTGATATATAAGCATTCTAATAGGGAGAAGATCATATTAGTAGAAGGCTATATGGACGTCATATCCTTATTTAGCAGAGGTATAAACTATGCAGTTGCCAGCCTAGGTACTTCATTAACCAACTATCAAGCAAGGCTTTTAAAAAGGTTTGGAAAACAGGTATATGTCTGTTACGATTCCGATGAAGCAGGTACAAGGGCCACCCTTAGAGCATTAAATGTATTGAAACAAGAGGGAGTTGATGCAAGGGTAATTACACTACCAGAAAAATACGATCCGGATGATTATGTAAGAGAATATGGTTTAGAAGGATTTAATAGACTTGAGAGTACTGCTTTAAATTATATAGATTACAATATCTTTATCCTCAAAAGAACCCATGACCTTACTACTCCAGAGGGTAAGATAAGGTTTACTAAGAAAGTTGCAAATCTTATAAGGGACTTAAAGAGCCCAATAGAGCAAGATGTGTACATGGATAAGATAGCTATGGATACAAAGGTTTCAAAGGAAGCAATAAGGAATGAGGTCATAGGTAAGGCTTCGCCTATAATTATCAATAAGGACAAGTATATAAATGTCAAAAAAAGCCACACTAATATCATAAATCCTGTTGAAACAGTTATTGAACCTGCCCAATTAACCGCCGAAAAAAATTTAATCTTGTTGATGATAAGAAGTAGAAGTAACTTTGAATTGATCAAAAAGCATATAGAGGTGGATGATTTTTCATCAGATAATTATAGGACTTTGACTAAAGCAATTTTTGATGAGTATAAAAACAATCCTCATGTAATAGATATAGATATTAAAGAAATTACCAACAAGATTTTTGAAAAGGGCAATAGAATTGATGCTGATGTAGCTAAAGAGATAGCTGATAGCAGCATAGAATCTTCTATTGAGAATATAGATAAGTTTATAAAGGACTTAATAGATACAGTTAAATATTACAAGCTGAAAAATGAAAGGGAAGAAATATCTAAAAAGATTAAAGAGATAGAACAAAAGAAGGATTTAAAAGAAAAAGAGGTAGAGGAGTTAAGAAGATTATGCGTGAGATTAACAGAATTAGACAAAGAGTTAAATACACATACATAAAGACCAGGGAAGGAGGGAACTAAGTTGGATCAAAAAAGCAAGAATGACAGAATGGCTGATAATGATAAGAAACAGGCTATTAGTAAATTAATTGATAAAGGAAGACAAAAAGGAATATTAACATATAAAGAAATCATGGATGCATTGGAAGAGATAGATATAGATGTGGAACAGGTAGATAATCTATATCTAAGACTAGAGGATCTAGGTATTGATGTAGTGGGAGAAAAAGAGGAACTTGAGCTGCTGGATGCTACTGATGAGGACACTGATGGGGATGAGGATGACCTGTCTTTGCCCAAGGGCATTAGCGTAGATGATCCAGTGAAAATGTATTTGAAGGAAATTGGAAAGATACCTCTCTTAAAGGCTGAAGAGGAAGTTGAGTTGGCTAAGAGGATGGAAGCAGGAGATGAGGAAGCTAAGAAGAGATTAGCTGAAGCAAATCTTAGGTTAGTTGTAAGTATTGCAAAGAGATATGTGGGAAGAGGTATGCTGTTTCTTGACCTAATTCAAGAAGGGAACTTAGGCCTTATGAAGGCTGTTGAAAAGTTTGACTACAGGAAAGGTTTTAAGTTTAGTACTTATGCGACCTGGTGGATCCGCCAAGCTATAACCAGAGCAATAGCAGATCAAGCTAGAACTATCAGGATACCAGTACACATGGTTGAAACTATAAATAAGCTGGTAAGAGTTCAAAGGCAGCTGGTTCAAGAATTAGGCAGGGATCCTTCTCCTGAAGAAATAGCTAAAGAGATGAATATGGAAGTAGATAAGGTTAGAGAGATTATGAAGATAGCACAGGAACCAGTATCTTTAGAGACTCCTATAGGGGAAGAAGAGGATAGCCATTTAGGTGATTTTATAGAAGATGACAATGCACTTGCTCCTCAGGATGCTGCAACCTTCACCATGCTTAGAGAACAGTTAATAGGAGTATTAGATAGCTTGACTCCTAGAGAGCAAAAGGTTCTAAAACTTAGATTTGGTTTGGAAGATGGAAGGGCTAGAACCTTAGAGGAAGTAGGTAAGGAATTTGATGTTACAAGAGAGAGAATTAGACAGATAGAGGCTAAGGCTTTGAGAAAACTTAGACATCCAAGCAGAAGTAAAAAGCTTAAAGATTTCTTAGAATAGCAAAAAAGATTCGCTTAGCGAATCTTTAATTGTTCCATCAAGTTTGACAAGGATGGTGATTCTATGTCCATGTATGATGAGGATGACAAGGATTATATTAATAGCATCATAGATTCAGATGAATCGGAGGATGAAGACTGTAGTAATTTCGATGATTTTCATATAGAGGACTATACAGACTTAATAGTATTCGATGAGGACTACTAAGCAAATCAAACAACTTCAATTGGATTATAGAAAGGGTAGAAGGCATGATACTATCAGAGAGGCTGAAGACAATTGCAGATTTTGTTCCTGCCAATAGCATTGTAGGTGATATTGGAACAGATCATGGTTATTTACCAGTATATTTAATAGAAAAGGGGATAGCAAAAAAAGCAATAGGGACTGATATTAGCAGGAATTCATTAGAAAAGATTTACCAGCTGGTGAAATCAAGAGGGCTGGAAAAGCAAATAGATGTTAGGTTAGGAAATGGACTTGAGGTATTTAAACCCTTTGAAGTAGATACCCTTGTAATTGCAGGTATGGGAGGATTGCTAATTCGGGATATACTGGATAACCATAAGGAAGTGGCAGATTCAGTAAGCAATTTTATTTTACAACCCAATATTGCTGCAAAGGAGTTAAGAGAGTATCTATATGATAACAATTTTGAAATAATAGATGAGAGACTAGTTAAGGAATGGGATAAATACTATGAGGTTATATACGCTAAGAAGGGGAAGGCTTACTTAAAGGAAGACATATATCTTGAAATAGGAGAAAGGCTATTTATAAACAGGGATCCCCTGCTGAAAGAGTATGTCCAACATAAGATACTAGTTACGGAAAACATCATAGATAAACTAGATGTAGATGCTTCAGAAAAAAGCAGGGACAGGTATCTTGAATTAAGTAAAAAAATTGAAGACTATAAGGAGGTGTTAAGTAGGATTGAAAGCTTCTGATATAGTTGATTTGATGAATAAGTGGGCCCATCCATATTTAATAGATGAATGGGATAATACAGGATTTCAGCTGGGAGATTTAGATAAGGAAGTTAACAAAATAATTGTTGCTCTGGATCTAAATATAGAGGTTTTGGAAAAGGCCCTGGAAGAAAAGGCTGATATGATCATTACCCACCACCCACTTATCTTTAAGCCCCTAAAGGCCATAAGGAAGCAGGATTACAAGGAAGGCTTGATCATGGATCTGATAAGACAAGATTTGGTGGTCTATAATGCTCATACTAATTTGGACTTGGCTGCTGGTGGAGTAAATGATGTATTGGCTGAAGTGCTAAATATAAAGAATCCCGAGCCTCTGAAAGTAACCTATGAAGAAGCCCTCTATAAGTTTGTAGTATTTGTTCCTCATTCCCATGCACAAATACTAAGAGAAGTTCTGGGAAATGAGGGGGCTGGATTTATAGGAAATTACAGCCACTGTACCTACAATGTGGAGGGGAAGGGTACCTTTATGCCCCTGGAGGGGACATCCCCTTATATTGGAGAGCAGAATAGGCTAGAAGTGGTAGAGGAGGTTAGGATAGAAACCATAGTTAATAGCAAGGACTTAAAAAGGGTTCTGGCTAAGGTGTTGGAGAATCATCCCTATGAAGAAGTAGCCTATGATATATATCCATTGAAAAACAAAGGGGAGTCCTTTGGGTATGGTCGTATTGGTGAAGTTGACAGGATGAAATTAAAGGATTATTTGAATTTAGTTAAGGAACAGTTAAATGTTGATGGTCTCATTGTTTACGGAGACCTAGATAGAGAAATATGTAAGGTGGCAGTTTGTGGAGGCAGTGGAGCTGCTTTCATATACGATGCTTATTTAAGAGGTGCTGATTTATATATTACAGGGGATGTTAAATATCACGATTCCCAGCAAGCCAGTGAGCTAGGATTGACGATTGTAGATGCGGGCCATTATGATACAGAAAAAGTGATCCTTCCAGCCATTAAAAAATATATAGAAGAAAATACGAATGGATCCCTTTCAGTAATTATATATGACAAAATCAGCCCCCTTCGTGTATTCTATTAAATATCTCTTGGAGGTGGGTGGATGTCAGACATAGACAGGTTGTGGGAAATGCAACAACACACCAGCAGTTATATGACTGTAAAAAAGAGCCTTAAAGATTTATCGGCAAAGGATAAGATAAAGAGAATAGATAATCAGCTGAAGGAGACAGAAAGGGAGTTAACGGAGTTAGGAGAGAAGATAAAATCAAGTGAGGATATGCTAAATAAGAGTAATCGCCTGTTAAAGGATTATGATTATCGTTTGAAGAAGGTAGAAAAGAGCCTGTACGAGGAAAACATTAATGATTTAAAACAGCTCAGCCTATTAGATAAGGAAAGAAATGATATTATAAAGGATATAGAGGATAAGGAAACGGAAATACTTCTAACCATGGATGAAATAGAAAGGTTAAGAAAAGAGTTTCATGACTTGGAAAAGGAATTTAGCAGATTGAAGGCTTCTTACAATAAAGCAGTCAAGGAGTATAGGATTTTGCTTGAAGATTTGAATAAAAAAGCTGAGGAAGAGATCAGGGAGATTAAAAGGATTGCAGCTATCCTGGATGAGGACTTATATAATAAGTTTAGAGAGCTTATAAACACTAAGGGGATTGCAGTGGTTCAGGTAGTAGACAATAGGTGTAGCGGCTGTAATATGGTATTGCCTTGGGTTATAATAGACAAGCTCAAGAAAAAAGATGAAATAACCTATTGTGAAAACTGCCATAGGATGCTTTATTATGATGCAGATTAAAGTATTGGCCATATCTAGATAATTTGGTTAATAATTCATTTGAAATTGGAGTGTAATTGTGTTATCATTATACTACCAATAAAAGAGTATATGAGTAAGTCGGATGATCGCATGTTCATTTGAGCATGAGGAAAGTCCGTGCTCCATAGGGCAGGATGCTGGATAACGTCCAGTGGGGGCGACCCTAAGGCTAGTGCAACAGAAATATACCGCCTAACTCGTGTTAGGTAAGGGTGGAAAGGTGAGGTAAGAGCTCACCAGCAACTAGGCGACTAGTTGGCTCTGTAAACCCCATCTGGAGCAAGACCAAGTAGGGACATAAAAAGGTGGTTGCCCGCTGCCGTCCCAATGGTAGGTCGCATGAACCTATTGGCAACGATAGGTCATAGATAGATGATCATCTAAAACAGAACACGGCTTACAGACTTACTCATATCAACGTGGAACTTAATGGCCAATAGCCCTTAAGTTCCTTTTTTTAACTCAATTCTGTAAGAAAGTTTTGAAAATGACTTCTTTATTGTATAATTTTGCATAATATTTTTTGTAAGGCCACTAATATTTGAAAGGGAGGTATAAGGATGATTGCATTTATTAAGCTTTCTCCAATAATAATATTGGCAGGGCTTATGATGGCAAGCAATATTGGGGATCTGGGCCTTGATATACTGATAATAGCTCCCATTACAACTGTATACGCAGCCCTAATTGCTATTTTCACAGAAAAATATAAGCTTAGTGAGATAGTGGATGCTGCAGTAGATAGAGTAAAGGAAGAACAGCTTGTATTCTTCATTCTCATGTTGGCCTATGGTATGGCAGAAGCCTTTATGGCAACTGGAGTTGTGCTGCCATCATAAATGTAGCTTTAAACTTTGGGATTACAGGAAAGACAGTTGCTTTAGTAGCATTTGTCATATCCTGTATACTATCAGTGGCTACTGGTACCTCCTGGGGTACATTTGCAGCATGTGCGCCTGTTTTCTTATGGCTAAACCACATAGTTGGTGGGGATCCAGTTCTTACCATATGTGCCATAGCTGGTGGATCATGCTTTGGTGATAATATTGGTCTTATATCGGATACTACTGTAGTTAGCTCTGGGATACAGGGAGTGGAAGTAATACATAGGGTTAGACACCAAGGGGTCTGGTCCCTATTGTGTTTGATACTTGCTGCCATCATGTTCTTGATCTCTAGCTTAGGCTTACCTAGTGAAGTTGGAAGTGCAGTTGAGGCCATTGAGCAGATTCCAGAAGAGGTGTATACTGTTTTAACAGAAGAAAGGCCATCAGCGGTAAATTTACTTAATCAGGTTAAAGAAGGGGTACCCTTCTACATGGTAATACCCCTGATATTAGTGCTAGTAGTTGCTGTAATGGGATTTCCCACCCTAGTATGTTTAGGTCTTGGCATTATATCTTCTTACATTTTTGGCATGATTGCTGGTACCATAGATAATACCCATGAATTCTTAGACCTTATGTATACTGGCTTTTCGGAGGCAGGTTCCTGGGTTATAGTTATGATGATGTGGGTTGGTGCCTTTGGTGGCATCATGGGCAAGATGGGAGCCTTTAAGCCCCTTTCAAATTTAGTTCTAAGATTAGTAAAGAATGTAAGACAGCTGATGTTTGCCAATGGAATCTTGTCCCTCTTGGGCAATGCAGCTTTAGCAGATGAGATGGCTCAGATTGTTACTATAGGACCCATGATTAAAGAATTAACTGAAGAGAATGTGGAAGCAAGTGAAGAAGATATGTATAGGTTGCGGCTGAGAAATGCAACTTTTTCTGATGCCTTGGGAGTATTTGGTTCCCAACTAATACCTTGGCACGTGTACGCTGGATTCTTTGTAGGAATTGCAGGCTCTGTCTATCCCTTATTTGAATTTACCCCATTTCACTTAATCAAGTATAACTTTATGGCCATTATAGCTGTTCTATCAATACTAATTTTAACATTAACTGGTGCAGACAGATTTATTCCCTTATTTAAGCTGCCAAAGGAGCCAGATGTAGTGTTAAAGAAAAGTGTTGATTAGATGTATATTATTGGGTATAATAGTAAGGATAACATAATGGCAGAGTAGATAGTTTGCGTTAAGTGTTAGAGGATGGAACGTGGCCTCTAAACGAAAAGCTTAAGGCTTGCGGTAAACTATCGCGTTCGCTGTCACATCGTAGAAAGTCTCTTTCTTGATGTGGTAGTTCTGCCATATCAAATAGAAAGGAGGCTTTTTTAATGAAAAAATATAAAACGTTCAGAGTATCTTTTATTGTTTACTGTGCCTTGTTGATTGCACTAAATGTGGTACTAACCAGGGTTGGCAGCATTAGAATTGGCGGTGGTGGAGTAGAAATTGTTAGAATAGGCTTTGGAGGATATCCAATCATATTTGCAGGAATTATGTTTGGGCCCTTGGCAGGAGGAATTGTTGGAGCCATAGGGGATATTATAGGTATGATAATCAGTCCTATGGGACCCTATATGCCTCATTTTACCATTTCTGCTGCTCTGACTGGAATTATACCTGGCTATATCATGAGAAGTTGTGCAAGTAAGGAATGTAAAACTTCAACCAAGAGATTGATGATAGCCATAGGAATTGGTCAGATAGTAACATCTATTATTCTAGTTCCCTATTTCATGAAAGTGCTGTTTGGAGTACCATTTGCTGTATCACTTCCATCAAGACTGATATCACAGGCCATAACTATACCAATTTACGTCTATATGACTAAAATATTGATTAATAGATTATACTTTGTAGTAGGCGTGAATAGATAAAATACTATTGTAATTGGTATAGATTAATAAAAATCAAAGGAGGAGTGATAAGGTTGGCGGAGGTATTAAAGGGTAAACTGGTTGCTGATCATATTAAGGAAAGGATTAGGGCCAATATTGAAAGACTATCTAAGGAAAACTTGTTTCCTACATTAGCAATTGTTAGACTAGGAAGCAATCCAGGGGATATTTCCTATGAAAAGAGCATTATAAAAAATTGCGATAGTGTAGGCATTAAGTCAAAGGTTATTGAGAAAGATGAAAACATAACTACAGAGGAGCTATCAAACTTAATAGAAGAATTAAACGAAGACAACAGTATTTCAGGAATATTAGTTTTCAGGCCTTTACCCAAGCACATCGACGAAGAAGTTATAAGGAATAAGATTAGCCCAATGAAGGATGTTGATTGTATGCATCCTTTGAACCTGGAGAGGATATTTGAAGGTGATATGAGTGGTTTTGCTCCTTGTACACCAAAGGCAGCTATGGAAGTTCTTAAGTATTACAAGATTCCTATAGAGGGCAAGAATGTTGCAGTGGTAAATAGAAGTATGGTAGTAGGCAAACCCTTGGCTATGATGTTACTAAAAGATAATGCTACGGTTACCGTTTGCCATTCTAGAACTAAAGACCTACATGAGGTTACTAACAAGGCTGATATAGTGGTAGTGGCCTTAGGTAAGGCTAAGTTCTTTGATGAAAAGTATTTTAATGAGAAGTCTGTAGTAATAGATGTAGGAGTTAGCTTAGATGAGAATGGTAAAATAAGTGGTGATGTAGATTATGACAAGGTTGAACCAATAGTAGATAAGATAACACCAGTACCTGGTGGAGTAGGCAGTGTTACAACCTCTATATTGTTGAATCAAGTTGTCCTAGCCTGCGAGAAGTCTAAAGATAGATAAGATAAGATTAGATTACACTTGTGAATTAATCTCCTTGAATGTTTTGAAATGTAACATTTAAGAGCGGTTTTCACAAGTGTTTTTTTGTGCATATAATATTGGTTTATTATTTTACTAAATTCAACAAAACTAGTCTTTTTTCTATGAAGGATAAAGTTTAATGTAAGTAGAATAGTAATAGGAGTATTATATGTCAGGAGGGGATAGGGTTTGCAAATGGATTATGATATTGTAGATGATTACTTGATAGTGAAGCTGTCAGGGGAGCTAGATCACCACACATCTGAGAGCCTAAGAAGAAAGATTGATCGATACTACTCATCTAAGAATTTATCCAATTTAATACTTGATTTAAGAGATCTCAAATTCATGGATAGTTCAGGAATTGGACTAATCATGGGTAGATATAAAATGTGTAAAGATAAAAAGGGGAATATATCTATTGTTAGTACAAGCCCTTATATAAATAGAATGTTGAAGATGTCAGGAATATATCAGATTGTTGACGTTTTCTCAGATATTGATGAGGCAATAAAGGGCTAAGGAGGATGAGTATAGTGGAAAAGAGTATTGATAAGAATTACATGAAACTGGAGTTTTTGAGCAAGTCCAGCAACGAATCCTTTGCTAGGGTTGTAGTTGCAGCTTTTGCTTCCCAATTGGATCCTACCATAGAGGAGATATCGGATATAAAGACAGCAGTGTCAGAAGCTGTTACCAATGCCATAATTCATGGTTATGAGTATGGAGAAGGGATGGTGGTGGTTGAAGCTAAACTAGAAGGCAATAGGATTGAGATAACTATTGAAGATTTTGGTAGGGGAATAGAGGATGTGCAAAAAGCCATGGAGCCCTTTTATACTTCTAAGCCAGATTTAGAGCGTTCTGGCATGGGGTTTACTGTGATGGAGACCTTTATGGATGAGTTGGTGGTGAAAAGCGAACTAAACAAAGGGACCAAGGTTAAAATGATAAAAGAAATAAAGAGTCAATCAAATAGGGAGTAGGTATCATGAAAAAAGGGAGTAGAGATAATGAATTGCTTAGCCATGGAGAAACTATAGAGCTGATTAAAAAAGCTCAACAGGGAGATATGGAAGCAAAGAATAAGCTGGTTATGAACAATGTAGGTCTCGTAAAAAGCGTACTCAGGGGATTTTCTAATAGAGGTTATGAAGTAGATGATCTGTTTCAAATTGGGAGCATAGGATTATTAAAAGCCATAGATAAGTTTGATACATCCTTTAATGTAAAGTTTTCTACTTATGCTGTTCCCATGATTATTGGAGAGATTAAACGCTTTCTAAGGGATGATGGAATAATAAAAGTTAGCAGATCCTTAAAACAGACAGCCAACAAGGTAAAATATGCAAAGGAGGATCTGGCCAAGAAGCTGGGAAGGGAGCCTACAATTAATGAATTGTCTGAGGAACTGGATATAAACAAGGAAGAAATTGTAATGGCTATGGAATCATCCTACCATCCAGAGTACCTGTATGATGTAGTACATCAGGATGATGGAAACCCCCTTTTGTTGATTGATAAAGTTGGTTTGGAGGAAGACGGGGAAGGGGACTTAATTGATAGGATAGTCTTAAAAGAGCTGTTGAGTGAGTTAAAAGAAAGGGATAGGCAGGTTATAATCTTAAGATATTTTAAGGATAAAACCCAAGTAGAAGTTGCAAATTTATTGGGAATCTCTCAGGTTCAAGTTTCTCGAATAGAAAAAAAGATAATAGAGGAGATGAAAAAAAAGCTGGCAAAGGCATAATATTATGCCTTATTTTTTTGCATTAAAAATTGATTATGGATAATAATAAGTATAGATTGGGGTGATAGAATGAATTACATAACAAAAGTATATAAAAGGAGAAAAACAGTTGTAGTTCTATTGTTTTTACTGTTATTCATAGCTGCTTGTTTTATAGGCTTTAGGGAGTTGGGAACTAATAGGGAAGCTCCCAAGAAGGCCACCTATGTATTAAACAACATTATGATAGGGAGTGAAATAATATAGAAAAGGAACAGGTATACATCTGCTTAAATGAAAAGCATTCCTTAGATATTAATACCAATGTGTATGTTGAGGATATAGGAGAGGTATATTGCAAAGACCAAACTATAAAGAAAAAAGTAGAAAAGGTTAGAGTATACAATAAACAGAAAGAAGAAACCTATGATTATATTACTGCAAAGGATATTATTTCTAAGGTTTTAGATAGTATTGATAATATTGATGTGACCATCATAGGTGGTCCTGATGTGCTCTTGGAGATAAAGGATAAGGAAAGTCCCAATAATATTCTTGAAATATTAAAAATACTAGTTATATGTGCAATCTTGTTCTTTGGTTCTGGTCTTGCTATTGTAAATTTTTATGAAGATGTAGAAATGAAAGCATCCATTGAAAAGATTCATTACATAATTACGGGAGAAGATGTAGAAAATCCTATGATATCTACTATTCCCCTATCCATTGGAGTTGGGCTGGGGATACTTACCTTTTTTAATAGGGTGATTAGTTTAAGCAAGAGGAGAAGACAAGAACCAGGACCCTTGGAGATAGAGCTAAATTTATATGACAAGGATATGGAAGAGGTTATTATAAAAGAATTAAAAAACAAAGACAAAACTTAATTTGGTGGTGAAATTATGTATTCCTTTTTGTCTGCTTTTGTTGGCTTATCTGCAGGAGTAGTTATTGGAAGTGCCGCTGCTGCATTTTTTACCCTGTTAAACTTTATCTCAAGAACAATACAGGTAGCAAATGCAAGAAAAATGGTTAAGATTTATCAAAATATTATTGCTTTAGGAGCCTCAGCTTATAGTTTTATATACTTTAGCAATATTACCTTTAAACTTAACAATATGATTAGTGCTTTAGTGTCCTTGTTTATGGGCTATTTTCTTGGCATGTTTTCTTCTGCTCTAGCTGAAGTATTGGATGTAATTCCCATATTATCAAAAAAGTTAAAGACAAAACATAGATTAAAATACATTACCACATCATTATTATTTGGGAAAACTCTAGGATCCTTGTGTTATTGGCTTATTTATGTAAAAAGGTAGAGGTGATGTTGTTTGGATAATATGACTCACAAAGAGTATCAAGAATATGTAAAGAAGAAAGTACCTAAGCCTCCTTATCTTAAGAATTCTATTAGGGCCTTTATAACAGGAGGTATTATCTGTCTAATTGGGCAAATAATTAGAAACTTCTTATTTAGATTTGGCTTAGGTGAAAAAGAAGTAGCTACTGGAACCTCTATAATACTAGTTTTTATTGGTTCCTTGCTAACAGGTCTTGGGATTTACGATAAAATAGGGAAATTTGGTGGTGCAGGAGCAGTGATTCCTATAACAGGTTTTGCAAATTCAATCGTTGCTACAGCAATGGAGCATAAAAGAGAAGGATATATTTTTGGTGTTGCAGCTAAGATGTTTACAATTGCAGGACCTGTTTTGGTTTATGGGATTGGAGGTTCAGTAGTTGTTGGATTATTATATATAATATTTTTTTCAGGGAGGTGATAGGATGGCGACCAAGCGCATTGGAATACAAACCCTTAGGTTGGAAAATCCACCTTCAATAATTGGAACTGCATCCATAGTGGGGCCAAAGGAAGGAGAAGGGCCCTTGGGTAGTTATTTTGATCTGATTTTAGATGATGACACTTGGGGGCAAAAGTCCTTTGAAAAGGCCGAAGCAAGGATGCAGGAAGAAGCTATTAAACTAGCTATTACCAATGCAAAATTATCCATAAAGGACATCCACTTTCTAATAGCGGGAGATTTGCTAAATCAGATTATATCTTCATCCTATACAGCAAGGCAGATTGGAATACCCTATTTCGGCTTATACGGAGCTTGTTCAACTATGAGTGAGTCCCTATGTTTAGGGTCTATGTTAATAGATGGAGGATTTGCAGATAAGGTAGTGTGTGCTACATCTAGCCATTTCAGTTCTGCTGAGAGACAATTTAGGTTTCCCTTAGAGTATGGTGCCCAGAGGAAGTATACTTCCCAGTGGACTGTAACAGGGGCAGGGGCAACAGTACTATCTTCTACAGGTAATGGTCCCTATATAACCTATTTAACTCCAGGCAAGATACAGGATTACGGAATAAAGGATGCAAACAACATGGGTGCTGCCATGGCCCCAGCAGCCTTTGATACTATTATTCAACATTTTAAGGATACGGGATATACTCCAGATGACTATGACCTTATTATTACTGGGGATCTGGGTCTGATAGGCAGGAGAATAGTGGTAGATCTATTGGAAAAGGAAGGCTATAGCATATCTGATAAGTTTTCAGATTGTGGAATTAAGATATTTGATGGAGTCCAACAGGATACTCATGCTGGGGGCAGTGGCTGTGCCTGCTCAGCTGTGGTTTTCAATAGTTATATATATAAGGAGATGATAAAGGGAAATATAAATCGGGTGCTATTAATTTCTACAGGTGCCCTGCATTCACCTATTTCTACCTTACAGGGAGAATCCATACCAGGAATTGCTCATGCTGTAACTATAGATAATCTATCGAGTTAGGGAGGAAGGTTCTATGGATTATTTGATTGCCTTTTTAGTGGGAGGATTGATATGTGTAATCGGGCAAATAATACTTGATACAACAAGTCTGACTCCTGCTCATATTATTGTAACTTTTTTAATAATAGGCATCATACTGGGGGCCATTGGGGCTTATGAGCCAGTAGTAAAGTTTGCAGAAGCAGGAGCCACTGTACCAATACTGGGCTTTGGATATACATTAAGCAAGGGAGCCATAGAGGGAGCCAAGGCTAAGGGAGTGCTGGGAGCCTTCGCAGGAGGATTGGAGAGGACTGCTGGGGCTATAGCTGCTGTAATACTCTTTGGATATATTATGTCGGTTATTTCCTATCCTAGATCAAAAAAATAATAGGAGCAAAGGCTCCTATTATTTAACTTATATTAATTTTTCTTATCCTTGTTGTCATTGTTGTTGCCGTTGTTGTTACCATTGTTACTTCCGTTATTGCTGCCTCCATTGCCACTGCCATTGCCAGTTCCGTTACCATTTCCGCTTCCGTTGTTGTTTCCACTGTCGTTATCCTTATCGTTTTTCTTGTCATCATCTTTTTTATCATCATCTTCTTTGTCTTTGTTGTCTGGTCCATTTATCAAGTCATCAAGCCAATCTTTAATGGTATTATCCTTATTGTGTACATCACATACATCTGTAGGTATTGTGTATTCATAATCGCTAGGAAGGATGCCCTTGTTCTTCGCTGGGTCATAAGCTATAGGTCTTTTGACGAATACTTTGGTTCCTATGCTGTCCTTAGGACAGTATTCATTTGCCAACTTATTGGATACTGTACATACTTCTACTTCAACGTGAGCATCACAAACCTCCGTTGGCTGAGTTCCTTTAGCGAATATCTCACTTCGTACCATACTACCTCTTGGATCCTTACTGCATAATTCAGTTGCTAATTTACCAGATTGGGTACAGATTCTGACGGTAAGCACACCGTTAGGACGTTCAAAGTTTCTTGATGGTAGTCCCTTGTGTACTTCTGTCATAATAATTCTCCACAGCTGTGCAGCTATTGGGCTGCTCTTATTTAATTTAATTTGAGGTGAGTCGTTACCTATCCATACTCCAGATACATAATAGGGTGTATATCCTACAAACCATACGTCTGCTTGGTCTTGAGTGGTTCCTGTTTTACCAGCAGTAGGCATGTTAGGCACCTGTGCTCTTGAAGCAATTCCATTGCTTACAGTTGTCCTCAATATATCAGACATTACATAAGCCACCTGAGGAGATACTACAGCATTTTCCTTAGGAGTCTTGTCTATAATAACCTGGCCATTTTTATCAATAATTTTAGTAAAGGCTATAGGTTCAATATATGTTCCGCTATTAGCTATGGCTCCAAAGGCTGCTGTTATTTCTAAGGGGCTCATTCCTCTAGTCATACCACCCAAACCCAATGCGGATAGGTTTTCATCGTTACTGGAGCTGTTTTCTGCAGCCGTAACAAAGTTGTCCATAGAAGGATTTTCCTTGTTGATTATACCCATCCTGCTTAAGTATTCCATAGATGTATGAAGGCCTATGGATTGTAGGGTTTTGACTGATATTACGTTTACAGATTGTTCAACGGCTTTTCTGATGGTATGGATTCCCCTATAGCCGCTGTACCAGTTGCTAGGCCAAAGTCTACCATTTACGTAGAAGGGGGCATCGTCCATAGGGGTTGCAGCGGTAAATCCATTGTCTAGTGCTGGTAGATAAACAGCTATAGGCTTAATGGTAGAACCAGGCTGTCTAGGTTGTGTAGCCCTGTTTAGTATTCTAGCTCCTTCAACATCTCTACCACCCACTAGGGCTTTTATATGTCCAGTCCTATAATCGATTAAGACAGTAGCAGATTGGGGCTGAACTACACCATCTTCATGTATATAGAAGTACTTATTGCTAATGATCAAATTTCCATTTCCATCAATTGAATAGAAGTCGTTGTTTTTACTCAAATAGTCGCTGCTTATGACTAAAGTCTTTTTATCAGTTATAGTATAACTATCTTCTGGTATAGATAAATTACCTACAGTATGGGTTACCAGATTCTTTTTATCATTTATTGTATAGTAGTCTGCTATATCAATTGTTTTACCATAAAAAGCTAGTTTCCTGCTATTTATAGTCAAGCCGCTATCAGTTAGTTCAAAGGATCCCTTCTCAATTACAAGGTTGGACTCGCCGTTTAGAAGGTTATCCTTGTTGTAGAATATGATTTTATTGTTTTCGTCTAATATATTTTTAGCCTTATCTCTCTTCCAGCTAATTAGAGCTGGTCCACTTATTTTGCTTGGATTTCCTACCAAGACTTCAGTAAAGTTGTCATATATGTTTTCTAGTTTTCTTTGAAGCTCTAAATCCATTGTCGAGTATATTTTCAATCCACCAGTGTACAATTCACTTTCAGCCTGTTCTCTTGTATATCCTAATTCATTTACCAAGGTTTCAATTACCTGGGTCTTTATAAAATCGTTAAAGTATGATGATATACCTTCGACCTTTTTCTGACCTGGTTGAATTTTAGATTTTATGTCTTCGTTTATTGCTTCATTATACTCTTGCTGGGTGATCTTGCCAAGTTCTAACATCTTAGCTAGTACAACTTTTTGACGTTCTATAGCCCTTTCATTGTAAACAGCAATATACTTTTCTCCCATTATGTCTACTTCTCCCACTGGTTCATGCTTTTCTGTATCGAAGTTTTCAGGTTTTACTGTTTGATAAAGTGCAAATCTGGAAGGGCTTTGTACTATACCTGCTAATACGGCGGATTCAGCCAAGGTCAAGTCTTCTACATTTTTAGAAAAATATGTTTGTGCTGCTTCCTGGACTCCGTAGGCTCCTTGACCTAGAAAGATTCTATTTAAATATCCTTCTAAGATTTGGTCCTTGCTTAGTTCCTTTTCCATTTGTAAAGCCAAGTAGGCTTCTTGGATTTTTCTAGTCCAATTTTGATCTAGGGTTAGATATAAGTTTCTTGCCAACTGTTGAGTAATGGTACTTCCGCCCCTTACAATTTCTCCAGCTTTTATGTTATCAATGGCTGACTTGACTATACCAATTACATCTACCCCAATATGTTTCTCAAATCTTTCATCCTCTATAGATATGAAAGCATCTTTGAGGTGTTTAGGCATCTTGTTTATGCTAACTACAGTCCTATATTCTTCTGTTTGAATCTTTTCTAATAGGTTGCCCTCTTGGTCTAGTATAACGGAAGTTTGTGTAAGCAGTGAGTCCATATTTGATGGATTGATTTCTGGAGCATCTTTAGCTATAGCTAATACAATGCCTCCAACAGCACCTATGCCGATTACTGCTAACATAAAGATTGTTATAAAAAATATTTTAAGTCTTTTTTTCCTATTGGATTTAGTTTTCGATTTCTTACTTTTCTTGTTGTTTTCTGTCATGTAAAAACCTCCTTAATTAGGAAAGGATAATAATCAAATTAATTATAACATACAAATAGTTTAATGTTAACTTTAAATAAAGCTAGGTAGACATACTTTAACTGGCTGATATAAACATATTATATACTAGGAGGGATGATTTGTGAGGTATTATTTGAAGATTATCAGAAGAAAAGGATCTATACTATGGATTATAGCCTTGATCATACTGATAATATACACATATAGATACATAGATAAGAATATAAGGCCAAGTATAGTTGCCATTTCTGAAGTCAAGGCAAAGCAGGTTACAACTCAAGCAATAAATAATACCATAAAGAATAAGATAAAAAACGATATAGATTATAGTGATTTAATATTTGTACAATATGATAATGAGGGAAAGGTTACTCTTATGCAGGCAAACACTATGCTGATGAATAGTGTGGCCAGTGAAGTTGCCCTGCAGGTTCAGGAAGAGTTAAAGCAGATATCCGAATCCATCATAAGGGTGCCCCTAAGCAATGCCTTCGACACTGACCTGATTAGTTTGCCTAGCATCAAGGTTAGAATAGTACCCCAGGGATCTGTGGTTGTAGATTATGCTACTGAGTTTGAGTCTACAGGTATTAATCAAACTAGGCATAGAATATACATAATTGTAACAACGGATATCAAGTTGATTGTTCCCCTTGTGTCTGAGGAAATCAGGGTTACAACAAATATACCTATTGCGGAAACCATTATAATAGGAGATGTACCAGAACAGTTTGTAAACGTTCCTGATGATGAAATACTGAATCTAGTTAATTAATAACATATTTAGTGGTATAATAGTGTTACCAAAATAAAATGAAAAAGGAGGCAAAATTGAAAGGAGAATCTATTAGCAAAGAAAGAATTTTAATTGTTGGGGTTGAATTGGATAAGGATGTAATAGATATAGATGATTCCATGGATGAGTTGGAAAGTCTAGTTGAAGCAGCGGGTGGCACTGTAGTGTCTCGGGTGGTACAAAGGAGACACTCTATAGATTCGGCATTTTTTATAGGCAGGGGTAAGGCCCTTGAGATTAAAAAGTATTGTGACGAGTTGGATGTGGATACGGTAGTATTTAATGATGAATTATCTGGGGCACAGCTTAGAAACTTGGAGGATACCATAGAAAGAAAGATAGTAGATAGAACAAATCTAATACTGGATATCTTTGCTATAAGAGCAAGCTCTAGGGAAGGAAAATTGCAGGTAAAACTTGCTCAACTAAAATACAGGTTGCCCAGACTAGTAGGATTTAGAAAATATCTATCTAGAACAGGAGGAGGAATTGGCACTAGGGGACCGGGAGAACAAAAGCTAGAAACCGATAGACGTCATATACTTAGAGAGATTAAGAATATTGAAAGAGCTTTAAAGGATGTGGAGCGAACCAGGGAAGTAAATAGGAAGAGGAGAATTACTTCATCTATACCCATACTGGCCTTGGTAGGCTATACTAATGTGGGAAAGTCAACCTTATTGAATAAATTAGTGGAAAACTACGGTGATATAGAAGAAAAGGAAGAGGGCAAGCAAGTGTTCGTTTGTGATCAGCTATTTGCTACCTTGAGCACTTCACTTAGGCGAGCTAAGCTGCCAAATGGACAGCCTTTTTTGATAACTGATACAGTGGGCTTTGTAAGCAAACTACCTGTACATCTTGTGGAAGCCTTTAAAGGAACACTGGAGGAAGTGAAATATGCAGATTTACTTCTCCATGTGGTTGATGCCTCTAGTAAGAATCTAAATATGCAGATAAAGACAACTATTGATATATTAAAGGACTTAGAAGTATTAGACAAACCCATTATTACTGTATTTAACAAAATGGATAAAGCAGATTTCCAAAGCATTATATACGATAGCAAATATGTTGACAAAAAGGTATTTATATCAGCCCAGAAGGAAGAAAATCTAGATCAATTGATAAATATGATTCAGGAAAGCTTTCCTGTTAAATATAGGGAAGTGAAAATGCTTATACCTTACAGCTACCAGTCTGACCTAAGCTATATATTGGATAGATACAATATACTGCAAATGGAACATAAGGAAGATGGTGTACATTTAAGCTTAAATATAGCCCTTGAGGATTATGAACGATATAAAAAGTTTATAGTATAATCTAAATATATAATATTTTGAAATTTAATAATAGTTGAATTTTTATTCAATTTTGGGTATTATAATAGTAATACTTCTAAGGAGGCTGATTCTTATGATAGTAAGAGACTGTGCAGGTGGTGTTGTCTTCCACAAGGATAAGGTTTTAATATTAAAGAACGATAAGAACCAATGGGTTTTACCTAAAGGAAAAATTCGTGACGGTTTTCTTCCCACTGAAACTGCTATAAGCCGTATTAAACATGAAGCTGGCGTAGATGCGAGTATAGTATCAACTGCGGGGGAAACTAGTTACGAATTTTTTTCATTATCAAGGAAACAGCTAGTTTGTAATCAAATCATATGGTATGTTATGGAAGCTTCAAGTGAGAACTATAAGATAAATGCTGAAGAGGGATTTAGAGATGGTGGCTTCTATCCAATAAATCAAGCTCTTGAAATGATTACCCATAGTCAGGACAGATCACTAGTTAGTTTATCATATAAAAAATACTTAGAATATAAGGATTTTGAGGTTAAGCAAATCCTTGCTTAAAAAATAGACTAGATAGGACTAAATGATAATTTGCTCCCTTTATAGCAGAGACAATATAATTTCTGTTTATTAAGGGGAGCATTTTATATTTGTAAGGTATAATAATGATATAATATAATTATGCTGCAATAATTGAAATGTTATTGGGTGATTATATAGGAGGAGATGGGTTTGGACAAGGTATATAGAACGGTACATAAGTTTGGTAAAGATGAAATTATAATCAATAAGTCTAGGTTTATTGGCTATGCCATGCCTGTAGAATCTGAAAGTGAAGCCCTGGATTTTATAGATAGAATAAAGACAGAACACAGGGATGCTACCCATAATGTTTATGCCTATGTGCTAGGAGAGAATAGTAATGTTCAGAAATTCAGTGATGATGGGGAGCCTTCTGGTACTGCTGGGATACCGGTGTTGGAGGTAATAAAGAAAGAGGATTTGAGGAATGTTGCAGTGGTGGTTACCAGATATTTTGGTGGCATTAAACTAGGGGCTGGTGGACTTATAAGGGCCTATACAAAGGGTGCTAAAGTAGGATTGGAAGCTGCTATAATAGTTGATAAGGTATTGCATTACAGGGTAAAAATTAGAATAAATTACTCCTTATATGGAATGGTTGAAAATTTCCTGAATACCCATGGCTATATAGTAGATGATATACAGTATGATGAGGCAGTGAATATTTTTGTATACGTGAAATTTTCTGATGTAGAGAGGTTTATTAATACAGTTAAGGACATGGCTAGTGGCAATGTGGACATTGAAAGGGTAGGGGAAGAATACTTATCTATTAAAGATGGGAAAAGAATTATATAGTTTTATACAAGCTATTTAGAGATATTATATTAGAGAGGTGATTTGCATGTTAAGAGATGAATTGTTAAGTAAGAAAATTTGGGCAGTAGTTGGTGTTACAGAGAATAGGGAAAAATTCGGATACAAGATTTTCAAAAAACTTATTGAACATGGTTATGAAACCTATGGGGTAAACCCAAAATATAGTTCTATTGATGGAGAAAAGGTGTATCCAGATCTAAAAAGCCTTCCAAAGAAGGTGGAAGCAGTAGATGTTGTTGTACCACCAAAGGTTGCTTTAGGGTTGCTTGATGAGATACAGGAGCTTGGCATTGAGAACGTATGGTTCCAACCAGGAACATATGATGAAGAGGTAATTGAGAAGGCTCAAAAGTTAGGATTAAAGATTGTATATGATGATTGTGTTTATGCTAGGTTAGTTGAAAGGGAAGAAGATAGGTCCTAAGGGGACCTATCTTTTTTGAAGAATTCATAGAGGCCAATAAGGAGCAGGAAGATTCCAAAGTATTTTCTTAAATTATCAGGATCTATATTAATAGCTAAGTAGGAGCCTAACAGAGCACCAGCAATGCCTGATGGTATTATCCGCTTGATAGATTTTAAGTCAATATTTTTTTGCCTATAGTGTACTATCAAGGCGATTATTGCTGCTGGAATAAATACTATCAAGTTTATTCCCTGAGCCTCCTGCTGTTTAAGATCAGTAAGCAATACTAGTGATGGGATCAGTATTGAGCCTCCGCCAATTCCCATACCGCTAATGATTCCTGATAGGAGGCTTATTATGAATAATTTCATAGTATTATCATCCTAACTGCTGTATATATGATAAGTCCACCAAATACTTTTCTCAGTATGGTTACTGGGACTTTTTTTAGAAATTTTGCTCCAATGAAGCTGCCTATCATAGCCCCAATTCCAACAATTATAGCTATGTCAAACCTTATAATGTTGTTTTTTAAATAGACTATTGTACTTATTATTGTTAAGGGCAATATTATGGCTATGGCAGTAGCATGAGCCTTGTAGTCCTGAAAATGGAGTATGAAGGTAAGGGCAGGGACTACAAGGATTCCACCGCCAGAACCGAACAAGCCGTTAATAAGTCCAGTGATAAAGCCAATTATAATAAACTTTAAATGTCTAATGTACATATATTTCTCCTTTGTGTTATAATAAGTATTGTTAAAAGTGGTATTACTAATTATAATTAGCCAATGTGTAGTTACTTATACCTGAAAAAAACATGGGGAGGAATATAATGGAAAGGTTATGCAAGGAGATTGTAGATTGGCTCAAGGAAAAGGCAGCAGAGGCAAAGGCTAAAGGTCTAGTTTTTGGAGTTAGTGGTGGTGTTGATTCAGCAGTAGTAGCAGCTTTAGCAAAAAGAGCTTTTCCAGAGAATTCTTTGGGAATCATTATGCCCTGTCATAGCAATCCTATTGATGAAGAACATGGTCTGTTAGTTGCAAATAGTGTAGGTATTGATATTCAAAAGGTGGATCTAAGTAAAACCTATGATCAGCTATTAGAATCTTTAGATTTGGAAAATGCAAACAAGATGGCGCTTGCTAATATAAAACCTAGATTGAGGATGATAACATTATATTTTTATGCCCAAGTCAATAACTACTTGGTAGTTGGCTCTACCAACAAAAGTGAATTTACTGTAGGCTACTTTACAAAATACGCTGATAGTGGTGTAGATTTAATGCCTTTGGCATCTCTAACTAAGACCGAAGTGCGAAAGTTGGCTGAATATCTGAATATACCTAAGATAATCATTGAAAAGGCTCCTACAGCAGGATTATGGGAAAACCAAACTGATGAAGATGAGATGGGATTTGGTTATGATGTATTAGACAACTATATAAGAAATAAAACAGGACCTAAGGATATTGTAGAGAAGATCAATCTTATGAATAGAAGGAGCGAGCATAAGAGAAATCTTCCGCCTATATTTGTGCCTAACTGCAAAGATTTACTATAAACTAATATTAGAATATGTTATTATATATGTGAAATATTTAGGGAGGTTAGATTACAATGGCAGGTCATTCTAAATGGCATAATATAAAAAACAAAAAAGGCAAAGAAGATGCAAAAAGAGCTAAGATGTTCACTAAACTAGCAAGATATATCATAGTGGCTGTTAGGGAAGGCGGTCCAGATCCAGAATTTAATTCAGCCTTAAAGGCAGCTATTGAAAAGGCAAAAGCGGCTAATATGCCAAACGACAATATAGAAAGAGCTATAAAAAGAGGTAGTGGTGAATTAGGTGCAAATACTTATGAAGAAATTAGGTATGAAGGATACGGTCCTGGTGGAATAGCAGTGTTTGTAACATGTCTAACAGATAATAGGAATAGAACGGCTTCCGATATTAGACATGCCTTCGATAAGTTTGGCGGTAACTTGGGACAATCTGGGTGTGTTTCCTTTATGTTTGATAGAAAAGGTTTATTATTAATAGAAAATGAGGCTGGCATATCCGAAGAGGACTTAATGTTAGAAGCTGTAGACTTAGGAGCAGAAGATTTTACTAACGAAGAAGATGGATTTGAAATCATAACTAGTCCTGAAGACTTCGATAAGGTAAGAGATGGACTTGCAGAAAGAGGATATAAGTTTGCTGCAGCAGAAATAACATATATACCACAAAACACTACAGAACTAACCGATGAAGATGATATAAAGAATATGATGAAGCTAATTGAAACCTTGGAAGAAAACGATGATGTGCAAGAAGTTTACCATAATTGGGAAATTCCTGAAGAGCTGGAGTTTTAAGGTTCTAATAATCAAAATAAAGGATAATGGATTTTTGAACTATCTTTAGGTTATTTTGTTCAGAATAAAAATACCTTCTTTAAACATAATAAGTAGTGATACAAGTCAAGTGGATGTTTAAAGGAGGAATCTTATGCCAGTAGACTTAAATACCTTTGAGTCAATTAAAGAAAGGTTTAGAAATGCAGATGTAGATGAAAAGATTGAAATATATACTACTGTACAGGGTTTATCTGTAGAGCAATATAAAGAGCTTTTAAGGATGTTTCCTATTAAGTATTTGGATAAACTAGAAAGAGCTATGAGCTGATAGTCCTAGTTTATACATGATAATAAAAGTTGAAAGAAGCTTCTTTCAACTTTTATTTTTCAATTCATTAAGCTCAGCTAAGTAAGGATTGAAGGAGATAGTTTTATGAAAAAAGCTTTTATTATCCTATTAATTATATTTTTGCCTCTATATCTTTTTTTACAATCTATTGAGATTAATGCCTTTGATAAGGACTTCTATCTTGATTCCTATAAAAAATATGGGGTATTAGAAGTTAGCAAGAAGACCTTAGAGGAATTAGATGGTATAACAGAAGACCTTCTTAGCTACTTGAGGGATAAATCTGATGACAGTGTACTTGAAAGGCACTTTAATGAGAAAGAAGTACTCCATATGAGAGATGTGAAAATCCTTTTTAAATATGGCTTTGTTCTAAAGAATATATCCTTTGTACTATCTCTTATATCTTTAGGTGTTCTATGTTATAAAGGATATTTTAAAAGCTTAGGAATCTCATTGTTTTATGGACCCTTCATATGGTGGGGTGGGATTTTAACTATATTTTTGCTATCATTAAGCGATTTCAACAAGTATTTTACATATTTTCATCTGGTCTTTTTCGATAATGATCTATGGCTTTTGAACCCAAAGACTGATTTGTTAATCCAAATGCTTCCCCAGGAGTTTTTTAGCAGTATATTCAAGAAGATGATATTATTATTTTTACTTA
This sequence comes from Tissierellia bacterium, assembly GCA_012735215.1. Lineage (GTDB taxonomy): Bacteria > Bacillota > Clostridia > Tissierellales > Tepidimicrobiaceae > JAAYHX01. Next base: position 157,054 of record JAAYHX010000023.1, read on the forward strand.
TGTTGGTAATAATACAAATAATAGGATATGTAGTTATGAGAAAGGGGAAGAATGGGAGTGAAAAGGCTAGGAGATTTTAAAAGTTACTTTAAAAGCTATAATAGAAGGTTGCTACTTAAAAACTATTACGCAGGTAAAATTAATAAGGGTAAAAACCTTTATGCTAGCCTGCTGGATAGGCTGTTTGCAACTTTAGCTTTTACTCTGCTTATATATATAATAACCTATAGGATATTTGATAGTTTGTTAGTAAGCGCTTTATTAACATCCCTCTTTGCTTCACTATATTTAGCTCTTATCTATTTGAAAAGCAGGATTATAAGGAATAAGAAGATAGCTGAAATAAATGATCAAATAGCAAGTAAGCTTTTCATGAAAGAGCTATCTCAATATAAAGACCATGATTTTCTGTTGAGAATAAAGGAAATACTTGAAAGGTATTACAATACTAGTTTTCATGAAAATGCCAGTTATATTGACCTAGTAGGAGAAATAAATGGGGAACTTTATGCAGTAAAATGTATTAACAGTCCTATGAATACAAAGGTGACATTTAGGGATTTGGAAAATTTCCTATTGGAGGTTGAAAGGCAAAATATTAAGGAGGCTATAGTAGTTACCAGCTCGTACTTTACCGATGAGGTAAAGGAAAAAGTGGACTATTTACTGATGGATTTTGATCATTTAAAAGAGATTATGAAAGAAATAGGTCAATATCCTACAAGGGAAGAGATAGAGGATTATATAATATCTGATTATAATTACAGGAAGGAAAGCATGAAGAAAGTCCTAAAAAACAACAGCAGGAACAGGATATTTAAGTTCATTCTATTAGGATTTGTGCTGTATATGTTTTCGTTTTTTGTTCCCTATAAGACCTATTACAGGATCATATCCTACCTATCTATAGGAATTGGTACGGCAATGGCACTGTTTAAGGTGGTAAGGTACATTGAGGGGGCACAAAAGAAGGCTTGAATATAGTTATGTAGTTTGGGGTGATCATATGATAAGATTCCTTACAGCTGGGGAGTCTCATGGAGAGTACTTAGTAGGTATAATTGAGGGTTTCCCATCAAACCTATATTTGAATGTAGACTATGTAAACAATCAATTGAAGAGAAGGCAAATGGGATATGGAAGAAGCAGCAGAATGAGTATTGAGAGAGACCAAGTGATAGTTTTATCAGGTGTAAGCGATAACTTAACAACTGGCAATCCCATATCCCTATTGATAAAGAATAGGGGAAGAGACATAGATGTGGATAAGATAATTAAACCTAGGCCAGGCCATGGGGATCTGGCAGGCATGTTAAAGTACAATCATCAGGATGCTAAACATGTCATGGAAAGAGCTAGTGCCAGGGAGACGGCTATGAGGGTAGCTATAGGTAGTATCTGCAGGCTTTTGTTAAAGGAGTTCAACATCAGTATTTACAGCCATGTAGTACAGATTGGGAAAGTTAAGGCTTCAGATAGAAGTTATGAAGAAGAAGCACTGTTACAAGCTGATCAATCTCCCTTAAGAGTTCTGGATAAGGAAGCAGAGAAATTGATGATAGAGGAGATTGAAAGGGCAAAGGATGAAGGAGATACCTTAGGAGGCATTTTTGAAGTTATTGCTAAAAATCTACCTGTAGGCTTGGGAAGTTATGCTAGCTGGGATAGGAGACTTGATAGTAGTATATCTGCTGGCATAATGAGCATACCGGGAATAAAGGGGATTGAGTTTGGTCTAGGATTTGATTTGGCTAAGTTGAAGGGATCCCAGGTCCATGATGAAATCTATTATGATCAAAACAGATATTTTAGAAAGACCAACAATGCAGGTGGCACAGAGGCAGGTGTATCAAACGGAGAGGACATAGTTTTTAGGGCGGTTATGAAACCTATACCAACCTTGAGAAAACCTTTAAGGACTGTAAATGTTAGAACCAAGGAAGAGGTATTGGCTCAGTTTGTCAGATCCGATGTGTGTGCAGTTCCATCTGCCAGTGTTGTTGCTGAGAACATCCTGGCCTATGTATTGGCTAAGGAGATAGTTATGAAGTTTGGCGGGGATTCTATGGAAGAACTAAAAGCCAACTATAATAGCTATGTTAATAGCTTACAATATAGGTAATATACAGGTGAGGGTTATAATTGGACAAGGTATATTGAAGGTAGAGGGTGAAGGATTTGATAATTAAAGGAAATAAAGGAAGGATATTTGGAGAGGTCCGGGTGCCTGGTGATAAATCAATATCCCACAGAAGTATAATATTAGGGGCTATGGCTGAAGGGGATACTCTTGTAAAGAATGGACTGATTTCAGAAGATATTATAAGGACCATACAGGCTTTTAGGAGTATGGGTGTTAGTATTGAAGTTGAAGAGGATGGAATATTAATACATGGTGTTGGTCTAGGTGGATTGAAAAAGCCTGCTGAACCTATTGATTGTGGCAATTCTGGGACAACAGCTAGGCTGCTAAGTGGAATACTTGCAGGGCAGACTTTTTCTTCAACCTTGATTGGAGATGAGTCCCTATCAAAAAGGCCCATGGATAGGGTGATTATTCCTTTGAGTAAAATGGGAGCAAATATAAGAGGAAGGGAAAATAAGTATTTGCCCCTTGAGATAAGACCAGCCAAAGGAAAGCTGAAGGCCTTAAGCTATGAGCTGCCAGTAGCTAGTGCCCAGGTTAAATCAGCTATTTTGTTGGCTACTTTATTTGCCCAGGGCATTACTGAAGTAATTGAAAAGAAGACAACCCGTGATCATACAGAGAGGATGTTAGAATATTTTGGCTGCCACATAAGAAAAAAAGATAAATCCATTATTATGGATTCTGAAGCCTTTTTAGAGGGTAAGAATATATATGTACCTGGTGATATTTCATCAGCAGCCTATTTTATTGTAGCTGCTACTTTGATAAAAGGCTCAAACTTGGTTGTAAGGGATGTTGGAATTAATCCAACAAGGAATGGCATCATTCATGTACTAAAAAGCATGGGAGCAGATATTACTACTTTTAATGAAAGGGTTATTAACAATGAACCTGTTGGAGATATTAGTGTTAAATATGCCCCATTAAAAGGAGTAACCATGGATAGAGAAATTACTGCTATAATTATTGATGAGATTCCTATATTAGCAGTAGCTGCTTGTCTAGCCCAGGGTAGAACTGTAATAAGAGATGTACAGGAGCTGAAGTATAAGGAAAGCAATAGGATAGAAGCCATATCCAAGGAGCTTAGAAAGATGGGGGCCAAAATAGAGGCAGTAGAAGATGGTTTGATAATTGAAGGAGTGGATAGGCTACAAGGGGCTGAGGTGGATTCCCATGGGGATCATAGAATTGCTATGGCCTTATCTATTGGGGGGCTGGCGGCCTATGGTGATACTCAAATAGATAATCACCAATGTGTAAATGTATCTTATCCAAGTTTTTATGATACTTTAGCTTCCCTCTATATATGAGTTTATACTCTTGAATTTTAATAAATATAATTTAATAAATAAGTATTTAGGAGGTTATCTTATGGATTTGAAATTACCAATTGCATTATCAAACAGACATGTTCATTTAAGCCAAGAAGATCTTGAAATACTGTTTGGAAAAGGACATACTCTGACAAAGAAAAAGGACTTATCTCAGCCAGGCCAATATGCTTGCGAAGAAACAGTGGATATAATAGGACCTAAGAATACCATTAAAAAGGTAAGAGTTTTAGGACCTGTTAGAAGTAGAACACAAGTGGAAATATCTATTTCCGATGCTTTTAAATTAGGTGTTGAACCTGTTATAAGAAACTCTGGAGATATTAAAGGAACCCCAGGAGCAAAGCTGGTAGGACCTAAGGGTGAAGTTGATATTGAAGAAGGGGTTATTATAGCTGCAAGGCATATACACATGCACACATCCGATGCTGAAAAATTTGGAGTAAGAGATGGGGATGTTGTTAAGGTTAAAACTGAAGGAATTAGGGCATTGATCTTTGATAATGTGTTAGTGAGAATGGGAGATACCCATGCTTTAGAGATGCATGTGGATGTTGAAGAAGGCAATGCTGCTGGAGTAAAAAATGGAGATTTAGTTGAATTAATAAAGTAGAGGTGTTGTGATATGAATATTGCTAATATGATTGATCATACTTTGCTAAAGCCAGAGGCTACGGAAGATATGATAGAAAAACTATGTAGTGAAGCTAAGGAATATGGCTTTGCAGCAGTTTGCGTTAATCCTTATTATGTGAAAAAAGCTAAGGAGTTACTTGAAGGTAGCAATGTAAAAGTTGCTACAGTTATAGGATTTCCTTTGGGAGCTAATGTAAAAGAGGTAAAAGCCTTTGAAGCAAGGAAGGCTATTGAAGATGGTGCTGAAGAGCTAGATATGGTAATAAATATTGGAGCTCTTAAAGACGGGAATTATGAAATAGTAAAAGAGGATATTAAGGCAGTAGTTGAGGCAGCAGAAGATAAGGCTATAGTGAAGGTAATAATAGAGACTTGTATTCTAAGCCATGAAGAAAAGGTAAAAGCCTGTGAATTGGCAAAGGAAGCTGGGGCTCAATTTGTCAAAACATCAACAGGATTTAACAAATCTGGTGCAACAGTAGAAGATGTGAAGTTGATGAAGGAGACAGTAGGAGAAAGTGTAGAAGTGAAGGCCTCTGGAGGAGTTAGAGATTATGAAACAGCTATAGCAATGATTGAAGCTGGTGCTACAAGAATAGGAGCTAGTTCTTCAGTAAGTATAGTACAAGGGCAAAAAGGCTAATAAAATATTTTAGCCTTCTTGTTTGTTTTATAACAATATGATAAGATTACAGTATGAGAATTAATATCAATAGGAGGGGGATAAGATGACTCAGTATCATGAACCAGTAGAAAAGCTAGATGAAAAGGCAAGGGATATTGTGAGGGCTCTGAACAGTTTAAAAGAAGAGATAGAGGCTGTAGACTGGTATAATCAAAGGGTTGTGGCATCTAATGATGAAGAACTAAAGCAAATTATGGCACATAACAGGGATGAAGAAATTGAACACGCATGTATGACCTTAGAATGGCTAAGAAGGAATATGCCAGTTTGGGATGAACAGCTTAGAACTTATTTATTTACAGAAGGCCCAATTACTGAGCTAGAAGAAGCAGCAATGGAAGGGGAAGCAAGTAGTGACAAAGGCGGATTAAGCGTAGGAGATCTAAAATAATAAAAGGGGTGATATTTGTATGTTTAATAGGCATTTAGCACCTATTAGTGATGAAACTTGGAAAGAGATTGAAGAAAGGTTGATGGAAGTATTTAAGAACTATCTTTCAGCTAGAAAGGTTGTAAAGGTAGAAGGTCCAAAGGGATTAGATTACAATGCTATTTCAGAAGGTAGATTAGGAGAAGTTCAAGAAGATGGGGACTTATGCTACGGAAACTATAAGATTGTTCCCTTAACAGAAGTTCGAGTGGAATTTGAACTAGACAAGTGGGAATTAGATAATGTTCTTAGAGGAGCTAAGGATGTAGATTATGAACCATTAGAAGAAGCAGCTAAGAAGATTGCTCTTTTTGAAGAAAATGTTATTTACAATGGTTCTGATAAGTTAAACATTAAGGGACTAATAAAATCCTCTGAACATGAAGTTTTAGACTTTGGAAATGATCAAGAATCCATATTGGATGCTATTGCTAAGGGTCTTATTAAGCTTAGAGAATCCTATCAAGAAGGTCCCTTTACACTTGTGGTTGGCGAAAAGGCTTATAGAAGACTTCTATCAAAGGGAGAAGGGTATTCACTAATAGACAGGATAGAAAGTCTAACTGGACATAAGGTTATATATAGTCATGTATTAGATGGAGCAGTACTGGTTCCCTATGATCATGATGATCTAGAGTTAACCATAGGACAGGATTTGGACATAGGCTATCAAAATCATGATAATAAGAAGATAAGATTCTTCATAACCGAGTCCTTCACCTTTAGGGTATTAGATCCAACTATAATCGTAAATTATAAGTTATAGTCAAGATAAAAATACTCCATATGCCTAAAAGGCATATGGAGTATTTTTATCTAATTCGGCTCTCATCTTTGCTACCTGCTTGTAATTATATCTGAAGTTAACAGCATAAAACATAAAACTGTAAGCCCAAATTATTATACATTAAATCTAAATAACACCACATCTCCATCTTGAATTACATAATCTTTACCTTCTAATCTTACAAGCCCCTTTTCTTTAGCCTTAGCCATTCCACCAGCTTCTAAAAGGTCCTTATAGTTGATAACTTCTGCGCAGATAAATCCTCTTTCTATATCAGAGTGAATCTTTCCAGCTGCCTTTGGTGCCTTGGTTCCCTTCTTAATAGTCCAAGCCCTTACTTCCTTTTGCCCGGCAGTTAAGAAGCTCATCAAACCTAATAGGTCGTAGCTAGCACTGATCAGCTTGTCTAAGCCAGATTCATCCAGTCCTAATTCTGCCAGGAACTCTTCTTTTTCTTCTTCATTTAGTTGCGATATTTCTGATTCTATCTTTGCAGATATTACTATTACCTCAGAGTTCTCTTTTCCTGCATACTCCTTTACTTGAGCAACATATTCATTTTCTACATCCTCTATTAGGTCTTCTTCTGATACGTTACAAGCATATAGTACTGGCTTTAAGGAAAGTAAATTAAATCCTCTAATTAAGCCCAACTCATCTTCGTTAAATTCTAGTTTTCTTAAGGGCTCTTCTCTTTCTATGGATTCCTTTAGTTTTATCAATAGCTCTTGTTCCTTCTTATATGCTTTATCTCCCTTAGCTAGTTTTTCAACTTTTTGTAACCTATTTTCTATCATTTCCAGATCAGAGAGCATTAACTCTAAGTTTATGGTTTCAATGTCTGACAAGGGCTCTATTTTACCTTCTACGTGGGTTATATTCTTATCTTCAAAACATCTAACTACATGTACTATGGCATCCACTTCTCTTATATGGGAAAGGAATCTATTTCCTAATCCCTCTCCTTTGCTAGCGCCTTTTACTAGACCAGCTATATCAACGAATTCTATAGTGGCATGGGTGACCTTTTCTGGATTGATTAATTCCTTAAGCAGGTCTATTCTTTTATCGGGAACCGATACTATGCCTACATTTGGCTCAATGGTACAAAAAGGATAATTTGCTGCTTCAGCTTTGGCAGATGTTAAAGCATTGAACAAGGTACTCTTGCCTACGTTTGGTAATCCAACTATTCCTAATTTCATATAATATCTTCCTTTCAACTTTCTGTATTAGCACAGAATTATTATATATTATTAAATGCCTTGATTCAATATAGTTTATTTTTAATAAATAGTTAGATTATTATTAGAATCGTTTTTTGTTATAAATTTTCAATTTTATGAAAAACTATAGGATAAGGAGGGAAGATTATGAAGCTTACTAAAAGAAAGAAGTTTTTATTACTTATATTGATAGGAATCATGTTAGTAGGATGTAGCATTAGAGAAGACATAACAGATAAGGACAATAGTACTGAAGATGAAATTGTTGGGGAAGAAGATGATAATAGAACTAGTTTGGACGTAAGTAGTAAGGATTACAACTTGCTGATACGTTCAGAGGAGATATCCGATGCTGTTGTAAATCTATATGGCATAGACAATGCAACGTCCATAATTTTTAACGATGTGGTGGCTATAGCTGTAGAGCTTGCTGAGGATTATACATTTTCACAGGAATTAAAGGAGACAATAGTGAGTACAGTAAAGGAGAATGATAGCTCCATTAAACAGGTGTACGTTACTGACAACAAGCAGGTATTTAATGATATTGAAAGTGTAATCAATGCTCTGCTAAATGGGCAAAGCTATGACAGCCAGGTTGAGAAGATTAATAGTATTATAGAAAAGGTAAGCAGCCTATAAAAACCAGTTCTAAACTGGTTTTTTATTTTTATCCTTCTTGGGTATATGTAATAGCTGAAATCTGTGTTATACTAATTTTATGGAACTACTAGAAAGGAGATACATATGGATCGTGTGGCATTTGAAATATTTGGTATACAAGTCATGTGGTATGGTGTAATCATTACTGCTGCTGTAGCCCTAGGTGCCTTTTTGGCTATTAGAGAAGCAAAGAGAGTGGGAGTAGATGAAAATGATTTTATCGATCTTTTGCTATTTGCAATACCTGCTGCCATAATTGGTGCTAGGGCTCATTATGTCATCTTCTCTTGGGATAATTACAAAGACAATCTTGCTGAAATATTTAATTTAAGAGGTGGAGGATTGGCAATACATGGAGCAGTTATTGCAGCAGTAATAACAGCTGTTATATTTACAAGAATAAGGGGTTTGGATTTTTGGCAGATGGCAGATATTGCTGCCCCCAGCCTAATATTAGGTCAAGCCATAGGACGATGGGGTAATTATATAAATCAGGAGGCTTATGGAACCCCAACTGATCTACCCTGGGGGATAATGGTAAACGGAGTTAAAGTCCACCCTACTTTTCTTTATGAGTCTATAGGAAATCTATTAGTGTTCCTATTTTTAATATGGTATAGAAAGAAAAAAGTAAAAGTTACAGGAGAAGTATTTCTACTGTATATAGTATTGTACTCTGCTGTAAGATATTTTGTGGAAGGCTTAAGAATTGATAGCCTTATGTTAGGCCCAATCAGGGTAGCACAATTGATTAGTGTATTAAGTATAGTTATAGGGCTTATTTATTTTTTCATAAGGAGAAGGAAGGTTCAGTCTTAGCAGACTAAATACTACTATTTCATGGGAGGAGTTGGAATTGTCTATAGACAGAGCTAGAGAGTATTTAAAAAAATGGAATTTTGACCATAGAATAATGGAATTTGATGTATCCAGCGCAACGGTAGAGTTAGCAGCACAAGCAGTAAACTGTGAACCTGAGAGAATCGCAAAGTCTATGGCCTTTATGGCTAATGATAAATGCATTATGATAGTAACGGCGGGGGATGCCAGAATTGACAACAAAAAATATAAGAAAAGATTTAAATGCAAGGCAAAAATGGTTCCTCCTGATGAACTTGTAACCTTAATAGGACATGAAATTGGAGGAGTTTGCCCTTTTGGAATAGAAGAAGGGGTAGAAGTATATTTGGATGAATCCTTAAAAAGATTTGAAACCGTATTCCCTGCTTGTGGAAGTAGCAATAGTGCTATTGAGTTGACCATTGAAGAATTGGAAAGGTGTTCAGGCTACATAGAGTGGGTAGATGTATGTAAGGATTGGCAGTAAGGAAGGGTTTAAGAGCAGATATTCCAGACTTGGAATATCTGCTTTTTAATTGTAGAGATAAGCAATAATTATCTAAGTTTCGTCAGAATCCCTTTAAAAACTATGTCAAAAAATAATGTAATAGATAATATTATGTATAAAAATAGGACCAAAGTCCCATAATATGTTGGCTATTTTATTAAAATTATTGAAGGAATTATGAAAAAGATATAGAATTATAATAGTGGAGTAAAGTGGTACAAAGTGGTGCGTAGTGTTATGAATGGGTTGTAAAAGGGTGAGTGGTATGTTTATAGGAGAATATCAACATACGGTAGATAGCAAGGGTAGAATTATAATGCCTTCAAAGTTCAGAGATGGACTTGGTCAAAACTTTGTTGTGACTAAGGGCCTTGATAATTGCTTGTTTGTATATCCTATTGAGGAATGGCAGAGCTTTGAGAAAAAGTTGAGAACTTTACCACTTACCAACAAGAATGCAAGGGCCTTCATAAGATTTTTCTTTGCAGGTGCATCTGAGTGTAGCTTAGATAAGCAAGGAAGGATACTTATACCAAATAACCTGAGAGAATATGCTAAGCTTGCAAAAGATGTGGTTATTATAGGTGTTGCTGAGAGGATTGAAATTTGGGCTAAGGATGAATGGGATAATTACAATAGTGAAGATAACTTAAGCTATGAAGACATTGCTGAAAAGATGGAGGAATTAGGAATATAGAGGGAGTGGAGGCTTTGAGATTTGAACATACGCCAGTATTACTTAATGAGGTAATTGAAGGCCTAAATATAAAAGAGGATGGCATTTATGTTGATGGTACCCTAGGAGGTGCAGGACATTCAATAGAGATAGTTAAGAGGCTAACTTCAGGAAAGCTAGTTGGCATAGATCAGGACATGAATGCTATCAATAAAGCAAAGGAAATACTCAAGAATCACTTGGATAGAGTAATATTTGTCCACGACAATTATGCAAATATAGAGCAAATATTGAAGGATTTAAATATAGAAAGGGTTGACGGCATTTTGCTGGACATAGGGGTTTCTTCCCATCAATTGGATGAAGATGAGAGAGGTTTTTCTTATAACAAGGATGCCCGTCTAGATATGAGAATGGATACTAGCAGAGACTTTACAGCCTGGGATGTGGTAAACAAGTATTCAAAGGAAGACCTAGAAAGGATCATTAAGGATTACGGGGAGGAAAGATGGGCTAGGAGAATAGCTGAATTCATTGTAGAGTCAAGGAAGAATAAATCCATAGATACTACTTTGGAATTGGTTGAAATAATAAAAAAGGCTATTCCTAAAAAGGCAAGGGCCACAGGCCACCACCCAGCTAAAAAGACTTTCCAGGCCATTAGGATAGAGGTAAATAATGAGCTTGGGGTGTTGGAAGATAGCATACCCAAAATGGCTAGACTCTTGAACAAGGGTGGACGCTTATGTATTATAACTTTTCATTCTTTAGAGGATAGGATAGTTAAAAAGGCTTTTCTCGATCTTAGCAAGGACTGTATATGTCCACCAGAGTTACCTATTTGCACATGTAATAAGGTAAAAGAAGTTGAAATAATAACAAGAAAACCAATAGTACCTAGCAAGTATGAAATAGAATCAAATCCCAGATCTAGAAGTTCAAAATTAAGGATTGTTGAGCGAGTTTAGTTCTAAATCAAAGGGGGAAGGAATAAATTGTTAGTAGCTAAAAGAGAATTAGAATACTATGATGATTATATTTACCAGCCGGTAGAGAAAGAGATTAAGAGGACGCCTAAAACAAGCAAGAAGACACAAAAAAAGAAAAATCTAAAAGTAATGTATAAGATGGCACTTCTAGGGTTAGCTATAGTGGGATTGGCACTATCTTTGCTAGTTTTATATAGATATGCAAACATTACTAAGATGAAGTTTGAGATCACACAAATACAAGAGCAAAAAGCTCAACTACAGAAGGAAAAGGAAGACCTAATGGCAGAATTAGAAGCCATTAAAAGCTATTCTAATATTGAGGAAGAGGCAGCTGTTAAGCTGGGAATGGGTTATCCAACAGAGGATCAAATAGTGTACATAAGCGTATCAGAATCACCTTTAGGAGAAGAAGCCCATAACCAGTCAGCTGAAAACTATAATATATTTAGCCAGATAAAGAATATAGTAAATCTAGTGTTGGGATTCTTTTAAGGGGGTTTAAATTTGGCTTCACCTAGTAGCTCTACTAAAAAAAGACTATTATTCGCTTTTGTTGCAGTTGTATCTATATCATTTATTCTAGTTGTTAGACTAGGGTATATACAGATAGTGAAAGGAGAAGAGCTTAAAAAGGGAGCTTTGGAGCAATGGACGAAGAGCATAGAGATAAAAGCAAAAAGGGGCACTATCTATGATAGAAATGGAAAGGAACTTGCAATTTCTGTAAGCTCTCATACTGTATGGGCCAGCCCTGCGGATATAGAGAATCCAGAAGAAACTGCAAAGAAGCTAGCAGAAGTACTGAGTATGGAAGAAAGGGAAGTATATGAGAAGATAACCAGAAAGGTAAATGTTATAAAACTAAAGCAATGGATAAGCATGGAAGAAACAAAGAGTTTAAGAGAGTTGAACTTGTCAGGAATAGAAATTGTTGATGACAACAAGAGATTTTATCCCTATGGGGCTTTTGCCAGCTATGTTTTAGGCTTTACTGATATAGACAACAATGGATTATATGGAATAGAGAGAACCTATGATAAATACCTTTCTGGAGCTTCTGGCAGATGGGTTAAAACCGAGGATGCTAGAGGCGTTGAAATGCCATATGGTGGAGAAAAGGTATATGAACCAGAGGATGGATTAAATGTAGTCTTGACAATAGATGAAACAATACAGCATTTTGCTGAAAAGGCTGCCAAGGAAACTTTGGAGAAGACTAAGGCTAAAAATGTAGCAATAATAATGATGGAACCTAAGACAGGGGACATATTAGCATTGACAAATCTACCCCAGTATGACCCGAACAATCCCAGGGAGCCTTTGGATGAAGAGTTAAAGGCCAAATGGTCAAGCTTAACTCAGGAAGAATTAGAAAAAGAATGGTATGATATGTGGAGAAACTTTTCAATAAACGATTCCTATGAACCAGGGTCTACCTTCAAGGTTATAGTTGCAGCGGCGGCCTTAGAGGAAGGTGTAATAAATGTAGATAGCCAGTTTTACTGCAATGGTTTTGTAAGGGATATTCCCGGTGCAGTGTTAAAATGTGCAAGATGGTATAATCCCCATGGGGCTCAGAACTTCAGGGAAGGTTTCGCAAACTCCTGTAACGTGGTTTTTGTTGATGTAGGAAGGAGGTTAGGCAAGGAGAAACTATATGAATATATCAAGGCCTTTGGATTTGGGGAAAATACCGGTGTCGAGTTAACAGGAGAGCAAGGAGGAATTATACCAGTTAACACAGATGTCATAAGGGAAGTAAACCTTGCTACCATGTCTTACGGCCATGGGGTAGCTGTTACCCCTATACAGCTGATAACTGCAGTTTCTGCTATTGCTAATGGGGGAAAGTTAATGACTCCAAGGATTGTATCTCAATTGGTTGATAATGAAGGTAATGTAGTAAAGACCATAGAACCTGAAGTAAAGCGTCAGGTAATATCAGAATCGACAGCAAATACCATATTAGAATTGATGGAAGAAGTTGTTTCAGAGGGTACAGGTTCAAATGCTTATGTTCCAGGATTTAGAGTAGCAGGAAAGACTGGTACTGCACAAAAAATTGTAGATGGAAGATATGCTCCAGGTAAGTATATAGGTTCTTTTGTTGCCGTAGCACCTGCTGATGATCCAAAGGTTGCAGTTTTAGTTATAGTTGATGAGCCTGAAGGTATTTACTATGGAGGTAGTGTAGCAGCTCCAGTGGCAGGACAATTAATTGAGGAAACTCTCAATTATCTAGAAGTAAAACCTGAGTATACCGAGGAGGAAAAGGAGGAGTTTCATAATACTCAGATAGTTCCAGATGTAAGAAATTTAAAAATAGAGGAAGCAGGCAGGATTTTGACAGATCTAGGTTTTAGATATACAACTGAGTCCTATGACTTTGACCAAAATTCAGTGGTTATAGAACAATTCCCTCTACCAGGAACAGAGGTTACAAAAGGTTCTATTATAGATCTGTACTTGGATGTGGATTCTAAAAATAAAGATTAACTAGCTGTACTAGGACTAACTGAAAAGACTAAGGATGAACAATCAATCTCTTATATAATAGATTTAATATGAATTCAATGGTAAAGGTATAGCTTATAACTAACCCTAAGCCAAGAACTGAAGTGAAGATAAACTTTAAAGTATAACTGAATTATCAGACACTAAAGAATAATTGAAAGGCGACTTACAGTTGCCTTTTAATTAATTGGACCATAATACAGTTCGAAGGCAGGGGGATAAGTTGAAGTTATATGATTTATTAAGGGGTTTCGATTATGAGTTGATTAGAGGGAATGTAGATGTAGATATATCAAAAATTGAAAATGATTCAAGAAAGATATCAAAGGGAGATATGTTTATAGCCATACAGGGTTTTTCTGTAGATGGCCACTGTTATATAGACGATGCTATCCAAAGGGGTGCAGCTTGTATAGTAGTTGAAAAGGATATGAAGACAATTGAAAGTAAGGATATTACCATTATAAAAGTAAAGGATACCTACAGGGCTTTAGCTAGATTTTCATCAATATTTTATGGGAAGCCTTCAGAAGAGCTAAATGTAATTGGAGTCACTGGTACCAATGGTAAAACTTCAACAACCTATTTGATAAAAAGAATATTTGATGAAGATGGAAGAACAACTAGCGTAATGGGCACCCTAGGTGCTGTAATAAACGGAGAAAGAATAGAGAATAAAAATACAACCCCAGAATCTTTAGTGATACAAAAACAGCTAAGGAAGATGTTGGATAAGGGGAGCAAGTATTGTGTTATGGAAGTTTCTTCCCATGCCTTAGATTTAAAAAGGGTAGAGTATATCAACTTTCAGGTTGGGATATTTACCAATTTAACCAAGGATCATTTAGATTTTCACAAGACCATGGAAAACTACTATAAAAGCAAGTTAAAACTTTTCAATAGGACTAATAAGTGCAATATAATAAATATTGATGATGAGTATGGGAAAAAGATGTTAAAGGAAATCCACAATAAGGTACCAATATTGACCTATGGAATCAATGAAAAATGCCATGTATATGCTACAGATATAAACTACCATACTATGGGTGTAGACTTTATTATGAATACTCCTGAAGGTACTATCCCTATCAAGATGAAATTGCTGGGCAAATTTAATGTATATAATGCATTGGCAGCAGCCTCCTGTGCAATTTCCTATGGCATTAGTTTGCCTGTCATTAAAAAGGGTATAGAGTCCATAAGTAGAATAAATGGCAGATTTGATGTAATTCATGTTGACTCTAGAGGTTTTAATGTTATCATAGATTATGCACATACGCCAGATGGATTAGATAAGGTTTTGACAACCATTGATGGCTTTGCTCAAGGCCGAAAGATTGTTGTATTCGGTGCAGGTGGAAACAGAGACAGGGAGAAAAGGCCCATTATGGGAGAGATAGCAGCCAAACATGCTGATATATGTGTGGTAACTTCCGATAATCCAAGATATGAGGATCCTGATAAGATAATAGAGGACATTCTAGTAGGGGTAAGAAAAGGAAAAGCAAAGTATATTGCCATAACAGATAGAAAAGAGGCAATAAAGTACGCATTACAGATTGCTAAGCCGAAAGATACCATATTATTAGCTGGAAAAGGACATGAAACATATATTATAATAAAAGACAAAGTGATTCCATTTGATGAGAAGAAAATAGTAATGGATATAATCAATGGGGCAAGTTAGGTTAAGCTAAATGAGAACAAATACAAGAGAGGAGAAAAACAATGGTAGAATATATTGATATTATTAGAATTATAATTATTGCATTCTTTATAACTATAGTCTTAGGACCAATTACTATACCCCTTTTAAAGAAATTGCATATTGGACAGAATGTTAGAGACGATGGCCCTCAAACTCACTTATCCAAGAGTGGAACACCAACAATGGGAGGAGTCATAATATTACTGGCCCTAGTTGTAACATCTTTAACATCTGGATTATTGAACAAGGATATGTATATACTATTAATATTCACCTTAGGGTTTGGAGCCATCGGTTTTTTAGATGATATATTGAAGGTAAAGTTTAAGAGGTCTCTGGGCCTTAAGGCTTACCAAAAACTAATAGGACAGGTAGTATTAGCTGTAATATTGGCTTATTATCAGTCTAATAATTCTGTACTTGGGACAAAGGTAATCATTCCTTTTCTAGACAATCAGTATTTGGATTTAGGAATCTTGTATGTGCCTTTTATAGCTTTTGCTGTGGTAGGAACAGTTAACAGCGTTAATCTAACTGATGGGCTAGATGGATTAGCTTCAGGGGTTACTTTGATAGTGTCTTCCTTTTTTGGGCTAGTGGCTTTAAATTGGGGTATGGATAGTGTATCCGTATTCGCAGCAGCTCTTACTGGTGCATGTCTAGGATTTTTGATACATAATGCATACCCTGCAAAGATATTTATGGGAGATACAGGGTCTTTGGCTTTAGGTGGAGCTATTTCAGCTATTGCCATACTGCTTAACCTGCCTTTGGTCATCCCTATTGTTGGAGGAATATACTTTATAGAAGCTTTATCTGTCATCATACAGGTTGTATCTTTTAAGCTTACTGGAAAAAGAGTTTTTAGAATGGCACCACTTCACCATCATTTTGAACAAAAAGGGTGGAAGGAAACTAGAGTGGTAATACTATTTTGGAGTATAACTGTAATATTGAGCCTAATAGGTGTAGTTAGCTTAAGTTGATTAGAAAGATGGTGATAAAATGGATGTAAGCAATATGCATGTTTTGATTTTAGGATTGGGAATCAGTGGTGTGTCTACAGCTAAAGCTTTAAAAAAGCTGGGAGCAAAGATATCCATAACTGATTTGAAAAAGGAAGAGGAATTGAAGGATTATATTAATCAACTGGATGGAATGGATGTAAATTTGATTTTAGGAACCAACAGTGTCCCCTTGGATGGTGTTGATTTAATAGTAAAGAGTCCAGGGATACCTTTAAAGATAGATATTATTAAAGAGGCAAAAGAAAGATCTATAGATGTAATCACTGATTTAGAACTAGCTTACAGGCTATTTCCTAATAGGAATTACATAGCTATAACTGGTACCAATGGAAAAACCACAACTACAACTTTAACTGGTCAGCTGTTTAAGGAAGCAGGATTTACTACCCATGTATCAGGAAATATTGGTGTAGGCATATTGTGGGATCTTATAAACTCTCAGGATGAAGATGTGTTTGTGATAGAGACAAGTAGCTTTCAGCTAGAAAATACTTATGAGTTTAAACCTAAGATAAGCGTTATATTAAATATTACTCCAGATCATATAGATTGGCATGGCAGCTATGAAAAATATATTGAGGCTAAAAAGAGAATATTTATAAACCAAACTAAAGATGAATATACAGTATTAAATTATGATGATATGCAATTGAGGAGCTTAAAGGATGAAGTAAAGTCCAATTTGGTTTGGTTTAGTGTAGATAATGTATTAGAAAAAGGAGTATATATTGAAGATGATACTATTGTCATCAAGGATGGTGTAGAGACACATAAAGTTATGACAATAGATGAAATACAGATCTTAGGTAAGCACAATTTAGAGAATGTGCTTGCTAGTGTATCTGTTGGCTGGATAATGGGTTTGGATATAGATGTAATGAGAAAAGCTATAAGGGAATTTAAAGGTGTAGAACACAGGATTGAGTATGTTGCAAGTATAAATGGTGTTAAGTATTATAATGATTCTAAAGGAACAAATCCAGATGCCAGTATAAAGGCCATCAAGGCAGTAAATCCTCCAATTATTCTGATAGCTGGAGGAAAGGATAAGGGAGTACCCTTTGATGAGTTTATACAATCATTCAATGAAAGAGTAAAGGATCTTGTTTTATTAGGGGAAGCAAAGGATAAAATAAGAGAAACAGCATTAAGGTATGGTTTTAAGAATATACATTTAGTTAATACCATTAGGGAAGCAGTTTATAAGAGCTTTCAACTGGCAAAGGAAGGGGATAATGTGTTGCTTTCTCCAGCGTGTACCTCATGGGATATGTACGCAAGCTACGAAGAGAGAGGCAAGGACTTTAAGAAGGCTGTTTTTGATTTGAAGGAGGAAGAAAATGGCTAAAAAGGTAAGGATGAAGGCTTGTGATTTTACCCTGCTATTAGCAACACTGCTTTTGGTATTTATTGGAATAATAATGGTATTCAGTTCTTCCTGGCCAGAGGCTATTAGAATGAATGATGGCTACTACTTTTTGAAACGTCAGATTGTATCGGCTGGGTTGGGCTTTTTTGCCATGTTGTTCTTTATGAATTTTAATTACAAAATCCTTCATAGGTTTTCTAAAATAATATATGCTATTTCCTTATTTACAGGACTGTTAATTTTCACTCCACTTGGTTTAGAATTAAAGGGAGCCAGAAGGTGGATCAATTTAGGTTTCATGACCTTTATGCCTTCAGATATTATTAAGTTAGGTTCAATAATATTTTTAGCTGCATTTTTTTCCAAAAGAAAAGATGAGGTCAAAAGCTTAACAAGAGGGACTATACCAGCTATGCTGATAATTGGCCTTTCTTGCGGCATGATCTATGCTCAGAGGAGTTTGAGTGTTACTGTTACTTTAGCAGTTACCCTAATGGCAATGTTCTTTGTAGCAGGTATGAGATTGTCCCACTTGACCGCCATGATAACTGTTGCTCTTGGTGGACTTTATTATGCCATAACAGATGAAAAACATGCCTACAGGATGAGAAGGTTTACAGCATTTTTAGATCCCTTTGCTGACAAAACCGACTCTGGATGGCAAGCAGTCCAATCCCTGTATGCTCTAGGTTCTGGTGGACTCTTTGGATTAGGGTTGGGAAAAAGTAGGCAAAAGTTCTTCTACATACCAGAGCCTTATAACGACTTCATTTTTGCTATTATAGGAGAAGAATTAGGTTTTTTAGGAGCATTAACTGTAATACTGCTCTTTTTAGTGATAATTTGGAGGGGAATAAGGATAGCTATTAACATGGAAGACTTATTTGGCTGTCTGCTAGCAACAGGAATAGTGGCTTTGATTTCAGTTCAAACCCTTATCCATATTGCTGTTGTTACATCTTCAATGCCAACCACTGGGATTCCTCTTCCATTGGTTAGTTATGGAGGAACATCCTTGGTCATCAATATGGCATCTATAGGAATACTATTGAATTTATCAAGACATGTAAGAACAGGTAGGAGTTGAAAAGTATGAGATATTTAATTACTGGAGGAGGAACTGGAGGACATATTAATCCAGCTTTAGCCATAGCTAATGAGATAAGGGATAGACATAAAGATGCAGAAATCCTTTATGTAGGTACTAAGAAGGGACTAGAAAGCGAATTGGTTCCTAGGGAAGGTTTAAATTTTAAAACCATTAGAGTAAAAGGACTGCCTAGGAAGCTAAATGCAGATGCCTTTAAAGCCCTTAAGGAGTTGGCTCTTGGAATAAGAGATGCCAGTAAAATAATAAAGGAATTTAACCCTGATATTGTTATAGGAACTGGTGGTTATGTTTGTGGGCCAGTAGTATATATAGCCAGCAAGAAGGGCATACCAACTGTAATACATGAGCAAAATGCCTTTCCAGGTATAACCAACAAGATTCTTTCCAGATATGTTGACAGAGTATTGGTTACTTTTGAAGAATCAAAAAAGTATTTTAAGAAACAGGAAAAAATTATCTTGACAGGAAACCCTATCAGGAAAAGTATTGTTAATGTGGATAGAAAGAAAGCATACTTTGATTTAAAAATTAATCCAAACATACCCTTTATTCTTTCCTTTGGAGGAAGTGGGGGTCAAAATAAGCTTAATGAAGCAATGCTTAAGGTAATTGAAGAATTTGCAAATAATGAATTTATACAGATAGTCCATGTAACAGGGAATAGATTTTATGAAGATTTCAATCATAAGTTAAAATCTAAGAACTTATATTTAAAAGATAATATAAGGATAATGCCTTACTTATACAAGATGCCTGAAGCTTTAAATATTGCAGATTTGGTGGTTACCAGTGCTGGGGCAATTACTCTAGCTGAAATTTCCGCAGTGGGAGTAGCTAGTATTTTAATACCCAAGGGATATACTGCAGAAAATCATCAAGAACACAATGCAAGAGTTTTTGCAGATAAGGGAGCTAGTTCTTTGATTTTGGAAAAGGATCTAACCGGGGAACTATTATATAAGACTATAAAGGAACTCATAGAGGATAGGAAAAAGTTAAGTGAAATGGGTAGAAAGTCTAAAATGTTGGGAGAGGTTAACGCAACTGAAAAAATTGTCGATATTATATGTGAGCTAATTGACTGATTACATTGTCACACTTCCAATAAATATGCATAATATGGTCATATACGGCTGTATAGGCATATTTGGAGGTGCGATAATGGAAAAGATAATAGTTGAAGGTGGAAGAAGATTAACAGGGGAAGTTTGCGTTACTGGTGCAAAGAATGCAGTTTTACCCATTTTAGCAGCAACTGTTATAGGAGCAAATGAAAGTACAATCTTTAATGTTCCCAACCTTAAAGATGTAGATGTAATGGAAAAGATTTTACTATCTCTTGGCTGTAATGTGAAGAGAATGGATAATATGATGTGGGTTGATTCAAAGCCTTTGGATAAGATCAAGATTCCTGAAGACTTGGTTAGTGAGATGAGATCATCAATTATACTTATGGGAGCAATGCTTGCAAGAACTGGTGAAGTTGTAGTTAGCTATCCAGGTGGTTGTGAGATTGGTCCAAGGCCAATAGATATGCATCTAAAGGCGTTAAGGGAGTTAGGTGCAGATATAGAAGAGTCTCATGGATTTATCTATGCTAAAGCTGCTGAATTAAAGGGATGTGAAATACAGCTGGACTATCCAAGTGTAGGGGCTACAGAAAATGCAATTCTAGCAGCTACTAGGGCTAAAGGAACAACCATAATCAGAAATGCAGCTAGAGAACCAGAGATAGTGGATTTGCAAAATTTCTTAAACAAGGCAGGGGCAAAGATAAGTGGTGCTGGAACCAGTGTAGTAATGGTTGAAGGAGTAGATAAGTTTCATGATGTAAGCTATACAACAATGCCAGATAGGATTGTGGCAGGAACATATATGGTAGCTTCGGCTATTACTGGAGGAGAAATAGTTGTTAAGAATATAGTGATAGATCATTTACAGGCAACTATTGCAAAATTAAAAGAAGCAGGCAGTTTGATATATTATGATAATGATTCTTTGAAAATAGTTGGTCCTAAAAGGCCAAACTCTATTGAAATGATACAAACATTACCTTATCCTGGTTTTCCTACTGATATGCAGGCCCAGATAATGGCATTGTTAACTATAGCCAATGGTACTAGCATAATCTCAGAAACAGTTTTTGAAAATAGATTCAAACATGCAGAAGAATTGATCAAAATGGGAGCAAGTATTAAGCTGTTTGGAAATGTAGCAGTGGTTAAGGGAGTTAAAGAGCTTACGGGAGCTAAGACAACAGCTAAGGATCTTAGAGGTGGTGCATGTCTCGTATTGGCCGGATTGGCAGCAAAAGGCATTACTGTAGTAGAGAATGTTTACCATATAGAGAGAGGTTATGAGAATTTCCACGAGGAATTGAGAAAGCTAGGAGCTGAGATTAGAAAGGTAGAATAAAGCAGCTTTTGCTGCTATACAAAGATTGGACAAGCAAACAGGTGATTAATAATGGCGAAAAAGAAAATGAAGAATAGAAGGAAGGCTTTCCGTAGATTTTTTTTATTCACATTAATCTTGGTATTATCTTATATATTATTATTTAAGACGGATTACTTCAATATCAAGCGTGTAGAAGTCCATGGAAATAAGAAGCTAAGCTATGATGTAATTGTTAAAGCTTCTTTATGTAACAAGGGAGAGAACATATTTAGAGTAAATACTAGTAAAGGAGAAGAAAGCCTTGAAAGATTGGCCTATATAAAGAAAAGTGAAATAAAGAGAAAACTTCCTAGTAAAATCATAATTCAAGTAGAAGAAAGAGAAGAGATTGCTATAATACCTTATTTAAATTCAGTCGCCTTAATTGACAAGGAAGGCTATATCCTATCTATTGAGAAGGATGATAAGAGTATTAAGCTTCCCAGGATAAAAGGATTTGACAAGATGGAGTTAAAAGCAGGTGAGAATATATTCCAAATGGCTAAGAAAGACAATATAGAAGAGTTTATAAGTACAGCCCACCAGTTGAGTTTGCTAGCCAATATGACTTATGTAGATTTTTCCAATGAGAAGAACATAATATTTCAAATAAATAACGATACTAATGTTGATTTTGGTTCTTTAGATAATGTAAAATATAAGTTAGACTTCTTAATAAAAATAATAGAGGACGTAGATAAGAAAGGTGTAAAAGCAAAGCATATATTTTTCAATAAGGGAGATAACCCCATTATTGTTACTGATAATAGGTAGGTGTAATAAATGAAAAATATGAAGGGTAAAGCAGCACTTGTTTTGGTTTCAATACTATTAGGAATTATATTAGCCATTCAATTTAAAACGGTTAATAAAACAGTAGGTGAAGGAGTTTTGCCTACTCAAAGGGCCCAGCAGTTGGCTACAGAATTAAAGAAGGCCCAAGAGGAAAGGGATGCCCTAATTAAGGCATTGGATGAAGCGGAAGAGAAGATAAAGCAATATGAACTTGGAGAAGCAGATAATGACGTTTATGTTGAAAATCTATATAAGGATTTAGAAAAATATAGGATTTTAGCAGGATATGTAGATTTGGAAGGACCAGGAGTTATTTTGGAGATCAAGGATCCACCAATAGATGTCCAGTATGGTGTAGAGTACAGTATAGTAGATGACATAGATTTAATACTTCAAACAATAAGCGTATTGAATGCAGCCCAAGCGGAGGCTATTTCTATAAATGATCAAAGATACACTGCCTATACTGAAATAGTAAGAGCTTCTGATCATATTGAAATAAATGGAGTTTCTATAAATTCACCAATAGTAATTAAAGCTATAGGTGATCCTGATACGTTAGAGTCAGCACTTTCCATCAAGAGAGGTATGATATGGACTTTTAGATATTATAACTATGATGTAAACTTAATCAAGGATAACAATGTGAAAATTCCCAAATATAGAAAGCTTGTTGAGTTTGTATATTCACAACCAGTAGAAGAAAAGGCCAATTAAACCTAGGTGATATATATGGATAAAAAAACAAAAACAAAATTTATATTATTCTTGTTGTTTGTCTTCTTTGGTATAGTTTTGGGAGTTCAACTTAAAAACAAGGTGCCAGTTTTTACACCTGTTACATTAAATACTATTGAAATGACTAAGGATGAGATAGATAATATAAATAAGGAGATTGAAGAATTAAAAAAAGTATTAAAGGATATGGAAGAAAAGATCGATTTATACGAGAATACTGCTATAGAAAGTAAAGATGTTATTGATTTGATCCAAGGGGAATTAAATAAAACCAAATTGATTGCAGGCTTTGTAGATGTTAAAGGTCCTGGTTTAATAGTAAAAATGGAAGATAATATGAGTGAAGAAGCTATGGGACAGAGCCTTGACCTTGATCTTATTCACGATGCTGATGTTTTGAGAATAATCAATGATTTAAAGGAAGCAGGTGCTGAAGCCATAAGCATAAATGGACAGAGAGTATTATCTATTTCTGAAATAAAGTGTGGTGGTCCGATTATTAGGATTAACGGAAAGAGTATAGGAACACCCATATATATTAATGCCATAGGAGATCCAAAACTATTAAATGCTGCAATAAATGCTCCCAACACTTATGGATATGCACTAAAAACTATAGATCAATTGGTTGTGGAAACTGAGGTAGTAGATGAGCTAGTGGTTCCAGGATTTAGAGGGAATTATGAATTTAAATATGCTAATCCCATAAAAGAAGGTGATTAAATTGATATATGCAGCAATAGGAGTCATTATAGGTATAATTGTTGGAATTATTTTGCCCTTTACCTATAGTGTTACATACTCACTATACATTTCGGTGGCCATATTAGCCTGCTTGGACTCTATATTTGGAGGAATAAGGGCTAATCTAGAAGGCAATTTTGATTTAAATATTTTTATATCAGGCTTTTTTGGAAATGCAATACTAGCAGCATTTTTAGCTTATATGGGAGATAGGCTAGGAGTACCACTATATTATGCAGCAATTTTCACCTTTGGTGGAAGACTATTTGAGAACTTTGCTATTATTAGACGTATTCTCATTAAAGGCAGAAGCAAAAAAGTTAAAGATGATCAGGATTAAGTTTCAAGTTTGTCTATATATTGTTGCAGTAAGAATTAAAATCGATGGATATAAATAAGGGGGTTAAAGTATGTTTGACTTTGATGTTGATGTGGAAGGTTTTGCTAAGATTAAGGTTATTGGTGTTGGAGGTGGAGGAAATAACGCTGTTAATAGAATGATTGAGTGTGGAGTTAGAGGTATTGAGTTTATAGCAGTCAATACTGACAGACAAGCTTTATACTCATCTCGAGCTGAGCAAAAATTACAGATAGGGGAAAAGTTAACTAAGGGATTAGGGGCAGGAGCTAATCCAGAAATAGGAATGAAGGCTGCTGAAGAAAATAGGAATGAAATTACTGAAGCTTTAAAAGGTGCAGATATGGTATTTATAACTGCTGGAATGGGCGGAGGAACAGGAACTGGTGCCGCTCCGATAATTGCCGAAGTGGCAAAGGATTTAGGAATATTAACAGTCGGTGTTGTTACTAAACCTTTTACCTTTGAAGGCAGAAAGAGGCAGATGCATGCTGAAAAAGGAATTGAGGAGTTAAAGCAAAGGGTGGATACTTTAGTAACCATACCAAATGATAGATTGTTACAAGTGGCAGAGAAAAAAACCACTATGGTACAAGCCTTTGCTATGGCTGATGAAGTTCTAAAGCAAGGTATACAAGGTATATCAGATTTAATTGCGGTACCTAATTTAATTAATTTGGACTTTGCAGACGTTAAAACCATTATGTATGATCGTGGCATAGCACACATGGGAATTGGGAGCGCTACTGGAGAGAATAGGGCAGTAGAAGCAGCTAAACAAGCTATAAAGAGCCCTCTACTAGAGACTTCCATTGATGGAGCCAAAGCTGTATTGTTGAATATAACCGGTGGGGATGATTTAGGACTATTTGAAGTAAATGAAGCTGCAGACTTGATAAGACAAGCTGTTGATGAAGATGCTATTATAATATTTGGAGCAGGAATTGACTCCAATATGAAGGATGAAGTCAGCATAACAGTTATTGCTACAGGCTTTGACGACAGACCTAGATTTGAAGAAGTTGATTTGGAGTTAGATGAAATTGCTGCAACATCATCACATTTTAATTTAGAAGAATTAGATATTCCACCTTTCTTAAGGAAGAAAAGAAGATAAAAAATTAATATAATCTGTCAAAAAAACGTTTCTCAAAATTGAGATACGTTTTTTTTAATTTACTCATAATGACAAATTTTTGCGAATATATTTTATATAATAAACATAAACTTATTAGCTTTTGAATAAGTTTTTAATATAGTGATTATTTTGAGGAGGTATCAGATGTATGTGTATTTGGAGTATCTGCTAGTAGAAAATGCCATTATTAATTTTATTATATTATATGTAACCAAAATGTTTACAAGAACAAAAACTAGTAAAATAAGGTTGTTCATTGCTTCATTATTAGGGTCTTTATATACATTTTATATTTTTTTCCCCAGTGCTCAGTTTATGGGCAGGCTCATATTTAAGTTTGCAGTATCGGTGCTTATGATTGTCATAGCTTTTTGTCCAGAAAGATTCAACATTTTCTTAAAATTGATTTCAGGCTTTTATTTGATATCTTTTATATTTGCAGGTACCACCATGGGTTTGTACTATATTTTAAGCAGCAATTTGGTATTATCTAATATTAGCTTTGGTACATCTGAAGAACTTATAAGGTTTTTAGTTATAGGTATAGGATTGGCTATTATCCTAATTAAATATTTATTTAAATATCATCGTCTAAGGATGAATAAGGAAAACTTTTTAACTAGGGTAACTATCAACCTGAACAATAAAAAAGTAAACTTGGTGGCATTAATTGATACGGGTAACTCTTTAAAAGAACCCATAACACAAAAGCCTGTAATAATTGCTGAATACAATGCTATAGAGCCAATTTTGCCAGAAAGATTGAGGAAGTTGTATACAGAAAAGAAAGAATTTGATCTTAATTTTATAGCAAAGCTGATGGAGGAAATTGGGAATGAAATTAAATTGAGACTGATTCCATATAAGTCAATTGGCAATGAGAATGGCATCCTAATTGGATTTAAGCCAGATAGTGTAAATGTATATTTAAATGATGAAACCCACAAAATGGAAGATGATATAATAGTAGCCATATACAATAATAGACTAGCCCATGATAAACAGTATAATGGGCTATTGCACCCAGAAATATTAGGTTAAGGGGGATAAAAATGAATGAGATGGTTGTTAAAGCTAAACTAGTTTTATATAAGATAATAAGCAAGTTTAAGTTGCTTGAAACTGTATTTTATATAGGAAGTGGAGAAATCCTTCCACCTCCCTTGAAGCCGGAGGAGGAAAGTTATTTTTTGAAGAGGTTGAAATATGATGATAGCATTAAGGGTATTTTAATTGAAAGAAATTTGAGATTAGTAGTATATATTGCAAAGAAGTTTGAGAATACTGGAATTGGTATTGAAGATTTGATTTCTATTGGTACTATTGGACTTATAAAGGCTGTTAATACTTTTAATCCAGACAAGAACATAAAATTAGCCACCTATGCTTCAAAGTGCATAGAAAATGAGATCCTGATGTATTTGAGGAGAAATAACAGGCTAAGATCAGAGGTTTCCTTGGATGAGCCTTTAAATGTGGATTGGGATGGCAATGAGCTGCTCTTATCAGATATATTAGGAACTGATGGGGATACAATCTTTAAACTTTTGGAGGAAGAAGTAGATAAGGAGTTATTAAGCCAAGCAATTGGGAGACTTTCTGGCCGGGAAAAGACAATTGTTGAGTTGCGATTTGGTCTTAATAATGGCAAGGAGAAGACACAAAAAGAAGTTGCAGATCTCTTGGGAATCTCCCAATCGTATATTTCTAGACTGGAAAAGAGAATTATTAAAAGGCTAAGGAAGGAAATGGTTAAACTCATGTGACAGCTTTAAGCTGTCACTTTTTTATTACATAAATTGGATATTATTGTCATATGAAACTTGAATAAAAATAATGTGGGAGGTAATACTTTAAAAAGTAAAGGGGCAATAAACTAGAAAGGAATGAATGTTGTGCACACAAATAAGGTTGAAATTTGTGGTGTAAATACTTCTGAATTACCTGTACTTACTAATGAAGAAATGCAAGAACTATTCAAGAAAATTAAAGCAGGAGACATGGAAGCAAGAGAGAAATTTATCCAAGGAAATCTAAGATTGGTATTAAGTATAATACAAAGATTTAACAGAAGAGGAGAAAATGTTGATGATTTATTCCAAGTAGGGTGTATAGGTTTAATTAAGGCTATTGATAATTTTGACTTAAACCAAAATGTTAGATTTTCAACTTATGCTGTACCTATGATCATTGGAGAGATAAGGCGCTATCTTCGTGACAATAATCCTATTAGGGTTAGCAGGTCTTTAAGGGATATTGCCTATAAGGCACTACAAGCTAGAGATCAATTGGTCAACAAAAATTTGAAAGAGCCTACTATAACAGAAATAGCTAAGGAATTAAATTTACCTAAAGAAGAAATAGTTTTTGCCCTTGATGCCATTCAAGAACCTATTTCTCTTTTTGAGCCTATATTTCATGATAGTGGAGATGCAATATATGTCATGGATCAGGTGAAGGACGAGAAGTCAGAAGATGAAGTATGGCTTCAAGAGATAATGATAAAAGAAGCCATAAGCAAGCTCAATAAAAGAGAAAGGCATATACTAAATCTTAGGTTTTATGAAGGTAAAACCCAAATGGAAGTGGCAGAAGAGATAGGTATTTCTCAAGCCCAGGTTTCTAGATTGGAGAAAAATGCATTAAGACAAATGAGGAAACTAATATAATATAGAATAATAATCATTACCTCCCGGACAATTATGCATATTTTAATAGGGCAATAAAATATATATAAATATGAAGGATAGGAAAGAGGTGAGGTAATGATTAATCTGTCTGATATGAGACAAAAGGAAGTAATTAATATAAGGGATGGATCCAGACTAGGGTATATTTATGATTTCGAAATAGACTTGGATAAGGGGGTTGTTCTTGCCCTTGTTCTTCCTGGGCAAGGCAGAATACTTGGGTTATTTGGTAAAAACAATGATCTGATAATAGATTGGAAGAAGATTGTTAGGGTGGGACATGATATAATATTAGTAGATTTGGACATGGAACAAAGCAAAACATTAGACAATTACAAATAGATATAATATAATCAAATTGAAGAGGCGTTGGAGGTGAAAACATGCATTGTCCATTTTGCGATTTTCCAGAAACTAAGGTAGTAGATTCTAGACCTACAGATGAAGGACAAGCTATTAGAAGAAGAAGAGAATGCTTAAGATGTACCAAGAGATTTACTACCTACGAGAAAATAGAAAAGATTCCCCTTATTGTAGTGAAAAAAGACGGGAATAGGCAACTGTATGACAGAAACAAGATCTTAAATGGCCTATTAAAAGCCTGTGAAAAAAGACCAGTTTCTCTAAATGTGATTGAGGAAATAGTAAATGACATAGAAAAGGAACTTTACAATTCCATGGAAATGGAAGTTACAAGTCAACAGATCGGACAGATGGTTATGGATAGGTTAAAGAAAATAGATGAAGTATCCTATGTTAGGTTTGCTTCTGTTTATAGACAATTTAAAGATATTAATACCTTTATGGAGGAGCTTAAGAAGTTACTAAATGAAAAATAGTTATTAAATGGAGGGTAATATGCCGCTTATAGAAAAGAGAAGGGATGAATTAGTATACTTTCAGTTTGAGGAGTTTAATAATTATAGCCATATTTTTAACCACCTTTTTTCATCTAGAATAGGATGGGATAAAGATAAAAATAAGATGAAGGAACAAATCGCAAGCATAATGGACATCCCTAAAGAAAATGTTATTGATGTAAAGCAGGTTCATGGTACTGATATAATAGTAGTCGATTCAGATTTAAAAGATTCTGGAGATAATAGGCAGTTGGAAGGGGATGGTCTTGTTACAAACCTTTCTAAAATATCATTGATTACATATCATGCAGATTGTGTACCCATTTTTTTTGCAGACGTATCAAACAGGGTGGTTGGATTAGCTCATAGTGGATGGAAGGGTACCTTGAACAATATTAGCGGGAAAATGATTAACCTCATGGAGAAGCATTTCAATTCCAAGACTAAAAACATATTAATAGGAATAGGTCCATCCATAGGAGCTTGCTGCTATGAGGTAAAAGAGGATCTAATCCAAGTATTTACTAAAAAATACTCCCACTTTAATAATATATTTAGAGTTGATGGTGGAAAGACATTTTTGGATCTATGGAGGGTAATCTACCTGCAAATTTTAGATGAGGGGATACCTAAAGAGAATATCATAGCAGCTAATACTTGTACCAGCTGCAATGTAGATAAGTTCTATTCCTATAGGAAGGAAAAAGGAATAGACAAAAGAATGGTGGCTGCAATAAGTCTAATATGATGTATTTATATTGGAAAGCAAGAGCAAAATAATTTGCTTTTAATAAGCATATTATTTTGCTCTTCTCTTGTAAGATGCTCATAATCAATATTATAATAAAATAGATGTTTAATATTGTGAGGATATTAGGGCCAATATAATTATGTAGAATTGGCATTAATATTGCATTATATATAATTGAAATTGATTTGGAGGTGCTTTTATGAGGAAGGAAAAGGTTAAAGTTATAATTTGGGGATTAGGAGCCATGGGGAAGGGCATGGCAGAAATGCTTATGAAGAAAAAAGGCGTAGAAATTGTAGGAGCTTGTGATGTGGATCCTAATTTAGTTAATAAAAGTCTCTATGATCTTGTAGGCTTTGATAGGGGCAATTGTAAAGATGTTGTTGTAAAGGACAAAGTAGAAGAGGTAATTACTGAAAAAGGAGCAGATGTAGTATTGATTGCAACAGATTCCTTTGTTAAAGGTGCCTTTGATAAGATTGTCTACTGTTTGAAAAAGGGAATAAACGTGATAACAACAGCAGAGGAAATGGCCTATCCACAAGCTCAGGAACCAGAACTGGCAAAAGAGATAGACAGGATAGCAAAAGAAAATGGGGTTACTGTTTTGGGAACAGGAATAAATCCAGGGCTTATTATGGACCTTTTTGTTGTAACATTGACAGGTGCATGTATAGATGTTGATTATATTAAAGCTGAAAGAATAAATGATCTATCTCCTTTTGGTCCTGCTGTAATGAGTGAGCAGGGGGTAGGGATAAGTGTTGATGAATTCAATGGGCGAGTGGCAGATGGAACTCTAGCAGGCCATGTAGGCTTTCCTGAATCCATTAACATGATAGCAGATGCCTTAGGCTGGAAATTGAGCAGTGAAATAGTACAATCAAAAGAGCCAATAGTATCCAATGTATATAGAAAGGCTCCCCATGCAGAAGTAGAGCCAGGAAAGGTAGCAGGATGTAAAATGTTAGGACATGGATATGTAGATGGTGAATTGAAGATAGAAATGGTTCATCCACAGCAAGTAGAGCCACACTTGGAAGGTGTTGAAACTGGAGACTATATAACTATTAAGGGAACTCCAAATATAAATATGCAGATAAAGCCAGAGATACCCGGCGGTATAGGAACTATAGCCATGTGCGTGAACATGATACCACATGTTATTAATGCTAAGCCTGGATTGAAAACAATGATTGATTTACCAGTACCAAGGGCTATTTTGGGTGATATGAGAGATTTAATCGAAGAATAAAGGTGCTTTTATTATAGGGTTTAGAATTCTCACTTAAAGTACTAAAGTTAAAACAAGAAGAAGGGAAGATCAATAAATGGATGCAAGGAAAGGTGATTGGGTAAGAATTCATGATGCTGTACTTGAGGCCGGGAAAAGGGCACCGAGTGTGCCAGAGGATACTCAAAGGGTACCCTTGGAAATGTGGGTTAAAGGATTTTTATTAGATGAGGGAGCAAATATTGGGGACAGGGTCAAAATAGAAACCTATATTGGCAGAATCGTAGAGGGAGTACTTGTTGAAGTAAATCCATATTATAAACATGATTTTGGCAAATGCGTACCAGAACTGCTTTACATAGGAAAACAGGTAAGAAGCTTATTAGATGAGGACGGTGAGTAGTATGGAAAAGGATATGAGTTATGAAGCGGTCATGGGACGAAATTTTGAGATTATGAGAAAAGCAGTTGGAATGGATTATAGTAGGTTTGAATCCAAGGGAATTGGTTTTGATTATGAAAAGATGATGGAAGAAACTGGCTACACTCTTGAAGAAATTAAAAGGATACAAGCTGAAACAGGGGTTGGCAATACACCCATATATGAGTTACGAAATCTGACTAAACTTGCAAGAAATTTTGCACCTAAGGGTAAAGGGGCAAGAATATTTTTAAAGGATGAGGCTGTTAATCCATCAGGAAGCTTTAAGGACAGGAGGGCAGCCACATCATGCTACCATGCAAAACGATTAGGATATAAAGGTGTAATTGCTGCTACAAGTGGCAATTACGGATCAGCAGTAGCCTCCCAGGCTGCTATGAGAGGACTTAAATGCATAGTGGTTCAGGAATGCTATGATTCTAAAGGAGTCGGTCAACCAGAGATAATCGAAAAGGCAAGGAAATGTGAAGCTCATGGTGCTGAGGTAGTTCAATTAACTGTTGGTCCAGAACTATTCTATACCTTTTTAGTTTTGTTAGAGGAAACAGGCTATTTCAATGCTTCCTTATATACACCCTTTGCAATAGCTGGCGTGGAGACCCTAGGCTATGAGATAGCCATGCAGTTTAGAGAAAGGGAAGGTAGAGATCCAGATGTGGTTATTGTTACCAATGCTGGGGGCGGTAACTTAACGGGGACAGCAAGGGGTTTGATAAAGGCTGGGGCTAAGGAGACAAAGGTAATAGGAGCTAGTGTAAACCTAACAGGACTACATATGGCTAGTGACATTCAATTTAACAAGAAGTCCTTTACTACTGGTCACACAGGCTTTGGAATACCCTTTACAACCTGGCCAGACAGGTCAGATGTGCCTAGATCAGCCGCTAGACCCTTAAGATACATGGATAGGTATGTTACAGTAAACCAAGGATCTGTATTTTACATGACTGAAGCTTTAGCCCAGTTGGAGGGCCTTGAAAGGGGTCCAGCAGGCAATACATCCTTGGCAGCTGCTTTTAAGATTGCCCAGGAGCTTGATGAGGATCAGATTATTGTAGTTCAGGAGACTGAATACACTGGGGCAGGGAAGCACCTAAATGCCCAGTTGACTTTTGCCAAGGAAAATGGAATAGATATTATTATTGGGGATCCAAGGGAGGAAATACCAGGCAAAAACATTATACTTCCAAAGGACCCAGGATATATTTCTGTTGAGGAAGTTGATTTAAATAGAACTAGGAGATCCTATATTAGAAATTGCATCAAACATTACAATGTAGATAAAGTATCAGAGGAGGATTTATCATTCCTATGCCAAGATACGAAGTCCCATGAAGTGTTTGTAAAGTCAGTACTGGATGAATTAGGTATTAAATATTAGGAGGGATAATGATGAGAAGGCAAGACGATTTTAATGAAAGAAGGAAACATCTGGCTAATCTTAGCGATGAAGAATTAGAGCAGAGATTTTGGCAACTGGCAGAAAAAATAGTTGATCCATTATTAGACTTAGCCTATGATAACACTTCGCCATCTATAGAAAGGTCTGTCCTTTTAAGGATGGGATTTTCAAGTATAGAAGCTAAGGCTATTGTTGATGGAGCTATGGATAGGGGGCTCCTTGGAAAAGGAGCTGGTCATTTAGTATATAAGCTTGCAAAAGAAAAGAATATGGACATAAGAGAGGCTGGAGTAAGGTTGGCTAATGGTGAAATGTGGGATGAGCTTGTATCTATCTTTAACGGAGGTGAAAGATAATGGAGTTAAAGCCTAATAAGAAACTTGATATAGAATATATTTTAAGGGATCTAGACAAGTATAGACCAAGAAGAAGGGGCTGGACTTGGAGAAAGGGTACAGGCCAGAAAAGAAGATACGGGCAATTTGAATACTTTGAAACAGCTGAACCATTGAAAAACAGCCAGCCTATACCAGCAGCCAAATATTTTGACAACATAGATCCTCAACCTGCCCCAGTAATTACAACAGAAATTGCCTCTGGAAGGTTTGAGGATGATATAAGACGTATGCGAATGGCAGCATGGCACGGTGCTGATCACATTATGGTTATAAGGACAGCTGGCCAGAGCCATTTTGATGGTTTGATTGAAGGAACTCCTCAAGGAGTTGGGGGAATCCCTATCACCAGAAAACAAGTTAGGGCTCAAAGGAAGGCTTTGGACTTTATTGAAGATGAGGTAGGCCGTCCAATAAACTATCATTCCTATGTAAGTGGTGTAGCAGGACCGGAAATTGCTGTTATGTTTGCAGAAGAAGGGGTAAATGGTGCCCATCAAGACCCACAATATAATGTGCTTTATAGAAACATAAACATGGTAAGATCCTTTGTAGATGCGGCTTGTGCAAAAAAGGTTATGGTATGGGCAGATATGGCACAGATTGATGGTGCTCATAATGCCAATGCAACTGCAAGGGAAGGCTGGAAGGTAATGCCAGAACTTATGGTCCAACATGCAATAAATTCAATGTTTTCATTAAAGGTAGGTATGAAGAAGGAAAATATATGCCTATCTACAGTACCTCCAACAGCACCTCCTGCTCCCTGTTTAAGAATAGATTTACCCTATGCAGTGGCATTGAGAGAGCTATTTAAAGGCTTTAAGATGAGGGCTCAGATGAACACAAAGTATATTGAGTCATCAACTAGAGAAGCTACTGTAACCCATGTTTTGAACTTATTGATTTCTGAATTAACAAGCGCAGATATACAATCAACTATTACACCAGATGAAGGAAGAAATGTGCCATGGCATATTTACAACATAGAAGCTGTAGATACAGCTAAGCAAGCTTTTGCCGGCATGGACGGTTTAAAAGAGATGGTAGAGCTAAAAAGAGATGAAGGGGCTCTTAAAGAAAAGGTTAGAGAATTAAAGGAAAGAGCGGTTCTTTTCATGGAGGAGATCCTAGAGGTAGGTGGATACTTTAAGGCTGTTGAAGAAGGTTTCTTTGTGGATTCAGGATTTTACCCAGAAAGAAATGGAGACGGCATAGTTAGAAAGATAGACGGAGGGGTAGGAGCTGGAACTGTAGTGCCTAGGGACAAAGACTACATGGCTCCAGTAACCGCTCATTTTGGATATAATAATGTGGCTCAATATGATCCTAATGCTGTTGACAATCCATCTAAGCTAATAGGCGGATGTACCTTTGAAGATCCAGATAAGATAGTTTTCATTGATGAACTGGATGAAAATGATAATGTAAATATTAGGCTAGAGGAAACTAGGGAATTAAGAGAAACAAGCCTTATAAAGCCAGAGATGGAATGGGCTGGGGATGGAGTAGTGTTCTTTACAATGTTCCTACCTACTGAAGTTAGGGTTGCAGAAGTTGCTGCTCTTGAAATAGCAAAGAAATTAGGGTTAGAGGACATAGAGGTTATACACAAGGAAATAATACATCAAGCAGAAGGGACTAGACTGGAAGTTAAGGGTAGAGTGCCCTTTGCAGTAGATACTTCAAACCTTGTCATCCCACCAGAGCCTGATATCATGTCAGATGATGAAATAAGGGCAGAAATAGAAGCTAAACCAATGAAGATAGTAGCTGCAACAGTAGGGGAGGATGAACACTCAGTAGGACTAAGGGAGATTATTGATATTAAGCACGGAGGAATTGAAAAATACGGTATTGAGTGTCATTATTTAGGTACTTCTGTGCCAGTAGAGAAGCTTGTGGATGCAGCTATAGAATTAAATGCAGAAGCAATACTTGCTTCAACCATAATCAGCCACGATGATATTCATTACAAGAACATGAAAAAGTTAAATGACCTCTGCATTGAAAAGGGAATAAGAGATAGAATAATCCTGCTAGCAGGTGGAACACAGGTATCAAATGATTTGGCTGTAGAAAATGGTATGGATGCAGGATTTGGAAGAGGAACAAAGGGTGTTCATGTAGCTACATTCCTAGTGAAGAGAAGGAATGAGATGCAAGATGAAGATTAATCTGTTAGTTGCTGAAATTGGCAGTACAACTACTGTAATCAATGCCTTTGATGATATTAATAGCCCTTGTCCCAAATTCCTTGGACAGGGGCAAGCTCCTACTTCTGTAGCTGCTGGGGATGTGAACATAGGCCTTAGGGAGGCTATTGACGATTTTGTAAAGAATTTGAATATAGACAGAGTAGACTATGATGAGTTAATTGCAACCAGTAGTGCGGCTGGTGGCTTGCGTATGACAGTTCATGGCCTAGTGTATGATATGACTGTAAAGGCAGCCAAGGAGGCTGCATTAGGTGCTGGAGCCAATATACAAAATATAACAGCAGGTAGGTTAAGGAAGTCTGATTTAAGAAAGATCAAGGAAATAAAACCTAATATCATACTTATAGCTGGTGGAGTAGATTATGGTGAAAGGGATACGGCACTGCATAATGCAGAACTGATTGCAGAAATGGATATAGAAATACCAATAATATATGCAGGGAATATTGAAAATCACGAAGAAGTAAAGGACTTGTTTTCTGATAAGAGATCAGAGTTATATATAGTAGAGAATGTATATCCTAAAATAGATCAATTGAACATTGAACCCACTAGAAGGGTAATCCAACAGGTGTTTGAAAAACACATAATTCATGCAGCAGGTATGCAGAAGGTCCGTGAAATGGTAAATGGACCTATTATGCCTACTCCAGGAGCAGTAATGGAGGCAGCCAGACTTTTATATGAAGAAATTGGGGATTTAATGGTAATAGATGTAGGTGGTGCTACAACAGATGTTCATTCTGTAACTGAGGGCAGTGAAGAAGTGAGTAGAATTCTAATCAATCCAGAACCTCTGGCCAAGAGAACCGTTGAAGGGGATTTAGGAGTATATGTGAGCATGCCAAATGTGGTGAATCTTGTAGGTAAGGAGCAGCTTGCAGAAAAGTTGAATGTAAGCTTGGAAGAACTAGATATGATAATTGAGAAACACAGTCCTATACCTACAACAGAAACTGACATTCGCTTCACTGAAGTTTTGGCTCAACATGCGATTATCAATGCAGTAAACAGGCATGCAGGTGTTTTAAGGCATTTGTACGGACCTGGAGGCAAGAAGACAGTAGCTGAGGGTAAGGACTTAACAGGAATTAAGTATATAATTGGCACTGGAGGAGCCCTAACTAGGCTTCCTAGCAGGATAAGTTTAATAAAAGAAATCCCAATAAGCAATAAAGGAAATAAACTATTGCCAACAAAGGAAGCTAGAGTATTGGTAGATAATAATTATATAATGGCTTCACTTGGAGTCATGGCAAGGAAATATCCAGAGGCAGCCTTAAGGTTATTAAAGAAAAGCCTCAATATATAAGGATAGTTAATAGATCTGCCCACAGTATACTATTGATCTGTTAACAATAAGGAAGGGGATGTAAATGTACTATCCTAGAGTAGAAATAGATCTAAATAAGTTAAGGCACAATGTAAGGGTACTTGTTAATATGTGTAAGATGCATGGAATAGATGTAGCAGGTGTAACCAAGGTGTTTTGTGGAGATCCTCATATTACAAAAGCCTATGTGGAAGGTGGAGTAAAATACCTGGCAGATTCTAGAATTGAGAATTTGATCAAGCTAAAGGATATAGATTTACCTAAGATATTGATCAGAATACCCATGATCAGTGAAGTAGACAGGGTAGTTGAATATGCAGACATATCTTTAAACTCGGAAATAGAAACTATCAAAGCCATATCTAATGAAGCCAAGAAAAAAGGAAAAATCCATAATATAATACTGATGGTTGACCTGGGAGATTTAAGGGAAGGATATTTTAATGAAGAAGAACTCTATGATGTAGTAGAGGACGTATTGGATATGGATGGCATAAAACTTATAGGCTTAGGTACAAATTTAACCTGCTATGGTGGAGTAATACCTGATGAGGACAATTTAGGAAGATTGGTTAAAATTAAAAAAAATATTAAAGAAAAATTCAGAGTAGATTTAGAAATCATATCAGGTGGAAATTCCAGTAGTTTACATTTGTTGATGAAAGAAAAAACAGTAGACGGCATAAACATGTTGAGGCTTGGAGAGGTCTTGGTTTTAGGTAGAGAAACAGCCTATGGTGATAAGGTAAAGGACACTCATGATGATTGCTTTCAACTAGTAGCAGAGATAGTGGAGATAAAAGAGAAGCCTTCAGTACCAATTGGCCAAATAGGGATGGATGCCTTTGGGAATGTGCCAACTTTTTCAGATAAGGGAATTAGAAAGAGAATTATCTGTGCTATAGGTAAGCAAGATGTGGACATAGATAGCATTATTCCAGTAGATGAAGATATAGATATTTTGGGAGCAAGCAGTGATCATTTAATACTAGATGGAACTGATTGCAAGATTGACTATAGGGTTGGGGATAAGATTAGATTTAACCTGACCTATTCAGGTATTTTAAGAGTCATGACTTCTGAATATGTGAAGAAGGATATAAAAAATTAGGAGGCTATGGTCTCCTAATTCTTGTTTTGCAGCTATTACAAATAGATTCATGAAGTTACTATAGTTCTGTGATACCATAATCTATTAAGCCTAGTTATTTTTTTTAATAATTGTGTGTCTATGGCTAATAGCATATTAGCAAAGTTCGAGCCTCAGATCTCCAAGATTTGTGAAGTATCACGGCTTGCAAAACCGATTTGCGTAATCGCTTATGCTTGAGACGTAAATCTTATGGTTTTGCTTCGCCGGATACTTCAATCAAATCTTTAAGAATTCGGCTCTCATCTTTGCTAGCATGCCTTTTACCGCAGCTAGGCTAGTGGTTTAAACTATAAAGCAAAGCCGACATTGGTGAAATTAAGTGATAGCTCTCACGCAGGAAAATCGAAAAGATTTGTAATTTAATGGGCAGAGGTTTTATAAATAAGTTTTCCCAGTGGTGTTGCTTTCCAAATTTCGTAAATGAAGGGCTGGCTTTATAGATTATAATGATATATTAGTTTAGCCATAGATATAGCCCCATTTTCCTTAATCTTTCAAGATTTAATAAGTATCTAATATTTTGTATAATATATTTGACTGAACCTTTCAACTATAATATCATAAAATATAATTACATTAAAAGCAGGTGATATATTGGATTTATTCACTATGAACATGGAAAACCAGCTGAGAAAAAATGCTCCCCTCGCAGATAGAATGAGGCCAGAAACCTTAGATGAGTTTCTAGGTCAATCCCATATTTTGGGCAAGGGAAAGTTTTTAAATAGGCTTATAAGAGCAGATA
Organism: Tissierellia bacterium; assembly: GCA_012735215.1. GTDB lineage: Bacteria > Bacillota > Clostridia > Tissierellales > Tepidimicrobiaceae > JAAYHX01. The sequence continues at coordinate 195,146 of JAAYHX010000023.1, forward strand.
GAATATGTTCCATGATTTTTTATGGTCCACCTGGAGTTGGTAAGACCACCTTGGCTAGGATAATTGCAAATTCAACTAAAATGAATTTTGAAAAATTATCTGCTGTAATGGCAGGGGTAAAAGAGATTAGGGATGTAGCTAATAAGGCTGAAGAGAGTTTAAAACTATATAATAAAAGAACCATCTTATTTATTGATGAGATTCATAGATTTAATAAAGCCCAGCAAGATGCATTGCTTCCTTATGTGGAAAGAGGAATTATTATTCTTATAGGTGCTACTACTGAAAATCCTTATTTTGAAGTAAATAAAGCACTCTTGTCGAGAATGATGGTCTTACCTTTAAAAAGCCTAACAGAAGAGGACATTATCCAAATATTAAAGAGGGCATTAAAGGATGAAGAGAAGGGGATAGGAAGATTTAAAGTAAATATTGGAGAACAAGTATTGGATTTTATTGCAAAATCCTCCAATGGAGATGCTAGGGCTGCATTAAATTCACTAGAAATAGCTGTATTGTCTACACCTCAAGACCAGAATGGTATAATAAATATTGATATGGAAACAATAAAAGAATGCCTACTGACAAAATATGTTAAGTATGATAAAGCTGGGGATGAGCACTATGACACCATTTCTGCTTTTATAAAGAGTATGAGAGGTTCAGATCCGGATGCTGCTTTATACTGGTTAGCTAAGATGATTGAATCTGGAGAAGATCCAAAATTTATAGCTAGAAGAATAATAATATGTGCTTCAGAAGATGTAGGCAATGCTGACCCACTAGCCTTAAATATTGCTATTTCAGCTTTTAATGCTGTAAATGTTATAGGCATGCCTGAAGGGAGAATTCCCTTAGCTCAAGCAGCCTGTTATATAGCTTGTGCACCTAAGAGTAATGCAGCCTATGTGGGTATTAACAGGGCCTTAGAGGATGTGAGAAATAAGCCAATAGGTAGAGTGCCAGCTCACTTGAGGGATGCCTCCTACAAGGAGGCCTCTAAATTAGGTCATGGTGTAGGATATAAATATCCTCACGATTATGAAGGAGCCTATGTGAAGCAGCAATACTTACCTGATGAACTACTAGGGATAAAATACTATATACCTACCGATAATGGATATGAAAAGAAGATAAAAGAATACTTGAATAAAACAATTGACTTGGAAAAGTGATATATTTATAATATTATAATATTATAACTTGTATATATTTGCTTAAATGGTTAATATTTGTATAGTAACTCATGTAAGATGTTTGTTGTAGAATTATTAACTTTTTATCCCTAAAAGATTTCGGATAAAAGGTTTTTTTGTAAACAAAGAGGAAAAGGAGTGATTTCATGAAAGTAAGCATAGAGGATATATTTGCTAGTCCAGATAAGTTCTTTGATAAAGAGATAGTAGTAGAGGGATGGATAAGGACTTTGCGAACTTCAAAAAAAGTAGGATTTATAGAGATAAATGATGGGACATTTTTTAGCAACTTGCAGATAGTATTTGACGAAAGCCTTGAAAATTTTGAAGAGGTGAAGAAGTTTACAATAAGTAGTGCTATAGTAGTTAAAGGGGTACTAGTAAAAACAGAAGGAACTAAGCAGCCTTTTGAGATCCATGCAGAGGAAGTTAGATTAGAAGCAAACTCTGATAGAGATTATCCTTTACAGAAAAAAAGACATACCTTTGAATACTTAAGAACTATTGCCCACTTAAGACCAAGGAGCAATACCTTTAATGCAGTGTTTAGAGTAAGGTCTATAGCTGCTTATGCAATACATAAATTTTTCCAAGAAAGAGGCTTTGTCTATGTGCATACGCCAATAATTACTGGTAGTGATGCAGAAGGTGCAGGAGAAATGTTTAGGGTTACAACTCTAGATCTTCTCAATGTACCAACTACTGAAGATAATAAAGTAGACTTTTCTGAAGATTTCTTTGGCAAGGAAACTAATTTAACCGTAAGTGGACAATTGGAGGCAGAAGCATATGCTTTAGCTTTCAAGAAAGTATATACCTTTGGACCAACTTTTAGAGCGGAAAACTCTAATACTGCTAGACATGCAGCAGAGTTTTGGATGATAGAACCAGAAATAGCCTTTGCTGATTTGACAGACAATAGAAAACTAGCTGAGGATATGATGAAATATATAATTAATTATGTTATGGAAAATGCAAAGGAAGAGATGAACTTCTTCAACTCATTCATAGATAAAGATTTAATAAATAGATTAGAAAACATAGTAAACTCTGAGTTTGCTTGTATAACTTATACTGAAGCAATTGATATTTTGAAAAAGTCCAAGGAGAATTTCCAATTCCCAGTAGAATGGGGAATAGACCTACAAACTGAGCATGAGAGATATATTTCTGAAAAGGTCTTTAAGGGACCAGTATTTGTAATTGATTATCCTAAGGATATAAAGGCCTTTTATATGAGGTTAAATGATGATGAAAAAACAGTTGCAGCCATGGATTTACTTGTACCAGGTGTTGGGGAGATAATCGGAGGCAGTCAAAGGGAAGAAAGATATGATGTATTAAAGAGAAGAATTGATGAAATTGGTATGAATGAAGAGGATTACTGGTGGTATTTAGAATTGAGAAAGTATGGAGGAGTAAAGCACGCTGGATATGGACTAGGTTTTGAAAGAGCTATTATGTATTTAACAGGCATGAGTAACATCAGAGATGTAATCCCCTTCCCAAGAACTGTTGGTTCTGCAGAGTTTTAATAAAATAATTGGAAATATAGTATATATCTTCTTGAATAAAATAGCTTTATTTGCTATAATACTTCATAATCAACTTAAATATAAAACGATGACAGGAAGTAGTAGACCTGTAATTGATTACAGAGAGCTGTTGGTTGGTGGGAAACAGTATCAAAGCAGGTTGAACTCGTCCTTAAGTTGCTAAGGTGAAATAAGTAGCTTTAGCCGGTTCATTGCCGTTATCAATTTGAGAGGATAGATTTAATAATCTATCAATTAGAGTGGTACCGCGGAAATACACCTTTCGTCTCTAGCTTAGACGAGAGGTTTTTTTATTTTAGAATAGATGAGGAGGAATAATATGCGCGAATACAATCCAAGAGTGATAGAGAAAAAATGGCAGGAAATATGGGAAGAAAAAAGGGTTTTCGAAGCAAGTAATGATATGGCTAAGGAGAAATTTTATGCCTTAATCGAATTTCCATATCCTTCAGGTCAAGGATTGCATGTAGGGCATCCTAGACCATATACAGCAATGGATATAGTTGCAAGAAAGAGAAGGTTACAAGGATATAATGTACTATTCCCAATTGGCTGGGATGCTTTTGGTTTACCTACTGAAAATTATGCTATTAAGAATAAAATTCATCCTAGAAAAGTTACTGAGCAGAATATTAGCAGATTTAAGGAACAGTTAAAGTCTATAGGTTTTTCTTTTGATTGGTCAAGAGAGGTAGATACTACAGATCCAAAATACTATAAATGGACTCAATGGATCTTCCTGAAGTTATTTGAAAAGGGATTGGCCTATAAGAAAGAAATGCCTATAAACTTCTGTACATCCTGTAAAGTAGGTCTTGCTAATGAAGAGGTTGTAGCTGGTAAGTGTGAAAGATGTGGTAGTGATGTTATTAAAAAGGTAAAAAACCAGTGGATGTTAAAGATAACAGAATATGCAGATAGATTGATTGAGGATTTGGAGACAGTAGATTATGTGGAAAAGATAAAGGCTCAGCAGATAAATTGGATAGGTCGCTCAACGGGAGTTGAATTAGACTTTAGAATAAGTGGTAAGGATGATGCCTTGAAGGTATTTACAACCAGGCCAGATACCATATATGGGGCAACGTACATGGTAATAGCTCCTGAACATCCTTTAATTGATAAATATAATGACATAATTGAGAATATGGATGAAATATCAAAATACAGGGAGTATGTAAGCAAGAAATCTGATATTGAAAGAACTGAGTTAACAAAGGAAAAGACAGGTGTTGAAATAAATGGGTTAAAAGCAGTTAATCCTGTTACTAACAAGGAAATACCTATATGGATTTCTGATTATGTAATGATGAGTTATGGTACAGGAGCTATAATGGCTGTTCCTGCTCATGACAGTAGAGACTGGGAATTTGCTAAAAAGTTTAACTTACCTATTATAGAAGTAATAAAGGGTGGAAATGTAGAAGAAGAAGCTTATACTGATACAGAACAGGGAATAGTTGTAAACTCAGAGCTTATAAATGGATTGGAAGTAAAAGAAGCTATAGAAAAGATGAGTGATTGGCTTGAAGAAAAGGGCTTAGGGAAGAGAACAGTTAACTACAAACTAAGAGACTGGGTATTTTCAAGACAAAGATATTGGGGAGAACCTATACCTTTGGTACACTGTGATAAATGTGGTTGGGTGCCTGTGCCAGAAAATGAGCTACCTGTTATGTTACCAGACGTAGAGAACTATGAACCAACTGAAACTGGAGAATCTCCATTGGCAAATATAAAGGAATGGGTAGAAACTACATGTCCAAAATGTGGTGGAAAAGCCGATAGGGAAACAGATACTATGCCTCAATGGGCAGGGTCATCCTGGTATTTTTTAAGATATGTGGATCCCCACAATGACAAAGAGCTAGCTAGTAAAGAAGCCCTTGATTACTGGTTGCCTATTGATTGGTATAATGGCGGTATGGAACATACTACATTACACTTATTGTATTCTAGATTCTGGCATAAGTTTTTATATGATATTGGTGTAGTTAACACACCAGAACCTTATAAAAAGAGAACATCCCATGGAATGATACTAGGGGAAAATAATGAGAAGATGTCTAAGTCAAGAGGAAATGTAGTAAACCCTGATGACATAGTAAAAGAATTTGGAGCAGATACATTGAGAACCTATGAAATGTTTATTGGAGACTTTGAAAAGAGTGTACCCTGGTCAGAAAACGGAGTTAAAGGATGTAGAAGGTTCCTAGAGAGGGTGTGGAGATTACAAGATATTGTGGTATCTGGAGATAGCTATACTAAAGAATTGGAAACAAATATTCATAAAACTATTAAGAAAGTAAGTGAAGATTATGAAACCCTAAAATTCAATACAGCTATTGCGGCACTTATGTCATTGCTAAATGATTTTAATAGTCACGGTAAAATAACTACTACAGATTTAAAGACTTTCTTAATTCTATTAAATCCAGTAGCACCTCACATAACAGAAGAACTATGGCAGGTTTGCGGCTTAGAAGGTATGTTACATGATCAAAATTGGCCTGTTTATGATGAAGAAAAGATAAAAGATGATCAAATAGAAATGCCAATTCAAATAAACGGTAAAGTAAGAGGAACTGTAGTAGTTCCTGCTGATTCAAGCCAGGATATGATCAAAGAAAAGATAGAAGAAAATGAAAATCTAATGAAATATATAGAAGGTAAGAAAATTGTTAAAGAAATATTTGTAAAGGGTAAGATATATAACATAGTAGTAAAATAGAGGACTTTGCTATACAGTATTACTGTATAGCAAAGTTAATTTTCTATAAATATATGTGTTTAATGTTTTAGTTATGAATTTTTGATCATACTATATATTGCTGTACGTATAAATATGACATGTGTTATAATTGTATGTGGTAGTATGTTTGATGCTTATATAAGGAGGTATATAGATGAGAAAAGTATTAATAACTGGTTCCTTAGGGCAAATAGGAACAGAGTTGACAATGAAACTAAGGGAATTATATGGGAACAACAATGTGGTTGCAAGTGATTTAGTAGCCAAAGAAGGTTTTGAAGAAATTATTCAATCAGGACCCTTTGAAGTAGTTGACGTAATTAATGCAAATCAAATTGCTGAAGTTGTTAAAAAGCATAATATAAATACAATAGTTCATTTGGCAGCTATACTATCAGCTGTAGGAGAACAAAAACCACAACTAGCTTGGAATGTTAACATGAATGGTCTTTATAATGTATTAGAAGTAGCAAGAGAAGAAGGCTGTTCTGTTTTTACACCTAGCTCCATAGCTGCTTTTGGTGATTCTACACCAAAGGACAACACACCACAGGATACAATTCAAAGACCAAATACTATGTATGGAGTTACTAAGGTAGCTGGAGAATTATTATGTGATTACTATTTCCATAGATTTGGAGTAGACACTAGAGGAGTACGTTTTCCTGGCTTGATTTCCTATAAGGCTTTACCTGGTGGAGGTACAACAGATTATGCAGTTCATATTTATTATGAAGCTTTAAAGAATAAGAAGTATACGTCTTTTATAGCTAAAGGCACGAAAATGGATATGATGTATATGCCTGATGCTATAAATGCGATAATACAGCTAATGGAGGCAGATGGTAGTAAGTTAAAACACAGAAATGCATTTAATATTGCAGCAATGAGCTTTGATCCAGAAGAAATTGCTGCTGCTATCAGAAAATATATTCCTGAGTTTGAATTAGACTATGATGTGGATCCTGTAAGACAGGCTATAGCAGAATCCTGGCCAAACTCCCTAGATGATTCAGCAGCTAGAGAAGAATGGGGTTGGAATCCAAAATACGATTTGGATGCTATGACTAAGGATATGTTAGAAAAATTAAGAATTAAATTAGGTCTATAATAAAGCAGGCTTGAGCCTGCTTTATCTTTTGTTTTCTAAAACAAAGTGAATGTTGACAGAAATAGTAGGGTATATTATAATTACTACAGAATGTCAAGTAATTTGGTGGGAATTAAAAGAGGTGTTTAAAATGAAACTATCTACTAGAGGTAGATATGGATTGAAGGCAATGTATCAGTTAGCTTTACACTATGGAGAAGGACCAATAGCTTTAAATAATATTGCAAAAAAACAAGGTCTTTCTGAAAACTATCTGGAACAGTTGTTTTCAGTTTTAAGAAAAGAAGGATTAATAATAAGCGTAAGAGGAGCTCAGGGTGGATATATGTTAGCTAAAGATCCTCAACATATTACTGTAGGTCATATACTGCGCACCCTTGAAGGAAATATGGCACCGGTAGATTGCTTAACTGATGAAAATGTTAAATGTGATAGGGAAGATGAATGTGCAACAAAGTTTGTATATGCTCAGATGATTGATAGCCTAAATAATGTAATTGATTCAATTACATTACAGGACATGATTGATGAGCAGAAAAAGAACGAAATGATTAAATGATTTGGGAGGATTGGCTATGGAAAAGTATATTTACATGGATAATGCCGCTACAACTAGGGTCAAGAAAGAAGTTTTAGAGGAGATGCTACCATATTTTTCAGAGAATTATGGTAATCCATCTAGCGTGTATACTTTAGGAAGTAAGTCCAAAAATGCAGTGGAAATAGCAAGGGAAAGAGTTGCTAAAGCGATAAATGCCAAACCAAGTGAAATATTCTTTACAGCTGGAGGTTCAGAAGCTGATAACTGGGCTATAAAGGGAGTTGCTTTTGCAAATAGGAATAAGGGTAACCATATAATTACCAGTAAAATTGAACATCATGCGGTTCTACATACTTGTGAGTATTTAGAAAAGCAGGGTTTTAGGGTTACCTATCTTGATGTGGACGAATATGGAATAGTTGACTTAGAACAATTAAAGGAATCTATAACAGATGAAACTATTTTGATCACAATAATGTTTGCAAATAATGAAATAGGAACTATTCAACCTATTAAGGAAATAGGTGAAATTGCAAAAAGTCATGGTATTTACTTCCATACTGATGCAGTTCAAGCTGTTGGACATATAAATATTGATGTGGATGATCTAAATATAGACCTATTGTCTATGGCTGCCCACAAGTTCTATGGACCAAAAGGCGTTGGAGCCTTATATGTTAGAAAAGGTGTAAAACTAGATTCTTTAATAGCAGGTGGAGGACAAGAGAGAAGTAGGAGAGCAGGAACAGAAAACGTACCAGGTATTGTAGGTATGGGCAAGGCCATAGAATTAGCCTATGAACACTTAGAAGAGAGCAATAAGAAGCTTATAGAATTAAGGGATAGGCTAATAAATAAAGTATTTGAGAATATAGATCATGTTAGACTCAATGGTCATCCAACTCAAAGACTTCCAGGTAACGTTAACCTATGTTTTGAATTTATTGAAGGGGAATCAATGCTACTCAGTTTAGATATGGAAGGAATTGCAGCATCTAGTGGTTCTGCATGTACTTCAGGATCATTGGAGCCATCCCATGTACTATTGGCTATAGGTTTACCCCATGAAATAGCCCATGGGTCATTGAGACTATCACTAGGTGATTTCAATACTGAGGAAGAGGTTGACTATGTGGTAGAAAAATTGACAGAGATAGTATCCAGATTGAGGGCCATGTCTCCATTGTATGAAAAGGTCAAAAAGGAGGAGAAATAGATGTATTCAGAGAAGGTAATGGAACACTTTAGAAATCCAAGAAATGTAGGAGAAATAGAGGATGCAGATGGTGTTGGAGTAGTTGGGAATCCAAGATGTGGAGATATAATGAAAATGTATTTAAAAATTGAAGATGGGATTATTGTTGATGTAAAGTTTAAAACCTTTGGTTGTGGTTCTGCTATAGCTTCATCAAGTATGGCTACTGAGTTAATTAAAGGCAAAACTATAGAAGAAGCAATGAAGATTACAAATAAAGCTGTAGCTGAAGCTTTGGATGGATTGCCACCTGTAAAGATGCATTGCTCTGTTTTAGCAGAACAAGCCATTAAATCAGCTTTGCAAGATTATTCAAAGAAACACAATGTCCACATAGAAGGATTGGAGGATTTTGAACCAACAGATCCTCATGATCATGAATAATTATATTGGGTTTGAGCCCCTCTAATAATTGTAATATCTAAACAAAAATGGATATATGCAATTTAAATATTTATATATATTTGAGATAAAATATTATTATAGCAATGGAAGAGGGGTATGAAAGTGATAAGGTATAAAAAGTTACTAACCTTAAAGATCCTTGACAGGGATACAAGGGAGCCTATTGGAAAAATTGAGGAAATAATATGTTCCGATGATTTCAAAAAAGTTGATTACTTGGTCATAAAGAATGGGAATCTTATTAAGAATAAGGCCATTATAAGATTCGATGATATTCATTTTATAAATAAGGATCAGGTAGTGTATATTAAGGCTGCTAATGATCTGGATGACAAAATGGAAAGAAACATTTCTAGTGAAAAAGAGGGTTCAAAATTATTTAACAAAGAGATCATAGATGAAAATGAGGAATGTATTGGATATGTTAGAGATATAGTAATAAATAAGGATAATGGAAAAATTGAAGGATTCATTATAACAGAAGGAATATTTGAGGACCTGATAAAGGGAAGAAATTATTTACCTCTCCTTGATGATACTATTATTGATGATAAGGCAATTAGTATTAGAAGTAATATATTAATATAATTTTACAAAATTATCTAAGCTTGCAAAAAATATATAGGATTAAATAATAAACAAGTGAAGAAAATATTAGATATAATAGTAAAGGAGAGGATGCAATTGAAGAAAGACAGAATAAGAAATGGTGCGATAATTGGAAGTATGGTAGGATTGTCAGTTGGAATGCTTGTTGCTAGTAATATGAAAAATGATCCTAGAAGAAAAATTATGAAAACAGCTAGAAAAGCAAAGTCAACTTTAGTAAATGGTATTAGTTCAATGTTGGGATAGACCCATGGGTCTATCCCAAAATAAAGATATGGTGATAAGGGATATGAACATACAGATTTCTTTTTTTAATAGGGGATTGATTTTATTAGTTTTTATTATTTTGATTTTATTGATTTATTATTTGATACATATAGGTAACCGGTTTATTGACGAAGATAAGAGAATTAAGATTAGCAGAAAAAGGGCAATACAGTTACTGATAATAGCCTTGTCGGTTTATATATTATATTTTTCGATTCAGAGATTTGAAATTATATCAAATCTATTGTTTACAGTTATTATATCCCTCATTTTTTCCTATTTATTGAATCCCATAATAAATTATATGGAAAAACGAGGCCTGTCTAGGAGCTTAGGTATCATAATATTATATGTAGCTATCTTAGGTATCTTTGCAGCTATTTCAATATCCTTCGTACCTAGACTGAGCAGGGAGCTGAAAGAAGTAATTGTTGTATTGCCTGATTATTTTAATAGGATGACTGACTTTTTTAAAGACCTATACGATAAGTATTATAACTTAGACACTATAGCACCTTTACTTGAAAATTTTGAAGGCATAGTATACGATAATCTAAATAAACTGCAAAAAGTATTGCTTGAAAATATGAGTAAGATATTTACTAGTGTAGGAAGTTTAATCAATAGAATAATCAGCTTAGTTCTAATACCAATATTAACTTTTTATTTCTTAAAGGATAAGGACAAACTGCTCAATAGGGCTTATCTTACAATACCAAAGAGAAATAGACCAGAAGTAAAAGAGCTGCTAATTGAAATAGACAAGTCTTTAAGTCAATTTGTAAGGGGAAGACTTATATTAGCAATCTATGTGGGAATTGCTACAACAATTGTCTTGTTGATTCTTAATATAAATTTTGCAGTTGTAATTGGACTGCTTACTGGAATAGCAGACATTATACCATACTTTGGACCATTTCTGGGCTTTTTGCCAGCAGTAATCTTCGCATTTTTGGATAGTGTATCCAAGGGTATATGGGTTGCTATAATATTCGTCCTGATCCAGTGGGTTGAAAACAATGTATTAGCACCTAAAATTATTGGTGAAAGTACAGGACTCCATCCTATTACTGTCTTGTTAGGTATTATAATAGCTGGAAACTTATATGGGGTACTGGGGATGATATTTGTTATTCCATTAGTTTCAATCTTAAAAATACTTATTGGCTTCTTTCTTGATAAGATTAGAAGGAAAAAGTTAATCAATAAGTAGAAGATAGATAAGTTGGTTGACAAAAGGAAAAGGATAAATTATAATCCTGATATAGATATGTGCTAGTTTATCGTCCCTTTTTGGGACGAATTTTTTTAAAATCTACTCTAAGAGGTGAATAAGTTGAAAGATATGGGATTACACGAGATAAGAAGGGAATTTATAAACTTTTTCAAAGGGAAGAACCACTTAGCCTTGCCAAGTTTTCCCTTAGTGCCTAAGAACGATAAAAGTTTATTATTAATAAATGCGGGAATGGCCCCACTTAAACCATATTTTACTGGGGAAAAGGAACCACCAAGCAAAAGAGTTACAACATGTCAAAAATGTATTAGGACTGCAGATATAGATAATGTAGGCAAAACTGCTAGACATGCTACATTTTTTGAAATGCTAGGGAATTTTTCTTTTGGGGATTACTTCAAAAAAGAATCTATTAAGTGGGCATGGGAGTTCTTAACAGAGGTTATGGAAATTCATGAAAAGGATCTATGGGTATCCGTATATGAAAAGGATGATGAATCCTATGATATATGGAACAAAATGATTGGTGTACCGGAAGAGAAGATAGTTAGACTAGGTAAGGAAGACAATTTTTGGGAGTTAGAGGTAGGACCATGCGGACCTTGTTCTGAAATATATGTAGATAGAGGAGAAAAGTACGGTTGTGGAAAGGACACATGTAAGCCAGGCTGTGACTGTGATAGATATATAGAAGTATGGAATCTGGTATTTACTCAGTTTGATAAAGATGAAGATGGCAATTATAATCCTCTACAAAATCCCAATATTGACACAGGTATGGGACTTGAGAGGATAGCTACTGTTATAGAAAAGGTAGACAATATATTTGAAGTAAAGGAAATCAAAAAGATATTGGCAGCTGTTGAAAGGGAATCTGGAAAGACTTATGGTACAGATGAGAAAACAGATATTTCTATTAGAGTAATTACTGACCACGTTAGAGCAATGACTTTTTTAGTTGCTGATGGAGTTTTGCCAAGTAATGAGGGTCGAGGATATGTCTTAAGAAGGCTTATAAGAAGGGCAGCAAGGCATGGGAAGCTACTAGGCATAGATAAGCCTTTCCTTGATAGAGTTGTTTCTATTGTAATTGATTCATGGCAAGTTGAATATCCTGAGTTAAAGGAAAACCAGTCTTACATCAAGAAAATAATTAATATAGAAGAGGATAAATTTCAGGAAACAATTCATCAAGGGTTGAACATATTAGAAGAGTATATTAATGAAATGAATAAGAATAAGATAAAGCTTTTAGATGGAGAAAAGGCCTTTAGACTTTATGATACCTATGGATTTCCACTGGATCTAACAAAAGAAATTTTGGAAGAAGAGGGCTTAATAGTGGATGAAGAAGGTTTTAATGATTACATGGAAAAACAAAGGGAGAAGGCTAGAACAGCAAGAGAAAAACTAACAGATTCAGGCTGGAAAAATACCAATGTGATAGATTTACAAGAAAAGTATAATACTGTTTTCAAGGGTTATGAAACTCTATCAACTGAATCAAAGGTAAATGGAATATTTGTGAATGGTAATCCTGTGAAAAAGATAAACACTGGGGAAGAAGGTCTATTGATATTAGATGAAACACCTTTCTATGCAGAAAAGGGAGGACAGGTAGCAGATATAGGATATATAGAAAAAGAAGGTTTTAGGGCTAGAGTGGTAAATACACAATATACAAAGGATGAGTCAATTGCACACTTTGTAAAAGTTGAGTTAGGTAATATTAATGTTGGTGATGAAGTAGTGGCCATTGTGGATACAAGAAATAGGAAGGATATTATGAGAAACCACTCAGCTACCCACCTACTTCATAGGGCATTAAGAGATGTTTTAGGAGAACATGTAAATCAAGCTGGATCTCTGGTGGCTGCAGATAGATTGAGATTTGACTTTACTCATTATGAAGCTGTAACTGAGGAACAGTTAAGCCAAATTGAAAGGATAGTTAACGAGAGAATACTAGAACAATTAGAAGTTAAGACCATAGAAACCTCTTTAGAGGAAGCAGAACAGCTTGGAGCAGTTGGCTTGTTTGAAGACAAGTACAAGGATAGGGTTAGAGTAGTGCAGATGGGAGACTATTCTAAAGAATTATGTGGTGGTACCCATGTTGACAATACAGGTAATATAGGTATATTCAAGATATTAAGTGAATCTAGTATTGCATCAGGAGTAAGAAGGATTGAGGCAATTACCGGTAGGGCTGTATATGAGTATCTATGTAAGCTAGAATCCAAATTAGGTAGCATTGCTAGCATGTTGAAAGTGGATAGAAACAACATAGTTTCAAAGGTTGAAAGCTTAGTTGATGAGTTAAAATCTAAGGAAAAAGAAATAGAGCAATTAAAGAGTAAGATGGCTAGATCTATTGCTGATGACATTTTGAACAACAAGCAGAATGTAGATGGAATCAATTTGGTGGCTTACAAGATTGATAATTTGGATGCTAATAGCTTAAGAAATTTAGGAGATAATCTTAGGGATAGGTTAGGTTCTGGTGTAGTAGTCTTAGCTAGCATAATTAATGACAAGATAAATTTCGTTGCTATGGTTACTAAGGATTTAGTAAACAAGGGTATTCATGCAGGAAACATAGTAAGAGAGGTTGCGAAAATTGCCGGTGGTGGCGGTGGTGGACGACCAGACATGGCACAAGCTGGAGGAAAGGACGTTACAAAGGTTGATGAAGCCTTAGATATAATACCTTCTATAATAAGAGAGCAGGTTAAATAAATATTAGCTTTTTAGCTAATATTTATTTAACTACTGCATATTCTATGGAATATATGATATAAATATTATAGGGGGTGTTATGAATGGATAATAGGTTAAATGAAACTATGAAATTTGAGGCTTATATGGAAAAAGCCAGTGAAGTTAAGCAGATTATATTTACCGTTTATAATGCTTTGAAGGAGAAAGGTTACGATCCGGTAAATCAAATAATAGGATACATACTATCAGGCGATCCAACCTACATTACTAGTTATAATGATGCCAGAAGCTTGATAAGGAAAATTGAACGTGATGAGTTGCTGGAGGAAATATTGAGGAGCTATTTAGAAAATGAACTGAATGGTTAGGGGAGATCTTTAAGTGAAATCAACTAGAGTACCTACCTTATTGGTTGTAATTTTAATTGTAATGGTTTATATTAACGGGCCAGCTTTTGGACAAAGGGATTCACAAGTAAATAAAAATGTATATATGGTTATAGCCAACCAGCTGTCTTTGTTGGATATAGAGAAAATGCCTAACCTTAAATCATTGATCCATGAGGGTAGCTTTGGATTAATGAATATTAGGGGATTAAATGGTTACAATGGGGCAGAATGTTTTGCAACAATTAATGCTTCAAGCAAAACTTATGCTAGTAATATAAGTTCACAGTTTTATAATCTAGAGGGCGAGTATAAGGACATATATGAAACTAGGTTTGGAAGTTTCCATGGAGAGTATCAAGTAGGAAATATTGAAATTGGTAGATTGTATAATCAAAATGAGGACAATAAGTACGCCCCTTACATAGGAGCTTTAGGAGACAGTCTTCATAATAGTGGCTTGAAAACAGCGGTATATGGTAATAGCGATACTGATGAAGAAGCAATCAGATATGCTCCTTTGATACCAATGGATTCAAAGGGACTAGTAGATTATGGAAATATAGACAATGTTTTGATAGAAGATAAGGATTATCCATATGGATTAAGAACCGATTATGAAAAGATATTAGGAGAGCTAGCAGAAAGTAAAAACAAAGCTTCATTAATTGTAATTGATACTGGAGACTTGAGCAGGCTTAATAGCTACAGTAGTTCTTTATCCAATGATGGGTTTCAAGAAAAAAGAGATATGATATTGAAGGACATTGATACCTTTATAGGTAATTTATTGGATGATATTGATAGAGAAAAATCCTTGTTAATGGTAATCAGTCCTAATAGTCCAGAGGAAAGGATAGATGAAAGTAAGCTGTCTCCAATTATTATATGGGGAAAGGATTATAAAAAGGGAACAGTAACTTCATCTACTACAAACAGGATAGGGATTGTTACCAATTTAGATATTGCTTCAACCATTACTGATTTTTTAGATATACCAATGATAAAGACATCTGGTAACGTAATGGAGCATATTGACGAAGATAATGTTTATGCACAGATAAATAGTATAAACTCTAGATTAAACTTAACTTCAAAAGTTAGGACTAAGACATTAACAACCTATGGAATTATATCTGTTATTTTAATGGTACTGATATCATCTATTGTCTTGCTAAAATTAAAGATTGATAAACTAATGGGAAGTATTGTAGAAATCTCATTGATAATATTGTATAGTTTGCCATTAATATTTTTTGTTATTTCATTGTTCAATATAAATAGCATGATAAAGTTTATAATTAGCCTAGTGATTGCTATTGCTGTATTTATTACTATAAGTATAAAATGTAGAAGAAAATTACTGTTATTTTTATTAACCTTTTTTTATTTTGTGTTAATTGTTATGGATATTGGAACTAGCGGGATGATTAGCAAGTATTCTGTCCTAAGTCATGATCCAATTATTGGAGCCAGATATTTTGGTATAGGCAATGAGATGCTTGGACTATTTTTAGCTGTATCTATGTTAAGCTTAGGACTGCTTTACAATAGATTTAACAAAAAAACTATATTTATAATAATTATATTATCCCTAGTAGTATTAGTTGGCCATCCAAGATTAGGAGCAAATGTAGGAGGCTTAATTAGCTTTTTGGCTGCTGGACTTTATTTTTCTATAGAGTTATTTGAGAAAAAGTTAAATATGAAGAATTTAGTCCTAATTGGATTATCGATAGCTATTGCCATTGGCTTATTTGGATTTATAGATGTAAAAATCAATCAAAATCCTACTCATCTCGGAAGGCTCCTGTTACAAGTGAAGGATGAAGGACTTTTAATAGTGGAAAATGTAGTAGTAAGAAAATTGCTGATGAATGTAAAGTTGGTTGGGACATCTTTTTGGACAAAAGTTTTGTTGTGCAATATAGCAACTCATGCTATTTTATCAATTTTGTATAGAGATATGTTTAATAAGATTTTAGAAAAGGGAACCAAAATAGCATATCTAAGTTGCATAGTTGGAAGCATTATAGGTTTTATTGCAAACGATTCAGGATTGATTTTATCCTCTATTGCAATAAATATGATCTCTATTTTCTTTTTATTTGTCCTAGTAAATAGTGGAGTATTATATAGAAAACAGGAAGTGGATTAGTTTATGGAAAGAGTGAGATTAGGAAACACTGATATTGAGGTTTCAAAACTTTGTTTTGGTTCTCTGACAATGACTCCAGCACAGGCAAATTTATCTATAAATGAAGGGGCAAATCTTATAAAATATGCTTATGCAAAGGGAATAAACTTCATAGATACTGCTGAATACTATGATAACTATCAGTATATTAAGGAAGCATTAAAGGATATTGATAGAGAGGATTATGTAATAGCTACTAAATGCTATTCCTATACCCGTGATATGGCTGCTGCAAGTTTGGATAAGGCATTGATGGAGTTAAATACCGATTATATAGATATTTTTATGTTGCATGAGCAGGAAAGCATATATACTCTTAAGGGTCATAAGGAAGCAATAGAGTATTTTCTTGAGGCAAAACAAAAGGGTAAGATTAGGGCTTTTGGCATATCAACCCATTATGTAGCAGGGGTACATGGTGCCAATGAACTGGATGAAGTAGAGGTAATACATCCTATAGTTAATATGGAGGGAATTGGCATACAGGATGGTACTATTTCAGATATGCTTGAAGCTGTTAACAAGTCACACTCCTTGGGTAAAGGTATATATGGAATGAAACCCTTAGGTGGAGGTCATTTAATTAATAGATACGAAGAAGCTTTTAATTTTGTAAAGAAGATAGACTACATCCATTCTATTGCTGTAGGTATGCAGTCCTTTGAAGAAGTTGATTGCAATGTTAGCATAATGGAAAATGGAAGTATTCCAGAAAGTCTTATGTATGATTTAAGGAAGAAAAATAGAAAGTTGGTTATAGCAGATCATTGTGTAGGTTGCGGTAATTGTGTGAGCACATGTGGACATAATGGGATCCAATTAATTGATGGAAGAGCTGTTCCAAATAGTGGTTGCATCTTATGTAGTTACTGTGCAAAGGTGTGTCCTGATTTCTGTATAAAAATAGTTTAAGGTGAAAGAGTTATGGAAAGAATTATGGGTTTAGATGTAGGAGATAAGACTATAGGTGTTGCAATTAGTGATCCAATGTTGATCACTGCCCAGGGCATAAAAACTATAAAAAGAGAGAGTAACAAGAAGGATATTGATGAGATAAGCAGTCTTGTAAAGGAGTATAATGTTACTAAAATTGTAGTTGGATTGCCTAAAAACATGAATAATACAATAGGGCCTCAAGGTGAAAAGGTAATAGATTTTGTAAATAAACTTAATAAAAAGGTCAATGTGGAAATCATATTTCAAGATGAAAGATTGACTACAGTTGCTGCTGAGAGAACCTTGATAGAAGGGAATATGAGTAGGAAAAAGAGGAAGAATGTAATAGATATGGTAGCTGCAACTTATATATTACAAACATATTTAGATAGAAGGTGATAAAATGAATGAGATAATAACATTGTTAGATGAGCTGGGTAATAAAGTAGAGTTTGAATTAATTGCAACTTTTGGTTTAGATGAAATGGAATACGCTGCCTTGATACCAGTTAATGATAATAACCCTATGACTTATCTATTGCGCATTGAATATGATGAAAATGGAGAGCTAGTATTGGTTACTATAGATGATCAAGAAGAATTTAGGGATGTTGTTGAAACTTATGAAGAGATAAGAAAAGAGAAATTGCAGTAATTTCTTTGCTTGACATATTAAGCATATCTTAGTATGCTTATATATAGAATATTAAGCGGGTGAAATAATGGGTTTTAATATGAATCAAGTTGAAGAGATGTTAAAGGAAGAGGGGTATAAACTAACTACCCAAAGAAAGGCTATATTAGGTGTTATTGTAGAGAATCAAGATAAGCATTTAAGTCCTGAGGAGATCTATGATATTGTAAGATTGAAACACCAAGATATTGGTATAGCTACGGTATATAGAACATTACAACTGCTAGAAAAATTTAATATAATCTATAGGGTAAATTTTGATGATGGTTATAATAGGTATGAATTAAATCAAGATTCGGAAAATCATCATCACCATCATTTGATATGTCTGGAGTGTGGGAAAGTTATAGAAGTAAAATTGGATTTGCTTGAAACCTTAGAAAATCAAATTGAGAAAGAGAATAACTTTAAGATCGTTGATCATAATGTTAAGTTTTTTGGATACTGTGAAGAATGCCAAAAATAGACCCTATATAGGGTTTATTTTTTTAGAATTATATAACAGTAGAACGTACATTATATAAAATGGGAAAATTGGAGAAATTAATATAAAGGAGATGGTACAGTGAGTAGAAAACAGAATAAATTAAAAATCATACCGTTAGGTGGAGTAGGTGAAATTGGAAAGAATATAACCGTTATTGAGTATAAAGATGATATTTTGGTTATAGACTGTGGAATGACTTTCCCTGAGGATGAAATGTTAGGAATCGATATAGTGATACCAGATATCACATATCTAATGAAGAATAGGGAAAAAATACGTGGAATATTATTAACCCACGGCCATGAAGATCATATAGGTGGTTTACCCTACTTTTTAGCGAGATTAAATGTACCTGTGTACGGTACTAGATTAACCTTGGGACTTCTAGAAAACAAGTTAAGAGAGCACAATTTAGCGGATGTAAGTTTAAATGAGATAAAGGCAGGAGACAAGATTAAGTTGGCTAGTTTTGCTGTGGAATTTATTAGAGTTACCCATAGTATGCCAGACAGTGTAGCCCTTGCAATCCATACGCCTGTGGGTGTTGTGGTTCATACAGGTGATTTTAAAGTGGATTTCACCCCAATTAATGAAAAGCCAATAGATCTTTATAAGTTTGCAGAACTAGGAGAAAAAGGTGTATTGGTTTTAATGGCAGATAGTACTAATGTTGAAAGATCTGGATATACAATGTCAGAAAAAACTGTGGGAGATACTTTTAATGATATTTTCTTAAAGGCTCCTGAGAGGATAATAGTAGCAACATTTGCTTCAAATATCCATAGGATACAACAGATAATCAATGCTGCTGAAATATACAATAAGAAGCTTATTGTTTCAGGAAGGAGCATGATTAACACTATTAATGTGGCAAGTCAATTAGGTTATCTAAGAATTAAGGAAGGAACCTTGGTGGATATAAATGACATGAACAAATACAAGAATAATGAACTTGTAATATTAACTACTGGAAGCCAAGGAGAACCAATGTCTGCTTTAACTAGGATGGCTTTTTCAGAGCACAAAAAGATTAAATTGGTACCTGAAGATACTGTAATAGTATCAGCATCAGTAATACCAGGAAATGAAAAGACCATATCAAAAGTTATAAATAGGATTGTTGAAGTAGGTGCTAGTGTAATATATGAAGCATTGGCTGATGTTCATGTTTCAGGCCATGCTTGTCAAGAAGAGTTAAAGCTGATTCATACATTAGTAAAACCTAAGTTTTTCATTCCAGTTCATGGAGAATACAGGCATCTAAAAAGACATGCGCAGCTAGCCATGGAATTAGGAATGCCAAGTGATAACATATTTATAGCTAAGAATGGAAATGTTATAGAGTTTACTAAGAATTCAGGAGAAATGTCTCAAAGTGTTCAATCAGGAAATATATTAGTGGATGGATTAGGCGTAGGAGATGTTGGAAATATTGTTTTAAGGGATAGAAAGCACCTATCTGAAGATGGATTGATAGTTGTTGTGGTTACTATGAGTAAGCAAGAAGGAAAAGTAATAGCAGGTCCTGATATTATATCCAGAGGCTTTGTATATGTAAGAGAATCTGAGGATCTTATGGAAGAAGCAAGGAGCATAGTAAAACTAGCCTTAAACGAGTGTGAGAAGAATAATATAACTGATTGGTCAACCTTAAAATCTAGCATTAGGGATGCATTAAGAGGTTTCCTATATGAGAAGATTAAGAGAAACCCAATGATATTACCTATTATAATGGAAGTATAGAATCCTGTCCTAACATATTCATATTGTTATGAGTATGTTAGGATTTTTATTTATCATAGCATGACAAAATATGAAAATTAGAGTCTTATGATATTTTTCTTATATATTATATTTGGTATATCTGTAGTTAATGTTATAATATAGAAATAGATAAAGTATAAGATACACGATCCTTTGAAACTAATGGGTAATAATAGATGATAGGGAGGGTATATTATGAATAATGTATATGATTTAGCTCATCAATTAGCAAGAGCCATTAAGAACTCTGAAGAGTATAAGAATTATATTGAAAAAAAGAATCTTGTGTATAGTGATGAAAAGAATAAACAGATGGTAGAAGATTTTAGGGAGAAGGTTTTCAATATTCAGCTTCAACAAATGACCGGTAAAGAAGTAAGTCAGGAAGAGGTTGATAAGATTAAAAAATTAGAAGATATATTGAGGTTAAACCCAACTATAAATGATTTTTTGGCTGCAGAGTTTAGATATTCTAGACTAATAGAAGATATTAGTAGGATAATAGGTGAAGCTATAGACATAGATAATAAGATCTAGGAAAATTTACCATATTGTAAGGAGGTATTCTATGAACACAAAATATCTAACTAAGGCTAGCTTAATTGCAGGAGTATATATAGTTTTAGTGTTAATTCAAGTTCCCATGGGGAATTTGGCTTTTGGTCCAATACAGTTGAGGATAGCTGAAGGACTAACCCTTTTACCTCTAGTTGAACAGGCTGCTATTCCAGGATTGTTTATTGGTTGCTTATTATCAAATATTATATTGGCTTTCTATTCTGGGTTTGGATTAGTAGATATAATAGGTGGAAGTCTAGTAACCTTATTGGCTGCTAATTTAACTAGTAAGATGCCTAACAAAGTTCTTGGAGCCATGCCACCAATTTTGCTAAATGGATTTATAGTATCCATCTGGGTATCATATTATACTAATATAAACTATTGGATTACTTGGTTAGGAATTACAGGAGGAGAGGCTGCATCTGTTATAATATTTGGATTGATAACCTTGTCCGTACATAGCAAAGCTACGAGGTATATTGACAAAATGTAACAATTAATCCTATATTAATGAATCTGCAGTTATTGTATTTTCATGATAATAATTGTATAATAAAGTAGATATATCGTTACCAAAGGTGGAGATTAGATGATTGAAGCAAAAAAAAATAAACATAAAGGATGGAAGTTCCTATTAGTGGCTATTCTTGTAATCCTTGCAGTTTGTGTTGCTGTTGCTTTAGCATATTACAATAAATCCATTTCACCAGTTAATGCTGAAAATCCTGAAGAGGTTACTTTTGAAATACCTGAGGGAAGCAACTCACTGCAAATAGCAAGTATTTTAAAGGATAATAATCTTATAAGAAGTGAATTTGTATTTAGGTTAGTCTTAAAAAAGAATGATGCAGAGAGCTCATTAAAGGCTGGAACCTATAATTTAAATACTGGCATGGATATGGATGAGATAATTGCTCATTTGACCAAGGGTGGGAAGAACAATAACGTTGTAAGGTTTACTATCCCAGAAGGTTATGAAGTAAAAATGATAGCTGAAAAGCTGTCCAATGAAGGTATTGTGGACAAGGATAGATTTTTGAAGTTAGCCTCTGACAAGAAATACTTTGAGGATAAATTTACATTCTTATCAGATCTTGAAGAAGGTCAAAGCCTAGAAGGTTATCTTTTCCCATCAACTTATGAAATCTTTGTAGGTGCAAGTGAGGAAGAGATAATAGAGAAGATGCTTTCACAATTTGAAAGAGTTTTTGAAGAAAAGATAAGAGATTCCATGGATAATGTAGAGCTATCATTCAATGAAGTAGTAACTTTAGCATCAATCATTGAAAGAGAAGCTAAGAGAGATGATGAGAGAACACTAATTTCAGCAGTTTTTCATAATAGGCTTAAAATTGGTATGCCATTACAATCATGTGCAACAGTTCAATATATTTTAGGAGAAAGAAAAGAAAGATTAACTGAAGCAGACACAAGGATTGAATCAGTATATAATACTTATATTAATAATGGGCTACCACCTAGTCCTATTGCTTCGCCAGGTGAAAAGTCCTTATTAGCTGCAGTTAATCCAGAAGATGTTGAATATTTATATTTTAGATCTAAAGAGGATGGAACAGGAGCTCATACTTTTTCAAAGACTTATGAGGAACATCTAAAAGCTGATCCTAACAAATAATTTATTATAATTAATACGTGGTTTATGCCACGTATTAATTAATGTTAAGGAGGTAAAAATAATTTGAGCAATATAAATGAAGAATATGTTGAAGAGTATATAAGAAGTCTCATATCAGTGAAGAATGAAAAGTTCATAGAGTTAGAAAAATATGCCCATGAAAATCATATCCCCATAATAGAAAGAGAGGTAGCTCAGCTTCTTCGTGTAATATTAAAGATTGTCAAGCCTAAAAAAATATTAGAGGTAGGAACAGCAATTGGCTATTCTGCAATAGTAATGGCGTCTTCAACTGAAAAAAATTGCGAGATAACTACTATTGAGAGAAGGCCGGATATGGTAGAATTAGCAAGGGAGAATTTGAAAAGTACAGGATACTTAGAAAAGGTAAATGTGGTATGTGGAGATGCAGAGGAAATTCTGTTACAATTAAATGAGAAATATGATTTTATCTTTTTAGATGCTTCTAAAGGCCATTACCTCAAGTTTTTTAACAGATGTATTGAATTGTTAAATGATGGTGGTATAATCATGGCTGATAATGTGCTATATAAAGGCATGGTTGCTTCTGATGAGCTGGTAAAGAGGAGAAAAAAGACCATAGTAAAAAGGATGAGAGAGTTTCTTAGATATATTAATAATTTGGAAGGATATGAAAGCTGTATAATTCCTATAGGAGATGGAATATCCTTAACATATAGAGAGGAGAGTGACTAATGAGAAAGCCCGAATTATTAGCTCCAGCAGGTGATCTAGAAAAACTAAAGATGGCCATAAACTATGGGGCAGATGCAGTATATTTAGGTGGGGAAAGATTTGGCTTAAGGAAAGCCTCAAAAAATTTTGGTATAGAGGAGATAAAGGAAGGAGTAGAGTATGCTCATAATAGGGGCAAGAAGGTTTATGTAACCATGAACATTGTTCCTCATAATGAAGATTTAGTTGGCTTAGAGGATTATGTGAGAGAACTATATAATATTGGAATTGATGCTGTAATCGTATCTGATCCAGGTATGTTTACTATAATAAAAAAGACTGTACCAGATTTGCCAATACATTTAAGCACTCAAGCTAGTGTAACTAATTACGAGACAGTCATGTTCTGGTATAACTTAGGTATTAAAAGAATTGTCTTAGCTAGAGAGTTGTCCTTAAAGGAAATAAAGGAAATCATTGACAAAGCTCCTGAGGATTTAGAAATTGAAGTATTTGTACATGGTGCTATGTGCATATCCTATTCTGGTAGGTGCTTACTAAGCAATTACATGACAGGAAGAGACGCCAACAGAGGGGACTGTGCTCAAGCATGTAGATGGAAATATAATTTAGTTGAGGAAAAAAGACCTGGTGAATTCTATCCAGTTTTCGAAGATGAGAAAGGCACATATATATTTAATTCAAAAGATCTATGTATGATTGAGTATATTCCTCAGTTAGTTGAAGCAGGAATTAAAAGCTTTAAGATCGAAGGAAGAGTCAAGAGCTCCTATTATGTAGCTACAGTTCTTCGTTCATATAGGATGGCTATAGATGAATACTTTAAGGATAAGGAAAAGTACACTTTTAAGCAAGAGTGGATTGAAGAGATTAAAAAGGCAAGCTTTAGAGATTTTACTACAGGCTTCTATTTTGATAAGCCAACAGAGAAGGATCAAGTTTATGGATCTAGTTCTTATATTAGAAATTATGATTTTGTAGGCTTGGTGTTGGATTATGATAAAGAAACTGGATTGGCAACAGTAGAACAGAGAAACAGAATGTATGTAGGAGATGAAATTGAAGTATTTGGACCAGGTACAGATTATTTTACTCAAACTATAGAGAGAATGTATGATGAAGAGGGAAATGGAATTGATGTTGCTCCTCATCCACAGCAAATAGTTAAAATTCAAATGGAACAGCCGGTTGATTCCTGGTATATATTAAGAAAGCCAAGAAAGGAATGATTAAATGGATAGACCTATTTTGATTGGAATTACTGGAGGGACAGGCTCTGGTAAGAGTACTGTATCAAGACAGATATTATGCATAAATGGTGAAGAAAATGTTGTAATAATTGAACAGGATTCCTATTATAAAGATCAGAGTCATCTAACCTTTGAGGAAAGAATAAAAAGAAATTACGATCACCCTTTAGCCTTTGATAATGAACTCTTAATTAAGCATTTGAAGGACTTGTTGAATAATAAACCAATAGAGAAACCAATATACGATTTTGAAAAACATACACGTAAAGAAAAGACTGTAACAGTTCTACCAAAGAAAATAATTATTTTAGAAGGAATATTAATCCTATACGATGAAGAAGTTAGAAATCTTTGTGATATAAAAATATTTGTTGACACAGATTCAGATGTTAGAGTGATAAGGAGAATTAAGAGAGATATAAAAGAAAGGGGTAGGAGTCTCGATTCCGTTATTGAACAGTATATGAATACAGTGAGACCTGCTCATCTACAGTTTGTGGAACCAACTAAGAAATATGCTGACATAATAATTCCAGAAGGTGGCTATAATGAAGTTGCAATTGATATTATAGCAACTAAAATACATTCCATATTAGATAAGTAATCATATCCCCCTTATTAATTGGTAATAATATAAGTATCAATTATTAGGGGGATTTTTTCATGAGAAGGAAAAAGAAAAACATAGTAGAAATCAGACTACATAAACTAGCATTCCTCTTGTTATCTATGCTTGTACTTTTGATTTTTCGTCTATATTGGATTCAAATAGCCAACCATAATACCCTAAAATCACAAGCCCTAAAACAAAGGGCTAATGCAATAAACCTATATCCTAATAGAGGAATAATATATGATATGAACCTAATACCCTTAACTAATTCCAACAGGATAAATACTATATTTATACCTAAAGACAGTTTGGAAAAACAGGAAGAATTAAAGGACCTTATACTAAAGTATACAGATATAAGCAGGGAAGAGTTGGAGGATTACGAAAAGAAGGCTGGTAGAGTATTAGAACTGCCATTAAAAAAATATATAGACCAGGATCTGATTCCTGAAAATGCAATTGTTGCAGAGAAAACAATTAGATATTCTAAGAATAATATCTTGTCTCATGTTATTGGATATGTGAATAGGAGTGATAATAAGGGTGCATATGGTATTGAAAAGGTTTATGATGACATTCTTTCAAATAATAAGAGAAGAAATACCTTATATATGGAGTTTAACGATAGTAAAGATTTTTTAATAGGTGGGGAGTTTGAAGTTACAGGAAGCAATGAGTCCATAGAACCGGCTGGTGTAAAACTAACCATAGACTATCATATACAGGATATTGTGGAGAAGATCTTAGATAAAAACAAAGTCAATGGTGCAGTAATAGTAGCAGATATAAAGGCAGGAGAAATTAGAGCTTTGGCTAGTAGGCCAAACTTCGACCAAAACAATATAGAAGAATATTTAGATAGAGAGGATATGGCCTTATTTAATAAGGCCATACAGGTAGGCTATCCTCCAGGCTCCTTATTTAAAATTATAGTTTTGATAACTGCTTTGGAAGAAAATAAAGATTTTGTAGACAGGACATTTTACTGTAAAGGATATGAAGAAGTGGGGAATACAACCATTGGCTGCAATAAGACAGAAGGACATGGTTACTTAAGTTTAAAAGAGGGTTTTTCCAAATCTTGCAATTCAGTTTTTATACAATTAGGAAAGGAATTAGGTAGCGAAAAAATAATGAATATGGCTAAGAGACTAGGGTTCGGCCAGATTATAAATATAGGACTAAGTGATGAAGTTGAAGGCAATCTACCTAGTGGAAATGAAATAAGAGGGCCAATAATAGGAAATATTTCGATTGGCCAAGGTAGTATAGAAGTTACCCCACTTCAGATGACTAACCTCTTGATGATAATTGCTAATGATGGAATACAAAAAGGGTTAACAATTGTAGACGGTATTACTTCAGAAAATGGGCAGATGGTAAAAAAATACAACAGGAAAGAGGATAAAAGGGTTATAAATGAGGAATATTGCCAAATAGTAAAGGATTATTTAATTGATGTAGTCAGAAGTGGTACTGCTAGAAGTTTAGATCTAGATGAAGTTGGTGGTGCAGCTGGTAAGACTGGTTCAGCTCAGGGGGTATTAAATGGGGAAGAAACCATTCACGGATGGTTTATAGGTTATTATCCAGAAAGAAATCCAAAGTATGTAATAACTGTATTTGTAGAAGACGCAAAAGATGGCTCTCAATCAGCTATTCCTATTTTTGAACAGATAGTAAAAGAAATTTACAAGCTAAATAGGTAAGGACTGGCACCAACCAAAAACCTTCTTCATATACTTAAATATGGGGAATTTGGGGGTGCCTTTATGATTACTCAAATTTTATTTTTTGTTAATTGGGCCTTTGATCCTTTTGTACTTTTAGCCAATTATGTGTCCAATACTAATTCATTTCCTAAACCCTTGAGCAAAGAAGAAGAGATGTATCTTTTGAAGAAGTATTCTGAAGGAAGTGAAAAGGCTCGGAATATTTTAATAGAGAGAAATCTTAGGCTAGTTGCTCATATAGTGAAGAAATATAATAGTTCAGGAAAGGATATAGATGATTTGATTTCTATTGGGACAATTGGCTTGATAAAAGCCATCTCTACCTTTGATCCAAGTAAAGGCACTAGGCTGGCTACCTATGCGGCACGTTGCATCGAGAATGAAATCCTGATGTGTATAAGAGCAAGTAAGAAAACAAAAGGGGAAGTTTCTCTGCAAGAACCAATAGGTACTGATAAGGAAGGAAATGAAATATCCCTTATAGATATACTTGGAGCTGATGGTGATGATATTTCAGATGAAATACATTTGAAATTTCAGAAGAAGAAGCTTCATGAGGCCATAAACAATGTGCTAAAGGATAGGGAGAAAAGAATTTTAGAACTCAGATATGGTTTAGTCGATGGAGTATGTAAAACTCAAAGGGAAATAGCGGCCATGCTAGGTATATCTAGATCCTATGTTTCTAGGATAGAAAAGCGGGCAATAGATAAGCTAAATAAGGCTTTGAATAATTGACAAAATAAGATAAATCCGGATATCCGGATTTATCTTATGGGTGTTATTCTCCTTAGTATTTCTTCAAATTGGTCTGCAAATCCAGAAATAGGTCTTCCATTCGTAATATCTTCAGCCATATTAGATATTCTAGTAAATAGATCAGGATCGGCAGTTATGCTTACATTTTCTATATCCTTATTTCTATTCTTAACTATTTTTGCAATTCTCTGTTTTAGATCACTAGTAATCTGTCCTTCTACATCATCATCCATATCTACTCCAACAATAGCAGTATTACCACTTAGCAATACAGAAGCTTCGTCCACATTATTCAATCTTTCAATTTCCTTGGCTATTCTATCGGCCAATCTAGAATTGTTGTTATCGTTATTTAAAATGTTGTTATTACCACCGAGTCTATTGTTGTCCATGTCCATACCAATCATGTCATTATTATCATTTAAATCATTGTTTCTATCAATATTCCTTATATTATTGGACATTCTATTCCTATTTAATCTATTATTATCTCTTCTTAGACCTAAATTCTCTCTATCTACACCTATTCTGGTTTGAGTTCGGTTGTTTGGTTGAGCCGTACAACCTATTGCAAATATAGCTATTAGCAAAATTAAACTTAACAATAATAATTTATTTGTTCTCAATTTAATATTCACCTCCTAATTATAGTTTTGCATTAAACTCTATTTTTATTTAATCTAAATTATTAATAAAATGTATAAAGAAGGAATAGAATATCAAAACTAACATTATCATAAATGATAGAATAAAAAACAAAAATTTAACAATTATAAAAGGAGAAATGAAAAATATGTAGTATATAATATAATATAATAATTCATAAAACAAAACCAATCTGTAGGAGAAAAAAGCAAAATGTCGAAAATTAAAATAGAAGACCTTCTTGTATATTATGGCAAAATTACTCAAGAACAACTAAATATGACACTGAAAAAGAATGAATACTCAAGGAAAAATATCATTGATCTTCTCATTGAGGAAGGATATGTAACTGATGATGATGTTGTTGAAGTCTTAGAATGGGAATTGGGAATTCCTAGTATTGATTTAAATGAACAGACAATAGACCCAAATATAGTTAGTATGATACCAGAAAATATGGCAAGAAGATATGAGATGATACCAGTAAATAAGAATGGCAAGTACCTTTATGTAGCTATGGTAGATCCCATGGATATTTATGCTATTGATGATATAAGCCTATATACCAATTGCGAAATTAAGCCATTAATTACTAAAAGAAATAGTATATTACACTGTATAGACAAGTACTATACTGAAAAGCAGAGGAAAAACATATTAGATGAGATTACTGAACACCTGATATATACAGACCATAAACAAGCTTTAGATGAGGAAGTAGTTGAGGTTGCTAGTTCTCCAATTATAAGGTTATTAGATTCTATAATAGAACAAGCTATTGAAATGAGAGCTAGTGATATTCACATTGAACCCTTTGCTGATAAGCTGAGGGTTAGATATAGGATAGATGGTGATTTGAGAGAGATGATGACTTTGCCCAAGGTTGTTCATCCTCCTCTGGTTACTAGAATAAAGATAATTGGACAAATGGATATTGCTGATAAAAGAATTCCTCAAGATGGTAGGATTGAAAATATAATTAATGAAAAAAAGATCGATATGAGAATTTCAACTGTTCCAACTATATATGGTGAAAAGGTAGTCTTAAGATTGTTGGATAGGGAGAACTTTCTATTAGCTAAATCAGAAATTGGGTTTACAGAAAAAAATTATGAAAACTTTAATAAGTTGATCCAGCAACCTTTTGGAATGATATTAATTACAGGACCAGCAGGCAGTGGCAAAACTACTACTTTATATTCCATATTAAAAGAGTTGAATAAAGCGGAGAAAAACATTATCACTATTGAAGACCCTGTGGAATATAAGTTAGAGGGAATCAACCAAATTCAAATCAATCCAAAAGCAGGATTGACATTTGCAAGCGGATTAAGGTCCATATTAAGACAAGATCCAGATATTATAATGATTGGGGAAATAAGGGATTCGGAAACTGCCCAAATTGCTACACGTGCTGCCGTAACCGGGCATTTAGTTCTAAGTACACTGCATACAAAGGACAGCCCTTCCTCCATAACTAGATTAATAGATATGGGAGTAGAACCCTATTTAGTATCAGCAGCAATTGTAGGTGTTATATCCCAAAGACTAGTAAAAAAATTATGTGATTACTGTAAAGAACCCTACAGTGCAAGCTATTCTGAAAAGATCCTATTAGGTCTTGATCCTGAAGAGGATGTAATACTCTTTAAGGCAAAAGGTTGCAACAGGTGCAATAATGGTTACTACGGTAGAATTGCAGTTCATGAAATAATGATTATCAATGAAGAAATAAGAAGGATTATAAATGCCGAAAGGGGCATAGATGAATTAAGGGAATTAGCTATTAAATCTGGTATGTCGACTATCATGGATAATTCAGTAGAATTAGCTTTAAAAGGAATATCTTCTTTAGATGAGATATTAAGGATATGTTTTGTTTTAGACTAGGGGGATTTCAGTGAATATAATAAGTTTGCTTAAATATGCAATATCAAATAATGCTTCTGATATACACATTACAGTGGGTAAGCCACCTGTTTTAAGAGTAGATGGAGTTCTAGTAAATTTAGAAGGAGAGGAACTAAGCTCAGATGATACAAAATCTATTGTTGAGGAACTATTGAGCCATGATAAATTGATTGAATTAGACAAGAGTGGACAGGTGGATTCAAGTTATTCTATAGCTGAAATTGGCCAGTTTAGAATTAATGCCTTCAAGCAAAGGGGCAGCCTTGGTGTGGCAATTAGGGTTATACCTTCTAGAATACCAACCATAAAAGAATTAAATTTGCCAGATATAATAGAAGATTTGGCTATGATACCCAGAGGTTTAATTCTTGTTACAGGGCCGGCGGGTAGTGGAAAATCTACCACATTGGCTTCCATTATAGATTTAATAAATGAGCAAAAGAGGGCTCACATAATAACCCTAGAGGATCCAATAGAGTATTTACATAAGCATAAAAATTGTATAGTCAATCAAAGAGAAGTAGGTATGGATACTGATAGTTTTAATGAAGCTCTTAGGGCAGCTTTAAGGCAGGATCCAGATGTAATTATGGTGGGAGAGATGAGAGATATAGAAACTATGAGTACGACCCTAGCTGCTGCAGAAACTGGCCACTTAGTATTTTCCACATTACATACTTTTGGTGCAGCAAAAACAATAAGCAGGATAATTGATGCTTTTCCACCTCATCAGCAACATAGGATAAGAGTTCAATTATCAACTGTTATTGAAGCAATTATTAGCCAGCAACTATTACCTAAAGTAGGGGGAAAAGGTAGGGTAGTTGCTACTGAAATAATGGTGGCCACCCCTGCAATTAGGAACTTAATCAGGGAAGGCAAAATACATCAAATTGATACTTCTATACAAACTGGCTATAGAAAAGGTATGAGAACTATGGATCAGTCCCTATTAGAATTATTTAGTCAAGGGATAATATCTAAAGCGACTTTATTGAGTCATGCCAGTAATGTAGATTATGTGAAGAAGATCGTGTTATAGGTTGGTGAGATTAGTATGGCAATATATAAATATAAGGCCATTACTGAAAGAGGGGATGTGATAAAGGGATTTAAGGAAGCTGATTCTGAAGATGATGTGATAAGAATGCTCAAAAAAACTGAATATTATCCCATATCGGTGGAAAAGGAGACTCAGCTCAAATGGTTTACAAGAAAGGTTAGCAAAAGGGACTTGGCTATTTTTTGCAGGCAGTTTTCTGCTATGTTGAATGCTGGTATAAGTATAGTTAATAGCCTAGAAGTATTAGAACACCAAATAGAAAATAGGAAACTAATAAAAGCTATTCATATAGTAAACCAAGATGTACATAAGGGCAAGCCTATATCTTCAGCCATGAAAAGCCACGAAAGGGTTTTTCCAGATCTATTGATTAGTATGATGGAGGTAGGAGAAGCTAGTGGAAACTTAGACTTATTAATGGAAAGAATGGCTTTCCATTATGAGAAGGAAAATAGAATTGAAAACAAGATTAAAAACTCCTTAATATATCCTGCAATATTGAGCATCATTTCAGTAATAGTTGTAATACTCTTATCTACTATTATAATCCCTACATATATAGAAATATTTGATAATGAAATACTACTCCCTTGGCCAACCAAATTTATGTTGTATATTAGCAAGTGGTTGACTAACTATTGGTATGTACTAAGTATACTGTTTGCTATTTTGATTACAGCTATTAAATACTATGGGAAAAGGGATGAGGGAATCCTATTCTTTGATAGTTTGAAAATTAGGATTCCTATAATAAAGAAGTTGACAACAAAGATTATAACTTCTAGATTTGCTAAAACCATGTCTATCTTGCTTTATAGCGGTATTCCACTTCTGCAAGCCTTAGATGTTGCAAGGAAGGTGGTTGGGAACAAGGTAGTATCTTGCAAGTTAGTAGGAGTAAAAGACCATGTAAGAAAGGGAGTTGAGTTTTCTGAGGCAATGAAAGCTACTGGAATTTTTGATCCTATAGTATACTCCATGATTAAAGTAGGAGAGGAGTCAGGAACTATGGAAAAATTATTAGGTAAAACAGCTGATTATTTTGATGAAGAAGTAGAGTATTTGATGGAAAAGGTTACTATTCTTCTAGAGCCAATTTTGATAGTACTTATGGCAATTATAATAGGGTTTGTTGTCATATCCATGACCATGCCTATGCTAGATATGATAGATAGTATCCAAGTCTAGTTTTTTGGATGTATCAAAAATAAGAGGATATCAAATTTAAAGGGGGATAGTATGTTTAGAAGAATTAAAAAGAATAATCAGGGATTTACCTTAATAGAATTGGTTGTGGTAATAGCCATATTGGGAATTTTAGCAACAGTTGCTGTGCCAAAGTTTGGTTCTATAAGGAAGAAGACAGCAATAACAGCTCATAATGTAAACGTGAGAACATTAACGGCTGCTGCAAACTTGTACATAACAGATAATGGGGTACCAAGTAGTGATTTAAAATGGAACAAGGACAAGAAGGATGATACAGATGGTTGGAAGAATTATCTGCAGGATTGGCCAAAGATTCCAAAGGGACTAACAGTGGATGATTTTAAAGATGTTGAGAGTATAAGCAACTATGAAGTTACAATTGGAAAAGATGGAACAATTACAGTAAATCCAGGGGAAATACCAGAACAATAATGTTTTATAAGTACCAAGGAGGTTATGAATGGGAGCAATTATATTTACGGTGGGTTTTGCAATTGGTTCCTTCTTAAATTTTTGTATTTATAGAATACCAAGGAAGCAAGAGATAATTTCTCCTGCTTCCTATCCCATTGTGCAATTAATAACTGGTATCTTATTTATGTTACTCTATAGTAAGTTTGAGTTTAGTATGAATTTTATTATATATGCTTTTATTTTAAGCTTGCTTGTTATAATAGCCTTTATTGATTTGGATACAAAGATAATTCCAGATATTCTTGTTGTGCTTATATTAATTGGAGCAATTATATACGAAATATCAATGATACTTGTTTATAATAGTTTCGGTAATTTACTAGACAATATATTTGGATTGGCAATAGGTGGCTTGTTATTTCTTATAATATTTGTCCTTTCAAAAGGTGGCATAGGTGGAGGAGACATTAAGCTAATGGCTGCTTTAGGCTTTATATTAGGAGTTCCAAAGATTATATTAAACATATTTTTGTCTTTTTTATTAGGCGCCATTGCTTCAATAATATTATTATCATTAGGAATAAGAAAGAAGAAAGATTATATTCCTTTTGGACCATTTATTGTACTTAGTTTCATAATTACCTTATTTTGGGGAGAAGAAATACTATATTGGTATATGGTTAATATATTACATTAGGAATATGACCATTTATAGGAGTTGATAAGTTTTGCTTATTCCTTTTGTGCTAAAAAGAAAGGTCTTATCAATTGATATAGGGGCTCATACAATAAAGGTAGTAGAGGGTAGTAGTAATCAGCAGGGAATCAAAATAAATAACTATTTTACCATAAGGACACCTGCAAATAGCATAGTAGATGGGATTATTATGGACAAGGACTTATTACATTATATTTTAAGTGAGGAATTAAGTAAAGGAAAAACAAAGGCAAAAAATGTAATTTTGACAATAAATAGTTCCAAAATCATAACAAGAGAAATACAGATTCCTAAAGTAAAATATGATGTGATAGATAAGCTCTTAAAATTTCAGATAGAAGATTATTTACCTGTAAAGATTGATGATTATGTAGTACAGTTTAAAATAATTGACCAGTATTATGTAGATGAAGTAGGTAAAATGAAAATATTAGTTATAGCAATGCCCAAAGGTTTGATAGATGATTATTATGAATTAATTATTAATCTAAGGCTTAATCCTTTAGTTTTAGATTATCAGCCTAACTCAATCTCTAAACTATTAAAAAGCAATAATATAGTTAATGACTCATTTCCATTGAATAATTTGACCTTGGCATCTATTGATATTGGTCATGATACCACAAAGATATCAATTATTAAAGATGGCAAAATATTGGTAACTAAAATTATTGATATAGGTGGGAATTACATAGAAAAAAGAATTAGTAGTTTAGATAATCCTAAGAATAATTTAGCAGACTTTAATGCATATATAAGGCACATAAATTCTATATATACAGATGACTCTGAAGAAAGTGATTTATTAAGAATGATAAAAAGTATCATATCTTCTATTACAGAAAAAATAGAAGTTGTATTTCGATATTATTTGACTAGAGATACTAAAAACAAGATTGACATGATCCTACTATCAGGCGGGATGGCCAATATAAACGGATTGGACAAGCTGTTCTCAAATGTCTTTAATATTCCAACTGTTACTATTGAATCTCTTGATAATGTGAATTTTCAAGGGCCAATTATAGATTATGCTAATGCCATTGGCTCAATGCTAAGAACAGCAGAGGTGTAATCATGAGGGATTTGAATTTCTTCTATGCTTATAAGGGAAATAAAAAGTATAGATTAAACAAGCAGATGGCTTATTATTTTATACTGATTTTTTGCGTATTCCTAATGGTTTTATACTCATTATTTAATTGTTTAAGAATTAGGTCGGTTTCTAAAGATATAATTAAGTTAAAAGCTATTGTTGACAATGAAAAAGTTAAATCTAGGATTAGGGAATTAGAAGAAATGGAGATGGAATTAAATCAATTAAAGCTATCGTTGGAAGAGATAAAGAAATTAGATGATTTTATCAACGAAAATAGGATTATAGATGATAGCCTTTTAGAAATTATAACAGGGAGTATTTCTGCTGAGATATTTCTTACATCAATAAGTATTCATAATGACAATGTTGAAATTATTGGTAAAGCTAAGGACAAGTCATCAATTGTTAATTTAGTAAGAAGCCTAGAAGGATTAGAAACATTTAAAGACCTTTTTATTTCTTCAATATCTAAGGACGGACATTTTTATAGCTTTATAATTAATATTCGTTTAAAGGATTTGGAGGTTAATGGAGTTGAAGAAAAGGTTGAAAACATACAAGTCACTGAGGAAACTGAGTAAAAGAGAATGGAATTTGCTAATATTATTAGGTTTTACCATAATATTATTTGTATTTTATAGATTTATTATACCCTATCAACAGATGAAAATTAAAAGACTTGAAAGCCAGAAGCAAATTTATCAGGAAAAAATAGAAGGAATGAGCATGTTAGTAAAAAGAGAGGATGATATTAATATAGAGATAGCTTCATTAGGGTATGAAAAAATTATCTTGTCTAATGGTCTATTTTTCAATGTGGAACAATCGGAGATACTTAATATTGTAAATGAACTGCTGGAAAATGAGAATATAGAAATTCAAGATATTGTATTTAACCTACCTAGTGAGGAGAATATAGGTGAACTAACCGTAAATAGATTAGTAGTAAACATACCATATAAGGGTAATTATGCAGGGGTTTTAGAGGTTATAAAAAGCATATCAAGCTACCCAAAGAAAATATTAATAGATGATTTGACATTGGATAGGGCTGATGATGGCTCATTGCATGGTACTATTACTTTAAGCTTCTACAGTTTAAACAAGGAAGGACAAGCCTCAGGTAATGTTGCTAGTGTGGATGAAATAAATATCCATAAGGATGATCCATTTGAGCCCTTTGATGGCTATGACAAAATAGAAGTAGAGTACCCACAAGTACCTAGAGTAGTATATGAGTATACAGAAGGTGTAAATGAAAATGAAGCAAATGAGGTAAAAGACATTAAGGAGATAGAACATAATAGGGTCATATTGGAGGATTTTGAGCATAATAATTTTAGCTTTATATCGGCTAATGGCCAAGCAAAAGGAAATATACTCCTATCTAGCAAGAGCAAATCTAAAGACAAATCCTTACGACTAGAATACGATATTTCAGCTGCAGAAGAAAGTGTGGCATATATAGATATGTCTGCTAAAATGATAAAGATTATTAATCCTCCTGATTCCTTAGGATTATGGGTTTGTTCCTACAAAAAATCCCCTATTAAATTAGGCTTCCTAATAAAGGCTCAAAAGGATGAGCTATTAGATTTTACCATAGCTGATGATATTTCATGGATTGGGTGGCACTATGTTGAGATAAGGTTGCCACAGGACTTAAGTCTATATCCTTTACTGATAGACAAAATATATATAGAACTAGGTAATAATAAGGAGGATTATGGAGTACTACTCTTTGACAAGCTTGAAGCCAATTATCCTAATAGCAGTAATAGATCTAATAATCAATATCTATTTCATGTAGTTGAGAAAGGAGACACTTTAGATAGTATTAGCTTACGGTATTATCAAACTACCGACAAAAAGAATCTGATTATTAAATATAATGAGTTAGAGTCTGAGGAGCTTAGACCAGGGAAGGTGCTAATAATTCCAAAAGATTAGGACGCTTTGGAGATGAAACATAAAAGTGAAGCAAAGAATGGGGGTATAAAAATATAGTGCTTAAGGATGCAAAAGGGGCTACTTTAATTGAGATGCTCCTAGTAATTAGCATTGTTTCCATTTTGATTACTATTCCAATTCTCAATTGGGGGGTTGTAACAAATTATATTGAAAAAAAAGAGATAAACGAATTCATAAATGATATTACTAGTGCTAGAAATAGGGCTATATTAGAGTCTAAGCTATATAGTGTAGACATCTTAGTAGATAAGGATACCTATGCAATATATAATTATAATCCAAACAAGAAACTAGTGAAAGTTAAGAAGTTAAATGGAAATTTATCTATTAGAAGGACCACCATTAAGAACAATGAGGTTACTTTTGGGGCTTTAGGTGTGCCTATGGAGACAGGTACTATATATTTGACCAATCATAAAGGTAGGGAAATTAGAATAACCATAACGCCAATAACAGCTAAAGTAAATATTTATATGGATTAATTTTATAAATGTGGGATTGTTATGAATAATAATAAAGGATTTACATTAATTGAAGTTATAATAGGTTTGTTTCTGTTAGGTATTATTTCTGTAACTTTTATACCTGTGTTAAATACAGCTCTAGTTAATATACGATCTTCCAATGATAAGGTTTCCACGATTCTGTTTGCAGAATCAATTATGGAGGAAATAAAGTACTTTAATGATGAGAGTTCAGAGAATAGCTATATACTCGATACAAATATGGCTGAGGTAATGGATCTATTAGGCAAATCAGATTATGTGCACATAAGTTTACCTAGAAATGGAGAAGAAGAGTGGGATTATAAATGTGATATCGTTAAGCAAAATATAGATGACGAGCTATGGCATATTACTATAACCATATATTCCAAGGGGAAAAAGGAGACAAAGAATGTGGTTTTGCAAGCTTATGTGGAGAAACCTGAAAGAGATCAATAAAGATAAGTCTAAGGGTTTTACTTTAATAGAATTGTTATTATCCTTAACTACAGGGCTTGTCATAATTATGACTGCTATTATCATATTAAATCTCTTTATAATGAGTAACAAAATAGTAGAAACCAATAATGATATCATGGCAAATGGCAGATATGCATTAGAATACATAAAGCAGGAAGTAAGACTAGCTGATCAGATCATATCATCCCATAAGTTCAGTAGGCTAAATGAAAGATTTCAAAGTAACTTTGGATTTGTTATTGTTAAATATAATCCCAGTAATTATTTAAAATACAGCTATTGTACATATTATTTTGAGGACAATAAAATTATAAGGGTTGCAACAAACACTTCAAATTTTACATTTCCAAGTGGACAAGCCTTTAGTGGACACAATATAGTAGCTGAGTATATTAAGTCTGTTGATGAGATAATGGTTGACTTTAATAACAGGTTGATTAGAATATCCTTGACCTTAGAAGATAAGGATGAGCAGAAACTAGAGATGACAATAGGGATGAGGTGTCCTGTTATCTATTAATAATTTTTTTGGGGGATAGAAGTGAATAATGAGAAAGGATTTATAACATTAACATTGTTAATGGTGGTTGCAGTTATATCAATTGTTGCAGTTTACCTATTAGGAAGCTTAGAACTAAACAGCATTGTTAATAATGCCGCTGAAGACAGCCTTCAAGCTTATTACTCTGCTGAGAGCAAACTATATTTGCTAATAAATATGGATGAGTATTATTATAATCAGCTGTTGCCTAGGATAAAAAGGTATATAAAATATGGTAGAATTACTCCAGATTATGACAATAAGATTATTTTAGATGAAAAAGATTTAATTGAAGACGATAAGTATAATATAGTCAATTTAAATTTTCTGATTGACGAGAATAATAGGAGAGTATTAGAAGTTAAAATTGATAGCAGTAGAAGGATAATATCTAAACAATTAATTGCAGAGTTATATTTAATAAATGAAATATTTGAATTGGGAATGCCAGTTGTATCACATGATACACTTACCCAAGATCAAAGATTTGAGTTTGATAATTATATGGAATATTTAGAAAGAGAAATATATACTGCTGAGCTGGATGAAGGAATTACCGGAGTTTATGGTTCTGATTATGATGAGATAGATATTGTTGGTGAAGGGAACTCATTAAGGGTTGATTATTATAGATCGGGTTTAAGCAATCCAATTAAAGAAGAGATTATTATAAACAATAAAATATTTTTGCTTGGGAAAAATAATAAAAATTGTGATATTAAGGTGAATTTTGTTAGTGGTTTTGATAGAATATCTCTGGAAGGAATTCTATATGTTGAAGGTGGTCTATATATTTATGATGATTTCAATTTTAAGGGTATAATTATTGTAAATGGAGAATTAAATATTTACCCTGGAGCCAATGTCAATATCAATGGTATCCTATTAACCAGAGAATCTATTGAACAGTTAGGAGATGATGTGGATCCGGTAATAAATTATGATTTCCTGGAGGTTAAAAAGTATGGAGCTTGTTTACCTAAGTTTATAGATATAAGGGTAAAAAAAATCATAAGTAACTAGGGAGGGTTACTATGGAGCTGAAAAATTTGATGGAAGAGGAAGTCCTTAGGGTCGTGGAGAAGCTATTAAAAGAGAGGGATGATATATGTACTTGTGATAGGTGTAAAATGGATATTGCTGCTGTTACCTTAAACAATATAAAGCCAAAATATGTGGTTACTGAAAAGGGAGCGCTTTTTGCTAGAGTTGATTCATTAAGCTATCAGTTTGATACAGATATTACAGTAGAAGCAGCAAAAGCAATAAAGAAAGTAGGGGAGAATCCAAATCATGAATAATATCGTATTAATAGGTATGAGTGGTGTTGGCAAAACCACTGTAGGAAAATATATTGCCTCACAATTAAGTATGAGTTTTGTAGATACAGATGAAATAATAATTAATAGATCTGGAACTACTATTAGTAATATTTTTAATAAGTTTGGAGAAGAATATTTTAGAGATTTAGAAAAGCAAGTAGTAGAAGAAGTATCCAAGTATAATGACACTGTTATCTCTACTGGAGGTGGAGTTATTTTAAACAGGATAAATATTGATAATTTGAAGCAGAATGGACTAGTATTTTTGTTAGAAGCAAGTATAGATACCTTATATAGTAATTTAAAGGATAATTTAGAATCAAAAGACCATAGACCTTTATTAGATGGCTCGGGTTTAAGGGCTAGGATAGAAAAGATGTATAATGATAGAAAGGAACTTTACATATCTAGTGCAGACTATATAATACACATTGATGAAAAAGCTGTCGAAGAAATAGGTGATGAAATTATTTCTATTTTTAATAGGCTAAACTCTTGTAGTTAATATGAAGGATTGATATAATTAAATAGCGAAATAGGAGACCTATAATAGAAGCAACAGTTTTTAGATCAAAATGAGGATAATTAGTTTTAGAAGCAATGATATAATTTAAGGAGGTAATAAGATGATTTCAGCAGGAGATTTTAGAAAAGGGATCACCTTTGAAATGGATGGACAAGTATATCAGATAATAGATTTCCAGCATGTTAAACCTGGAAAAGGAGCTGCTTTTGTTAGAGCGAAGATAAAAAATGTTATGACAGGAGCTACTAGAGAAACTACATTTAATCCTACAGATAGATTTCCTGAAGCTAGAATCGAAAGCAAAGAAATGCAGTATTTATACAATGATGGCCAACTATACTATTTCATGGATAATGAAACATATGAACAATTACCTTTGGAGAAAGATCAGGTAGAAGATGCAATAATGTATATTAAAGAAAATGACAACGCTATTATACGCTTTTACCAAGGTAAGCCTTTCGAAGTAGTTCCTCCTAATTTCGTAGAACTTGTTGTTACCCATACCGAGCCTGGAGTTAAAGGTGATACAGCTACAGGAGCTACTAAACCAGCAACGGTAGAAACAGGTTTAGTTGTTAATGTACCATTATTTGTTAATGAAGGAGATAAAATCAAAATCGACACTAGAACGGGAGAGTATTTGTCAAGAATTTAGGATATAATAATTATATAAAATAAAAGGAGGGAATAAGATGGATTATTTGTTTGAAAGAATATCTTATTTAAAGGGGTTAGCAGATGGTCTTGAAATAGACGAAAAATCAAAAGAAGGAAAGTTGCTGATACATATAATTGATGCATTAGAAGATATTGTTGATGCTATTGATGAGTTAGATGAAAACTACACTAATCTAGAACAACATGTGGAATATATAGATGAAGATTTAACAGATCTTGAAGATGATTTCTATGACTACGATGATGAATATGACGAATACGATGATTATGAAGAAGAATACGATGAAGATTTTGATGAATATGATGATTATGAAGTATACGATGATTTAGATGATGAACTTGAAGAATAGTTCCATTTATAGAATTAAATAACCCTATCTACAAACTTAAAACCGATAACGGTTTTAAGTTTTTTTTTGCATATTATTTTAGCTTGTTCATATTTATATATATAAAGAGGAGGGACATGTTGTGCAGCAAAGGGAGATCGGAATATATGAAAATGTTCTAGAATATATTAGTTTAGAAATTAGTCAGGTATTAAAAAAGATTCCACTTATCTATAAAGAAAGTGTAGAAGAAATAAGGCTTAGAAATGGATTGCCCATAAATATATATAGCATGAACTCAGATTATTTTGTAGCAGAGGATGGATCCATTACCAAGGATAAACATAGGGGTAAATTAGTGACTAAAGAGGATATAATAAAAACTTTTCAGCTAATTAGCAATTACTCTGTATATGCCTTTGAAGAGGAGATTAAAAATGGATTTATTACTTTAAAAGGAGGTCATAGAGTTGGTATAGGAGGAAAAGTGCTTTATGGAAAGAATGGGGTTGAAAAAATAAAAAATATTTCTTCCCTAAATATTCGTATTGCTAGGGAAAAGATAGGTGTTTCCAATAAATTAATGAAGTACATAATAGAATATCCTAATACCATATACAATACACTGATCGTTTCACCACCTAAATGCGGTAAAACTACTATATTGAGAGATATGATTAGAAATCTAAGCAATGGATTAACAGACTATAATTTCATGGGTCTGAAAATAGGAGTAATAGATGAGAGATCGGAATTAGCTGGAATGTATAACGGAGTAGCACAGCACGACTTGGGACCAAGGGTTGATGTATTAGACGGATGTAGCAAAAAAGATGGAACAATTATGCTATTAAGAGCTATGTCGCCAGATGTGATTGTTATGGATGAGATAGGAGGCATAGATGACGTTGCTGCCATTCATGAGATTATAAAGGCTGGTGTAAAAATAATAGCTACTGTTCATGGTAGTTCCATTGAAGACCTTAGAACTAGAAGAAGCTTAAATATACTGATAAATGATATGATCTTCAAAAGATATATTGTTTTGGATAATTCTAAGGGGATAGGTACAGTTAAAGATGTAATTGATGGAAACACATTTACTTCAATAAAGATATAGGAAGAAGGGCTACTATGGGATTGCTAAAAATATTTGCAAGTATATTGATAGTATCTTCAACATCTTTAATAGGCTACTGTTTTGGAAATAGGTATTCTACAAGACTAGAAAATTTATTGCACCTAGAGCAATGTATTAAGATCCTAGAGACTGAGATTGTATATGGAGCAGTTCCATTACCTGAAGCCTTGACTAATGTTTATATAAAAGGAAATAAGAAAGTTTCATTTATATTTGAAGAAATAAGAAGGAACTTGCTAAACAACAGGGATGGGGATCTTCTAAAGAGCTTTAAAATGGTCAGT
Source organism: Tissierellia bacterium (assembly GCA_012735215.1). Taxonomy (GTDB): domain Bacteria; phylum Bacillota; class Clostridia; order Tissierellales; family Tepidimicrobiaceae; genus JAAYHX01. The sequence continues at coordinate 237,348 of JAAYHX010000023.1, forward strand.
AATCAATTGACAGAACAATTGAGCTTCAAAGAAACAGATGTGGAACTATTTTTATCTTTGGGGAGACTTTTAGGCTCTTCTGACAGATCAGACCAAGAGAAGAATTTTAAGCTTATATTGAAGCAGATAGAAATCTTAAAAAATGAAGCAAAGATAGAAATGGACAGGAATGAAAAAGTGTACAAAAACTTAGGAGTCTTAGCTGGAATTACTATTGTAATAATACTTTTATAGAGGAGAGAATATTATGGATATTAGTTTAATATTCAAAATAGCTAGTATTGGGATTTTATTAGGCATCCTTAATATTATCTTAGATAAGGCAGATAAGAAGGAATTTGCGTACATTACAACGCTTGTAGGAGTAGTAATAGTATTTGGAATGGTTGTGGTTTTAATCTCACGACTCTTTGATAATATAAGGACAATATTCCAGTTGTATTGATTAGGAAGTGATCCAATGGAAGTAGTTCAAATTGTTGGTATCGGTCTTGTGGCTACCATATTAATAGTATTACTCCGCCAGTCTAATAGATCTGATTTTGCATTGCTAGTAAGCGTGGTTACAGGATTAATTATATTTGCAATGGTAATAGACAAAGTAAAGTACATAGTTGATACATTAAGCAACCTGTCGCGGAATGCAAATATAGAATTTACTTACTTTACTACTATATTAAAGATTATTGGCATTGCCTATATAGTTGAGTTTGGAGCCCAGATTTCTAGAGATGCAGGAGAAGAAGCAATTGCATCAAAAATCGAGCTAGGTGGGAAAGTATTGATTATGGTTCTAGCAATGCCAATACTATTAGCATTAATGGATTTGATTATTAAAATACTACCTTAAAGGTGAAGAACATGATAATTAACTTAAGGACAATTGTGTCTGTGTTTATTTTAATATTAATATTTTCTTCTGTTGTGGTTGCAGAAACAGGGGATGACTTTCTTGGTCAACAGATTATAGAAGAACAGTTGAATAGTTTAAATTTTAAAGAGTTAGAAGCTATGTTGGAGGATATTGTCAACACCAGCAGTGAATACTATCATTCTGTTAACATAAAAGATGCCTTGTTATCTGCTATAAAGGGAGAAAAAGTTTTAGACTTAAAAAGTGTTCTTAGTCTAATATTTAGAACTATAACACAAGAACTAGTAAATAACCTAGGTTTAATATCTCAAATACTTGTCATCACAATTGCATGCTCTATTCTATCAAATCTACAGAATAGCTTTGAAAAGGATAATATCTCACAATTAGCTAATTATGCTTGCTATATAATTCTATCCATGATGATTATAAATAGTTTTACATTGGCCTTAGACTTAGGGAAGAATACGGTCATAAAAATGGTTGATTTTATGCAAATAATATTACCAATATTGTTGGCTTTATTGACATCCATAGGTAGTCCTGGTACAAAGCTCCTTTTTAATCCAGTGTTGCTAGCCACTGTTAATATAATAGGAACCTTGATTAAGAACTTCATCTTTCCATTGATATTTTTAACATTTATTGTGGGGATAATCAGCAAGATTTCAAACAAAGTTCAATTTAACAAGATTTCAGAACTAATGCGTGAAATAGTAGTTGTAATAATGGGTGCTTCTTTTACAGTCTTTATCGGCATAATAACAATTTACGAAATAGGATCCAATATTGACGGTATAACAGTTAACACTGCGAAATTCGCAGTAGACAGCTTCATTCCAATAATCGGGAAATTCTTGTCGGATGCGGTGGAGGTTGTAGCAGGCGGCTCGGCAATATTAAAGAATGGCCTAGGTATGATAGGATTAATTTCACTAATTTTAATATGTTTAATTCCAGTTATTAAAATACTGATATTGATATTTGTGTATAAGTTGGTAGCTGCATTAATACAGCCAATAACATCTGAAGGCATTCTAGAATACTTTAATGAAACATCAAAGTCCTTAACAATGATATTGGTCGGAATACTATCAGTTGCCATAATGTTCTTTATAAGTATTTCAGTTATTGTTGAAGCTGGTAATGCAGCTCTTATGCTTAGGTAGGTGATTTTAGATGGCTATTCTAGAGTTTTTAAGAAACTGGGTAAAAGATATTGCAATAATGTTTATATTACTTTCAATTGTTGAACTAGCGCTACCTAATAACAATATGAAAAGGTATGTAAATATTGTTATAGGTTTTATGGTAATAATTGTGATAATTTCTCCTTTTGTTAAATTGTTGAACAAGAATTTTAGCATAGAACAGGAAATCTTTAAGACCATGGTGGATGAAGTTCAATATCAGTATGATGAGGACTTGGCACTTCAAAACCTTCAGGCTAGGCAGATTAAAGAAACATATTTAAAAAAGCTAAAAGAGAATATAAAAGAAAGTATTGATGGAGTTTTAGACTATCAGGTTGATGATATAAAGATTTGGATTTCTGAAGATGACGAAAACTATGGGGAAATTAAGGATATAGAAATAGTTATGGGAGAAAAAAAAGATATAGACCACTATGAGCATGATTCCATTAACACTATTAAAATAGAGGAAATAAAAATAGATACGTCTAACTTTGAAGTTGAGAAATTAGAAGCTTTTGAGGAGGCTGACAAAATAAAGAATATATTACATGAAAAATACAGCATACCAAGAGACAGTATAAGAATATTTCTTAATAATAATACAGAGGAAGGTGAAAAGGATGGAGAGGATGATCAAAAAAATTAAAGAATATTTTGACAGTATTAGTAATAAAGAAATAATGAGGAATCTATTTATAATACTTATTGTTGGAATAATCTTATTCTTAATAGCTGATATATTCATTGGTAAGGATAAAAAGTATGTGAATAATATTTATGAATTAGATAGTTCAGAAAGCTTAACCAACAACTACTCTGATTATAGCAGTTTACTAGAAAAGAAATTGGAGGATATACTAAGTCAATTGAAAGGTGTAGGTAAAGTGAAAGTTATGATAACCTTGGAGGATACTACAGAAGTAGTACCAGCTTTTAATACTACAAAAAATAATGAAACTACAAAAGAAAATGATGCACAAGGGGGTACTAGAGAAATAGTCAGAGAAGATATGACTATACAGGTTGTTACAAATGACAATGGAGAACCAATAGTATTAAAAGAAATAAGACCAACAATCAAGGGGGTAATAGTGCTAGCAGATGGAGCAGAAGATCTATATATAAAAGAGATGTTATATGAGGCTGTAAAAACAGCTTTAGGAATTCCTGGCAACAGGGTTGAAGTATATTCTAGTAATTAAGAGGGGGATGGTATTGTGTTCACTATAAAGAGGCCTGTAATTGTTATTATGTTAATAATGGTATTGGTGGCTACTGGTTATATTAACCACAATTTGACTAAAAGAGCAGCTTCCAGGGTTTCGAATGAATACCAAGAGTATGAAGAATCAGAACTAGCCAAAGAAACTCAATCTGAAAATGATTTGGTTGAAGCCATTTCTGAAGAAAAAGAAGATGATTTGGAAATAATAGATTCGGAAGATGAAAAAGAGAATGGAAGTAAATCAAATAGTATTGATGAAATAGTTCAGAATACAGAAGGAAGTATATCTGAAACCATAAGCAATCAGAACAATATGAAATCAAAGAGTTATTTTATAGAGCAAAGACTTTCAAGAGATAAATTAAGAGCCGGATTAATTGACAGATTAAATGAAATAGTTAATAATGAAAATAGCAGTCAGGAAATGATAACAGAAGCACAAAAAAAGATTGTGGAAATTGGAGATCTATCAGAAACTGAGTTAGTAATTGAAGGGTTAATAAAGGCTAAGGGGTTTAATGAAGCATTAGTGTTTCTTACAGAGACTGATGCTAAAGTAGTAGTGGACGTTGAAGAGCTAACGCAACAAGATGTGGTAAAAATATTAGATATAGTTATTAATGAAACAGATCTGGATGCCTCTAATGTTAAAATCATGAAAAAAAATTAGAATTGTTTTGTAAAAGTGGTATCCCTTTGGTATAATAACGGTGAAGACTTTCTGAAAATAGGAGGTGTCGAATTTGACAGAAACAGCAGGAGAAGGTAGAAGCAAATATGGCACTGTAAAAATTTCTAATGAAGTAGTAGCCATAATATCCGGTCTTGCAGCCACTGAAGTTCAAGGTGTAACTAGCATGAGCGGAGGCTTAACTGGAGATATTACTGAAATGTTAGGCATGAAAAATCTCTCAAAAGGTGTTAAGGTTGAAGTGGGAGAAAAAGAAGCTGCTATAGATTTATTTATAATAGTAGATTATGGTTCAAAAATATCAGAAGTTGCAACTAATGTTCAAAAAAATGTTAAGGATAAAGTTGAAACCATGACAGGACTTAAAGTGGTGGAAGTTAATGTTAATGTGCAAGGTGTGAACATTCCTAAGGAAGAGCCAGTAATTGAAAATGAACAAAGAGTAAAATAAATACTACCCTCTGGAAACAGAGGGTAATTTTGAATTTAATAGGAGGAATTGATCAGTATGAATATGCTAGTTAGAGTATTATTGTTCGTTTTAGCATTATTGTTAGGAATTATTTCTATAATAGCTATAGCATTTCCTTTTGAAAAAGTTGAATTTTTATCAATTGAAAACATAATCTACTTGTTGGATACTTTAAAAGGAAATTATGTTCTATCGGTTGTTGGTCTAGTACTTTTGTTATTAAGCTTGAGAATTTTGCTACTATGCTTTAGGACAAAAGTCAGGGGTAAGGAAAAGATTAGTTATGTTGTAAATATGAATGAGTATGGTGAAGTAAAGATTTCATCGGATACGATTATTGGGCTAGTACACCATGTATGTAATAGAATAACTGGGATCAAAAACGTAAAAGTAAAAGTAGATATATTAGAGGGACAACTATATATAAATTTAGACGGAGAGGTTGCACCAGAAATCAATATACCAGAAGTAACTAATAATCTACAAGTAAAAGTAAAAGAGAATGTAGAAAGCTGTACAGGTGTAAATGTTTCAGAAGTTAGAGTGTTTATTTCAAATGTGACCATGCCTACAAGGAATTTAAAATAGCTGAGGTGTTATAATTGATAAGAGAAGCAATTAAAGATATAATTGATAAGTTATTGGATTATACTAAACATAATACTGGAAAATTCATGGGAACTGTTATTGGTCTAATAATAGCAACAATGATGCTCCTATTAGGCTTTTTTAAGACTATCTTCATATTACTTTGTGCTTCTTTAGGATATGTTATAGGCAGTAAAATTGATGAAGGAGAAAGCCTGAAGAGTCTGTTTTTGAAGATATTATCTTTGAAAGATTAACTCATACGTTTAAGTATTAGATATAGAAATTATAGGGAGGATATATATGGGAAGGAAACGAGCAAGAGAATCTACTATGAAACTATTATATCAGATGGAGATGCATGAAGATTTTTCAGATCATATAGTGAATTTTTACTTTGAGAACAATAATTTTGATGAAGGAGAAAAAGAATATATATTAGATGCAGTATCAAAAATAGTTGAAAACTTGGAATCTATAGATTCTCAGATAGAGAAGAATATTGAAAAATGGGAAATTAATCGTTTGGCTAAAATTGATCTATGTGTATTACGAATTGCCATATATGAAATACTCTACAGACCTGATATACCAATAGAGGTTTCAATAAATGAAGCAATAGAGATTTCAAAAAAATATAGTTCAGAACAATCATCAAAATTTGTCAATGGAGTACTGGGTAGCATTGTAAGGAGTAATGATATAAATGGTAAGTAAATACTACCTTGGTATTGATACTTCAAACTATACTACTTCTGTAGCTCTTATAGACGAAAATAACAATATTCTAGTGGATTTGAGAAGAGTTTTAAAGGTAAAAAAAGGTCAGAGAGGTTTAAGACAACAGGAAGCGGTTTTTCAGCATATTAATAATATGTCGGTTTTAATTGAAGAGATGTCCAAATTAGTTGATGTCTACAATATAGATACTGTTTCTTGTAGTTCTCGACCAAGAAATCTACCTGATTCATATATGCCTGTTTTTATGGTTGGTAAACAACAGGCACTTATTATTTCAAATCTTTTAAAAACTAAGTTTAGAGAATACAGTCATCAAGAAGGTCATATTGCAGCAGGAGTCATGAATAGGAATTTGGCATTATGCAAAAAATTTTTGAGTTTACATATTTCTGGTGGAACAAGCGAATTGCTATTAATAAGTAATGAAAATAAGAAGCTTGATATAAAGATAATTGGCGGAACTTTGGACATTAGCGTAGGTCAACTTATAGATAGGATTGGAGTGGAAGCAGACCTATCTTTCCCTTGTGGTAAAGAAATGGACTTGATAGCAGAGAATGGAGAAAATATAGAACTTAGCATTCCCATCAAAATAAAGGATAAAAGATGGTTTAATCTTTCTGGCATGGAAAATCTGTTCAAAAATTTAATCAACAGCACTTCATACAAAGTTGAAGATATATTCTTTACTCTATTCAATGTCATAGGTTCATTTATTTATAAGGTTATTGTTAATGGCTGTAAGGATTATGAGATAGATACTGTCTTGATAACTGGTGGAGTTTCATCAAATAGCATTATAAGAAAAACCTTAAGTGATAACCTTATAAAACAAGGTATAAAGCCATATTTTCCTGAAAAGAGATTATGCGTAGATAATAGTGTAGGTATAGCCTACTTAGGGAAGGAAAGCTATAGTTAGCAGGTGATTATATTGATTGGGAAACCTTTTAAGGTAAGTGAAGTGAATAAATATATAAAGAGAATATTGCTAAGTGATATGATATTATCCAATATACAAGTAGAAGGAGAGATTTCTAATTTTAAATGTCACTATAGTGGACATGTTTATTTTTCCCTTAAGGATGATCAGGGAAAGATAAATTGTGTCCTTTTTAAGAATTATAGAGAATATATGCCTTCAAATTTGAGCGATGGAGACAAAGTTATAGCAACTGGTTATATATCAGTTTACGAAAAAGATGGAAGCTACCAACTTTATGTTAAAGAAATAAAGAAAAGTGGCATTGGAGTGCTATATAGGGCTTTTGAAGAGTTAAAGGAAAAGTTAGAAAAAGAAGGCTTGTTTGACAAAACTCATAAAAAAGAACTACCTCCCTTCCCTAAAAAAGTAGGTGTTGTTACATCATCTTCAGGAGCAGCAATAAAAGATATAATAACAGTTATTAAAAGAAGATGTCCCATAGTGGATATTGTATTGTACCCAGTATTAGTTCAAGGTGAAAATGCACCTCCATCAATTTGTGAGGGTTTGAGATACTTGGATAATATGGAAGATATTGATGTAATTATTTTAGGAAGAGGTGGTGGTTCAATAGAAGAGCTTTTTGCATTTAATGATGAAACTATTGCCAGGACTATTTATGACATGAAAAAACCGGTTATATCTGCTGTTGGCCATGAAACGGATTTCACTATAGCAGATTTTGTTGCGGATTTAAGAGCTCCTACTCCGTCAGCTGCTGCTGAGATAGTTACTCCAGATATAAAAGAAATATTAGTATCACTTGATGAAAAATATAGTAGTATAGTGAAATCATTCATGTTTAAAATAAGTGATATGAACATGAGATTGGATTATCTATATAATAGCTTAAACTTTTACAATCCAATTAGCAAAGTTAGGGATTTAATTCAAGAGCAGGATAGTTTATTGAAGAGATTAGAGTTACTAATGAATATGAAAATATCAACTTGCAGGGATAGGCTTGAAAACTTGAATCTGGCCATTCATCATTTAAATCCCGTTTCTTCTATGGAGAGGGGATATGGTATTGTTACAAACTCTATGGGGAGAGTAATAAACTCTATTGACGATGTATCAATAAATGAGGACTTAAAGGTATATATTAAAGATGGTATGTTAGAGGTGAAAGTGGTTAGTATCAATAAAGAGGGGTTGTATAAAGATGAAAATTGAAAATTTATCATATGAGCAAGCATTAAGCGAATTGGAACAAATAGTGGAAGATTTAGAAAAGAATCAACTAACCTTAGAGGAGTCTGTAAAAAAATTTAAAAGAGGAGTAGAATTATACAATTACTGCAGTAAGATTTTAACCCAAGTGGAAGGGGAAATAAAAATATTACTAAAGGATGATAATGGTAACATAGATGAAGAGGAATTTATTGTGGAGGTATGATTATGAACTTTGAAGAAGAGATGAGATACATTAAAGAAAAGATCGATGAAGAACTTATGCATACTTTTAAAGACTTCAAGGGCTACCAGGAAAAAATATTTGAATCAATGAAATATAGTTTATTTACAGGAGGTAAAAGAATAAGGCCTATATTGATGCTGAAAGCTTGTCAAATGTTTAGTGAGGATTATTTAAAATATATCCCCTATGCCCTTGCTATAGAGATGATTCACACTTATTCCCTTATACACGATGATCTACCTGCTATGGATGATGATGATTTTAGAAGGGGTAGATTGACCAATCACAAAGTTTTTGGAGAGGCAATGGCAATATTAGCCGGAGATGGATTATTGAACTTAGCTTTTGAAACAATGGCTGATTTTGCTTATAAAGATTCAAAAACTATAGATGAATACAGAAGAAATATATGGGCAATAAATGAGATAGGAAGATACTCAGGAATCTTTGGAATGATTGGTGGCCAAGTTGTAGACTTGCTATCTAATGATTTACATATGAATGAAGATATGTTGATCTTTATGTATAAATGTAAGACAGCTGCTCTTATACAAGCCTCAGTAGTAGCAGGTGCCATTTTAGGCGGCGCAAGTGATGATGAAATTGAAAAAATAAGAAAGTTTGGCCTATACCTTGGATTAGCTTATCAAATTAGGGACGACCTTTTAGATATAAAAAAAGATACTGAGATTAATAAGGTTACCTATTTATGTTTCAAAAGCACTGATGAGGCTGAAAGAGATGTAAATGTATTTAGTGAAATGTCTATAGATATACTAAATTCTTTCAGAAATAAGGATGTAGATTTCTTAAAAGAACTGGTGAGTAAGCTGATTAATAGAAAGTATTAGAAAATAAATTTTTATAATGTAATAAATAAGGCAATATTAATAAAATTCTAGCAAAGCTGCTGGTAGCATAGAGCTATCAGCTTTATTGTACTAACGATGATTAGTAGATATAATAATATTTGAAGATTGCATTATATTGATAAGGAGAGTATATATGAAGAAGGCTAGAATAGATGTACTTATGTTTGAAAAAGGTTTGGCTGAGTCAAGAGAGAAGGCAAAGCGCATTGTTATGGAAGGTATAGTTTTTGTTGATGACAAAAAAATAGATAAACCTGGGGAAAAGGTGGATGTAAATAGTATAATTACTATAAAGAAGGATCCAGTAAAATATGTTAGTAGAGGTGGCTTAAAGCTAGAAAAAGCCATAAGAGTATTCAATATAGACCTAAATGACAAGGTTGCATTAGACATAGGCGCCTCAACAGGGGGATTTACAGATTGCATGTTGCAAAATGGAGCAAGTAAGGTTTATGCTGTTGATGTAGGCTATGGACAACTTGACTGGAAGCTTAGGAATGATTCAAGGGTTGTAGTAAAGGAAAGGACTAATATCAGGTATGTTACTAATGAAGATATAGGTGAAATGGTAGACTTCATTTCAATAGATGTATCCTTTATATCATTAAAACTGGTATTACCTGTTGCAAAAAGCTTAATAAAGAATAAGGGAGAAATTGTGGCATTGGTAAAACCTCAGTTTGAAGCAGGTAAGGATAAGGTTGGCAAGAAAGGCCTTATAAGAGACAAAAAAATACACATAGAAGTTATTGAAGAAATAGTTGATTTTTGTAAAAGCATAGGACTTAGTGCAATAAATTTAGATTTTTCACCTGTAACTGGCTCAACAGGCAATATAGAGTATTTATTACACATATTAAATGATGATAGTAATAGTATAAATAAAAGAACAATAGCACAAGTGGTGGAAGATGCCCATGATACTTTGTATTGATAGAGGTAGTCTTAAATAGATTCTACTTATGTGATATGGGGGTATATTTATGATAGTTGAGTTAAACATTAATAACTTTGCTATTATTGATGAAGTTAAGATAAGCTTTGAAAAAGGATTTAATGTATTAACAGGTGAAACAGGTGCTGGTAAGTCTATAATAATTGAAGGAATTAGTATGATTTTAGGACAAAGAGCAAATAGAAGTTTTATTAGATCTGGTGAAGATAAAGCAATAATTGAAGGGGTTTTTTATCTTGAAAATGCCACTACAATTAATAAGATTTTGAAAGAATATGGCATAGATACTGATCCGGATAATTATTTGATAATAACCAGAGAGATATATAGTAATGGTAGAACTGTTTCTAGAGTTAATGGTAGGGTGGTTACATTATCAATTCTAAACAGTATAACTGCAAACTTGGTAGATATACATGGACAACATGAACATCAATCTTTATTAGATAGCCGAACTCATATTAAACTAGTAGATAGCTTTGGAAAAGATGAACTGAAGGAATTATTAAAAACTGTTGATAAGAAGTATAAAAAATTACAAGAAGAAAAAAGTAAATTAAGAGAATTATCCCAGAATGTAGACAACTTAGAAAGAGAAATAGACTTATTGCAATATCAATTAAATGACATTGACTCTGCTAACCTGTTAGAATTAGATGAAAATGAAATTATGTTAGAATATGAAAAACTTAATAATATTAAAGACATAGCATTTAGTCTAGGACAAGTTCTCGATCTATTAAATGGTGATGGTTATAATAGTTACTCTATTATTAGCAGCTTGGGCAAATGTCAACAGAATTTAATTAATATTGAAAAATATGATGAAATTTTAAGAGGATACAATAGCACAATAGAATCTATGGAGTATGAATTACAAGATTTATACAGGAGTATCAAAAATTACATGGATAATTTAGAGTTAGATGAAGAAAGGCTTATGATTCTTGAGGAACAGATTGATTTAATAAATAGCCTAAAGAGAAAATACGGAAATACAGTGGAGGACATAATAGAATATAGAAATTCCATAGAATACAAGCTCAACAGCTTACTTAACAATGAAAAAACTATTGAAGAAACTAAAAATAGAATAGCTACATTGGAGAGAGAATTGACTCAAGATTGCAAGAGATTAACTGAACTCAGAAAAGAAATAAGTAAAAAATTAGAATCGGATATAACAGAGGAACTGAAAGAACTTAATATGAAAAATATTTTATTTAAAATATCTTTTGATAGGCATGATTATTTTACATCAGAAGGTTTAGATAGGATAGAATTTCTTATTTCAACAAATAAAGGAGAGGAATTAAAGCCATTAAGTAAAATTATATCTGGTGGAGAAATGTCTAGAATAATGTTAGCTTTCAAGAAGATATTGTCTAAATACGACAGGATTTCTACCTTAATATTTGATGAGATAGATACAGGAATAAGTGGAAGAACAGCCCAGATAGTAGGTGAAAAGATCAAAGCAATATCAAAAAATCATCAGGTAATTTGTATATCCCATTTACCACAGATTGCTGCCCTTGCAGATGTCCATTTTGAAATTTCAAAAAAGGCTTTTAAAGATAAAACTAAAGTGTGTGTAAAAAAATTGGATTATAATGAAAGAATTGAAGAGTTATCCAGATTGCTAGGTGGCGTTAATTTAACAGATACTACTAAACAACATGCGAAAGAAATGCTTGATATGTCCAAAAGCTTAAGTCAAAATATATGAATAAATAGATTATAATTACATAAAAATTGGCAATAAAAGGCTTTATGAATTTATCTAACATAGAGCCTTTTTGTTTTGTTTTTTTTGTCAGTATATAAGTTAGTTGACATTATAAATAATTATTTAAAGTATAAATAAGACTAAAAAAGGCTAAATTATATTTACGCAAAATATATTTGGAGGTGAATTAATTAGAGGAATAATTGGAGGAGTGATTTAAATTTGAATAAATCAAAATCTTATTCAAGGCTATTTTCCTTGTTGTTGATTATCTTTAGCTTTTTTTATGTATTACAAGTTGTTAATATTCTCTATTATCCTAATGAGATAAAAATAGCTAAAGGTGAGAATAAAAGCATTAATATATTATTTCCTTTTTATTTAAGTGTATCCGATAGTGAAGATGTTGTTGTACAATCAGCTTATAATAGCGATTCCAACACCAGCTTAAAAAGAACTTATAAAATAGATGGTTTAGATTCAGGTGAAGTAGAATTTCAGTTAAAATTACTGGGATTAATACCGGTAAAAAAGTTCGAAGTAAATGTTGTAGACAGGCCAGAGTTAGTACCTGGAGGAAATGCCATTGGAGTAAAACTAAACACAAAAGGTGTACTTGTAGTGGCTGTTACTGATGTAATTGGTATAGACGGTCAAAGATATAATCCAGCAAAAGATGCTGGAATCAAGCCAGGGGATAGTATATTAAAAATTAATGATGTAGAAGTAAAGGATGCTCAGCATGTGGTTAAGCTGCTAAATCAATTTAAGGATCAGACAATAAGGATTGAAATAGATAGAAATAATATAAAGTATGAAATAGAAACAAGTCCAGTTAAGAGTATGCAGGATAATTGCTATAGGTTAGGTATATGGGTTAGAGATAAAACAGCAGGGATAGGAACTTTAACCTTCTATGACAAAAATAGTAAGATATTTGGGGCTTTAGGGCATGGTATAACAGATATGGACACTGGACATCTATTAAATGCAAAATATGGCAAGATAATCAATGCAAAAATATCAAATATTGAACAGGGCAAAAAAGGTAGCCCTGGAGAAATAAAGGGAATGTTTTACGAAACAGAAATGGAACTGGGAGAAATTATAAACAATTCTCAATACGGAATTTTTGGAATCTTGACTGATGAATTTGTCAACTTAAATGATGGCAAACCTATTCCAATAGGATTTAAAGAAGAAGTAAAGAAGGGAAAAGCTTATATTTTAGCAACTGTAAAAGACAATAAGGTAGAAAAGTTTGATATTGAAATTACTGATGTTCAGTATCAAGAAAAGCCAGAACAAAAGAGTATGACCATTAAAGTTACAGATAAAAGACTTTTAGAAAAAACTGGTGGTATAGTCCAAGGAATGAGTGGTAGTCCAATAATTCAAGATGGTAAATTAATAGGAGCAGTTACTCATGTTTTTGTGAACGATCCAACTAAAGGTTACGGTGTATTCATAGAATGGATGCTAGAACAGATCAAATAATGAAGAAAATGATAGGCCTGTGCCTATCATTTTCTTAGAAAAATTTTTAACATATTTATAAAATAGGAAGGATATTTAAATCCTATGTCGAATAAAAAGTTAAGGAAAAAAAGGTAACAGGGGGTAATAGAAATTGAAGAAAAAGAAAGTATTAATTGCAGATGATAATCGCGAATTTTGCGAGATTCTCAGCAAATTTCTATTAAAAGAGGGGGATTTTGAGGTCGTCGGCATGGCTAAGGATGGAATGGATGCCTTAGATAAGATTAGAGAGAAAAATCCAGATATTTTAATATTAGATATTATAATGCCACATTTAGATGGCTTAGGGGTATTAGAATCTTTACATAAACTTGATTTAGAGAAAACTCCAAAAATAATTATTTTGTCAGCAGTAGGACAAGATAAAATTACTCAAAAGGCAATTAATTTAGGGGCAGATTACTATATAGTTAAGCCCTTCGATTTTAAAACATTTATAAAAAGGCTTAAGCAGATTATAGGAACGGAAGGCGAAAAGGGAAGTAAAGAGTCTAAAGAATATATTCAAATTGCCGAAGTAGTGAATACAACATCTTCTGATTCCACAAAGAGCCTAGAAGCAAAAATTACAAATATAATACATGAAATTGGAGTACCAGCTCATATCAAAGGATATCTTTACTTGAGAGAGGCTATTCTAATGGTTATTCAAAACATTGATTTACTAGGTGCAGTTACAAAGGAACTATACCCAGGAATAGCAAGTAAATATAATACTACACCAAGCAGAGTGGAAAGGGCTATTAGACATGCAATCGAAGTAGCTTGGACAAGAGGCAAAATTGATACTATAGATAAGATATTTGGCTATACTGTTAACAATAATAAGGGTAAACCTACCAATAGTGAATTTATTGCAATGGTTGCTGACAAGCTAAGATTAGAAATGGAAATGATGGAGGAAAGTGTGCTTAGCTAATTAATGATTGTAGAAGGAGTTGTCATTGTCTGATACATTTAATATAATTTGTATATCTAAAAATAGCGACTCTTTTATTTAGTCATATAAGTTAAGTAAAAGAGTCGTTTTAATATGTGTAGAAAACAGCAATAGAAACATTATAATGTAGTCAATATACAATCATAACAAGCACTGCATAAATAATGATAAGATATAGAAATAGCAATAAACTTTAATTATGTGATAATTAAACAAGCAAACTCAAATTTTACTTATATATTGCCTTTACAAAATATTATTTGTTATATATTTGTTATGATATTATGTTATAATAAGTCCGAAGACTATTAGAAAGACAAATAATAAATATGGCTTAGTCGGAGGAATGTTATGTATCTAAAAGGAATTGTTAAAAAGGATCTAAAAACCAAGAAGCTGACTGAAAGGTTAAATCCTGGAGATATTGCGCTGATAAACCATAAGGATTTAGATGAAATAGCAGCTATGTCTCTTGTTGAAAAAAAAGTGAAATGTATAATCAATGTGAGCGATACCATAAGTGGAAAATACCCTAATCAAGGACCTTCAGTTTTAATTAATGCTAATATTCCTATATTTGAAGCTGATGAGATCCTGTTTGAAAATATCGAAGAAGGTCAAAATATAGAAATAAAGGATACTGATATAATAGTCAATAGCCAAGTAGTAGGACAATGTAAACTATTAGATGAAGCTAGAATTAAGGAATTATTAGAAATTGGTTATGATAATTTAGAAGAAGAGTTAGAAAGATTCATTGAAAATACACTTAATTATGCCAAAAAGGAAAAGAGCCTTGTTACAGGTAAAATCTCCGTTCCTAAAACCAAGGTTAATATAAAGAATAAGCATGTATTAGTTGTAGTAAGAGGTAAGGATTATAAGGCGGATTTAGAAGCCATAAAACCATACATTGAAGAAGTCAAACCAGTACTTATTGGAGTGGACGGAGGAGGAGACGCCTTACTTGACTTTGGACTTGTGCCTGATATATTAGTAGGAGATATGGATAGTGTTTCTGACGAATGTTTGAAACAAGCTAAGGAGATAGTGGTCCATGCTTATCCTGATGGTAGGGCGCCTGGGTTAGAAAGAGTAAAGAGTCTAGGAATAGAAGCTAAAGTTTTTCCTGCGCCTGGTACAAGTGAAGATATAGCACTACTACTTGCTTATGACAATAAAGCAGATTTAATAGTTGCAGTGGGGACCCACTCTAATATGATTGATTTTTTGGAAAAAGGTAGAAAAGGAATGGCTAGTACCTTTTTAGTAAGGCTAAAAGTTGGACCTAAGCTTGTAGATGCAAAGGGTGTAAACAAGTTGTATAACAGTAGCTTTAAGTTAAAGTATGTTATTGGAATAGTGATTGCAGCCTTAATACCTATTCTTATTATTACATTAAGACATCCATTATTAAAGGATCTTCTACTGCTTATAAAGATTAGAATTAGACTTCTGTTAGGATTGTAAAAGGAGGAATTATATTGATACCAAATATAAAATTCTACGTTATATCAATTGCTGCTATTTTTGCTGCCTTAGGAGTTGGCATTTTTGTTGGGTTTTTATTGGATGCACAGGATTTTATAATAGATCAAAGGCAAGATATTGTATCTGAGATTGAAGAGAGATTTGATTACCTAAGTGAAGAGAATAAGGAGCTTAAAGAAGCTTTAGAATTAGAAAATGATGAGAAAGAAATGTATAAGGATTTCATTGATTCTACATACAGAGAAATAATAAGAGATAAATTGGCTGGTATTAATGTGGCAATTATTGAAACTAACAATGATTATGTATATTCAGGAATTGGGCAAGTGTTGGAAGTGGCAGGTGCCAATGTTATTAATCTAACAACAATAATGGACAAATTTATGAATGATGAGTTACTGTATAGTTTATATGATGAGCTAGGATTGACCTTAGAGGATTCAGCTAATGTGATTGAAGATGCAGCAGAAAGGTTAACTGAAACGATTATTAAAGGAGAAGTAAATGATTTATTATTAAAGTTAGATGATAGAGGCTTTATAAATTTAGTAGGTCCTGTTAACAAATCTTTGGATTGTATCATTATTGCTGGTGGAAGCATGGTTGATCCAGGAGATAAAATTAATTTACTGGATAAAACCATTATAAATGTTTGTAAAAATAATTCAATTTCAGTAATAGGGATAGAAAAACTAGAATCAAATTACTCCTATATGGAATTCTATAAGAATCTTGGAATTACAACTATAGACAATATTGATACAACTATTGGTAAAGTTTCACTAATCCTAGCCATGGATAATAGACCAGGACATTATGGAGTAAAGAAAACAGCTGAAGATTTTATACCCAATTTAAATGTGCAGTAGGTTTGACCAAAGGAGTGATCAGGGTGATAAAAGGAAAAGTAATAATAATAATACCAGCATATAATGAAGGGGATGTTATAGAATACACAATAGAAGGGCTGAAAAAGATAGACTCAATTGATAAAATAGTAGTTGTAGATGATGGTTCTACTGATAATACATCAGTAGTTGCTGAAAATACAGGAGCTGTTGTTATTTCTCTCAAAGAAAACAGAGGTAAAGGCTATGCCATGAAGAAGGGGCTAGAAGAAATAGATGGTGATATTATTGGATTTATTGATGGAGATGTAGGAATAACAAGCTCTGAAGTTGTTAAACTTATAGAACCTGTCATCAATGATGAAGTGGATTTTACTATTGCAAAATTCCCAAGTGCATCAAAAAATACAAATGTAAAAGGAGGATTTGGCTTAGTTAAAAGACTTGCTTATAAGGGTGTACATTTTTATACTGGAGAAGAGATGGAAACATCTTTGTCAGGACAAAGGGTTTATAAGAAAGAGGTTCTTGATAATATAGAATATATACCAACTAATTATGGCATTGAGGTTGCTATGACAGTCCAAGCAATAAACAAGGGGTACACCTTTAAAGAGGTACCTGTAAATATGAAGCATAGATATACTGATAGATCTTTTAAGGGATTTAAGCATAGAGGAAAACAATTTATTCAAATATTAATGACATTAATTAAATTATATTTCAGAAGGTGAAGATATGGATTATGTTAATATACTAGTTATAATTATATCTATAGTATTAGCTTACCTAGCAGTGCCTATCTTACTTAAAGTTTTAACTAAGGGAAATGTTTTAGAATCAAACTATAAAGGTGAAAATATACCAATATGTATGGGTTTATTATTTGTTTTTGTGCAAGTATTTAATCTATCCATTTTATACTTATTTTTTGTAGATGACATTAATTACATTATTTATTTATTCTCCTTAATTCTAATAGGCTTTGTAGGGTTGATGGATGATTTAATGGGAGAAAAGGATGTAAAAGGCTTAAAGGGTCATATATTAAACTTTTTGAAGGGAAATCCTACTACTGGAGGAATCAAGGCAGGAGTTGGATTTCTGGTATCCTTGTTCGTTTCAATGACCTTATCATCAAATATTATAGATATTATTATAAACACTATGGTTATAGCATTATTTACTAATCTAATTAATCTATTTGACTTGAGGCCAGGACGTTCATCAAAAGTCTTTATATTATTTTCAATTATTATGCTTATTTCTAGTACTGCTAGAGTATATGGGAATATTTTATATTCCTTTTTGGGTTTACTACTAATATATTTACCTTTAGATTTAAAGGCTAAGGTTATGATGGGAGATGTTGGTTCCAATACTATGGGCTTTACCTTAGGGATATATTGTGCTTATTCTCAAAGTCTTATGGCTCAGATGATTTACTTGTTATTCCTTATTATCTTACATGTACTGGCTGAGAAGGTTTCTTTTACAAAGATTATAGAGAAGAACAAAGTGCTTAGATTATTGGATAATCTAGGCAGATAAGGAGTTGTTAATTATGTTAAGCTATAGAAAAGGAAAAGTAGTAGAAATAGAAGACCAGCAGAAGGATATAACTTTTATAAAGGTTTCTATAAATGGAGAGGTTTCAAGAGCAATAAATTATGATGGAATGGTTGGGAATGTAAAAGTTGGGGATACTGTTATTGTAAATACAACAGCTGTTGAATTATCTTTAGGTACAGGAGGATTCCATTTTGTAATTTTTAATTATTGCAATGAATCTAAGGAACTTGAGGGTGAAGGACATATCATGAAGCTGAGATATACACCCTTACAGCTTAAATGCTTAGCTGCTGAAGAAGAGAATAGTCAATATCATGAAATATTCACTAATTTTGAAAGCCTTGATGGTCATTATTTTATTGTTGGCACATTACACAGTATGCTCGCACCTATAGTTTCTATGTTGAAATGGAAAAAGAGAGATATTAAAATAAATTATATAATGACTGATGGAGGATCTCTTCCAATTTCTTTTAGTAATACAGTTAGGTTGTTAAAGGAAAAGGGACTAATATATAAGACCATTACCATAGGCCATGCATTTGGTGGAGATTTGGAATGTGTTAATATATACACAGGTTTAATAGCTGCTAAAGAAATATTAAAAGGAGATGTAACTATAATCACAATGGGACCTGGAATAGTAGGAACAGGTACTAAATATGGCTTTAGTGGTGTAGAACAGGGGCAAATCATAGATGCTATTAATACTTTAGGCGGGAATCCTGTTATTGTACCTAGAATAAGCTTCAGAGATCCAAGAGGAAGACATAGAGGTATAAGCCATCAGACCAGAACTGTTCTGTCTGAGATTGCAAAAACTACAGGACAAGTTATAATACCAGAATTGGAAAAAGAAAAATTAGATATAATTAATGAGCAGGTTAAAAGCTTGCAGCTAGATAAGAAATTTGACTTTGTGTATGAACAAGGTGATGAAATTATAGATGCAATGAATTATTATGGCTTAGCTACCACTACCATGGGCAGAGGGTACCAGCAGGATAAAGAGTTCTTCTTAACTTTAGGTGCAGTGGGCTCATATTTAGCTAAGAAGTTATAAAGGAGGAGAATCAAATGGATTTTGAAGAAAAGACCATGAAATCAGAAAAAATATATGAAGGGAAGATAATAAACTTAAGAATAGATACTGTAGAATTACCTGATAAAAAATATTCAAAAAGAGAGATAGTTGAACATCCAGGAGCAGTAGGCATACTACCAATTACAGATGATGGCTGTTTAATTTTGGTAAAACAGTTTAGAAAATCAGTAGAAAAAGCTCTGTTGGAAATACCTGCTGGGAAAATAGAAGTTAATGAGGAGCCTAAAGAAACTGGGTTAAGGGAATTAGCTGAGGAAACTGGGTATAAGGCAAACAAAATGGAATATCTATTTGAATTTTATACTTCACCTGGATTCTCCAATGAAAAAATATATTTATTTTTAGCAACTGATTTAGAAAAGGGAGAAATTAATCCTGAAAGTGATGAATATATAAAAGTTGAAAAGTATAAAATAGACGACTTAATGGATATGGTATTAAGGGGCGAGATAAATGATGGAAAAACTATAGTAGCCATTTTTTATGCACATAAGTATATTAATCAAAATACATAATAAGTGATAATACCTCCCTGAAAAGCATATTATTCTATAAGGCTTGTATAAGTGAAGGGAGGCTTTATCGTTGTTACATAAACTTAGAAGATGGCTTTTTAATCATTTTCGTGACAATTTCCTGATATATTTCATTGTAACAGTATTATTCTGTATTGGCATAATAATTGGAGCAGTCACTATTAAGGTGATGGAATCTGAAAGAATAAATAGTATAATGCAATTTGTAAATGGGCTATTTAAATCAATTAACTCTTCTGACATCAATAATGTTTCTGTGTTGAAACAGTCACTGATTGATAACTTCAAAGCTATTTTACTAGTTTGGATTTCAAGTGCTTTAATAGTAGGAGTAATTCTAGTTCCAGCTATAATACTTTTTAAAGGTTTTGCATTAGGATTCTCTGTTGGTTTCTTTGTAAATGAATTTGGCTTTAAAGGTTTTTTATTTTCAGTGTTAGGGATTTTTTCTCAAAATCTTTTCATTATTCCAGGAATAATTGCAATTTCTTCAATTGGTCTAGCTTTTTCAATTAACAATATTAGAAAAAAGAAAATAAGAGTAAAGAGCAATGCTTTTATATCTGAATTTATTAATTCTTCATCGTTTATTGCTTTATTTTCGGTTTTTGTATTTATAGGCTGTTTGATAGAGGCATATTTAACACCTGTGTTTATGAAATTTTTTATTGATTATTTGGGTTAATATAATATGTATAAAGGAGAAAAGATTATGATTCAACAGGGGCTTAATGAGTATTTGGAATATATGCAAAAGGAAAAAAGCTTATCTGATAATACTCTTGAATCCTACAATAGAGATTTAACACAATTTAATAGATATTTAATAGATAAGAATGTTGAAAGCATAAATAGCGTAAACAAAACTACTATAATAACCTACCTGATGCATTTGCAAAAAAAAGGAAAATCTGCAGCAACCATAGCAAGAAGCTTAGCTTCTATAAGAAGCTTTTTTCAATATCTTTTAAACTTAGGGTTAATTAATGAAGATCCTACATATAACCTACGTCCACCAAAGCAGGAGAAAAAGTTACCGGAAATACTTACTAAAGAAGAAGTTGATCTATTATTATCTCAACCTACAGTAGATAATTTTATAGGGGTTAGGGATAAAGCTATGTTAATATTGTTATATAAAACGGGTATAAAGGTAACAGATTTAATTGGGCTGAATATGGACAATCTTAACATGGACTTAGGATATTTGCTACTAAACAATTATGATGAGGATATAGTGATATCCATGGATAACTGTACATTAACCTGCCTAAAGGATTATATAGAAAATTATAGATATAAATATATAAATAAAGATGATGAAGAAGCATTGTTTTTGAATTATAATGGCAATAGACTAACAAGACAAGGCTTTTGGAAGATTATTAGGCAGTATAGTCAAAAGGCTAATATAAACAAAAATATTACCCCCATGACTTTAAGACATTCTTTTATCATGCATAGTTTGGGCAGCAATACTAATATAAATAAACTTGCTAGTATTATTGGATATTCTAATATAACAACAATCAAATAAATTCATATACATCAAGAAATGAAGGATTTTAGTTATTTTCTATTAAACTACAAATAAAATAATAATTTTAGATTAGGAAGTGATAAAATGAGAATGTATGACATTATAAAGAAGAAAAGAGATGGCTATGAGTTAAGTACTGATGAAATAAACTATTTTGTAGATAATTATATAAAAGGATCTATTCCAGATTACCAAATATCAGCATTATTGATGGCTATATATTTTAATAAGATGTCTGAAAGAGAAACTCTGGATTTAACAAGAGCAATTGTGAACTCTGGTGATACAGTTGATTTATCTGACATTAAGGGAATAAAAGTTGATAAACATTCCACTGGTGGAGTGGGGGATACAGTAACACTAATCCTAGGTCCCATGATTGCTGCTTGTGGCGTACCATTTGTAAAAATGTCAGGAAGAGGATTAGGACATACCGGTGGTACACTGGATAAATTAGAATCAATAGAAGGCTTTAAAGTTGAACTGGATAGGGAAGAGTTCATAAGAAATGTGAATAAAACTAATATTGCTATTTGTAGTCAAACATCAAACATAGCACCTGCTGACAAAAAATTATATTCTTTGAGGGATGTTACAGCAACTGTTGATAATATTTCCCTTATTGCTAGCAGCATAATGAGCAAAAAACTTGCTATAGGATCAGATGCAATAATATTAGATGTTAAAGTTGGAAGCGGAGCTTTTATGAAGAGATTAGATGATGCAATAAACCTATCTAAGGAAATGGTACGTATAGGTACGAATTATGGTAGGGAAACAGTTGCCATAATTACAAACATGGATGAACCACTAGGTAGGGCTATTGGAAATGCTCTAGAAGTAAAAGAAGCAATTGAAGTGTTAAAAGGTGGAGGACCTGAGGATTTAAGAGAACTTTGCCTATATATAGGATCTATATTATTAAAGCTAGCAAAAAGGGTTAAAAATCAAGAAGAAGGTATAAGACTATTAGAGGAAGTAATCAATAAGAATTTAGCCTTTGAAAAAGTTGTTGAACTAGTAGAATCTCAAGGTGGTAATGTGGATCAAGTTAAAAATCCCGATTTGCTTCCTAGCTCAAAGCATGTAATAGAAGTGAAAAGTAAGATGGAAGGATATGTTAACTCAATAGATGCAGAAAGAATAGGTGCTTGTGCTTTAAGGTTAGGTGCAGGAAGGGAAACTATGGATTCTGTTATAGATCTATCAGTAGGGATTGTTTTAAATAAAAAAGTAAATGATAAAGTATTAGAAGGAGAAACCCTAGCTTATATACATTCAAATGACTTAGATACAGCCAATGAAGTTAAAAGAGAGCTATATGACATCATTAGGATTAGTAGTAATCAAGGAAAAGAGAAAAAATTGATATATGGTATGGTTACAAAAGATGGAGTTCAATTGTTTTAGCTTTACAACAGCTTGTTGTAAAGCTTTTTACATAAACAAGTTAATATTGATAAGTTTAATATTTACAGCAAGCCTCCTAATAAAATTACATGAGAAAAAATATTCTCTTTAGTATAACTAAAGACTTAATGGAAAAGCTAAAAGTAAGTATTTAGATAGGAGGCGATATGGTGAGTAAGAGAATTATATGTATTATATTGATACTAACAATCAGTCTTGTTCCATTAAGAATATTTGCTGAAGAGAATCTGAATATTAATGGAAAATCAGCAATTCTTATGGATTATAATACAAAAAAGGTTATTTATGAGCAAAACTCAAAAGAAAAGCTATATCCAGC
This sequence comes from Tissierellia bacterium, assembly GCA_012735215.1. Classification (GTDB taxonomy): domain Bacteria; phylum Bacillota; class Clostridia; order Tissierellales; family Tepidimicrobiaceae; genus JAAYHX01. The sequence continues at coordinate 260,417 of JAAYHX010000023.1, forward strand.
TAGTTTAACAAAAATAATGACCCTTATCCTAGGCATGGAAGCTTTAGAATCAGGGAAGATTTCATTAACTGATGAAGTCAGAATAAGTGCTAATGCTGCCAGTATGGGAGGAAGTCAACTGTGGTTAGAAGAAGGAGAAACTCAAACTGTTGAGAATCTTTTTAAGGCCATAACTATTAGATCAGCAAACGACGCATCAGTAGCCTTAGCAGAACATATAGCAGGTAGTGAAGAAATATTTGTTAAGATTATGAATGATAAGGCAAAAGAGTTAGGGATGAATGATACAAATTTTGTCAATGCTTCGGGTTTACACCATGAGGACCACTATACTACAGCATATGATGTAGCATTAATGTCAGCAGAATTACTTAGACATGACCAGATACATGAATGGCTTACAGTATATATGGACGAAATTCTAGTAGGAAAGAAAAAAGATAAGGTACAGAGCTTAGTGAATACCAATAGATTAATTAAGGAATATGATGGTACTACTGGTATAAAAACAGGTTCTACTAGCCAAGCAGGTTATTGCTTGTCTGCTTCTGCAAAAAAAGGTAATCTACATTTAATTGCTGTAGTAATGGGAAGCGATACATCAAAGATAAGATTTGATGAAGCTATTAGACTTATGGATTATGGATTTGCAAATTTTGATTCTGTAATAATAGGGAGAAAAGGAGATACTGTTGATAAAGTATTAATTCAAAAAGGAAATACCAAATATCTAGAAGTTACCTTAGAAAGAGATTGTTCTTTATTAATACCAAAAGGCCAATCAAAAGATATTACTAAAGAGATAGTACTGCCAGAATATGTAGAAGGTCCAATAAGCCAAGGTGATATAGTAGGAGAGTTGATAGTTAGAATAGAAGGAAAAGAGGTAGATAAGGTTAATCTAGTTGCTAAGGGCCATGTTGAAAAAACTACAGTTAAAAATATGTTTATTAAAGTATTAAAGAATTTTATAAATAATTAACAGGAAAATATAATTTGTAATTTCTAATAAAAAGTTATAAAATAGAATAAAACCTATTATGACCTCGACTACTTAGTCGAGGTTATCTATTGAAAGGATGCATTAAGGTGAGTTATGACGTATTATTTCGTTTGCCTGGACTATTACTGGCTATAGTAGTACATGAGTTTTCCCATGGATTTGCAGCCTACCTATTAGGAGATAATACTGCTAAAAATAGCGGAAGATTAAGTTTAAACCCTATAAAACATATAGATTTTATTGGTTTTACTTTTATGCTATTATTTAGATTTGGATGGGCAAAACCTGTCCCAATAAACTCTCATAATTTTAGAAATAGAAAAATGGGTATATTTATTGTTTCCTTAGCAGGTCCTCTTTCAAATTTTCTAACTGCCTTATTAATACTATACATTTTATCACTGAATATTATTAGTAATAACCTAATATTAAACATGCTGTTGATAGGGCTATGGTATAACATAATGCTAGGGATATTTAATTTAATACCTTTGCCTCCCCTTGATGGATCAAAGATATTGGCAAGTTTATTACCTAAAAAGGTAGAAGACTATTTTTATAAGTATGAAAAATACCTATATTTAATCCTCATTGTACTTCTACTTAGCGATTCTATAGATAAGATAATGACACCAGTGATAAATTTTAGTTTAAATTTGTTATTAAAGATAATTAGTTAGTAGAGGTTGTAGATATGGAATATAAAGTAATACTTGAAACTTTTGAAGGGCCTTTAGATTTACTGCTATATTTAATAGATAAAGCCCAGATAGATATATATGAAATTCAAATTAATGAAATTACGGATCAATATTTGAATTATTTAAAGCAAATGGGAGAGTTGGACTTAGAAATCACAAGTGAATTTCTTCTTATGGCTACAACTCTTTTAGAGATTAAATCAAGAATGCTCTTACCAGCAAAAGAAAAGGAATTTGATGGACAACAGCTAGAAATAGAGGAAGCAGATCCCAGAATGGAACTGATAAAGAAGCTAATTGAATATAAGAAGTATAAACATGCTGCAAGTAAATTACAAGAACTTGAAGGGGTTCAAAAAAGAGTCTTTTATAAACCCAAAGAGGAATTTGTTTTATCTTTAAGAAAAGATGATAAATTAGAAGAGATGAATATAGAGCAATTAATTAATTCCTATATGAAAGTGATAAAAAAGAAGTTAAATAAGAGTTCATTTAATATTAGACAAATCCAAAATGAAGAGTATAGTCTAAAAAGGTGCATAACCAAGATAAAGAACATACTGACATTTAAGAAGAAGATAAAATTTAGTCAGCTTTTTAAAGGAAAACCTGATAGGAGAGAAGTTGTATCAACATTTTTGTCACTATTGGAGCTGATTAAGAGTAAATACATAAGTGTGCAACAGAATAATAATTTTGATGATATATTGATAAGTAAATTAGAAGAAGAAGGTGACTATGTTGATAGATGATAGAGAGATTAAAGGAATAATTGAGGGATTATTGTTTGTGTGGGGGGATCCTCTATCCTTAAAAGATATAAAAAATATATTGGAATTAGATGAACAAGAAGTTAGTAGGCTAATAGATGAAATGATTGATGAGTTTAACTATAATAGAAGGGGATTAAGAATAATAAAGATAAATGATAAGTATCAATTGACAACAAGACCGGAACACCATGAATGGATAAGTCAGCTATTTGAAGATAATAAATCAAATAGCCTCTCTTCAGCTGCTTTAGAAACACTAGCAATCATTGCATATAAACAGCCTATAACTAAAGCCGAGATAGAGAATATAAGAGGAGTAAGATGTGATAAAGCCCTAGAAACTTTATTAAATAAAGACTTGATTAAGGAAGTTGGTAGATTAGAAAGAACGGGAAGACCAATAGTATATGGTACTACTGAAGAATTCCTAAGATATTTTGGAATAAAAAATATTAGTGATTTACCTGATATACATGATGTAAATGAAGATAATATGGAAAAGGAAGAATTTTATGGAAAAGAATAATACATAAATTAGTATTATTCTTTTTTTTTATGGAATTATATTTAATGTATATATGTTTTTGATGGGGTGGCCTAATGAAATGGTTATTGTTATTAATTCCTATAATAATAGTAATAATCTTAATGTCTTATATAAAAATTAATATCATATATGTATTTCTAAATGGAAAAAGTAAATTTAAAGTTTCCACATCTTATTTCTTTGGTCTAATTAAGCCAGAAGTGTTTCCGGATGAGGATAATCATAAGGAAAACAATAGGTCTGATAAAGAGAAAAAATCGGAAAACAATGCTTTTTCTGCTAGTAAATATATGGAATACATGGATATATTCCAATATTTTATGGATAAGGTGATTGTTGAAGATCTAAACTGGAGAACAAAAGTTGGATATAAGGATCCCTTTTATCTAAGCCTTATTTATGGAGGAATTTGGTGGATAAAGAGCTTATTCAATAGCTTTCTATTATCTAAAAAAGACATAGATAATATCAAAATAGAAGTGGTTCCCTATTACAATAGCAATTTAACTGATATTAGATTTAATTGCATAATAAAGATAAGAATTGCTTATATTATAAACATATGGATTAGATTCCTAAAAATTAATAAAGGTGGTGCAAATAATGACAGAACATCCCATAGAAGGTCTAATGAAAACAACAATGAGCAGTCTAAAGGATATGGTTGATGTTAACACCATAATTGGAGATCCTGTTCAGTCTCCCGATGGATTGGTAATTATTCCAGTATCAAAAATATCATTTGGATTCGCATCTGGAGGCAGTGAATTTAATAGAAATAAGAACAATGATAACACAGAAGATAGTTTTCCATTTGGGGGAGGAAGTGGTGCTGGAGTTTCAGTCCAACCGGTGGGCTTTATAGTGGCAGGTAACAACCAGATAAAATTATTGACTGTAGATGAAGGGAATACTGCATTAAGCAATTTATTTGATTTTGCTAGCAAGCTTACTGATAGTATTCAACAGGCAATCAGTAAGAACAGTCAAAAGAGCACAGCTCAACAGAATAATAACAACCAAACTACTAGCTAGGAAGCAGAAGTTCTCTGCTTCTATTACTTTATTTAAAGGAGGTATTTTGGCTGAAAAGGTTCGTACTATTCATAGTTATACTGTTAATGTTAATTAACAACTACATTTATGCTGATAAAATAGAAATAAGTGCAGAAAGCGCAATATTAGTTGATGCTAAATCTAAGAGAGTATTATATGAACACAATCCATATGTTAAACTTCCTATGGCAAGCACCACCAAAATTATGACAGCATTATTGGCTATAGAAAATGGAAATCTTGATGATAAGGTTAAAATAACAGAGGAGGCAGTTGGAGTTGAAGGCTCTAGCATATATTTAAGAGATGGTGAAATTATAACTTTGGAGGATTTGTTATATGGTTTAATGCTGAGGTCTGGAAATGATTCAGCTGTGGCAGTTGCAGAGCATATTGGAAATGATTTAGAAGACTTTATAAAAATGATGAATAGAAGAGCAAGAGAGTTGGGAGCAAATAGCACCCATTTTATGAATCCTCATGGACTACATCATGACAACCATTATACCACATCTTACGATTTAGTATTGATTACTAGTAAGGCTTTAGAAAATGAGAAATTTAGGGAAATAGTGAAAACTAAAGTCTGGAAAGCTAATAGGGAGAAAAACAATATCTTTTACAATAAGAATAAAACTCTATGGGATTATGAAGGTGGAGATGGGGTGAAAACTGGGTACACAACGAAATCTGGGAGATGTCTAGTTGCTAGTGCCACAAGGGATAATATGCAGCTGATTGCGGTTGTTCTAAATGACAGAAATTGGTTCGATGATTGTTATAGGTTAATGGATTATGGGTTTAATAACTATAAAAAGTTCACTATATTAGAGAAGGATCAGTTTGTAAATATGATTGAAGTAATAGGTGGAGAAAAAGAAGAGGTAGCTGCAGTAATAGCTGATGATTTTATATACCCCTTAAAGGAAGAAGAAGTGGATAAGGTTAGTATTAATATAGATTTAGCTGAATCCATTCAAGCTCCAATAGGAAAAGGTGAAAAAGTAGGGGAGATAAAAGTATACTTAGATGGTAAATTGATTCACAAGGGAGCTGTTGTTTCTAAAGAGGATATAGGAAAAACTGGATTTATTAAGAGATTTATTGATCAGCTAAGAAATTAGCTTTTAATTTGTAAAATATAAAATGAACTATAATATATTTTACAATATAGTAAGAAGTGGGTATTATATTGTATGTAGTACAATGTATGGACTATTAGGAGGATAAGCATGAGGTTACAAAAATATATTGCAAAGTCCGGTGTGACATCTAGAAGGAAGGCCGAAGAGTTGATTTTGCAAGGAAGAGTAAAAGTAAATGGTCATGTTATAAAGGAATTAGGTAGGATAGTAGACCCTGAAAGTGATGTAATTATGGTGGATGATGAAATAATAAGTTTGGAGAGTAAGAAAGTATATATTATGTTAAACAAGCCTAGTGGATATGTAACCACTTTAAAGGATAGGCACTCTGATAAAATAGTCTTAGACTTGGTTAAAGAAATTGATGAAAGGATTTATCCTGTTGGTAGACTTGATAAAGACACTACAGGTTTACTACTTATGACCAATGATGGAGATTTAGCTTACAAACTAACACATCCTAGTCATATAGTGTGGAAGGAATATGTTGCTGTTGTAGAAGGACATCCAACTAATAAAAAAATACAAGATTTGAAAAATGGGGTTATTATCGATGGTAGAAAAACTAGCCCTGCCTTCGTAGAGATTATAAAAAAGGACAAGACGTCTACAGTTTTAAAAATTAAAATTCATGAGGGTAGAAATAGGCAAATTAGGAAAATGTGTCAATCAATTAGACATCCAGTAATAAAGTTAAAAAGGATTGCAATTGGGAACATAAAACTGGGGAATTTACCTCTTGGTAAGTGGAGATATCTAACTGAAAAAGAAGTAGAATATTTGAAGAAAATCTAGCTAGAATTTGTTATAATATTAACATAATGACAATTTTATTTTATGGTGATTGATTATGGATTTTATATATTTGAAAAATGCAGTTGAAATTACGAAAAAGATTATGTGTTTAACAGTAAAAGAGGGAAGTGTTGTTGTAGACTGTACTGTTGGAAACGGTAAGGATACTTTGCATTTGGCTAAGTTAGTTGGTGATAGTGGAAGAGTATACGGATTCGATATTCAGCAAGCGGCTATAGATATTACAAAAAACAGCCTAGAGAAAGAGAGCCTATTAGATAGGGTAATATTGATAAATGATGGACATGAAAAAATAGATAAGTACATTGATGAAGAATTAGATTTCATCATATATAACTTAGGGTATTTACCAAAGGGTGATAAGAGAATAATTACTGAAGCCTCAACTACCTTAGAAAGCGTGAAAAAGGCCCTACAGCTATTAAAATCTAATGGTTTATTATTAATTACCTCATATACAGGACACGAGGGAGGCAAGGAAGAATATAAAAGCCTATTTACTTTTTTTAAATCATTGGACCAAAAAAAATACAGTGTATTAGAGTTTAGTTTTATTAATCAGAAAAATAATCCACCTATACTTTTTGGATTAGAGAAAATATAAATTAGGAGGGGACAGCTTATGGCGGGAGTAAAAATTACTGAAACAGTATTTAGAGATGCACATCAGTCATTAATTGCAACAAGGATGCGAACAGAGGATATGTTACCAATTGCCGAAAAAATGGACAAAGTTGGTTTTCATTCTTTGGAGGTATGGGGTGGTGCTACCTTTGATTCTTGTTTAAGGTTCTTAAGAGAAGATCCTTGGGAAAGATTAAGGGCATTGAGGAAGGCATTTAAGAATACAAAATTACAGATGTTATTGAGGGGACAAAACTTATTAGGTTATAAGCATTATCCAGATGATGTGGTTGAAGAGTTTATAAAAAAATCAATCGAAAATGGAATAGATATAATAAGGATATTTGATGCCCTAAATGACACTAGAAACATACAGAAATCCATTGAAGCAACTAAGAAATATGGGGGCCATGCACAAGGAGCTATTTCCTATACAGTAAGTCCAGTTCATAATATTGACTACTATGTAGAATTGGCTCTAGAAATGGAAAAAATGGGGTCTGATTCAATATGTATTAAGGACATGTCAGGAATTTTAACACCATATGTAGCTGAGAAGTTAGTGAAGGAAATAAAAAACAAAATTTCAGTACCATTGCAAGTTCATTCCCATTTTACAAGTGGAATTGCAAATCAAACATATATGAAGGCTATTGAAGCAGGTGCTGATATTGTTGATACGGCTATGTCACCATTGGGTATGGGTACAAGTCAACCTGCTACTGAATCCATGATCGCATCCCTTGAAAGCTCACCTTACTATCCAGATAATATAGATTTTGATTTATTAATGGATGTATCAGATTATTTTAAGAATCTAAGGAAAAAGTATGAAAAAGATGGTCTAATAAAAGAAAAGTTGTTAAATGTTGATGTTAGAACATTGAGGTATCAAGTTCCAGGAGGAATGTTGTCAAATTTAGCGTCTCAACTAGAAAGCCAGGGAGCAATAGATAAATTTGATGAAGTGTTAGAAGAAGTACCAAAGGTAAGAGAAGACTTAGGTTTTCCACCACTAGTTACGCCAATGAGCCAAATGGTAGGAACTCAGGCAGTTTTTAATGTAGTCTTGGGTGAAAGGTATAAAATGATACCAAAAGAAGTAAAAAACTACGTTAAAGGACTATATGGAAAACCTGCTGTAGAGATTAAAGAAGAAATTAGACAGCTAATAATAGGGAATGATGATATAATTACTTGCAGACCAGCTGATTTATTAGAACCTGAATTAGATAAGCTTAAGGAAAATATTAAAGAATTTATAGAACAAGACGAAGATGTGTTAACCTATGCAATGTTTCCTCAAGTAGCTTTAGATTTCTTTAAATACAGACAATCCTACAAATATAAGATTGATTATAATCTGTTAAACGAAGAAGATAAGGTATATCCTGTATAAAATAGATTTATAGAAGACTTATGACAGAGTGCACCTGAAAGTTTACTTGCAAAAACTATAAGGTGCACTCTTGTAAATATTTGGGTGTAGCGTGAGAATATCAACGATATCAAAATATAGCACCATGAATGATTTGAAATATAACTTGCAACAACACCAAGATTAATGAAATATATCTTGCAATATTAACATTATTTTGTTATTATAAAATTGAAGGAAGAACTTTAAACAAGGGGGATCTATTTTTGAAAGAAATAAAAAATGATAAGTTGATTATAGAAAAAAATCTATGTAAAGGATGTGGAATCTGCGTTGCATTTTGCCCCAAGAATGTTTTAGAAATTAAGGACAAAAAAGTCAGCATACGGGATCTGGATTCTTGTATCCAATGTGGTCTTTGCGAACTGAGATGTCCAGATTATGCAATTTATTTAGGGGGTAAGTAAAGATGGCTGATAATAATGTGGTATTAATGCAAGGAAATGAAGCATGTGTTGAAGGTGCTTTAATTGCAGGAATGAAGTTTTATGCAGGTTATCCAATCACTCCCTCTACAGAAATTGCAGAAATTTCTGCTTCTAAACTACCTAAGATAGGTGGAAAATTTATTCAGATGGAAGATGAAATTGCAAGCATAAGTGCAGTGATTGGTGCTTCTTTAGCGGGAAATAAGGCTATGACTGCAACAAGTGGTCCAGGATTTTCTTTGAAGCAAGAGGGCATAGGATATGCCATTATAGCAGAAGTACCATGTGTTATAGTAAATGTTCAAAGAGGAGGTCCAAGTACTGGATTACCAACATCACCAGCACAGGGTGATATAATGCAAGCTAGATGGGGAACCCATGGAGAGCACTCAATTATAGCATTGTGTCCATCTACTGTAAAGGAAGTATTAGATGTTACTATAAGAGCATTTAATCTATCTGAAAAATATAGAACACCAGTTATAATACTAATGGATGAAGTTGTTGGGCATATGAGAGAGAAAGTTGAGCTACCAAATCCAAGTAAAATTGAAATATATAATAGGAAGAAGCCAACTTCTAGTCCAGATGATTACATGCCCTATAAAGTTAAAGACGGCGATATAGTACCTGAAATGCCTAGTATAGGAGAAGGCTATAGGTATCATGTTACTGGACTGGTTCATGATGAATATGGTTTTCCTACTAATGATAGTAGTATAGCAGAAAAGCTTATAACTAGATTAGTTGAAAAGATAGAAAGCAATTTAGATGATATAGTTGAATATGAAGAATATAGACTTGCCGATGCTGATGAAGCAATTATTGCTTATGGTTCCACTGCACGATCAGCAAAATCTGCAATTAACCTATTAAGAGAAAAGGGAAGGAAGATTGGTCTATTTAGACCTATTACTATTTGGCCTTCACCTAAACAACAAATTGAAATATTAGCAAAGAAGGTAAAAAGAATATCAGTAATAGAGATGAACTTAGGTCAATACTATCTGGAAATAGATAGGATTGCTGGCAAGTACACAAATGTAACTAAATATGGTAGCGTTAATGGAGAATTAATTTCACCTGACGAAATTATTTCCTTTATAGAGGAGGATTAGCATTGGTTAGCAAACTAATTGACAAATATTATAGAACCGACCGTCTCCCACATATTTGGTGTACAGGATGTGGTAATGGCATAGTATTAAGGTCCATAGTTAAAGCAATTGATAATCTAGGTTTAAATAAAGATGATATATGTGTTGTTTCTGGAATAGGATGTTCTTCTAGAGCTTCAGGATATTTAGATTTTAATACGGTTCATACCACCCATGGAAGGGCTTTAGCTTTTGCAACAGGAATCAAGTTTTCAAATCCTAATTTACATGTAATAGTAATTACGGGAGATGGTGATTGTGCTGCTATTGGTGGAAATCACTTAATCCATGCTGCGAGAAGGAATATTGATATAACAACTGTTGTATTCAACAATAATATTTATGGCATGACCGGAGGCCAATATTCACCAGCGACTCCAACAGGTGATAAGGGTACTACAGCCCCCTATGGTAATATAGACTATAACTTCGATCTATGTGAATTAGCAAAGGCAGCTGGAGCAACTTATGTAAGTAGGTCAACAATATATGCAGCAAATATGATCATAAAACAAGTAGAAGAGGGTATAAAAAACAAAGGCTTTTCATTTATTGAAACATTGACCATATGTCCAACCTATTACGGTAGAAAAAACAGCAAGGGAAATGCAGTTGATATGGTAACTCACTTAAAGGATTCGGCTGTTAATATAAGTGCTTATGAGAAATTATCTGAGGAAGAGAAAGCAAACAGAATCCCCATTGGAGAATTATATAAGAGGAATAGGCCAGAATATACGGAAAAGTATGAAAGTATGATGAAACTATTCTAACTTTTAAAGGAGAGATTTTAATGGAGTATAGAGAATTTAGGCTAACAGGCTCTGGGGGACAGGGACTTATATTAGCAGGTATAATTTTAGCTGAAGCAGCATTGCTTGAAGGGAAAAATGTGGTTCAGTCTCAATCATACGGTCCTGAAGCTAGAGGAGGAGCCAGTAAAGCAGAGGTAATCATAAGTGATAGTTTCATAAATTATCCTAAAATAGACAAGTGTGATATATTATTAGCTTTGACTCAAAAAGCCTATGACAAATACATTGATACCTTGAAAGATAATGGTGTGCTAATTGTAGATAATGGAATATCATTAAATAATAACATAAATAACATCAATGTTTTTTCAATACCGATATTGAATACTGCAAGTGAAAAAATAGGAACTCCTATGGTTGCAAATATGATTGCCCTAGGAAGCATACAGGCAGTTACAGATATTGTGAAAATGGAATCCCTTGAAAAGGCAGTATTAAGCAGAGTACCTAAGGGTACTGAAGAGCTCAATAGGAGAGCTTTAAATGAAGGTGTGGGTTTAATAAATAATAGAAAAGGAACGTTGAATTATGAAACATGCTGATTTAATTAAAGTGATCCATAAAGAATATAATAGAATGAGTAAAGGACATAAATTAATAGCTGAATATATCATAAAACATTATGACACAGCAGCTTTTATGACAGCAGCTGATCTAGGTAACAAGGTAGGAGTTAGTGAATCAACTGTTGTAAGGTTTGCTAATGTTTTAGGTTACACTGGATATAGAGAGCTTCAAAAAGAGCTGCAGGAATTAATCAAGAGCAAATTAACAACAGTGCAAAGAATTTCAATGAGTACAACAGATTTTAAGGATTATGAAAATATTTTAAAAGAGGTTGTGAAAAAAGATATAAGTAATATTGAAGGCATATTGGATGAAGTAGACTTTAACGTATTTAAAGAAGCCATAAAGGTTATATTGGAGTCAAATCATGTATATATCTTAGGTTTGAGAAGTTCATCCTTTTTATCCGGATATTTGGGGTTTTATCTTAACTTCTTATTAGATAATGTAAAGATAATTACATCAGGTCCCAACGATATTTTTGAACAATTATTAAAACTGACTGATAAAGATGTAATTATAGGTATTAGTTATCCTAGATATTCTAATAGGACACTAGAAGCTCTTGATTATGGTAAATCAAAAGGGGCTAAGATAATAAGCATAACTGATAGTCTAATTTCACCAATAAATCAATATGCTGATTATGTTTTAATTGCAAGCAGCAATGTATTATCTTTTGTAGATTCATTAGTAGCTCCTATGAGTTTAATCAATGCACTTATAATCGCCATAGGTGCAGAAAAAGGTAAGCAAATTACTACTTATTTCGAAGACCTAGAAAATATTTGGTCGAAATATAATATATACATGTCTAATAACAATAGGGAATAATTGTTTATAGCATAAAAATTAGCCATGATACATATGCTGTCCATGGCTAATTTTTTGTGTATATATATCATAATTAACATTATCATATTTGATAAAATATATATACACTTAACTACTAAAATCTGATATAATATAAAAAGCTTATATTATAAATACCTATTAAAATGGAGGAATAATAAATGAAAAAAATATATCTCGTCAGACACGGAGAATCAGAATGGAACAAATTAAAGAAAATACAAGGACAACAAAATATACCACTAACAGAAAAGGGTATTGAGCAAGCAAAATTAGTTGGAAAAAGATTAGTAGACGAGGGAATAGAAAAAATATATTCAAGCGATTTAAAGAGGGCTTATGATACAGCTAAAATAGTAGGAGATATGTTAAAGATAGATGTAATACCTACTAAGGGGCTAAGGGAAATAAATTTTGGAATTTGGGAAGGCTTAACAGATGACATTCTTAAATCAAAATTTAATAAGGAACAAGAATTGTGGTTAAAGGAACCAGAAAAATTAAAAATTGAAGGAGCAGAAAGTATATCAGAGTTACAAGCAAGAGCAATGCAGGAGATAAATACAATAATCAGTGATAATAATGTAAACAATATTTTAATAGTTTCACACAGTGCTACCTTGAAAACAATTATTCTTGGTCTTCTTGGTATAAATATATGTCATTTCAAAAATTTATCTTTAAAAAATGTAAGTTTAAGCATAATAGAGTTTAAACAACACAATAGAGTATTGAGTTTATTAAATGATACAAACCATCTAAAGGAGAGTATATAAATGAAAGTAGGAGTTATTGGTGGTGGCCCAGCCGGAATTATAGCTGCTGGTTTTGCTGGCTTAAGAAATAAAGATGTCACACTAATAGAAAGAAATGATAAATTAGGAAAAAAACTATTTATTACTGGAAAAGGCAGGTGTAATGTTACAAACAGTTCACCAATAGAAGATTTTTTTGAAAAGGTTATGACAAATAGTACTTTTCTTTATAGCAGCTTCTATTCTTTTAGCAATTATGACATCATGTCCCTCTTGGAAAGATATGGTGTGAAACTAAAGGTGGAAAGAGGAAATAGGGTTTTTCCGGCTTCCGATAAATCAAGCGATGTAATCAAAGCCTTAAATAGATTTTTATATGATAACAATGTGAAGGTTATGCTAAATACCAGAATTAATGATGTAAGCTATGTAGATGGAAAATTTACTCTTTCATCAGAAGATGGTAACAACATGATCTTTGATAAACTAATCATAGCTACTGGAGGAAAATCCTATCCAAGCACTGGGTCAACTGGAGATGGTTATAAATTTGCAAAAAAACTAGGCCATACAATTACACCTCTAAAACCATCCTTAGTGCCTATAGAAATAGAAGAAGAATGGATTAAGTCTCTTCAGGGCCTTTCTCTAAAGAATGTAACATTAAGTGGATGGGTAGATAGAAAGAAAATAGATGAAAGATTTGGCGAGATGATTTTTACCCACTATGGTATTTCAGGACCCATAGTGTTATCAATGAGTAATGTCATAAACAAGTATATAGGCAATGAGATATCATTTAGGTTAGATTTAAAGCCTGCTCTCACTTTTGAAAAATTAGATTCAAGAATATTAAGAGACTTTGAAATCAATAAGAACAAGCAAATACATAATGGGTTGGAAAAATTACTGCCCAAAAAACTTATTCCCCTTATAATCAATCTTTCTGGAATAGAAGAAACAAAACCAATTCATCAAATAAGAAAAGATGAAAGAAAAAAATTAGTAGAAATAATAAAAGCCTTACCACTAACTTTTAAGAGATTTAGACCCCTTGAGGAAGCTATTGTTACATCTGGTGGAGTATCAACAAATGAAATCAATCCATCAACTATGGAATCAAAAATAGTACCTGGATTGCATTTTTGTGGCGAGATAATTGATGTTGATGCATTAACTGGTGGATACAACTTGCAAATTGCATATTCTACAGGTTACCTAGCTGGGATGAATGTTTAGATTATAAATTTTAACCTCATAATATCTTCATTAATTGCTAACAATATGCATAAAGTATTATATAAAAAGATATTAGGAGGTTAAAATGAAGGTTACTTTTAACATATTAGACAAAATATTGTTAATACTAGTAGCTTTATCCTTCTCCTTGCTAATGGTCATACAATTTCTCAGCTATAATAATAATCAGATTTCTATAAATGTATCCTGGTTTGATAAAGATTATAACTCCTTTTTTTCAGAGAACGAAAAACCGGATAAGGGGATAATTATTTTAAAGAATCTAAGTCCAAGCTATGAGGATATAGGGATACTAGTTAACGGAGAAAAGATTGCAAATTTTACTGGCAAGAATGAGGTTAAAATACATGTCCATCATAATGACATAGTTGAAATAGATGGTACCAAGTACAACAACAATGTTTCAGTTCAAGTAGTTGGTGTAAGCAAAAATATTGAAAGGCCAATGTTAGATGATTATGTTACTACTTCCCATAGCATTGAAATATTATGCAAAGTCCAGATAAAATGACTTGTTACAACAATACTTTTAATATATAATTAATTTGGGAAGTGATACAAATGAGGTTAGTCTCAATAAGAGGAGCAATTACAGTAGATAGCAATGATAAAGAAAGTATCATTCAAGGAACTAAGGAATTAATTGCAACAATAGAAAAAGAGAATAATATAATCCAAGAAAATGTAATTAGTATTTTCTTTTCTGCAACAAAAGATTTAGATGCTGAATACCCTGCTAAAGCTGCTAGGATGTTGGGATATACTCAATGCGGACTTATGTGTTTTAATGAGATGTATGTAGAAGGCAGTATTAATAAATGTATCAGGTTAATGATTCTCTATCAGGATTCTAATCTAGAACAAAATCAGGTAAAACATGTTTACCTTAAAGGGGCAAAAGAATTAAGACCTGATTTAATGTGTAAATAGGCCACCAGCGGGTGGTTATTATTTTATGAGGAGGTTCTTATGGATAATAGAAGACTAGTAATCGCTATAGACGGACCTGCAGGGGCAGGAAAAAGCACAATAGCAAAGAAAATTGCTGATATTTTGGGTATAGAATATATTGATACAGGTGCTATGTATAGAGCCTTCACTCTTAAGGTTTTGAGATCAAATATAGACATTAATAATAAAGACATGATATTAAGTTTATTAGAATCTACTACTATAGTATTTAAGAATAGACACATCTACTTAGATGGGACAAGTGTTGATGAAGAAATAAGAGATAATGCTGTGAGTAACAATG
Organism: Tissierellia bacterium; assembly: GCA_012735215.1. GTDB lineage: Bacteria > Bacillota > Clostridia > Tissierellales > Tepidimicrobiaceae > JAAYHX01. Next base: position 275,609 of record JAAYHX010000023.1, read on the forward strand.
TTTCTAATGTTGCAAAGATAAAAGAAGTTAGAGAGAAAATGGTAGAAATGCAACAACAATTGGCCAAATCTAATAATGTTGTTATGGATGGTAGAGATATTGGTACAGTAGTACTTCCAGATGCAAACTATAAATTTTTTGTTACTGCTTCAGTGGAAGAAAGGGCTAAAAGAAGATATAAAGAGCTCATAGATAATGGTACCAACAATATAACATATGAGCAAATATTGGAAGAAATAAAGCAAAGAGATGAAATAGATAGTAATAGGGAAGTTTCCCCCTTAAGAAAAAGTCCAGATGCCCATGTTATTGATTCAACTAATAAGACAATTGATGAAGTAGTACAAGAGGTCATTTCTATAATTGAAGGGAGGTAAGTATTTGAGTTTCTATAAAATTGCCAGAGGTTTGTTGAAGGGGATCTTTAAAATATTATATAGGATTGAAGTTGAAGGAATTGAAAATATACCGGCAAGAGGCAGAACTATTATATGTGCAAACCACATTAGCAATTTAGATCCCATTGTCCTAGCAATTACATGCCCTAGAACTATTTCTTTTATGGCCAAAAAAGAACTATTTAGTAACAAAGTTTTAGCAAGGTTACTATATGCCTTAAATGCCTTTCCTGTTGATAGAGAAGGATCTGATATTTCAGCTATAAGAAAATCTTTAGAAGTATTAAAGAATGACAAAGCATTAGGAATCTTCCCTGAAGGAACTAGAATCTCGAAAATAGATATTAATTCTGCAAAACCAGGAATTAGCATGATAGGAATAAGATCTAAATCCCCAATAGTGCCAGTATTTATTGATTCTGATTACAAGCTATTTGATAAAATTAAAATCAAAGTTGGCCAACCTATATACTTGGACAATTATCATGGGAAAAAATTAAAGACTGAAGATTATAAAGATATTAGTATTTCTATTTTAGAATCAATATATTCTTTAAAAATAGATTAGGAGGATAGAAAGTGAAAATATACATTGCTGACCATGCAGGCTTCTGCTTTGGAGTTAAAAGGGCAATTGAAATTGCTGAAAATGCTTTAGAACAATCAAAAAGTGAAGAAGAAATTTATTCTTTGGGACCTTTAGTCCACAATCCTCAGGTTGTTGAAAAATTTAATGAAAAAGGTCTTAAGGTCATAGATAATCCTGATCAAGTAGATAAAGGAAAGGTAATTATACGTTCCCATGGAATTTCCGGTATGTTGCAGAATAAGTTGGAGAGTCAAAATTTAGAATTAATAGATACTACTTGTCCTTATGTAAAATCCGTACACAAAAAAGTAAAAGATTTTCACAAAAATGGGTATAAAATTGTGATAATAGGAGATAGGAATCATCCAGAAGTAATAGGCATAAACGGTTGGTGTAATAATGAAGCTATTATTATAAATAGCGAAGAAGAAGCTGCTAATATACCTGATTATGATAAAATATGTGTTGTATCCCAAACAACAAATACTCAGGAAAAATTCAATAAATTATCAAATATGATATCACACAAGGGAAAAGATGTTGAAATTTTTAATACAATTTGCAATGCAACAAACCAAAGACAATTAGCTTGTGAAGAATTAGCAAAAAAAGTTGATGCTATGATTGTAATTGGTGGGTATCATAGTTCTAATACAAATAAATTAGTAGAAGTTAGCAAGAGACATTGTAGTAATGTGTATCATATAGAAACTCATGATGAGTTGAATTTAGAAGAAATCTCAAAATTCAACTCAGTAGGGTTAACAGCAGGTGCTTCTACACCAGATTGGATAATTAAGGAGGTTGTTAAAACATTGGAAAATATTAATGATAACAAAATGATGGAGGCTATTGAAAACACCATGAGAAATATAAGAAGTGGTGAAATAATTAAAGGTAAAGTTATAAGTGTGTCTGAAGATGAAATTATTGTAAACATAAATTATAAATCAGATGGTGTAATACCCAAAGAAGAAATCTCAAATGATTCTACCTTTGATTATAGGTCTGCTTACAAAGTAGGAGATGAGATAGAAGTCTATGTTCTAAAGAAAAATGATGGAGACGGTAATGTAATACTTTCCAGAAAAATGGTTGAAAACATCAGAGGTTGGGATGAACTAGAAAGAATCTATAAAGAGAAAGAAGTAGTTGAATGTAAGACAATTGATGAGGTAAAAGGTGGTTTGTCAGTATTAGTAAAAGGAATGAAAGGATTTATACCTGCATCTCAAATTTCAGTTAAATATGTTGATGACCTATCACAATATAAAGGCAGAGTACTCAATGCACGAATTATAGAACTAAACAAAAAGAAAAACCGTATTATACTTTCCAGTAAAGAAGTTGAAAAAGAAAATATTGCTAGAGAGCGAGAAAAGCTTTGGGATAATTTAGAAGTTGGGAAAATTATCGAGGGGGAAGTTAAAAGAATAGCCGACTTTGGTGCATTTGTTGATATAGGAGGAGTAGACGGCTTAATCCATATTTCTGATCTATCATGGGAAAGAGTTAACCACCCTTCAGAGGTATTAAGTATTGGCGAAAAAGTCAAAGTACAAATATTGAATATAGATAGTGAGAAAAACAGGATTTCTTTAGGACTAAAGCATACTCTACCAAAACCTTGGGATATATTTGTTGAAAAAAGGAAAGTAGGAGATATAGTTACTGGAAAAGTAATAAAAATTGTCAATTATGGTGCATTTGTTAGACTGGAAGAAGGAGTTGATGGATTAATTCATATCTCTCAGATTTCTACAGAACATATAAGCAATCCATCTGAGAAACTTAAGGTTGGGGATACTATTCAAGCTATGATAATAAATATTGATGAAAAAGAACAAAAAATAGGTTTAAGTACAAAAGCCATAGAACAGAAAAAAGCTAAGGAATTAGAAGACAAGATTATGGAAGGCTATAATAAACAAAATCTAGATGTAACAATAGAAGATCTAATTAACAAAAATAGATAGTAAATTTTAGGGTTTTGATGTATAAATATAGTTATTTTGTAAAAAATAATAACGTAACCTCTCAAACTACATCAAGACCCCCTTTAAGTCATTCTGTGGCTTTTAGCCACAGATTTTTTTGTAACTAGTATTAAAAATATATTTGAAAAGGGGAGTCAAATGGGTCAATATGAAGATTTCAAAAAAAACATATACAGTTTAATAAACGTAGACTTAAATTCCTATAAGGAAAAACAGATGAAACGAAGAATTACTTCATTAGCCAAGAGAAATGGCTTTGACAGTTTAAATGAATACTATTTGAAACTAAAAACTGACAAAGAGTTATTGGATCAATTTATTAACTATCTCACTATTAATGTTTCTGAATTCTATAGAAACCCGTCCCAATGGAAAATACTAGAGCAAAATATAATACCAGAATTAATTAATGAGAGGAAAAGACCATTGAAAATTTGGAGCTCTGCATGTTCTACTGGTGAAGAACCTTATTCTCTAGTTATGCTACTAACCAAATTTTATAATTTAGAAGATATAAAAATACTAGCAACTGATATCGATTTACAAGCTATAGAAAAGGCCAAGGATGGAGTATATAATGAAAAAGCGTTAGCTAATTTACCAAAAGATTTTGTTGATAAATATTTTGAGAAAGTTGACGGATCATATAAAATTAGCAGCAAAATAAAAAGAGCAGTTGAATTTAAGAAACTGGATCTGCTAAAGGATCCCTTTCCTACAGGAATGGATCTAATCATATGTAGAAATGTTCTTATTTATTTCACAAACGAAGCTAAGGACAAGCTATACAAGAAGTTCTATAGCAGCTTAAGTGATCAAGGAATATTTTTTGTAGGCAGCACTGAACAGATTCTTTTGCCAGAACAATACGGATTTAAATCGGTTAGGACTTTCTTTTATAAAAAAATGACGAAACTATAAATACTATGTCTACCTATATTATATAAAAATGGAATATGGCTAATTATATCGACATCTATCATTAATTATACTAATTTCTGTAAAGGAATTTATATATAAAAAAAGAATTATATTATAAACCGTTTACAAGGGGGTAATACAATGATGGATGTAGATAAGCAATATGGTATATCCGAAGTAGCTGAAATTACAGGCTACCCTCCCCATGTGCTTAGATACTATGAGAAAGAGTTTGAATTAGATATACCACGTAATGAATCAAATCATAGGTATTATACATATGCAGAAATAGAGTTATTTCAATATATAAAGTCTTTGCAGAATAAAGGCTTTAGCAATAAACAGATAAAATTAATAATTAAATCACCTGAAGTGCTTATTAATTCAAATGAAGAAACTGCTTTGACGAATATTAGTCAGTTAAATTCTATTGATACAGTTCAACTAGCACAAGAAATTAGCATAAACTTACATGATAGTTTTTTTGATATTCTAAACCAACTACTAGAGAAAAATAAAGAATTAAATGATCAGATGGTTCAAAAATTAATGGATGAAATTGTAGCTTTAAGAAATGAGTTAAACAGCAAAGAAAGAGATGTTCTTATTTGCGAAAATGCTAAATTAAAAATGAAAGTAAAAGAAAAGTCCTATGAGGTTGCTGAATTAAGGGAAAAAATTAAAAGGCTAGAGAATGATAAAGGGCTTATAAAAAAACTATTTAGCAGAAACAAGTATTCATAATGAAAGTTTATGTATAAAACTTTCATTATGAATACTTGCAAATTTAATAAACATTTAGGTAATATTAAGTCTATCCTTTTCATATAATGAAAATATAGTTTAATTATCATTCAATTTTCAGAAAAATATCTTGCAAAAAATTTTTTAATATGCTATAATCTAATTAAATAAGCGGGAAAGGATAGATGTATATGAAGCAAAAAAACAAGACTGTTAAACTAATAGATAAAAAGGAAAAAAGAAAGTGCGGAGCGATTACATGTATCCATAATGTGTGCGGCCAATGTCAAGTTGAAAACTGCGCATTTTACGAAAATTTACTTATTCAAGAATATTAAATCGAATATAATTAATCTTATAAAATAAAAGATGCAAGTAACTATTTGGTTACTTGCATCTTTTATTGTTTTATTCTAAAATACATAATCTAGCTAATTTTATATGTTTTCTTTTATCTAATTTTGCTATAATAAAAGATAGTTAGAACTTAAGGAGGAAAACAAATGACAAAAAAGTACACTATTGTAACTTACGGTTGCCAAATGAATGAGCATGACTCAGAGAAAATGTCATGGTTATTGGAAAACATGGGATACAAACCTACTGAAAATAAAAATGATGCTAATATAATCATTTACAATACATGTATAGTTAGAGAGAATGCAGAATTAAAAGTTTATGGACAATTAGGATCTTTAAAAGATCTTAAGAGAAAAAAGCCAGATCTAATCATTGCTGTTTGCGGATGTATGATGCAAACTGAAACAGCTAGAAATGTAGTGCTGGATAAATATAAGCATGTAGATATAATATTTGGCACAAGCAACATCCATAAATTACCTCAATTAATAGACAGGCACAATCAAACAGGAGAAACTATAGTAGATGTTGTTGAAGATAATAGGGAAATAGTAGAAGACATTTCATCTAATAGAAAATATACTTTTAAAGCTTTTGTTGATATAATGTATGGCTGCAATAATTTCTGCACCTATTGTATAGTTCCATACACTAGGGGTAGAGAAAGAAGCAGGGACCCAAAGAGCATTATTCGAGAAATAGAGCAATTAGCTCAGGATGGTTGCAAAGAAGTCACTTTACTTGGACAAAATGTAAATTCATATGGTAAAACCTTAGACTACCATTTCACTTTTGCTGATCTATTAACAGAAGTAAATAAGATAGATGGTATCGAAAGAATTAGATTTATGACTTCCCATCCAAAGGATCTATCTGATGACTTAATAGCAGCAATGGCACAATTGGATAAGGTATGTGAACATCTTCATTTACCTGTTCAAGCTGGTAGTAGTAGAATTTTAAAGGCAATGAACAGGAAATATACAAAGGAAGATTATTTAAAACTAGTGGAGAAGATAAAAAGAGCCATACCTGATATTGCCATTACTACTGATTTAATCGTGGGCTTCCCAGGAGAAACTGAAGAAGATTTCCAGGAAACTCTTGACTTAGTAAAGAGGGTAAGATACGATTCTGCTTTTACCTTCTTATACTCTAAGCGTGAAGGGACTATTGCTGCTAAAAAAGAAAATCAAGTACCTGATGAAGTTAAACATGAAAGATTCCAGAGACTTTTAGATACAATGTATCCTATATTTTATGAAAATAATATGAAGTATCAAAATAAAGTCGTAGAAGTGTTAGTTGAAGAAGTAAGTAAAAACAATAAAGATATTTTGTCAGGCAGGACCAGAACCGGAAAACTAGTACACTTTCAAGGGGATAAAGACTTAATCGGTAAGTTTGTTAGTATAAAAATCACCGAAATAAAAACTTTCACATTAGAAGGGTTCATCATTCAATAACGGAGGTTTTAGTGTTGGATAATTTAACACCAATGATGAAGCAGTATAAAACGATTAAAGAAAAGCATAAGGATTGTATACTATTCTTTAGGCTTGGAGACTTTTATGAGATGTTTTTTGATGATGCTATTATCGCTTCAAAAGAGTTAGAAATAGCATTAACCCAAAGGGATGCTGGCTCGAACCAAAAGGCTCCCATGTGTGGTGTGCCCCATCATGTATCTGAAGTATATATTTCAAAACTAGTTGAAAAGGGTTATAAGGTTGCAATATGCGAACAATTGGAGGATCCCTCGATTGCAAAAGGGTTGGTGGAAAGGGATGTAGTTAGGATAGTAACTCCTGGTACAATAACAGACATAGAAGCATTAGATGAAAAAACAAACAATTACCTTGCTTCCATATATATAGATGAAGATGGAGTCGGTATAACCTATGTAGACAGCTCTACAGGGGAAATGCATACAACTGAATTTATAAGTGATACTAATAACTTATTCAGCTTCATAATAGACGAGTTGGGCAAAATTTTACCCTCAGAAGTTATCTGCAATAAAAAATTAGCTAATAACGAAAAAACAATGAAGCTAATCAGGAACAAAATAAATCCTTATATAACAGTTTATGATGATGATTCTTTTACTAATGAAAACTGGTCTCCTAAAATTTGTGAGCATTTTAATGTTAAGGACTTAGATACTTTAGAGTTGAAGGGTAAGATGTATTCTATTTTATCTACAGGAAAACTACTTGATTACCTATATGAAACTCAGAAAGATTCCCTTAAACATATTAGCACTATTGAATTTTATGACCCTCAAGAATATATGATTTTGGATATAAATACAAGAATAAATTTAGAAATACACGAAACTATAGTAAACAGAAACAAAAAAGGAGCTTTAATATGGCTATTAGATAAAACATCAACAGCCATGGGAGGTAGACTAATAAAGAACTGGTTAGAACAGCCACTATTAAATATAACCGAGATTAAAAAGCGTCAGGAAATCGTGGAACTATTTGTTTCAAATATAGTCTTAATGGATAGTATTAAAGAATGCCTAGATAAAATATATGACTTGGAAAGGCTAACTAGTAAAATCTCCTATGGCAATTGTAATGCTAGAGATCTCTATTCATTAAAGTTATCTTTAGAAAGAATTCCAGAACTAAGAAACCTACTAATCCAATCAAAAGAAGAAAGATTAATCCAAATCGGATTAAAAATAGATACCCTTAGTGATATTTATGATTTGATAGACAAGTCCATTGTAGACAATCCGCCTATTACAATTAAGGAAGGCGGTTTGATAAAGGATGGCTTTAATGAAGAATTAGATGAATTAAAAAAAGCAAGTACTAGTGGCAAACAATGGATAGCCAATCTGGAAATCAAGGAGAAATCTAAAACTGGAATCAAAAATTTAAAAATAGGATTCAACAAAAAAACCGGTTATTATTTTGAAGTAACAAAATCCTATTTCAACATGGTACCGGACTATTTTATCAGAAAACAAACCTTAACCAATTCTGAGAGGTACTACACAGAAGAATTGAAGGATCTGGAATTAAAAATACTAGGGGCAGAAGAAAAGATCGTTGAATTGGAATTTTATATTTTTCAAGATATAAGGGAAAAAATTAAGAAAGAGATTAATAGAATTCAAGGAGTAAGCAAGTTAATAGCCATAATAGATGTACTAAATTCCTTGGCTCAAGTGGCATATAAAAACAATTACGTAAAGCCAAGACTTAATAATAAGGGTATAATTAAGATTATAGAAGGAAGGCATCCAGTTGTAGAAGAAACTATAGCTGGTAAATTATTTGTACCAAATGATACTTATTTAGATAATAACAAAAATATGGTACAGATAATTACAGGGCCTAATATGGCTGGTAAGTCAACCTATATGAGACAGGTTGCAATTATTGTTCTAATGGCTCAAATTGGTTCTTTTGTACCAGCAAAAGAAGCTGATATTGGAATTGTAGATAGGATATTTACTAGAATAGGAGCTTCCGATAACCTATCACAAGGTGAAAGCACCTTCATGGTTGAGATGAACGAAGTATCAAACATAATTAAGAATGCAACAAGGAACAGTTTAATAATACTTGATGAAGTTGGGCGAGGTACAAGCACCTATGATGGTTTAAGTATTGCTTGGGCTATAGTTGAATATATTGCTAAAAATATCAAAGCAAAGACTTTGTTTGCTACCCATTATCACGAACTAACTGAGTTGGAAAAAGAAATTGATAACATTAAGAATCTAACTATACTTGTAGAAGAAGGAGATGATGGGGTAGTTTTCCTAAGGAAAATTACAAAGGGAAGTACAAACAAAAGCTACGGTATTGAAGTAGCGAAATTAGCTGGAATTGATAACAAAATCATTGACAGGGCTAATGAAATATTAACCAATATAGAACAGAAGCAAAAATTAGTTAAAGAATCAAGTAAGTCTCAAACAGATTACCATCAATTCAATTTGTTGGATTATAAAAAGGATTATCTTATTGAAAAAATAAAACAACTAGATGTATCCAACCTAACTCCAATGGAAGCAATAAATATCTTATATAAATTAAATGTTGAAGCTAAAACCCTTAAGGAGAGAATATAAAATGGGTAAAATTAGATTATTAGATGAGTCTACTATACAAATGATAGCAGCTGGTGAAATCATAGAAAGACCAGCTTCTGTTGTAAAAGAGCTAGTTGAAAACTCATTAGATGCTAATTCAACAAACATCACTGTAGAGATAGCTAACGGAGGAAAAGATTATATAAGAGTTACAGATGATGGGGATGGTTTATTAGATGAGGATATAGATCTAGCTTTCAAAAGGCATTCAACTAGTAAAATATATAAGGCTGACGACTTATACAATATACTATCCTTTGGGTTTAGGGGGGAAGCATTAGCAAGCATTTCAACAGTATCTAGACTTGAAGTATTAACAAAAACTAAGAATAGTGTTTCAGGTACTCAAGTTTTCGTTGAAGAAGGAAGTATAATACAAAAAAAACCCATAGGTTGCCCAAAAGGTACCACAATGATTGTAAGGGATTTATTCTATAATGTTCCAGTGAGAAAAAAATTCTTAAAATCCGATAAAACAGAAGCAAATCATATTGATGATATATTATACAAACTAGCCTTAGGAAATAGCCATATATCTTTCAAATATATAAAAGATAACACAGTTGTATTTAAAACTTCAAGAAATCATATATCATCAAACATTTACACCCTATTAGGTAAGGACTTGTATAATAATCTGCTTAAAATTGAACATATAACCGATAGATTCAAGATCAGTGGTTATGTATCCAATAATACATTCTATAGGGGTAATAGGAAGCACCAGTACTTGTATGTAAATAAAAGATATGTTAATAATAAAGATATATCTAATTTAATAGAGAATAAATATAAGTCCTTAATACCAATTAACAGATATCCAATATTTATACTATTCATTGATATAGATCCTTCATTGATAGATGTAAATATTCATCCAACCAAGCAAGAAGTTAAATTCATGAATCATCAGGAAATCCTAGATGCTCTAGATAGCACTCTATCAAGAATATTGACTAAGAATTTATATATACAAAAAGTTGCCTTCAGTCACCAACAACCAAAGGATCAAAAAGATTCATTACCACATTTATATGAAGAAAATGCTATAAACAAAGATCATAATAATAGCAATTTATATAACCTGCCAAGGATTGATAGGAAGATTAATAAAGAGAATACTATAATAGAAGACCACTCCTTAAAAGGATTTTTAGCTTTTGATAATGAGAATATTGAATTTGAAGAAAAAGAACTAGTAAAGGAAGAAGTAGCCTACGAGGATAAAGATAATATTAAAGATGATCGCTTTTTGCAAAATGTAAAGATTATCGGGGTACTTTTTTCAACTTATATTCTAATGGAAGATCTAACATCAAGTAAATTGTTAATAATGGATCAACATGCAGCTCATGAAAGAATCATGTATGAAAAATATAAGAGGGAATATGAGGCTGAAAATGTAGCCATACAAACTCTATTAACTCCAGAAGTCATAGAATTAACAAGTACAGAGCTGGAATTTGTTATTGAAAATATAGATCTATTGAAAAATTTAGGGTTTATAGTAGAGGAATTTGGTCAAAAATCCATTGTTATAAGAGGTGTTCCTATACTGTTTGGAAAACCTCAAGTAAAGACATTCTTCTTAGAACTGATTGATAGTCTAAAATCAAATATTAACAGTAGTTATGAAATAAAAATAGATAAGATAATGAAAATAGCCTGTACTAATGCCATAAAAAGTGGTGATAAAATTACTGATCTTGAAATTCAAAGTTTAATAGCACAATTAAAAAATTCGAAAAATCCTTATACATGCCCACATGGTAGACCTACAGTTATTGAAATATCAAAGAAAGATATAGAAAAAGAATTTAAAAGAATTATGTAAAAGGATGATCAAATTGAGTGAAAAAAACAACTTGCTAGTTATAGTAGGACCAACAGCTATAGGAAAAACTGCTGTATCAATAGATGTAGCAAAAAAATTAAATGGGGAGATTATCTCAGCTGATTCAATGCAAATCTATAAATATATGGATATCGGAACAGCTAAAGTAAAACCTGAAGAAATGGAAGGAATACCCCATTATTTAATAGATGTTGTATATCCTGATGAAGAATTTACTGTAGCAGACTTTAAACAACATGCAGAAAACTATATTAAAAAGATTAACCAGGCAGATAAAATTCCAGTACTAGTTGGTGGATCAGGATTATACCTTAATTCTATTGTATATGAACTTAAATTTGCTAGGATAAAGAAAAATGATGAGTTTAGAAGGAAATGTGAAGAATTAGCAGCTATACATGGCATTGAATATCTATATAATAGCTTAAACAAAGTAGATCCTGTTACTTCTAGTAAAATTAGTCCAAATGATATAAAGAGAATAATTAGGGCTTTAGAAGTTTACAACGAAACTGGCAAACCCATGTCATATTTTAATAAAAACTTTAGAAATAAAACCGATAAATATAATTTAGTCATGATAGGTCTCAATACTGATAGGGCTACCTTGTATTCTAGAATAGAAAGAAGAGTAGATATGATGATTGAAGAAGGATTAATCGAAGAGGTAAGAAAACTTTTAGATATGGGCTATAGTAGAGATTTAATATCCATGCAGGCTATTGGATATAAGGAGATTATATCCTATTTATATGGTGAAGTAAGCTTAGAAGAAGCTATAGATCTATTAAAGAGAAATACTAGAAGGTTTGCAAAAAGACAATTAACCTGGTTCAAAAGAGATGATAGGATAAAATGGGTAGATATAAAACAGTTTGATGGTACTGATGAAATTAGCGATTATATTATTAATCAAGTTAATAATACGCTAAGCTATTAATTTTAAGGAGGGAACTTTGGGTGAAAACTAATATTAATTTGCAGGATGTATTTCTTAATAAAGTCAGGAAAGAAAATAAAGAAGTATTTATTTATTTGATTAACGGTTATCAAATTAAGGGCATGATAAAAGGATTTGATAATTACGTTATTATAGTTGAAAACGGCGAAAAACAGCAATTGGTTTATAAACATGCAATATCTACTATAACACCAAGCAAACCCATTAATTTCATTAACAAAAATAATGAGGAATAATGATTTTATTGGGCTCAAATGTCTCTGAATAATTCAGAGACTTTTATACTTACAATAATAGATATAGAAAGGTTGAAAAAATGGACAAGGATATTAAACATATTTTAAATGAATACTTCCAAATAGATAATAAGGTAATTGAATATGTAAACTTAAAAGAAGAAGAGATAAAAGATAAATTTAAACATATTGATGAAGTAAAAGAATACAATCAATGCAAAGTCTTAAAGAGTATGCAGGAGTCCAGGCTTAGCTCAACAGACTTTAATTGGGCAAGTGGCTATGGATATGGAGATGTTGGTAGGGAGAAGGTAGAAAAGATTTACTCTGGAGTATTCAATAGTGAAGATGCATTGGTAAGAGCATTGATTGCTTCTGGTACCAGCGCTATCTTCTTAGTATTATCAAGTTTATTAAGACCAGGGGATGAATTGATCTCAATTACTGGTAGCCCCTATGATACTATGCAAGAAGCTATAGGTATAAAGGGTAATCAAAAATGCACATTACTGGAATATGGAATTAAATATAAAGAAGTACCTTTAATTGATGGTAATATTGATATAGATAAAGCAATAGATTCCATATCTAATAAAACAAAAATGGTATATATTCAGAGATCAACTGGATATAGTAGTAGAAAAGCTATATCTGTTGGAGATATAGGCAAGGCTATAAAAGCCATAAAGGAACTTTATACAAATGTAGTGGTAATGGTTGATAATTGTTATGGAGAGTTTACAGAAAAAATAGAGCCAACTGATGTAGGTGCAGATATTATGGCTGGTTCCTTAATAAAAAATCCAGGAGGAGGGCTAGCTTTATCCGGCGGTTACATAGTTGGAAGAAAAGATCTAGTGGAGCAGGTAGCCAATAGAAGCACAGCTCCAGGATTAGGCAAAGAGTGCGGCTTAACCTTTGGTATGACCAGAAACATATTACAGGGCTTGTTTTTAGCTCCACATGTTGTATCAGAAGCTATGAAAGGTGCCTTATTAGTGGGTGCAGTATATAAAGGGTTAGGATTTGATATTATACCCAAAATTAATGACCATAGAAGTGATATTGTACAAGCAATAAAGTTTAATTCACCAGAAATGGTAAAAGAATTCTGTAAGGGAATACAAAGTGCTTCTGCGGTAGATTCCCATGTAATTCCTATGGCCTGGGATATGCCAGGTTATGAAAATAAAGTAATCATGGCTTCCGGTGGATTTGTAGAAGGATCTTCTATTGAGCTAAGTGCAGATGGGCCCATGAGAGAGCCATACTTTGCCTATTATCAAGGTGGGCTAACTTACGAACATTGTAAGATTGGAGTTATGAAATCATTAAATAATCTATATAATGGAAATCTAATTGACAAAAATAAGCTAACTATATAGTTAGCTTATTTTTAGTTTTGCTTAATTTATAGTTTTCTATATAATCCAATTACTTTTCCTAAGATTTTTACATCTTTTACTATTATTGGTGCCATAGATTGATTTTCTGGTTGAAGTCTAATATAATTCTTTTCTTTAAAGAATCTCTTAACAGTAGCTTCATTATCTATGAGGGCTATTACAATATCTCCGTTTATAGCATCGTTTTGTTGTTTAACTATAACATAGTCTCCATCTAATATACCAGCTTCAATCATGCTATCCCCTTGAATTCTTAGCATAAAAAGAGGACCTCTTTCTGCAAGTTCAATAGGTACTGGAAAAGTATCTTCTATATGTTCTACTGCTAAGATGGGTTCACCAGCGGTAACTTTTCCGATTATAGGTATATCTACAGTTTTTTTAGGTGTAAACAAATCATTATCACTATTATCCAGTACTTCAATAGCCCTTGGCTTAGTAGGATCTCTTCTGATATAGCCTTTACTTTCTAATCTTTCTAAATGTCTATGGACAGTAGAAGTGGATTTTAAATTAACTCCATTACATATTTCTCTTACAGATGGCGGATATCCTCTTTGTCTGATCTGATCTTTTATGAAATATAGAATACGAACTTGGCTTTCATTTAAATCTTCATACATAATTAACACCTCACATATAATTACAAAGAGCAAGTTAACAAACTATTGTTTATAACATTATATCATAGCATTTATGATTAATCAAACACTAGTTCCTAAATTTTATGAAAACTATTGACACAGAACTAATGTTTGGTTATCATATAATTGTAGAACATATGTTTAGAACTTGTGTGCGGAGGTGCGAAATGAAACATAAATATAGGATAGTTAATAAGAAAAGATTTTTTACATTCTGGTTTACAATATGGCTAATAGCTTTTATCATTATAACGTTTTTTATAAATCACAGCAAAGTATACAGCTCAACATATAAGCAAAACTATATAGAGATTGTTGTTAAAAAAGGGGATACCCTATGGCAGATTGCAAAAGAACATTTGCCTGAAGATTATGATATAAGGAAAATGATCCATCAAATAAGAGAGGTAAACAATATGGAGGTTGCAGATATTTATCCTGGAGACTTAGTCAAAATCCCAATAATCGATATGAAAAATAGGTGATCTTATCACCTATTTTTTCGTATCAATATTTGCTAGGGGATTGCTCTTTACAGCTGCTCTTAAGCGTTCATTATCTATATGGGTATATATTTGAGTTGTAGATACATTTTTATGTCCTAATATTTCCTGCAAAGCTCTAATGTCTACTTGTCCATGTTTATACATTAAAGTAGCAGCAGTATGTCTAAGTTTATGAGTGGAGTAAATCGAAGTATCAAAACCTGCTTTTTCTAAATACTTATCAATCATATGTTGTATAGCTCGATTGCTCATCCTACTTTTTCTCTTGCTTAAGAAAAGAGCGTCCTTATCAATGGCATCTTTGGGTCTTACTTTTAAGTAGTCATTTATAGCATCTATACATGATTTATTCAAATATATGGTTCTTTCTTTATTTCCCTTACCAATAACAGTTAATGTGTCCTCTTTTATTTTGCTTATATTGATACTGGCTAATTCAGATAATCTCAAGCCACAATTCAAAAATAGGATAACAATAGCAAAATCGCGTCTTCTATATAGTTCATTTTTATTTTCCAATATGGTTTTTAGAAGCCTTTCGCATTCTTCAAGTGTTAAGTATGTAGGATGTCTTTTATTGGTTTTTGGGAATTCCAGCTTGTCAGCCGGATTTTTATCTATTAGGTTAACAATAGAATATAGGTACTTAAAGAAAGACTTTAGGCTTGCTATTTTTCTTGACTTTGAATAATTCCCATTATTTTTGGCTTTATCTAAGTAAGAGATAAAGGCATGAAAGTCCTGTATATTTATTTTTCTTATTATATCAATATTAACATCACGAATCTCAATTTCATCAAAGGCTGTATCGGCACTTACTAGCTTATAGCGCACTTTTATGAATCTGAAAAATGTACGCAAATCAAAGAAGTATTCCTTGACTGTATTAGGTGATAGTCCTTTAATGGTTTCCATGTAGTTTAAGTAATCTTCAAGTATGTTCGGCATGTCGTACATATAATCCCTCTTTCTAAACTATATATTAGTCACAAAATGTATATTTTGTGACTAATATATAGTTCTACAAAAATGTCAAAATTCCTTCTTAAATTATTAATTCTATTATAAATTAATTATGGTAAAATCTAAAATGATATTAGCAAACTATTTAATGGCCTTTAAGTCCTTGTGTAATCTTACAAATATAAATTGCTTTATTGATATTGCCACATATAAATCTAGACCATAGATCTCATTAATAACTTACATTAAATACAGCAGTATATTAGTTTTATAGTCCACTTAAACTGTTCATAGAATAGCCTAACTTATAATATAGTTACATCTTAAACCAAGACCAATTACTAAATACATTTTAGTTAACATAATAATTTTATGTATACTATGGTGTATTAAATTATATTCCTTCTAATATCAATATAATTCTCTATCAAAATGTAGTTATCTATTAAGAAAAATCAACAACGTCAAAGCTATTATTTAACAGATCTATAAATAAGACTTTTTTTCTCAATGGTTCCCCTTTATTTAATAAGACTTTTATTACTTCAGCCACTTGAATCGAAGCAATTAGTGCTGGTGTAAAAGAAGGATTACCTAGTTCCTTTTCAATTCCTTTATTTAGCTGACTTTTACCCGAGTAAATTAGATCTAATGTATTATCTTCTGGATATATAGTTGTTACCTGTCCATAAAAACCAGCTATTGCCCCATGCACCATTGGGATTTTAAGCTTAGATGAATGTTTTTGTAGCATCCTTCTAGTTTTTATATTATCCAATGCGTCAACCACTAGATCATGGCCCTTCAGTAAAATGTCAATATTTGATTCGTCTATCATTTCAACTATAGGATCTATTACTATATCAGGATTAACAACTTTTATCCTATTCCTTGCTTCATCAGCTTTATTTAACCCTATATTACTAATATTACATAATAATTGCCTATTTAAATTTGTTTCATCAAACACATCCCCGTCAATGGCTGTTATATAACCCACTCCTACTCTTGCTAGCATTTCAATTATGTATCCTCCTAGCCCACCGCAGCCAATTACACATACTCTGCTTTTATTTAATTTTACCATATCCTCCTCCGATAGAGCACTCATGTTTCTCAAATATCTTTTCTTCATAGAATCACCCCTCTTGTACATAAATCAAAATATAAAAAGAAAGTTTACATAAATATATTATGTAAACTTTATCTTGCATAAAATCTATAACTTTACTTAGCCTTCTACAACCATTTTAATTCTTCTTAATCCTTCTTCAATATTTTCCATAGATGTAGCATAGGATAATCTGAAATAATCATCATCACCGAAGCCTATGCCTGGTATTACAGCAACTTTTCCTTCATCTAATAAAACTCTCGCAAGATCCAACGAACTGTTAATCTTTACTCCTTTAATAACTTTACCCTTTAGTTCCTTAATATTAACCATTATATAAAATGCACCCTTAGGCTTCTTGCAACTCAATCCTGATATAGAATTTATTGTATCAGCCATATAATCTCTTCTCTTTTTAAACTGTTCTTTCATTTCTTCAACTTCATTTTGATTACCGATCAATCCAGCAACGCTAGCATACTGAGAAATAGAACAAGGATTAGAAGTGGTATGACTTTGAATATTGCTTATTACCTTAGTAATATCTTTGTTGGCTGCTAAAAATCCAATTCTCCACCCAGTCATAGCATAAGCCTTTGACATACCATTAATAACTATTGAAAGTTTTTTGATATCCTCATTTAATGAGGCTATACTAACATGCTCAGACTCATATACTAGTTTTTCATATATTTCATCAGAAATCACAAATATATTGTTCTTTACTGCCCATTCAGCTATTTCCTCCAATTCTTTTCTGTTGTAGATTGAACCGGTAGGATTGCTTGGACTATTTAATATTATAGCCTTAGTATTGGATGTTTTGACCTTTTCTAAATCCTCGACTGAAAATTTAAATTCATTTTCCTCAATAGTTTTTATATAAACAGGTTTACCTCCTGCAATTTTTATCAACTCAGGATAGCTTACCCAATAAGGAATTCCTATGATAACCTCATCCCCTGGGTTTAAGATTGCCATAAGAGCGTTGAATATTGAATGTTTTGCTCCATTGGATATAACAATATTCTCAGGACCATACTCTAAATTGTTATCCTTTTTAAACTTAGCACATACAGCTTCCTTTAATTCAGTTATTCCTGAGGCTGGTGTGTAATTAGTCAACCCACTTTCTATGGCTCTAATTCCCTCTTTTCTAATATTCTCAGGAGTATTGAAATCTGGTTCTCCAGCACCAAAGCTGATAACATCTATTCCCTTTGACTTCATCTCCTTAGCTTTTGCTGTAATTTCTAATGTAACTGACGGGGATATTTCTAGTCCCTTTTTAGATAAATTGTAATCCATCAGAACCACCTCCATTATTTATTATATTTGTTTATTATATATATCTTTTAATACATTCTTGACAATTACTAATGAATCTTCAAATATAGGTTTGTTTCGTAACAATACTACCTGATAATGCTTATAACCTTCCTCTGTAAGCCTATATCTCCTTATTGACTTCTTATCAGGCTCCTCCCACCAGCCGTTTATATACCCTTCTTTTTCTAAATCTCGTAATAGTGGATATACCATACCAGGGCTTGGCTCCCATTTGCCCTCTAGTCTATCTTTTATCTCTTCAATTATCTCATTTCCATAATAGCTTCTTTCTTTTAATAAGTGTAGTATATATAATTTTACAAAAGTAGTAGTACTAATTTTTGATGGAAACTGTCTATTTCTTTCATTCTTATATTCAACCAATTACAATCTTCCTTTCATTTGGGGAATGTATTCTAAATTCACATAATATTTTCCCACAAGATAATCTCCATTTATGATTCTGCCATGACAGTCTGAACCTCCAGTTAGTATTAGATTATGTTTTCTTCCTATATCTAATAAATAAACAACATCTTCTTCTTTGTGTTTTGAATGGATTACCTCTAAGCCATCTATCCCATTATCAATGCAATAACCAATTATATCTTTATCCTTTATCAGTCCAGGATGTGCCAATATTGCTATCCCATTAACTTTATGGATTAAGCTTATAGTTTCCTTCAATCCTAATGTTTTTCTCTCAATATAAGCTGGCTTACCCCTTTCTAATAACTCGTCAAATACTTCCTCCATGCTATTATAATAGCCCTTTTGAATTAAAGACCTAGCTATATGAGGTCTACCAATAAACTCATCCTTTGCGTATTCTTTTACATCTTCAAAAGTCAAATCCATACCTAGGGAATTAATTCTTTCTACCATTTTTCTTGCCCTGGAGATTCTATTTTGCCTTAACTGCTCTGTTGCTTCAATTATATCTTTTGATTTATAATCGATAAAATATCCTAATATATGCACTTCTTCCCCTTTAAATACACACCCTAGTTCTATGCCTGGTATAACTTTGAAGTTAAAGTCCTTACTGTATGCTATTGCTTTTTCAAGGGCGGAAGTAGTATCATGATCTGTAATTGCTATGCCATTAATTCCTTTTTGTATAGCAATATCTATAACTTGTTGTGGTGTTAGTAATCCATCTGAACAATTAGTATGAACATGAAGATCGAAGATCAATTACAACTCTCCCTTTAGTTATTATTTGGTCTTAAATATATTATATCCAATCTAAGACTTATTTCAAAATAAAAAAACCTACTAAAGATTTAGTAGGTTTTTCTTATTTCCATTATAAACATTATCTTGGTTCAACAATTAGCTTGATAGCTGTTCTTTCCTCTCCGTCAATTTCAATATCTGTGAAGGCTGGTATACAAATTAAATCAATTCCACTAGGAGCTACAAATCCTCGTGCTATAGCTACAGCCTTAACTGCTTGATTCAAAGCACCTGCTCCTATAGCCTGGATTTCAGCATTGCCCTTTTCTCTTAAAACTCCAGCCAGTGCTCCTGCTACAGCATTTGGACTTGATTTTGCTGACACTTTTAATACATCCATTAAATATCCCCCTCTTTTATTATTTTAATAATAAATATTGGTCACATTTTTTATTATTCTACATTTATTATTAAATTCCTTCTTAAATTTAAAAAATACCGATATTTTATAACAATATATTAAAGATCTGGTAGATATTTATTCTGATTAAATCAATTATTTAGCATATTCAATAGCCCTAGTTTCTCTTATTACATTAACTTTTATTTGACCCGGATAATCTAACTCTTCTTCAATCTTCTTGACTATCTCTCTTGCCATAAGAACAGCTTGATTATCATCTAGTTCTTCAGGTTTAACCATTATTCTCAATTCACGACCAGCTTGAATTGCATATGATTTTTCAATTCCCTCAAAGGAATTAGCTATTTCTTCTAATCTTTCAAGACGTTTAATATAAGCTTCCAAGGTTTCTCTTCTAGCACCTGGTCTTGCTGCAGATATTGCATCAGCCGCTTGTACTAATACAGCTTCAACAATTCTAGGTTCTACATCTCCATGGTGAGCTTCAATACAATGTATTACCTCATTAGACTCTTTATACTTTCTAGCCAGCTCTACGCCTATATCCACGTGAGGGCCTTCAACTTCATGATCCACTGCTTTTCCAATATCATGTAGTAAACCTGCTCTTTTTGCAAGCTTTACATTAGCACCTAGTTCTGCAGCCATTGCGCCTGCTAATTTTGCTACTTCAATTGAATGTTTAAGAACATTTTGTCCATAACTTGTTCTAAACTTCAATCTACCTAACAACTTGATTAGTTCAATGTGGAGGCCATGAACACCTGCTTCAAAAGCTGCCTGTTCCCCTTCTTCTCTTATTAAATTGTTGACTTCTTTCTTAGCCCTTTCAACCATTTCCTCTATTCTAGCAGGGTGAATTCGGCCATCAGTTATAAGTTTTTCCAAAGCAATTCTTGCTACTTCTCTCCTAATAGGATCAAAACCAGAAAGTACAACAGCTTCAGGAGTATCATCTATTATCAAATCTATTCCTGTTAAAGTCTCTAATGTCCTAATATTCCTGCCCTCTCTACCTATTATTCTACCCTTCATTTCATCGTTAGGCAATGAAACTACAGTAATAGTAGACTCGGCAACATAATCAACAGCACATTTTTGAATAGCATATGATATTATCTCCCTAGCTTTCTTATCAGATTCTTCTTTTACCTTGGTTTCCATTTCCCTTATTAAAACAGCTGCTTCATAATCTACTTCTCTCTTTACATCATTTAATAATAGTTCCTTTGCTTCTTCACATGTAAGACCTGATAAACGTTCTAATTCTTTAATTTGTTGATCGTATAATTCGTTAATGCTCTCTTCCTTCTCTTCAAGCTCTCTTTCCTTTATAATTAAAGCCTCTTCTTTTTTCTCCAAGGATTCAGCTTTCTTATCTAGAGCTTCTTCTTTTTGCAATAATCGCTTTTCCTGTTTTTGAATCTCTAATCTTCTTTCCCTATTTTCCCTTTCATTCTCAAGCCTTATTCTGTGTGCTTCTTCCTTTGCTCCTAATAATATTTCTTTTTTACTTGTTTCAGCTTCTTTATTTGCATCTTCAACGATCTTTCTTGCTAATTGTTCAGCATTTCCTATTTTCTTCTCTGCAATTGTTTTTCTTATAAAAAAGCCTACAACAATTCCTATGACAGCTACTAAAATGTTGACTATGATATCAATCACGATGCACCTCCGTTCTATTAAGTTTTCAAGTTTCATCAATCAACTATTCTCATTTGACTACATTTGGATAAAAATATAAACCGATATTTATATCCGGCTTATAGAATATACACACTAATTCATCATTTTGAATTATTATAGCTCGTTATTATTTTATTACTTTTTGATAAATATGTCAAGAATATTAATTCTGCCCTACTTTTTCAACATGGCTAACTGTTCCATTAAGTTCAACTCTGTAAGTATTTGTTCCGATAGCAGATAGATAATTGTTATGAGTAACCATAATTATCTGTCTACGAAACATTTCAGAGGCCTTTTTTAAGAACTCTGCAACATTATAAATATAGTCGTTGCTAACATGCTTAGCCGGCTCATCTAATATAAGGGGGCCCTCTATACTAGGTTTGTGTATTTGCATAAAGGCAATCCTTAAAGCCAGCGATATGATATCTATAACCCCTCCACCTCTTGAAAGTTCAGGCTTTGTTTTTACTATTATGTCCTTATCTTTAGTGATAACATAGAATTCTGCACTTGGTTTATTATAGGATTCTTCAATCTCTATCTGGAATTCTGAATTGTTTTCAAATATATATTGCAGGCAATTTGTAACCAAGGATTCTATCTGCAGCTTTGCTTGATTTCTTGCAAATTCAGAAGTCTTTTGTAATAGTACAACAACCTTTTCATTTAATTCAATCTGATTATCTATCTGCTTTATGACCTTGTTGTTCTCTTCAATTTGCTCTTGTATCCTTTCCCTCTTGCCTTGCTCTTTTGAAATATAGGAATTTAATTCTACTATTATATTTTCTAATTCACTATAGTTCCTTATCATAATATCACTTCTTTTCTAAAATATCTTTTGGCATTAATTCGTTGGCTTCCTTGAACAACTTCTCAATCTCTTCAGTTAGTCTGTTTATTTCCTTTTCTAAATCGTCAGGATCAACTCCTAGTTCCTGCAACTCTTTTATTATTTCCTGCCGTTGATTGTTTAATTGTTCTAACCTTGCTTCTGCCTTATATTTTAGGCTTCTAGCTTTTTCTAAGTTCTCTTTCAATATATTTAATTCCTTCTCATAGTTTTTCAACGCATTTCCTCCTTTTCAAAATGTTGGATTATGGTTTCTATATTCTCCTTACCAATAGAACTAAAACACAAAGGACAAATTTCGATCTTATTTAATATTACCCTGTATTGCTCTAAGTATTTGCTTATTTCAGATCTTGATAATGTTAACTTATTTTGAATTCTAATTCTTTCATCTTCAACTAAATCATATTTCTCTTTTACTAAAATCAACCTAAGCAATAAATCATATTTTATTTCAATAGTATCTTTTAGTTTACTTATAGGGTCTACACTAGATAGTTTGTCAGTATACATCCTGCCTATTGATATACTTTTGTTAATGCTATCTAACTTGCTTTTTAATTGAAATATATTTATAAGGAGTGAACATTTTGTGTTCATTAAGCTTAAACAGTCTTCTATTTTATTTATGTCCTTTAACTTATGTAATATATGTTTACTATCAAATATTTCTTTTTCAATAATGTTATATCTATTATAAAGGCTGTTAAGTTTTTCCCTTTTCTTGATTAAGAAAGTTAATCCTTCAACATGGTCATATATTCTATCAATATCTTTTAGTGCATACAGTATTTTTTCATTATATTTAATATTATTAACTACAGCCTGCAAATTTTCTTGCTTTGTAAAAATATATTTGTAATTTCTTATTCTATTTGATAATCCTACTTCTAAATCTGATATTTTGCTTATATGCTTTAATTTAGATAAATATTCTTCAAGTAATTTGATTTCTTCATTTATTTGCTTTAACTGGTTATGTTTTTGGAGTAGTTCGTTTAACATCAACTGCTTATTATAAATACTATTCTTAATATCTTTTAGCTTATTAGCTTTTATAATTAGATCATCTAAATAATCATACTCTGATAAAGTGGTAGTTAGTTTTTCTACTGATTCTTCTAATCTTTTCTTTTCAGCCCTCAAATTTCTGTTATCCTTCAGCGTATCCTTTAAAGCATCGTCAATGATATGTACACCTACCAGTCTTCCTATAGCATTAGCCCTTGTGGAATTTTTTTCTGTTAGCAAAAATGGTCCCTCTAATTGTTCACCAATATTGATTAAATTTGGCCTATTCTCATCCAACAGAACTTTTCTTATGGAGATCTTATCGACTATGTCCTTGGGTACCTTTGTTCCAAAACCTTCATAGATGGTCTCTTGTCCATTACTATCGTATAAATGGTAATAGTTTTTTGTCTTACTTCTATACCTTTTTAATTTTATATTATTATTAAAGATAAGAGTAACACTGCATTCCGTTTCTCCTTCTCTTATAAAAAAGTCTCCTGTAGGTTCATTGAAAAGGGCCCACTTAATCCCTCTTATTACTGCACTTTTCCCCTGATCCGAGGGTCCTACTATTACATTCAAGCTGTTATCAAATTCTAATTCGGTGTATTTATGAGACTGAAAGTTTTCTAATATTACCTTTTTTATATAGATCATTTATAGATCATCTCCTAAGTATTTCATTTGAGAATAGGATATCCTCCTCAACGCTTCTTCCTTAACCTCATTGGAGACCCCTTCTGCATTTGACACTTCTAATAATATTTCATTTACTTCTAGTTTATCAAAATTAATTGCCCTCTCTATAGTCTGTCTGAAATCATACAGAATCTCGTTTTTGAATATATGATTCTCTATTTCACTTCTATCCAATACATCCTCACCATTTAAGGCTGACCTAAGCTCTACTAGTTCTATATCAATAGACTCATCCAATTTAATTATGGCAACCTTAGGTTTTCTCTTTAATTCGCTTAAGCTATTTGTGATTCTAACTAAGCTACCTGGATTTACAAAATACTTCCCATCCACATTTATTATTCCAAACCCTGAATGATAATGGCCACATAGTGTAATGTCTGCTTTTGTATCCTTTATATCATCAATTAAAGTATAGGGTATACCTTCAATAAAGGGTTTGTTAAGAAGCATTCCATGAACCATATGAATTGCATAGTCAACATCTTTAGATACTTCATCTACAATGTAATTTGATCTGTGGCCTTCATGGTCAATATTGTATACATATGGCTGTCCGGTAAGTTGAACTTTAATATTGTCTTTAGTTAAGTATATTACTTCATCTTCTTTGATCAATCTAACTACATCTAGTACATCTAATAAGCCTAACATACTTCTATTAACTGTGTCCGGATTATGACCATATACATCGTGATTGCCTACTACTATATAAATAGGTACAGAAAAACTATTTAAGATTTTAGAAAAATTGCTTGTTATAGATATTGA
>JAAYHX010000024.1 GCA_012735215.1 Tissierellia bacterium
TGATAGTCATGATTAGGATAATTCTTCTCCTTAATACTTTTCTCTACCAGGCCTGGTTCCATTGCCTGTTGATAGACAACCTTGCATTCAAAGTGCAAATCACAGTTTTCGATTACAGGTGTGGAAATACTCTGCCCTTTTACTAACTTCAAATTGCATTCTTTAATTTTATCTACATCTTTTCCTGAGTAAGTGCCACAATATGCTAATTCCTTTCTTAAATCATTTTTAATAGGGATACTTATTGTGAACTCTTTTGACTTTTCTAATAGATCATATGTATATCTTGAAAATCTGACTAATACCATAAATATTGGTTTATTCCATATGATTCCTATATTCCCCCAGCCTATGGGCACTGTATTTACCTTATTATTCTCCTTGACTGTTAGAAAAGCACCTTTTTTCAGCTGCTCTAGGGCTTCCTTTGCATATTCATTGTAATTGATTTTCTTTATAACCAATATAATCACTCCCCTATTAATTTTAATTGTTATACTAAAGTAGATTATATACCAAAAGCTTTATAATTGAATGCTAAATTTTCTTTAGAATATATAACTCCTTAATGCCCATAGGTTTAAAGATTGTGTTTACTCTTGCTGTGAATTGATGTGTGTTTTGATATGATGCTTATGTTATTATATAATGATGAAAGAGGCTATTCTATCTCAAGATATGCTTGGGGATAGTATTCTAAGAGAAGGAAATGGTGAGTGAATTATGGAATATAAGTATGCAGCAAATATGAATTTTGAAGATTTTTCCAGTAGCAGAGTGTTGTATGGTCATAGAGGTGTGACCAATTTTCCCGTAAGGCTTTCTCAGGAGATATTTAGAAGATGTTTGGAATTTTCTTCAAAGAAGAAGGATATTGTACTATATGATTGCTGTTGTGGTATAGGATATATGCTAACCGTATTAGGATTCTTGAATCAAGATGTCATTTATTCTTTAATTGGCAGTGATATCAATAAGGAATTGATTGAGATAGCAGAGAAAAATTTAGATTTATTAAGCTACAATGGGATTGAAAAGAGGATAGAAGAATTAAAAGCCCTTGTGGAACAATATGGAAAGCAATCCCATAAGGATGCTTTAGCAAGCGCTAATAGATTAAAGGAGTTAATTGTCCATGAAATCCATACTGAAGTTTTTCAAGCAGATGTTTTTAAATTGAAATATTTACCCTTTAAACCTGATATCATAATGGCTGATGTCCCTTATGGAGATATGGTAGATTGGCAGGGAGCAGGTGAAGGCGTTGATAACTTGTTAGACTCCTTATATAGCCTTTGTGAGGAACATACTATAGTTGGTTTATGCATGAATAAGAAACAGAAGGTTATTAGTAAGCGTTTTAAACTGTTGGAGAAACAAAATGTAGGGAAGAGAAGATTTGTAATATTAACTAAAGATTAGTTGGATTTATGAGGTTATAATAGGCAAATAAGCAGGCATAGTTATAAATAATTCAACAATTTATGGAAGTTTATTATAAATTTACAGTAATTATTTGAGCTTAATATGATATTGTGATATACTAATATAGTGAAAATTAAAAATAAATTTGGGGGAGCTCATGAATGGGCTGAGAGGAAGTTGTTAACTTCGACCCTTTGAACCTGAAGTGGGTAATGCCAACGCAGGGAATTGTTGTGAACAATTTTAGGTGTGCCATTTCAGGTACACCTTTTTTGTATTCCTTAAAAAGGAGGTTTAAGTGATGTTTGAGAAGATATTGAAAAATGTTCATGAGAAGACGCCACTAGTGCACTGCATTACTAACTATGTAACTGTAAATGATGTGGCAAATGCAATATTAGCATGTGGAGCATCTCCAATAATGGCTGATGACTTAAAAGAAGTAGAGGAAATTACTTCTATTTGTAATGCTACCTATATCAATATAGGAACTTTAAATGAAAGAACTGTTGAGTCTATGATTAAAGCTGGTAAAATTGCTAATTCTTTGAACCATCCAGTAATACTTGATCCAGTAGGAGCAGGAGCATCAAAGTTTCGTACAGATACTACTTATAGATTATTGGATGAAATAAAGTTTTCAGTTATAAGGGGAAACATTTCAGAAATAAAGACCATCTATACTGGAAGTGGAAAAACAAAAGGTGTAGATGCAGATGTAAGCGATAGAATAACGGAAGAAACCCTAGATGAAGCAGTTTTATTTGCAAAGAATATGAGCAAGAAATTAAATTCTGTAATTGCAATTACTGGAGCAATTGATATAGTTGCTGATGAGAATAAGGCATATGTAATTCGCAATGGGCATCCAATGATGTCTAAGATCACTGGTACTGGATGTATGCTTTCAGGAATAATAGCTGCTTTTGTAGCTGCTAATATGGAAAACAAAACAGAAGCAGTTACAGCAGCAATAACTATCATGGGATTAAGCGGAGAGCTAGGATATAAGAAAATAGAGGAAAACAATGAGGGAACTTCTTCTTTTAGGACATACTTAATAGATGGGATAAGCAAGATGGATATTGATACCCTAAAGGGAGGTATGAAAGTTGAAATTAAATAAAGAATCTCTAAAAAAATCTTTGTTACTCTATGCAATTACTGATTCCAACATGATTGGAAATAGTACTCTTAGTGAAAAAGTAGAAGAAGCTATATTAGGTGGAGCTACTATGATACAGCTTCGTGAGAAGAATATTTCTAAGGAGAAATATTTAGCTCTAGCAAAAGAGGTTAAAGAGATAACGGACAAATATAATATACCACTAATAATAGATGATGAGATAGATGTAGCCCTAGCATGCAATGCAGAAGGGGTGCATGTGGGACAAAAGGACATGGATGCTGCTACAGCTCGCAGAAAAATAGGACCACATAAGATATTAGGAGTATCTGCTGAAACTGTAGAACAAGCCTTATTGGCTGAAAAGGCAGGAGCAGATTATTTAGGAGTAGGATCAATGTTTCCCACATCAACTAAAAGTGATGCTAACTTAGTATCTATAGAAGCTTTGAAAGCCATCTGTAATGCAGTTAAGATTCCGGTAGTGGCAATAGGTGGTATATCCAAGGAGAACATATCAAGACTTAAAGACAGCGGTATAGTAGGAGTTTCAATAGTGTCGGCTATATTTGGCCAGGAGGATGTAAAAGAAGCTACGGGTATACTTTTGGCAGAAGTAGAGAAATACCTAAAATAACAAAGGGAGGATATATAATGAAAAAGGTATTAACTATTGCTGGATCCGATTCTAGTGGAGGGGCAGGTATCCAGGCAGATATAAAGACTATAACTGTTCACGGACATTATGCTATGAGTGCAATTACAGCTCTTACAGCTCAAAATACAACAGGAGTATATGGAGTTTTAGAATCTACTCCAGAATTTTTAGCAAAACAGTTGGACTGTATTTTTCAAGATATATACCCAGATTCTATTAAGATTGGAATGGTATCTAATAAGATACTCATAGAGATAATTGCAGAAAAGCTTGTAGAATACGAAGCAAAAAATATAGTAGTGGACCCTGTCATGGTATCTACAAGTGGGAGCAAACTATTAAAGGAGGATGCCATAGAAGTATTAGTCAACAAGCTGATTCCTTTAGCAACAATAATTACTCCTAATATTCCAGAGGCTGAAGTACTATGTGGAATAAAAATCAATTATGAAAAAGATATGGAGAAAGCAGCAATGATTATTTCAGAAAAGTTTCATGGGGCAACCCTCATTAAAGGGGGGCATAGTTCAAAAGATGCCAATGATTTGCTGTTTGAAAAAGGAACATGCACATGGATTTACGGTAAAAGGATTGATAATCCTAATAATCATGGTACTGGTTGTACTCTATCATCAGCCATTGCCTGCAACCTTGCTGAAGGATACTCAATATTGGAGAGTATAAGAAGAGCAAAAACATATGTAACAGAAGCTCTAAAATCTAATCTAGACTTAGGAAAGGGTTCTGGTCCCTTAGACCACTGCTTTGCAATAGAAGGGAACTTCTTTGGAAAAGAATAAGATGTCCTTTATGGAATAGGATATCTTGACACGTCTTATTGGGAAGTTAAACTATTTGGGGAAGCTATTAGCTTCCCTGATAAATGTTAATGGTCATAGGATTACTGCCCCTTATATAAGATAGGTATGATTGGTTGATATTATAGAAGTTTGATGATAAAATAACAATGAGTGGCAAAAGTACATAATAAAACTTTGGGGGTCAAAATGACTATAACTTTTAATGATTTTGTTTCTCAATTGTTTTCAAACTATCCATTGTTAGTTATATCAATACTTACTATGGGAGTAATTCTAGTTAACGGATGGACAGATGCACCAAATGCAATAGCTACCTGTGTTTCTACTCGCTCTATCAAGCCTAAAAGCGCTATTGTTATGGCTGCAATTTTTAATTTTTTTGGAGTTTTAGTTATGACTTTAATCAACTCTACAGTTGCTCAAACCATATATAATATGGTTGATTTTAGGGGTAATACCCATGATTCATTGGTAGCCCTATCTGCAGCCATGTTTGCTATAGTACTGTGGGCAACTTTAGCTTGGGCCTTCGGGATTCCTACAAGTGAAAGCCATGCCCTTATTGCAGGTATTTCTGGAGCAGCCATAGCCCTCCAGGGAGGAATTTCTGGGATAAACTTAAATGAATGGCTCAAAGTGTTGTACGGCCTCCTCATGTCTACAGTTCTAGGTTTTGGCCTGGGGTTTATTGTAGTAAGATTTGTAGAATTATTATTTAGAAGCTCTGATAGGAGGAAAACTAGACCATTCTTTTCTAGTGCACAAGTACTTGCTGCAGCTGCAATGGCTTTTATGCACGGAGCTCAGGATGGGCAGAAGTTTATGGGAGTGTTCATGCTGGGTATTTTTTTGGCCAAGGGACAATATACTTCAGCAAATTTTACCATCCCTTTCTGGTTAATGATTTTGTGTTCCTTAGTCATGGCACTAGGAACCTCTATAGGTGGTTACAGGATTATAAAGACTGTAGGAATGGGCATGGTAAAATTAGAAGCCTATCAAGGTTTTTCTGCAGATTTAGCAGGGGCTATAAGCCTATTTATTGCTTCCATATTTGGAATACCTGTAAGCACAACCCATACTAAAACAACAGCAATTATGGGAGTAGGTGCAGCAAAGAGGATCTCATCAGTTAACTGGAGCATAGTAAAGGAAATGGCCTTAGCATGGATATTAACCTTCCCTGGCTGTGGTATTGTTGGATATTTAATGGCTCTTATATTTATGAACATATTTTAACTAAGGAGAGGAATGAAAAATGAGATTAACGATGAAGAGCAATAACAAAACCTATGATTACTTTGACGCTTTCGTAGAATTATCAGAATATTCTTTAAAGGCAGCGGATCTTCTGGTAGAAACTTTGGAGGACTTTAATACATGTAACGTAGACAAAAATATAAAAAAAATGCATGACATAGAACATACTGCAGATCTATCAAAACATGTAATTTTAAACAGATTAGCCAAGGAGTTTCTACCACCCATTGAAAGGGAAGATATTGTAAACCTATCAGAAAATATTGATGAGGTGACAGATTCAATAGAAGATGTACTGTTAAACATAAATGTATTCAATGTAAGAATTATTCCTTCAGAAATCTTATACTTTGCAAACATAATAAGAAAGTGCTGCAAATCTATGATTGAAGCTTTGGAGGAATTTCAACACTTCAAAAAATCTAAAAACCTGCATTCATTAATTGTAGAAATTAACGACTTAGAAGAAGAAGCGGACGAGCTGTATGTTAATGGATTGAAAAAATTATTTAGCAATCAAAGTGATCCAGTAAAACTGATTATCTGGAAGGACATATTAAATAGTTTAGAAAAATGTTGTGATGCTTGCGAACATGTAGCCAATACTATTGAGAATATAGTTATGAAGAATTCTTAATTAAATCTTATTAAAATCTTTGTGCTTTTGTAACTGTAATTTAACTACGTTGTAACCATAATAACCCCGTTTATGGATACACTAGATGTATAGAATCTATATTTGATAAGGAGGGGTTTTATGGGCAAGTCTAAAATTGCACTTATAGTGGGAATTTGCATAATTGCACTGGTTATTATAACTGCTTTCGATTATAGCAGGGGGCAAAATGCAAGGGATGATCTTGAGACTAATATTGATCAGGAGGAAAACAAAGATACATATTCAGAAGAGAAAACAGAAGATATTAAAATTGTTGAAGGCTTGGTAATAGAATTTGGAAAGCAGCTTAAAAAGGTTCCTCTTCTTGGACCAAAAGATATTTTAATAAAAAACA
>JAAYHX010000003.1 GCA_012735215.1 Tissierellia bacterium
TACCTGAAAATATTAAAAAGAACAAGGAAGCCACAGCAGCCACAATAGAGAACAATGTAAGACGCTTAATTGTAGAGAAAAGCCCTACTGACCCTAAATATTACGAGAGGATGTCTGTGCTGTTAGATGAACTTATCAGAAAGAGGAAAGAAGAAGCTATAGAATATGAAAGGTATCTTCAAGAAATAGCTAAACTAGCAAAGGATAGCTATGATCATAAAACATCTTCTTTTGTATACCCTAGAGAGATAAATACCAATGAAAGAATTGCCCTTTATAATAACCTGAATCAAAATGAAAAGTTAGCTATTGCTATAGATGAAACTCTTAAGAAGAGACGGCCTGCTGGATGGAGGGATCATCCTGCTAAGAGAAGGATGGTTGCTTCTCTTATAAGGGAACATATAGAAGATGAAGAGCTGGTCCAAACAATATATAAAATAGTAGAAGAACAGGAAGGATATTGATGGAAAAAATAGTTATAAATGATATAGAAATAGAGCTGACTAAAAAGAATATAAAAAATCTTCATCTATCAGTTCATCCTCCCGATGGGAAGGTAAAGATATCAGCCCCATATAGGATGGACATGGATACTATTAGGATGTTTGTCATATCTAAACTATCCTGGATAAAAAGGCAGCAGAATAAATTTAAGAACCAAGAAAGGCAGCCAGAAAGAGAATATGTATCTGGAGAAAGCCATTACTTTTTAGGCCAGAGGTATCTATTAAATGTAATATACACTAACAGGAGAAAACAGGGGGTAGAGATTAGAAACAAAAAATATATAGATTTATATGTTAGAGAAAAAGCCCCTAAGCACATACGTGAAAGGGTAATGACTGAGTGGTATCGTAAGCAATTAAAGGAGCTGATTCCCCATCTAATAGCAAAATGGGAACTGATAATGGGTGTAAAGGTTAATGAATTTGGTGTAAAGATAATGAAAACCCGCTGGGGGACTTGCAATCCTAGAGCTAAAAGAATATGGATAAATCTAGAATTAGCAAAGAAAAGTCCAACTTGTTTGGAGTATATAGTTGTTCACGAAATGGTTCATCTATTGGAAAAATCTCATAATGAAAGATTTAAAGCTTATATGGACAAATTCATGCCCAATTGGAGAGCAATCAAGTCAGAGTTAAATGGGATTATATTTGAGTAGTTAAAAGGGTGATAATATCTTCCTTTTTCCATCCCTGCTTATGGGAA
Organism: Tissierellia bacterium; assembly: GCA_012735215.1. Taxonomy (GTDB): domain Bacteria; phylum Bacillota; class Clostridia; order Tissierellales; family Tepidimicrobiaceae; genus JAAYHX01. The sequence goes on from JAAYHX010000003.1 coordinate 1,216, forward strand.
TTGGATTAAAATACAAGAGATTAAAAATATGTCTTTAGATAATCAGATTGCATATAAAAAAGTATTATTGATTAGGTACAATAGGCGTGAGTATCAAATCTAAATAGGAGTGGAGGACCTATGAATATACTTATAAGTGCTTGTCTATTAGGGGTTAATTGTAGGTATGATGGAAAAGAAAACTTAATCAATGGAATAGAAAAATTGAAAGAAATTTACAACTTAATACCTATATGTCCAGAAATATATGGGGGCTTGACTACCCCTAGAGAACCAGCGGAAATAATAGATGGAAAGGTAATCAACCGCAGGGGTGAAGATGTTACTAAGAACTTTGTTAAGGGAGCCAAGGAAACCCTATATTTAGCCAAATTGTTCAATTGCAAATATGCCATATTAAAAGAGAGAAGCCCATCCTGCGGATATGGTAGGATATATGATGGAAGCTTTTCCGGCAATTTAGTGGATGGAAATGGCATTACAGCAGAGCTCCTCAGCAAAAATGGAATAAAGGTTATAGGAGAATCCCAAATAGATCAGCTGCCAAATATGGATGAATTATAAGAGGAATAAATATTATTCTATAATATAGCTTTAGGGATATTCAATTAAAATAAAAAGGATAGAATAGCTTCGAAAAGCTATACCTACCCTTAAATTATATTATACATCATAAGTCCCACAGTATTTATTGCAAAATTAGCAAACATATGAACCAGCCAAGAATTATATATATTATTTGTTTTTTCATTTAGCCAATTAAATATTATTCCACCTACAAATAGTCCAATCAATGCTACTACAAACAGCATAGGATTAAACCAATTGGATAATATGGCTACATGGTAAATGGAAAAGGCAAAAGCACTTATTCCATAGGCTTTCCAGCGAGCCATAGATTCATTAAGATTTAAAAATATAAAACCTCTAAAGAAGAACTCTTCTAACAATGAATTTATAAAGGATATGTAAAGAGCCACATAGATGAAGTTTCTTTTAGATATATTTAGATTGCTGGACAATATACTCTGTATATTGTTTAAATCAATAAAGTTTCTTAGAATAAAGTAGGATGCCATTATTCCCATATAGATTCCTAAAGCCAGCATTAAGGATTTTAGAAAATCTTTTCCCGACCTGATCTTAAAGAGCTGGGCTAAGGACAGCTTATTTTTTCTAAGGGAATATGTAATTGGTACAGTCAAGAACAGGAATATCTTTACCATAGACTTTATAAAATACCCTGGCTGTATATAGGCATCCACAATAGCCATGGCTACAATTGACAGGATCATTATACATATTAAACTCAGATTATTCTTTTTGACCATTTTATTCAACCTTCCCTATCCATATATTTTAATTATTATACTATATATAAGTAGGGCAGGTATAGTGGATAATTAATGGAACTTAAATTATTGATTTGGGAAAGGAAATTCAAATAAGGAGAATGAAATAACAAAACCAATTAGCATAAATAAGTTTTACTTACCTGGGGAGGGATTACATTGAAAATGCCTAATTTTATGATACAGATATACAGTTATATATTTATGATTATAGGTCCTGCATTTATAATAATGGGATATTTGAACAAGATAGGGGTGCTGCCAACAACAAGACATTCTAAGGGCAATCCTTCAGTTGTTTTTCCCCTTGTAGGAATTGGATTATTGATAATAGGACTACTTTTCCTTTTAATTGCCTTTTATAAGGAAAAAAGATTCAGGAAGTTGCAATCAACTGGGATAAAGGTATCTGCTACCGTAACTAAAATAAAGAAGTTGCCTTATACCAAATTAGGAAACAAGTCTCCTTATGTTATTTATTTTGCTTATGAATATTCTGGTGATAGTTATAATAGAAAAAGCCATCTACTATGGGATATATCACACATTTCTGAAGGGGATACAATTACAGTCTACCTAGATGAATATAATAAAAACTGCTGTTATGCAGCAGTATAGCGTTGACAAAGTTTAGGAGCACTTTATCAGTGCTCCATTAATATTTGAAGATATTATTAGACAGACTATAAGAGTGATAGCTGGGTATATGTAAATGAAAGAAAAATACTATATATAAAGTATTATTATGTTATCAAAAAATAAATATAATATTTGACTTAGGTCAAATCCTTTTATAGGGAATCATGGTACAATGTCCATAGAAGGAAGATGAAAAGAATTAAAAGGAGGAATGTGTAATGACAACTTTTAATAAGGTGAAGGAAAAATATATGGAAAGGCTAGTACAATTTGTACCCATTGTAGATAGGGTTCATGGAGGAAGCCATCCAGAATTCCACGATGTACGCAGAGTATTTGATGAAATAAATAAAAAGATAAATGAAGCAGGTTCAGGAAAGCCTGATTTAAGCAAGGAGTTTGAAGAACTACGCAAAGTTACGGACAACTACACAGTACCAAGTGATGTATGCGAAACCTATGAAGCTGTATACAACATGCTAGCTGAATTGGATAAGGCATACGAAGATTAAGGTACTTTTAGCTAATGAATAAGAAGAAGGAGGAAAAATGCAGAGATATATACTAAGTAAGAAGAACCCAATAACATTAATTAGTGGTATTCTAATTGCAATTGGTTTTATTAGCAGATGGACAGTAGGCAATATGGATATATTTGCTTGGGCATTGATTGTTGCCTCTATCCTAGGGGCAGCCCCCATAGTTATTCAAGCCTATCAGGCCTTAAGAGTTAAGGTTGTAAGTATAGACCTTTTAGTAACCATAGCTGTCCTTGGTGCCTTTGCCATTCAAAACTTTGAGGAATCAGCAATAGTTACCTTTCTATTCCTATTTGGAGCCTATTTAGAGCAGCGGACCCTGAACCAGACCCGTTCAGCTATTAAAGAGCTGACAGAAATGGCTCCAGAGAGTGCATTAAAGCTAATGGAAAACGGTGAATTTGAAGAGGTTGAAATAGATGATGTGGATGTAGGGGATGTCCTACTAGTCAAAACGGGAGCCAAGGTTCCTGTAGATGGTACAGTCTTATCTGGAGAAGGATATATTAATGAAGCCAGCATTACAGGAGAATCTGTTCCTGTGGAGAAGACAGAAGGATCCAAGGTATACGCTGGTACAATCCTAGACAATGGAACTATTAGAATTGTGGCAGACCGGGTAGGAGAAGATACAACCTTTGGCAAGATAATTGAACTTGTAGAAGAAGCCCAAGAATCAAAATCAGAAGCAGAGCGCTTCATAGACCGCTTTGCAAAATACTATACACCAGCAGTACTTGTTATAGGCTTGGTGGTATGGCTTATATCAAAGGATATAGAATTAGCAATTACAATCCTGGTCCTAGGCTGTCCTGGAGCCTTGGTTATAGGAGTGCCAGTATCCAATGTGGCTGGCATTGGAAATGGAGCCCGTCATGGGGTGCTCTTAAAGGGTAGTGAGGTAATTAATGACTTCAGCAGATTGGACACAATGGTATTCGATAAAACGGGCACATTAACCATAGGAAACCCAACAGTAGCAGAAAAGAAGTATTACGGAGACAATATTGATGAAGCCCTAGTATACCTTGCAAGTGTTGAAGCTGAATCAGACCACCCCTTGGCAAAGGCCGTATTAGAGGAAATTGGGCAGATAAAGCTCCTACCAGTAGAAGATACAGAGGTTGTAAAAGGTGGGGGAATAGTAGCTACTGTTGATGGACACAGAATAGCTGTAGGCAATGTCCACTTAATGGAAAAGGAAAATGTTAGAATAAGTGAAATAGCCAAGGCTGATATAGAAGCTTTTGAGAAAAATGGCAACTCCTTAGTTTTAACTTCTGTAGATGGGGAATTGAAAATACTGATAGGGGTTCGTGACCAAATTAGACCAGGAGTAAAAGAGGATCTTCAAAAGCTGAGAAGATTAGGTGTAAAGAACTTAGTCATGCTATCAGGTGATAACCAAGGAACTGTGGACTTGGTCAGTCGTGAATTAGGATTAACGGAAGCCTATGGCAATATGTTGCCGGAAGACAAGTCTGAATATATCAAGAGATTAAAGGAAAAGGGTCAAATAGTTGCCTTTGTTGGCGATGGGGTAAATGATAGCCCTTCACTAGCTTTAGCAGATATAGGTATAGCCATGGGCAGTGGTACAGATGTGGCAATAGAAACCTCAGATGTGGTTTTGATGAACTCAGACTTTAGCCGATTGCCCCATGCCCTAGGCCTAGTAAAAGCCACAGCAAGAAATATGAAGCAGAATATTATTATTGCAGTAGGTGTTGTATTGATCTTATTAGCCAGTGTATTGTTCAGTGAATGGATGAACATGTCCATAGGTATGCTGGTACACGAGGGTAGTATACTAGCAGTTATTCTAAATGGTATGAGGCTATTACGCTACAGGCTGAGATAGATAATATAGATTCTAATCATCATAGCTTTATTAAATTATATAGGGTAAAATTAAGTTATAATAGGTACAGGAAGATAATGAATTGATGAAAGGAGTGCATAATATGAAATCAGCAACCATCCAATTGGAAACTTTAACATGCCCATCCTGCATGTTAAAAGTTGAAGGTGCATTGAAAAATCTAGATGGAATTGACAAGGATACAATAAAGGTATCATTCAATACTAGTAAGGTAAAATTAGACTTTGATGAAAATACAGTTTCCATCGAAGAAATAGAAAATGCTATCTCAAAGGTAGGCTATGAAGTTATTAAGTCTAAAGTAAAATAGATATCAGCCCCTAGAATTAATAGATTAAAAATCTATTAGTTCTAGGGGTTTTTGTATGGAGATATAAATCAATTGTTCCCCTTGCTTTATAATATATTACCTAATTAATCTAAAACAAAAATTATGTTATACTTAAATATAGCAATAGCAATTAATTTAAAATTAATATATAGAAATGACGTAAAGGGGATGTATCAATGAATAATTTTAATGAGAAGGTAAATTTTATATGGAAAATAGCAGAACTTTTAAGAGGTCCATATAGGCCTGAACAATATGGAGATGTAATACTTCCTATGGCTGTACTTAGAAGATTTGACTGTTTACTTGAACCTACAAAGGACAAGGTATTAGAAGTGGCTAAAACTACAGACATAGAAATGATTCTAAATAAAGCCGCAGGATATAGCTTTTCAAACAAATCCAAGTTCCAGTTTAGCAATCTAATAGATGATCCAGATAATATAAGAGCTAATTTTGAAGCCTATATTCAAGGGTTTTCATCAAATATAAGGGAGATAATGGAGAATTTTGAGTTTGATAAAGAGATAAAGAAGTTAGACGAAAACAATCTATTGTTCCTAGTAATAAAAGAATTTAATCAAATAGATTTACATCCAGATGTAGTTAGCAACCAAGAGATGGGATACATATTTGAGGAGCTTATAAGGCGTTTTTCAGAAAATGCTGAAGCTGGGGATCATTACACCCCTAGAGAAGTAATTGAACTTATGACAAATATCTTATTTAATAACTTGGAAGATGAATTGACTACTAAGGGAAGTATATTCACCATAGGAGACTTTGCAGCAGGAACGGGAGGCATGCTCTCTGTTGCTACAAACTATATTAAACAACTAAACCCAGATGCTCAAGTAGAAGTTTTTGGTCAAGAGCTAAATCCTCAGTCTTATGCTATATGCAAAGCCGATATTTTAATAAAAGGACAGAATGCCAAGAACATAGTAAAAGGTAATTCCTTTACTCAAGATGGACACAAGAATTTGAAGGTCCGATTTGCTCTCATGAATCCACCCTTTGGAGTGGATTGGAAGAAGGATAAGGAATTTATAGAAAATGAGATGAAGGAATTAGGATTTAATGGACGCTTTGGAGCAGGGCTACCTAGAACCTCCGATGGGTCACTACTATTTTTACAACATATGGTATCAAAGATGAGCCAAGATGAAAAGGGCTCCAGAATGGCAATTATATTCAATGGTTCTCCACTGTTTACAGGGGATGCCGGTTCAGGGGAGTCAGAAATTAGAAGATGGATTATAGAAAATGACCTATTAGAAGGTATTATAGCATTACCAACAGACCTATTCTACAATACAGGAATAGCTACTTACATATGGATATTAACCAACAGGAAAAATGATGATATTTTAAAGGGGCCAGTTAGAAAGGGCAAAATCCAACTAGTAGATGCCACAAGCTTCTATCAAAAGATGAGAAAATCCTTAGGCTCTAAAAGACATGAAATAACTAAAGAACATATAGAGGAGATAACAAGAATATATGGAGCCTTTGAAGAAAATGAATACTGTAAGATATTTGATAATAAGGACTTTGGATATCTAAAGGTAACTATAGAAAGACCACTACAATTAAACTTCAAAATATCAGAAGATAGAATAGAAAACATATATGGAGAAAGTGCCTTTTCCAATCTATATGATGAAGAAAAGGTAAAAGAGTTAGAGCTTAAAAAAGAAAAGGGAATTATAAAGAAAACAGAACTCATAAAGCTAGAAAAGCTATATGAAGGAAAGAAACTTCAAGATAATATTATAAATGCCTTAAAGGAAAATATCAGCCATAAGCTGTATAAGAATAGGGAAGAATTTTCAAAAGTATTGGAAGAAATATTAGGGGAGTTTTCTCTTAAAAAATCCCTATTCAATGCAGTACTAATGGGGTTATCAGAAAGAGATGAAACAGCTGATTATTGCTATAAAGGCAAGAAAAAGGAAGCAGACCCAACCCTTAGAGACACTGAGACTATACCCCTATCAATAGATGTAGAAGAGTACAAGCCAGATCCAAGTGAGCATATAAAGAAGGAAAGGGAAAACATCCTAGAATATGTAGAAAGAGAAGTAGCTCCTCATGTAAAGGAGTTTTGGATTGACCACAAAAAGACTAAAATAGGATACGAAATACCTTTCACAAGACACTTCTATAAATACGAAGAATTAAGACCCTTTAAAGAAATAATGAAAGAAGTCCAAGAGCTGGAAAAGGAAATTGAAGCAGAAATAAGGAAGGTGCTTGGCTAATGGAAGAGATAAAATATAGAAGAGAAGATGAGATGAAGGATAGTGGAATTGAGTGGTTAGGGAAGATACCTAAGGAGTGGGGGGTAACAAAACTAAAGTATGAATTAAAAAACTTTGAAAGTGGTAAAAGAGAACCTTTTTACGAAGAGGAAGTGTTAAGTATAGGTGGAGAACATATTTTAAATGGTAAATTTAATCTACAAAATCCGAGATATGTATCTTATAAATTTTATAGAGATTCTAATCAAGGTAAAATTAAAGAAAATGATATTCTTTTAGTGAAAGATGGGGCTACTATAGGGAAAGCTATGTATGTCAATAAACTTGATTTTGATGCGATGGTCAATGAGCATGTTTATAGATTAGAATATAGTAAATATGGATATTATGTCATTTTATCAAATAGTACACAAAAGCAATTTTGGATGAAAAATAATAGCACTGCGCAAGAAAGTATTAATAGTAATACTTTGAAGAATATTGATATTGTTAAAAATAGCAAAGAAGAACAACAAAAAATAGCCAACTTCCTAGACTATAAAACATCACAATTTGACTCTATTATATCTAAAAAAGAAAAGCTTATAGAAAAACTGGAAGAAGCGAAAAAGAGTCTTATATCAGAAGTTATAACTGGTAAAATAAAAATAGTAGATGGAGAAATGGTAGAGAGAAAACCAGAAGAAATGAAGGATAGTGGTGTAGAGTGGTTAGGCATGATACCGAAGGATTGGGAAGTTAAGAGGTTGAAGTATTTAGCAAGCAAAATATCAAAAGGAACTACTCCTTCTACTATTGGAAAAGAAATATTAGAAGAGGGTCCTGTAAGATTTTTAAAAGCAGAAAATATAGTGGATAATAAAGTTAGTTTAACTCCAGAATGTTTCATTGATAATAGCACAAATAAAATATTATCCAGATCAGCACTAAAAGCACAAGATATTTTATTTGTTATAGCTGGTGCTACCATAGGAAAATTAGCAATATTAAATGAAGAACTGTGTCCTGCAAACACTAACCAAGCTGTATCATTTATTAGATTGAAAAACATTGAGAATAGTAAATTTGTATTTTATTGGCTACAGTCATCTAACTTAAGAAGGCATATGTGGTCATTAACTGTTCAAGCGGCTCAACCTAATCTTTCTTTGGAAGATCTAGGTAATTTTTATTTGCCTTATCCAAATATATCTGAACGAACTGATATTGTTAATTTTTTAGAAATCAAAACCAAAGGATTAGATAATATAATCAACAAAACCAAAACCCAAATCCAAAAATTAAAAGAAGCCAAAGAGTCCCTCATATCAGAAGCAGTTACCGGTAAAATTGACCTTAGGGACTGGGAAATTAGGGAGGTAGATGAGTCATGATTACTCAAATAACTCCAGATTCATTAAAGGAAAAATCCTTTCAAACATTAGTAAAGGACTATCTAATTAATGACAATGGCTATATTGAAGGCTTTAATAGGGACTATGACAAGGAATATGCTCTTGATACCAAATGCCTTTTTGATTTTTTAGAGACTACTCAAGAAAAGAGTATGAACAGGCTTAAAGATATATATAATACAAATTACAAATCTAAAATTATAGAAAACCTGGACAGGCAGCTAAGAGCTAGAGGCTCCATAGACGTATTAAAGCACGGCATTAAAGACTATGGAGTGAAATTAGACCTAGCATATTTTAAACCTCCTACAGATTTAAACCCTGACCAGTTTATACTCTACCAGCAAAATATATTATCGGTAACAGAAGAGCTAAACTATGAAGGGGACAAGAGGATAGATTTAGTCATATTTTTAAATGGCATACCCATAATCACCATGGAGCTTAAAAATCCTTTTACCAACCAAAACTACAAAAATGCTATTAAGCAGTACAAATATTATAGAAGCAATAAGGAACAGCTATTTAGATTCAAGGAAAGGGCAATAGTAAACTTTGCTATGGATACAGATGAAGTATATATGACTACAAAACTAGCTGGGGAAAAAACCTTCTTTCTACCCTTTAATAAGGGCAATAACGGAAGAGCAGGAAATCCTCCAGTGGAAGGAAAGCTAAGAACTCATTACCTTTGGGAGGGAATTCTTCAAAAGGATTCTTTATTAGAAATAATTCAGAAATTCACCTATGTAGAAAGAAAGGAAGAAGTATTAGAAAATGGAGATACTGTTACCAAGGAAACTGTAATATTCCCTAGATATCACCAATTAGATGTAGTTAGGAAAGTTCTTCATCATGTAAAAAATAATGGAGCAGGCCATAAATATCTGATACAACATTCAGCTGGTTCAGGAAAGACTAACTCCATTACTTGGTTAGCCCATAGATTAGCATCCCTTCATGATAAGGACAATAATGTCATATTCAATGGTGTAATAGTAGTAACAGATAGGAGGGTTCTTGATAAGCAATTACAGGATTCTATTTATCAACTGGAGCATAAAATTGGACTTGTTGCAAAAATAGATAAAGATTCTCATCAATTGGCAGAGGAAATTAAAAAGGGTACTAAAATCATAATAAGTACCATTCAGAAATTCCCCTATATTTTAGATCAAATAGGTGGAACTAAAGATAAAAAATATGCCATAGTCATAGACGAGGCCCATTCATCTACATCAGGTAGAAACATGATGGCTTTAAAGGAATCCTTGTCCTTAGAAGAAGCAGCTGAATTGGCCCAAAAGGAAGAGGAAGAATCAATAGATGCTGAAGACAAAATTAATAAGGAATTAGAGAACTTTGTAGATGATTCAAATGTGAGCTTCTTTGCCTTTACTGCTACACCAAAGGGGAGTACATTAAGGTTATTTGGAAGCCAAGGTGAGGATGGAAAGTATTATCCTTTCCATATATACAGCATGAGGCAAGCTATCGAAGAAGGTTTTATATTAGATGTTTTACAAAACTATATGACATATAAAATGTATTATAAAGTAGCCAAAAAGATAAAGGATGACCCATCCTTTGAAAAGTCTAAGGCTACAAAGGCTATTGCCAGATTTGTAAGCTTACATCCTCATAATATAGCCCAAAAAACAGAGGTTATGGTAGAACACTTTAGAAATTCTACTATCAAAAAAATTGGTGGAAAAGCTAAGGCCATGGTAGTAACTTCCTCAAGAAAACATGCAGTAAGATATAAATTAGCCTTTGACAAATATATAAAAGAAAAAGGATATACAGACCTTAAAACATTAGTTGCCTTTTCCCAAACAGTAAAGGATGAGGGAGTAGAATATACAGAGAGCAAAATGAATGATGGACTAAGAGAATCCCAACTACCTAGTGAATTTGATAAGGATGAATCAAAGATATTGATAGTAGCAGATAAATATCAAACTGGCTTTGACCAGCCAAAGCTTCATACTATGTTTGTAGACAAGAAGCTTTCTGGCGTTAAAGCAGTACAAACCCTATCAAGGCTCAATAGAATCTATCCTGGCAAAGAAGACACCTTTATATTGGATTTTGTAAATGATCCAGAGGATATAAGAAAGGCATTTTTACCATTTTATGAGGTAACTGTATTAGACAATGACATTGAACCTAATGAGATATATACAGTATATAATGAAATTCTTGATAAACAGGTTATAAACAAAGATGATGTTATAAAGTTTACAGATTTAATCTACAAGGATAATTTAACAGCTAGGGATAAATCCATAATGGAAAGCTATGTAGATAATACTGTAGAAAGAATAAATGACTTTTCTAGGGAGGAAAAAATAGAATTTAGAAGTTTGCTGAATAAGTTTATTAATCTATATAATCTAATCATTCAAATTGTTCCTTTTGTTGATACAGAACTCCATAGATTAAGTATATACCTAAGATATGTAATAAAGAAGATTGATATAGAAACTACTGGAGGAGTAGACATAACTGATAAGGTCATACTCCAATACTATAAATTAGAAAACAAGGGAAAAGAAACTATATACCTAGAAGATGAAGAAAGCATAGGGGTAAACATACGAGTATCAGGCGGTGGAACAGTTAAAGAAGAGGAGACTGATCTTTTAAGTAATATAATAAATAGATTAAACGACAAGTTTGGAACTAATTTCTCTGAATCAGAGAAATTAGCAGTAGAGCAAATCAGGAACAATCTTAAAAATGATGAGGATCTAAAGCTAAAAGCAATGGTTAATTCCTATGAAGTGTTTAAACATGCCTTTGAGCCAACATTTACTGATAGAGTCATAGCAGAATATAATAAAAATACAGATTTCTACGGTAGAATATTACAGGATGAAAGCTTTAGAAA
>JAAYHX010000004.1 GCA_012735215.1 Tissierellia bacterium
ATTTCAGACATGGTAAGTAGGCTTAAGCAGATGGATATAGACGATGAGCTAGTATCATCAAGTGCAGAAAAGATATTGAGGGACTTAGAAAACTTAAATAAGATCACCGATAGGGAACTATTGGAACTTATAAGAAGGGGAGAGGATTTTAAGCTGCAGAACCTGAAGACTATTGTTGAAACAGGTATTAGTTTAAACAGCAGCCCAGAACAGCAGGTAATAGAAAAGACCATAACCATATCCAATATATTTAACACCCTAGGAAATTTAAGCTCAGATACCATTGCTTTAGCTTGGAAAAAATATGAATACCTAACCCTTAACAATTTATATAGCTGTCACATGGATTTAGCTAGGGGAATGGAGACCAAGGTTATCCCTATAAGTGAAAGCCTGGAAAGCTTTATAAGACAAGAATATCTCAACATTAGGAACAACACCACAATAAACTTAATAAGGGAAAGCATTAAGGATGAGGTTTCAATAGAACATATGCCATTAGATCAGTTAAATGAATATATAGACAGAAAGGTTTTAAGATATAGAGAGAGCCAGAAGCTATTAAGTGAAATAAGCCATTTAAGGGGAAGGGAGAATTCCCTAATACAAGCAGTAATAAAAAATGGATTTAATATGTCTCTTAAGGAATTAAGCCGTATTAGCTCCATCTACAATAGAGGAAAGGGTATAGGCTATGTATTTAACAGCCTTGCTAGTGAAAAGGATAGCTATAGTGAGAGCTTGAGGGAAGGAATCAGCCTACTAGAAGATAGGATAAAGGAGTTTACCAAATCAATTAAAGAGGGAGAAGATAAAGTCTATAAGGATTATAAGGAAATATTTGAAGCCTTTGAAGAGTTGACAGATTCCTTTGATTCTCAAGGACAGGGGCAAAACTCCCATATGGAAGCTGCAAAGGATTATATAGAGTTTCAAAAAATCCTATCTAAGGATGATCTAATACTGCAATTACCCATATCTTTGGGAAGTGGATATGGCAATGTAAACATGATAATCCCCAATATATCCAAGGGAATTGATGTAAATAACATGAAATTCTACCTCAGCCTAGAAACTGAGAATCTCGGGCAGGTTAATTTTAATCTTAAGGTGAGTAACAAGGAGATTCATGTAGAGTTTGCTGCTGATGAGTACCAAAGGATATTAGACCACAAGAATATATTAGAAGGGGGATTGGAGAAGCTAGGGTATAGATTGGAGAAAATGGAATTGGAAGATATTAGGTGAGAATATGAAAATCCGTTTAGTGTCACAAAAACAGATAAAAAAGGCCTATACAAGAAGAAGTACACCTACATCTTTAGATTTAAAGGAAAGCTTTCAAATGGATAATCTGGACAAGCTTCCTAAGGAGATGTTTCAAATATTAGGAGAATTTTTATCCTTTATTGAATATGTAAATAACAAGGAGGAAGGTTCACATGAGAATAAACAATAATATACCCGCATTAAATACCCATAGGATGTTGGGAATAACCAATAGTGCTTTAGAAAAAACTTTGGAGAGGTTATCATCAGGTAAGAGAATAAATAGGGCTTCTGATGATGCAGCAGGTCTAGCCATATCTCAAAAGATGGAGGCCCAAATAAGAGGACTTAGACAAGCATCCAGAAACTCCTTAGATGGTATATCTCTACTTCAAACAGCAGAAGGTGCATTAAATGAGGTTCATGCAATGCTTCAGAGAATGAGAGAACTATCAGTTCAGGGAGCTAATGGCATATATGACGGGGAGGATTTAACAGCAATAGCTCAGGAGCTAAGGGAACTGACAGAGCAGATAGATAAGATTGGTAATGATACAGAATTTAACGGCATAACTCTGTTGAAGGGAGAATTGCATCCTGGAGGATCCGGTGCTCCAGTTACTAAACTCAGACTTCAAATAGGCAGCAATGAGGATCAGTATATTGATATTGAAATGGAGGATATCAACATAACTGTAACTAGCTCTGGTGCTGGATTAAACATATTGGGAGGAATTATTGAAAAGGACGGCAGTGGTAATTTCATAATAGCGCCAGGTTTTGATCCAAGCTATTTTGGAAGGGCCATCACTACCTATGATGAGGCCGTACAAAAGGTAGCTGCTTATCGTTCAAAGCTTGGGGCCTTACAAAACCGTCTAGAACATACTATTAGAAATGTGGACAATACTGCTGAGAATTTGACTGCTGCTAAATCCAGAATTGAAGATGTGGATATGGCTTTAGAAATGTCTGATTTTGTTAAGTATAATATCTTACAGCAAGCTGGTATGTCAATGCTTTCAAAGGCTAATCAGCTACCACAGACAGTATTGCAGCTACTTCAACAATAGGAGTGATTTAAATGGATAATAGAAGTGAATTGGAAAAGAGGATTGCTACCACCAATGATGCAGGCTTAATTGCCATGCTTTTTGAAAGGCTTATAGCTAACTGTAATAATTGTAAGGCTGCAATTGAGAGTGGAGAATATGAAGCAGTTAAGGATTTTAATGACCATTCAAGGGATATTTTAGGTGAGTTAATATTTCAGTTTAGCGGCAAGGATGATGTATCAACAGCTTTAAGGGAGATAAGTATTTTTGTAAACAAATTGATAACTGAAGGTCAGGTAAAAAGGGATATTTCCATATTTGATAATTGTATAAGTATTTTAACACCCTTACTGGAAGGCTTTAAAGAATTGGAAGTAAAGGATAAGCCCAAAGCTGTAACAGGCATTACATACGGCAAAGGGAATTTGGAAGAATACACCATAGAGGAAAACAGAAGTTTTAGGGGATAATAAAAATAGCTGTGGTAATTACCACAGCTTTATTTTCTATGTAACCGTGCACCCAGCCTTGTCGCCTACTCCTAAGCGGTACCTAAACAGCCAGCTCAGAACAGGCACCCCTACGGCACACGGAAGTGTCTACTTACCGCTGCTTCCTCCCGGACCTGACGGGGTTCATAGATTCCCGTTGCGCAGGACCCATTCGTCAACACCGCTTATTTAGGGCAGACCCTAAGATATAGACGCCGCAACTGGGCTTCGATCCTGCTATAGCGGGTTGCAGGTTACAGGGCACCGCTACCTCCCCATCTAGCACGGCAAAAATTATAATGGCGGAGAGAGAGGGATTCGAACCCTCGATACCCGTATAGGGGTATACACGATTTCCAGTCGTGCGCCTTCGACCAGCTCAGCCATCTCTCCGCGATAAATATTTATAAAATAATTGATATCCGTTACAGATTTATATTATACTTTAAATTAAGGAACATGTCAACTATTTTAAACAATTTACTAATTATCCCAATAAGGAGAGGGTAGTTGACAATAATTATGTTATCATATAACTAATACAAGATTAAAGGAGTGATATAATGACACCACATATTACTGCAAAGAAGGGTGACATTGCTGAAACCATATTGTTGCCAGGAGATCCCCTTAGAGCAAAATTCATAGCAGAGAACTTTCTTGATAATCCAGTTCAATTTAATGCTGTAAGAAATATGCTTGGATATACTGGTACATATAAGGGGAAACCTATCTCTGTTATGGGAACAGGTATGGGAATGCCATCCATGGGCATATATTCTTATGAACTAATCCATTTTTATGGAGTAAAGAACCTTATCCGTGTAGGATCCTGTGGTGCTTATACTGATAAGCTAAAGCTTTATGACATAATTCTTGCTATGGGAGCAAGCACCAACTCAAATTATGCCACTCAGTATGAATTACCGGGCACCTATTCAGCAATAGC
>JAAYHX010000025.1 GCA_012735215.1 Tissierellia bacterium
GTTTTCCCTACGCCCATAGTTCCATTTATAAAAATTAGATTTTTCATTTTATACTCTCCAATCTCAAAACTTAAATATTCCCTAATTCATAAAATTCTACAACTGGACATGGGATATATATTATGCAATACTATGTAATTATTCTTTACCACTTCTAACTAATATACATATTCTGCATGACTAACTAAAACATCTCCGATTTCATTTAGTGTCTAATATATTATATCATTTATTATTAATAATTCATCAAAAATAAAAACCGCCAAAGGAATATACCCTTGACGGTTGTGTGCTTGCATAACAGATTTTGTAATTGTAAATACAAGGTGTGTATGGTGAATGAATGTACTATCTCTTTGAGAATTGTGGTGCTCTTCTTGCCTTCTTTAATCCGTATTTCTTTCTTTCCTTCATTCTAGAATCTCTAGTTAAGAATCCAGCCTTTCTTAGTATAGGTTTGTACTCTTCATTAACTTCAACTAGAGCTCTAGCTATACCATGTCTGATGGCACCTGCTTGACCAGTGAATCCACCACCATGTACATTTACAAATATGTCATATTTTCCTAAAGTATCAGTTACTACTAAAGGCTCTCTAACAATTACCTTTAATGTATCATAATCAAAATAATCATCTATATCTCTCTTATTAATTACGATTTTTCCACTTCCAGGAATTAGCCAAACTCTTGCCACTGAGGTTTTTCTTCTTCCTGTAGCCATATACTGTACAGTAGCCACTTGCAGTCCTCCTTTCTCACCAATTAAAATTCATATACTTCTGGTTTTTGAGCTTCATGTTTATGTTCAGGTCCGCTATAAACCTTTAACTTCTTGAACATCTTTCTTCCTAGCTTATTCTTTGGTAACATGCCCTTTACAGCTAATTCAACAACCCTTTCAGGTCTCTTAGCCATCATTTCTCTATAAGTTATAGACTTTAATCCACCTGGATATCCAGTATGGTATCTATGATATTTTTGATCTAATTTGTTGCCTGTCAACTTGATCTTGTCTGCATTGATTACTATAACAAAGTCACCAGTATCAACATGTGGTGTATATGTGGGCTTGTTTTTTCCACTCAATATTTTAGCGATTTCTGAAGCTAATCTACCTAATACCTTACCTTCTGCATCTATTACATACCATTTTCTTTCTATCTCATTTGGCTTAGCAATATAGCTCTTCACCTTTTTCCCTCCTTACTACAGCTTTTTGTTATCAGAAAAGCTTATTTAAGCTTAACAACAAATTCTTTCTGTCAACTCACTAGGCTTCTATTTTCAATCCTAATATGCTATTTTATGCATTTAAAAAAGATTCCGGGGCTTTTTTAAACACTCTTATTTATTCTAATACAAGGTATTTTCAATGTCAATACGTTTTTTAGTAATATATCTCTTCCAAATATAATCCTTTAGCAGCTGCTGTATGACCTGCTGTCTTCCTGTTTTTTGATTCTATTATTTGGGGTATAGAGTGAGGACTTAACTTCCCACTGCCTACTTCCACCAAGGTCCCTATTATTATCCTTACCATGTTATATAAAAAGCCATTTCCCTTTATGGATACACTTATTAAATCCTTGTTTCTTGTTAGCTCTATGTCATATATGGTTCTAACTGTAGACTTGACACTACTGTTAGCTGCCATAAAGGCTGAAAAATCATGAGTTCCTAAAAAATACTTTGCTGCAATTTCCATATGATTAATATTTAATTCATAGGGTACATGATAAGAGTAATTTCTATATAGGGGATTTAGAATTCTCCTGTTAAATATCAGGTATATATATTTCTTGCCTACAGCATCGTATCTTGAATGGAAAGAATCATCTACCAGCTCAGATTCTTTTATTCTAATGTCTTCAGGTAGATTGCTGTTTATTGCATACTTAAACTTGTCAGCAGGGATATTTGAAGCCGTCATAAAGTTTGCAACCTGACCTTGAGCATGAACTCCTCTATCAGTCCTACTTGCCCCAATTAATTTGACTTCTTCCCCTGTTACTTTTACAATTGACCTTTCTATCTCCTCTTGAATGCTCTTAGCATTATTTTGCTTCTGCCAGCCGCAATAGTTGGTACCATCATATTGGATGGTAAGCTTTATGTTTCTCATACTACTACCTCTTAAATATATCTAGTAGAAACGATAACCCCAAAGAATACCGTTGTAATAATTAGAACTAATACATCATTTCTGGTAAATTTCAATTCGTTCAGTCTTGTTCTATTGTGTCCTCCACGGTAGCATCTAGCTTCCATAGCTATAGCTAACTCATCTGCCCTCCTAAAGGCATTTATAAACAGAGGCACCAATAAGGGAACCAAATTTTTGGCTCTTTTAACTATATTCCCACTTTCAAAATCTGCCCCTCTTGCTGTTTGGGCCTTCATAATCTTGTCAGTTTCCTCAAGGAGTGTAGGAATAAACCTTAATGCTATGGTCATCATCATAGCCAGCTCATGTACTGGAACATTAAACCTTCTTAAAGGTGACATGAGCTTTTCAATACCATCTGTCAAAGATATGGGAGATGTTGTAAGGGTCAACAGGGATGTTCCTGTTATCAAAAATATTAACCGTAAAGCCATAAATACTGCTTGCCTAATCCCTTCCTTGGTAACATCCAAAGGTCCTATGCTAAACAGTACTTCTCCCTTAGTCATGAATATATTTATTGTAAAGGTAATAAGAATAATAAGTATAAGGGGCTTTAATCCCTTCAACACATATCTAAAAGGTACCTTAGATAGCCTTACTGTTAATACCACAAAAGCTAAAATGAATAAATATGGATAAAAGGACTTTATAAAGAATAGGGATACAATAAACATTATGGCAATTAATATCTTGGTTCTAGGATCTAACCTGTGTACAATAGTATCTCCAGGAAAGTATTGACCTATCGTAATATCTCTAAGCATTTTCCTTACTCCTTAAAAATCTTATTAATTCCATTTTAGCCTCTTCAACAGTTATTACTGTATCGTCAACAGGATGACCCTTTTCCTTAAACTTTCTCATAAAGTTGGTAATCTGTGGTATTCCAAGTCCGATTTCTTCAAGCTTCTCTACTTGCTTGAATACTTCCTTAGTCTTGCCATCCATAACTATTTTTCCTCTATGCATTACTACTATCCTATTTACCAGTTTGGCTATATCCTCCATGCTGTGAGAAACTAGGATAATAGTGATATTTTTCTCTTCATAGAGCTTTTTTATTCTGCCTAGTATTTGGTCTCTACCCTTTGGATCTAAACCTGCTGTTGGCTCATCCAGTACTAAAACTCTAGGCTTCATGGCTAAAACTCCAGCAATAGCTACCCTTCTTTTTTGGCCGCCACTGAGTTCGAAGGGTGACCTATCCTTTACCTTCTCAAAATCAAGACCTACTAATTCTATTGCTGTCTTTACTCTCTCATGAACTTCATCTTGACTAAGTCCTAGATTGCTAGGTCCAAAAGCTACATCCTTGTAAATGGTTTCTTCAAAGAGCTGATGTTCAGGATATTGAAATACTAATCCAACCTTTTGTCGTACTTTCAAAAGGTTGCCAGTATCCTTAGTGTCTATGCCATCGACTAGGACTCTTCCTGATGTAGGCCTGATCAAGCCATTAAGATGTTGAACCAAAGTGGATTTTCCAGAACCTGTATGGCCAATCAACCCAATGAAATCAGTTTCATCAATGGTTAGATTGATATTATCCAGTGCCTTTTTCTCAAAAGGAGTATTGGGATTATAAATATAATTTACATTCTCCAACCTTATTATCATAGAGCATCCACCAATTCTTCTACTGTTAATATATCACAAGGTACATCAAATCCTTCTTTTTTCAACTCATATGCCAGTTCTGTAACTTGGGGTACATCTAGTCCAAGCTCCTTAACCTTATCTACCTGGCAGAATATATCCTTAGGTGTACCTTCCATAACTATTCTTCCCTTTTCCATTATTAATACCCTGTCCCCTTCTACTGCTTCATCCATATAGTGGGTTATCAGGATTATTGATTTCTTTTCCTGGCGATTAAGCTTCTTTAGAGTACTTATAACTTCAGCCCTACCTACAGGATCTAACATGGCCGTAGGTTCATCAAGTATTACACACTCTGGTTCCATGGCAAGTATCCCAGCTATTGCTACCCTCTGCTTCTGCCCTCCAGAAAGCAGATGAGGAGCATGCTTTTTATATTCTGCCATTTCAACTATATCTAAGGCCTTGTCCACTCGCCTTCTTATCTCCTCAGGAGGTATGCCTAAGTTTTCCGGACCAAAGGCTACATCTTCTTCAACAATGGTTGCTACCAGCTGGTTGTCTGGATTTTGGAAAACCATACCTGCAATCTTTCTGATCTTCCATATGTTTTCTTCTTCCTTTGTGTTCATCCCATTAACATATACATTACCTTCTGTTGGAAGCAAAAGCCCATTCATAAGCTTTGATAGAGTAGACTTTCCAGAACCGTTATGGCCTAGTATTACTAGGTATTCACCCTTTTTGACAGATAAATTTATATCCTGAACCGCCACTAACTGGTTGTCATCTCCGTCAGCACCATATTTATATGTTACATTTTCAAAGCGAATCATATCGTCCACCATATTTACCGCCTACTTTTTCCTATTTACCATTATTACTATAATAGCATAGTCCATAGCTGCAATTTGCAACTTGAATTTATACTGATAATTGATAAAAAAGGGACTAAGTAATGGAATCAAGAGACAAAAAGTCTCCCTACTTAATCCCCCACCCGTTACACTAGCTCAACAATTGCCATTTCAGCACCGTCTCCTCTACGTGGTCCAACTCTTAATACTCTTGTATAACCACCATTTCTATCTGCATATTTAGGTGCTATTTCATCAAATAGTTTCTTTACAACATCTTCGTCATATATATAAGCTAAAACTTGTCTTCTAGCATGTAGGTCTCCTCTTTTACCAAGAGTGATCATCTTGTCTGCCATTCTCTTAGTTTCCTTAGCACGTGTAACTGTAGTTTCTATTCTTCCATGTCTTAACAAGCTGGTTACTTGATTCCTTAGCATTGCATTTCTATGAGCTGTAGGGCGACCAAGTTTTCTTAATCTTGCCATACTATCCCTCCTTTATATCTTGCTACTCGTCTAATTTTCTCAAGGACAAATCTAACTCAGCAAGCTTCTTCTTTATTTCGTCAAGAGACTTTTTACCTAGATTCCTTACTTTCATTAGATCTTCCTCTGTCTTTTGCGTTAATTCATCTATAGTATTAATGCCAGCTCTCTTTAAGCAGTTATAACTTCTCACGGAAAGGTCTAATTCTTCTACTGTCATTTCTAGCACTTTTTCCTTCTTGTCTTCTTCTTTTTCTACCATTATTTCTACATTTTCAACATGTTCAGTTAGCTCAATGAATAGGTTTAAATGTTCTGAGAGTATCTTGGCTCCTAAAGATGTTGCCTCTTCAGGAGTCATAGTACCATTTGTCCAAACTTCCAAAGTCAATTTATCATAGTCTGTTATTTGTCCTACCCTTGTATTTTCAACTTTAAAGTTAACCTTGCTTACAGGAGTAAAAGATGAATCTATAGGTATTACTCCTATTGACTGTCCTTCCCGTTTGTTCTTTTCAGCTACATTATAGCCTCTACCCTTTATCATCTCAAATTCAATATAGAGCTTACCTGATTCATTAATAGTGGCAATATGATGGTCCTTATTAACTATTTCTACATCAGGACCAGTGATAATATCCCCTGCCTTCACTTCTGCTGGGCCTTCAGCCTCTAATCTTAAGATAACAGGTTCATCAGTATACATCTTGGCGGCTATTCCCTTAATATTCAATATGATCTCAGGTACGTCTTCTAATACTCCAGGTACAACGGAAAACTCATGTAAAACTCCTTGAATCTTAACTGAGGACACAGCCGCTCCAGGTAATGACGATAGCAATACTCTTCTTAGGCTATTTCCTAAAGTAGTTCCGTATCCTCTTTCCAATGGCTCCACAACGAACTTACCATAGGTTTTGTCTTCATTTACTTCGACAATTTCTATCCTTGGTTTTTCAATTTCAATCATTAACATTAAACCCTCCTTATTTTTATTATTACCAACGTATGAGGGCAACTGATTCTACTATAATGCCTTATTACTTAGAATACAACTCTACTATCATGTGTTCTTCTATTGGTATATCAATGTCTTCTCTGGATGGTTCTGCAGCAATTCTTCCTTTATATTCATCAGCATTTACTTCGATCCATCTAACAGTATTCCCTTTGTGGTTTTCTATAATATCTTTAAATTTAGCACTGCTTCTGCTCTTTTCTCTTATTTCAACTACATCTCCAACCTTCATAAGGTAGGATGGAATATCTACTTTACTTCCGTTTACTAAGAAATGACCGTGTCTTACTAGCTGTCTAGCTTCTGCTCTTGATGCAGCAAAACCCATTCTGTATACAACATTATCAAGTCTTAATTCCAAAATCTTCAACAGATTTTCACCTGTGATGCCTTGCATCTTATCTGCCATTTGGAAATACTTTCTCATTTGTGATTCTTGGATACCATAGAATCTTCTAACCTTTTGCTTCTCTCTTAACTGTAATCCATATCCAGTTAGTTTCTTTCTTGCTTGACCATGTTGTCCTGGAGCATAGTTTCTTCTTGCAACTGGACATTTGTCAGTATAGCATTTATCTCCCTTTAAATATAGTTTTTGTCCTTCTCTACGGCATAATCTACATACCGGTCCTTTATATCTAGCCATCTCTCAATCAACACCTCCTATATTAAACTCTTCTACGTTTTGGTGGTCTACAACCATTGTGTGGTATTGGGGTAACATCCTTAATTAGGCTTACTTCCAAGCCTGCTGCTTGAAGTGATCTTATAGCAGCTTCTCTTCCTGAACCAGGGCCTTTTACATATACTTCAACAGTCTTTAAGCCGTGTTCCATAGCTTTTTTAGCAGCTTCTTCTGCTGCCTGTTGAGCTGCAAAAGGAGTTGATTTCCTTGAACCTTTAAAACCTAATTGACCTGCACTTGCCCAAGCAATAACATTTCCTTGCATGTCTGTTAAAGTTACCATTGTATTGTTAAAAGTTGATGAAATGTGTGCTTGGCCTCTCTCTATATTCTTACGTTCTCTTCTTTTAACACGTGTGCTTTTTCCTTTTTTAGCTGCCACTCATTTTCCCTCCTTCAACTACTTTTTGCTCTTTTTACCAACAGTTTTTCTTGGACCTTTTCTTGTTCTAGCATTAGTCTTAGTTCTTTGACCTCTTACTGGAAGTCCTCTTCTATGTCTAATACCTCTATAACAGTTGATTTCTCTAAGTCTCTTTATGTTTAGGGCTATTTCTCTTCTTAAATCTCCCTCAACAGTATACTCATCAACTACTGATCTTATTGCATTTACTTCTGCTTCTGTTAAATCTTTTATTCTTGTATCAGGATTTACATTAGCTTTCTTTAGAATCTCATTTGCTCTTGACCTACCAATTCCATAGATGTAAGTTAGTCCAATTTCAACACGTTTATCCCTTGGCAAGTCAACACCTGCAATTCTAGCCATTACTATCAACACCTCCTAGGTATAAGTTCTATAATTTATTAACCTTGTTTTTGCTTATGTTTTGGATTTTCACAGATTACCATTACTTTTCCTTTTCTCTTGATGATCTTGCATTTTTCGCATATCTTCTTAACAGATGGTCTTACCTTCATCTATATACCCTCCTATACTACTTTTTTCGCCACGTAATCCTACCTCTTGTTAAGTCATAAGGTGATAGTTCAACTGTTACTCTGTCTCCTGTAAGAATTCTTATATAATTCATCCTCAATTTACCAGAAATATGTGCTAGCACTTCGTGTCCGTTATCCAGCCTAACCTTAAAAATAGTGTTAGGTAGGGTATCTATTACCGTACCTTCCACTTCAATAACATCCTTTTTTGACATCTAGGTATCGAACCTCCTATTTTAACAATTTTAAATGTTCTCTTTGAAAGGTTCTAATAGTTTTCTAATATAAGCATTGTTTACCTCAGATCCGCTTTTCAATCTAGATTGAAAATCCCTTAGTATAGTATTATAAACTGCTAAATGCTTAACCTTTTTCTTCTTTGGGTTTTCTATTTTCCTTACATCCCCATCTACAATAAGAACATATTTGTCATCTAAAATATCTAATATTAAAAATACGTTTCCCTTATCACGACCAGCTTTTGATCTAACTACCTGACCGATCTCTAAGTCTAAAGTTGAATCCATGGATTTCACCTCCCCTTAATATAGGGGTTGAATAGATAATCTCTACTCAAGGGCTTTTACAATGTCATTGAAAACTTCTTTTTTATCCTTAGTTCCATCTACATTTAATAATAACCCTTTTTTTGCATAATAATCAATTAGTGGCTTAGTTTGTTCAAGATATACTTCGATTCTTTTTTCTACTGTATCCAATGTATCATCTTTTCTTTGGTAAAGTTCTCCACCACATTTATCACAGATTCCATCTTGCTTTGCAGGGCTAAACTTAACATGATATGTAGCCCCACAGTCTTTACAGATTCTTCTTCCAATAGCTCTTTCAATCAATATGTCCTTTTCCGCTTCAATATTTATTACCTTGTCGATCACTAAGGACATTTTGCTTAATTCTTCATCTAAAGCTTCAGCTTGTGCTACCGTTCTTGGAAATCCGTCCAATAAGAAACCATCTTTGCAATCATCTTTGACTATTCTATCCTTCACTATGGATACAACTAAATCATCTGGCACTAGTAAGCCCTTGTTCATATATTCTTCTACTTTTTTCCCTAGTTCTGTTTTTCCTTTAATATTGGCTCTGAATATATCCCCTGTGGATATATGGGGTATGCTATACTTTTCAATTATAGCTGCTGCTTGAGTACCTTTGCCTACGCCAGGAGGTCCAAGTAGAATTAATCTCATTAAATCATCTCCTAAAGTTTATTTTAAAAACCCTTTATAGTTTCTCATCAACATTTCAGATTCGATTTGTTTTACTGTCTCAAGAGCAACACCAACTACAATTATAACAGCCGTTCCACCAAAATTAATATTTAACTTGAATATATGAGACAAAATAATTGGCAATGAAGCAATTAATGCTAAGGATAATCCACCTACAAATGTCAACCTTGTTATTACCTTATTTAGATAATCAGATGTAGGTCTGCCTGGTCTTATTCCTGGAATAAATCCACCGTATTGTTGTAAGTTCTTCGCATACTCAACAGTATTAAACTGTACTGCTGTATAGAAATAGGTGAAGAACATTATCAACATAACATTTAGGATTGAATATACCCAGACTCCTACACTTCCCTGTACTGTCAAATACTTTACTATCCAATCAGGAATTCTACCTGTAAAGAACAGTGCAATTGTTTGAGGAAATGCTAATAGTGATGTTGAAAATATTACAGGAATAACTCCTGACATTGAAACTTTTAGAGGTATATGGGTGCTTTGTCCACCATACATCTTTCTTCCTACAACACGTTTTGCATATTGTACTGGAATCCTTCTCTCTCCCTCTTGCAATCCAACTACAACTGCTACTATTAACACTGCCACTACTGCCAGCAATATCAGTTTAAATACATTTTCAACCCCAAGCAATGCCAGTTGAACATAATAAATTATTGTTGAGGGAAGCCCTGATACTATACCAATAAATATAATTAGTGAAATACCATTTCCTATACCTCTTTCGGTTATTAGATTTCCTACCCACATTAGGAAAGTCGTACCCGCTACCAGTGAAATAATTACAACAGCAGATTGTATAGAACTGTCTGCTACAATAGCATTTTTAAACAAGCCAAATGTTGTACCAACAGCTTGGATAACAGCTAATATTATAGCTGCATACCTAGTATACCTGTTTATCTTCTTACGGCCTTCTTCTCCTTCTTTAGCCAATTCTTCTAGCTTAGGTATAGCTATTGTAAGAAGCTGTATTATTATTGATGATGTAATATATGGGTAAATACTCAATGCAAATATACTGAAATTGCTTAAAGTACCACCAGATATTAAATCTAGGAATTGTAGCAGACCGCCTTCTCCTGATTTAAATATTTGGGAGATAACTTCCTTATCCATATATGGCACTGGAATACTTGATCCTAGTCTAATAACTAGTAACATCAAAAGAGTGAAGATTATTCTCTTCCTCATTTCTGGTATCTTCCAGGCGTTCCTCAAGGTTGAAATCATCTATATCACCTCTGCCTTTCCCCCTGCAGCCTCAATCTTCTCAACGGCAGTTTTGCTGAATTTATGAGCTTTAACTGTCAACTTCTTCTCTAGTTCACCATTTCCAAGTATCTTTATTCCATCTATTTTGTTGATCCCTTTTACTAATCCCATTGTGATTAATAGCTCTGGGGTTATTACAGTATCATCTTCAAATCTATTTAAATCTTCAACATTCAAAGTTGCATACTTTGTAGCAAATATATTTGTGAAACCACGTTTTGGCATTCTTCTAAACAAAGGCATTTGTCCACCTTCAAAACCTGGTCTAACTCCTCCTCCAGATCTTGCTTTTTGACCCTTGTGTCCTCTTCCAGAAGTTTTGCCTAAACCTGAGCCAGTACCTCTACCTACTCTCTTGCGACTTTTAGCTTTGCTTCCTTCTGATGGTCTGATTTCGTTTAATCTCATAGGTACACCTCCTCTAAGAATTATTCTATTACTTCAACCATGTAGTTTACTTTAGCTATCATACCTCTAATTTGAGGAGTATCTTCTTTCTCTACTACCTGGCCAATTTTTCTTAGTCCTAAAGCTTCTACAGTTCTCTTGTGATTTTCTGGTCTTCCTATAACGGATTTAACCAATTTAATCTTTATTTTAGCCAACATACTCCCCTCCTAACCCAATAATTTTTCTATAGATATTCCTCTTGTCTTAGCAACGTCTTCTGCTTTTCTAAGTCTTATTAATCCTTCTATAGTTGCATGAACAACATTAATAGGATTGCTGGATCCTAAAGATTTTGTTCTAATGTCCTTTATACCAGCTAACTCACAAACAGCACGTACAGGACCTCCTGCAATAACTCCTGTACCCTCTTTGGATGGTTTTAGTAAAACCCTTCCTGCTCCAAATTCTCCTATTATCTCATGTGGTATAGTAGTTCCAACCATAGGAACTTGAATAACATGCTTTTTAGCATCTTGAATTGCTTTTCTGATAGCTTCTGGCACTTCAAGAGCCTTAGCCATTCCTACTCCTACGTGGCCATTTTCATCGCCTACAACTACTAGAGCACTAAATCTAAAGTTTCTTCCACCTTTTACTACTCTAGTTACACGATTTATACTAACAACTCTTTCTTTTAAATCTAACTGGCTAGCATCCACATATAAACGCTCCATCCATTTCCCTCCTTCTATTAAAATTCAAGTCCAGCTTCACGAGCTCCTTCAGCAAGTTCTTTAACTTTTCCGTGATATAGGTATCCACCTCTATCGAAAACTACCTTGTCTATTCCTTTTTCAAGGGCTCTCTTGCCAACTAATTGACCTACAAGTCTAGCAGCTTCCTTATTTGCTGTTGATGTTAATTTGTCCTTTAATTCCTTATCCAAGGTTGAAGCTGCAACTATTGTTCGACCATCTTCATCATTTATTACTTGTGCATATATATGCTTGTTGCTTCTAAATACATTCAATCTTGGTCTTTCAGGAGTTCCATAAACTTTTTGTCTAACTCTTCTATGTCTTTTCTTTCTTTCTTCATTCCTATTATATTGTTTAAGCAATTTCACTCACTCCTTTCTACTTACCAGTCTTACCAGCCTTACGTCTTACTACTTCATCTGCATACTTAACTCCCTTACCCTTGTAAGGCTCAGGTCTTCTAAAGTCTCTAATCTTAGCTGCAACATTTCCAACAAGTTGTTTGTCTATTCCTTTTACGATAATTTGGTTTGCAGCAGGTACCTCTATTTGAATTCCTTCTGGTTCTTCTAATTCAATAGGATGTGAATATCCTAAGTTTAGCACTAGCTTTTTACCTTGTTTTTGAGCTCTATATCCAGTTCCTACGATTTCAAGCTTCTTTTCGTAACCTTGAGTAACACCTTCTATCATGTTAAAGATAAGTGTTCTTGTTAATCCGTGCAATGATTTATATTTCTTTGTTTCATTTGGTCTGCTTACTATTAATTGATTATCTTCTATTTTTATATCCATTTTAGGATCCAATTGAGTTTTTAAGGATCCCTTTGGACCTTTAACTTCTACTAAATTGCCTTCATTTATCTTAACCTCAACACCACTTGGTATGACTATTGGCTTAAGTCCTATTCTTGACATAAGTGCACCTCCTATTCCTATAGACTAAAATATATTATTACCATACGTAGCAAAGTACTTCTCCACCTACATGCTCTTTTCTTGCCATCTTATCTGTCATAAGTCCTTTAGAGGTTGAAAGAATTGCTATTCCAAGTCCTCCTAACACTCTAGGAATCTCATCGCTTTTTACGTATACCCTTAGGCCAGGTTTTGATATCCTCTTTATTCCACTTATAACCTTTTCGCCATGATTTCCATACTTTAACTCTATTCTAATAATCCCTTGTTTTCCGTCCTCAATCACATCAAACCCTTTAATAAAACCTTCATCTAACAATAACTGAGCTATTTCCTTCTTTATGTTAGAGGCAGGAACATCAACGGATTCATGCTTTGCGTTACTACCATTTCTTATTCTAGTTAACATATCTGCAATTGGATCTGTCATCATAATTAGCTACCTCCTTTCAAAACATTAATACTACCAGCTTGCTTTCTTAACTCCGGGAATTTGACCTTTGTAGGCTAATTCTCTAAAACAGATACGGCAAACTCCATACTTTCTCAAATATGCATGAGGTCTTCCGCATATTTTACATCTATTGTATTGTCTTGTGCTAAACTTTGCTTTCCTTTTTTGCTTAGCAATCATTGATTTCTTTGCCAATATTGTCTCCCTCCTTATCTATTTTCTAAAGGGCATACCCATAAGTTCTAAGAATGCTTTCGCTTCTTCGTCTGTTTTAGCAGTTGTTACAATTACTATATCCATTCCTCTTATGCTTTCTACCATATCATATTCAATCTCAGGGAATATCAATTGTTCTTTGATTCCAAGTGCATAGTTTCCTCTACCGTCAAAGGATGAAGGACTAATTCCTCTAAAGTCCCTTACTCTTGGCAATGAAATGTTCATTAGTTTATCTAAAAAGTCATACATTCTTTCTCCTCTTAAAGTTACCTTAGTTCCAACATTCATCCCTTTACGAAGTTTGAAGTTAGCAATTGATTTCTTAGCCTTAGTTACAATTGGCTTTTGGCCAGTTATTAGGGATAGCTCTTTTACTGCACTTTCTAGGGCTTTTGGGTTGTCTTTTGCATCACCGATTCCCATGTTTATTACTATTTTTTCAAGTTTTGGTACTTCCATAACGTTTTTATATTGAAACTTTTCCATTAGTGCTGGTACAACTTCGTTTATATATTTTTCCTTTAATCTGGAAGTCATGTGTATTACCTCCTTTCAATTGCATGTTATTTATCTAATACTTCCCCACAAGTTCTACATACTCTAACTTTTTTACCATTGTCTAATATCTTATGGCCTACTCTAACGCCTTTTTTATCATTGTTGCAATAAAACATAACTTTTGATGCATGAATTGGAGCTTCTTTAGTTATTCTACCACCTGGCTGATTTGCTCCCCTTGGCTTCACATGTTTAGTTATGATATTTACTCCTTCAACTATCACTCTGTTTTCTTTTGGCATAGCTTTAAGAACCTTGCCTGTTTTACCTTTATCTTTACCGGATATAACAATTACTGTATCTCCGCTTTTTACATGCATACGTTACACCTCCCTCTATAGTACCTCTGGTGCCAATGATATTATCTTCATATAATTTCCTCTTCTTAACTCTCTAGTAACCGGTCCAAATATACGAGTACCAGCAGGATTACTATCGTCCTTCAATATAACCGCTGCATTGTCATCAAATCTAATATAAGAACCGTCTGATCTTCTTACTCCTTTTGTGGTTCTTACTATTACTGCTTTAACTACATCACCTTTTTTAACAACTCCACCTGGTGTTGCGTTTTTAACAGAGCAAACCACAACATCGCCTATATTTGCATACTTCTTATTAGTTCCACCTAATACTCTTATAACTAAAAGTTCTTTTGCACCTGAATTATCAGCAACTTTTAATCTGCTTTCTGTTTGTATCATTGTTTACCCTCCTTTCCAGGTATAAGGACTATTTTGCTTTTTCTATAATTTCT
Source organism: Tissierellia bacterium (assembly GCA_012735215.1). Taxonomy (GTDB): domain Bacteria; phylum Bacillota; class Clostridia; order Tissierellales; family Tepidimicrobiaceae; genus JAAYHX01. The sequence goes on from JAAYHX010000025.1 coordinate 14,359, forward strand.
ACCAATCTCCAACGTTTTTCTTTGCTCAATGGTCTAGTCTCCATGATTTTTACAACATCACCAATTTTACATTCATTGTTTTCGTCATGTGCTTTAAACTTAGTAGTTCTTCTTACTTGTTTTTTATATAAAGGATGAGCTACAAGAGTTTCAACTGCTACTACTATAGTTTTATCCATTTTATCGCTTACAACTTTTCCTATTCTTACTTTACGTCTTCCTCTTTCCATACGAGGTTATACCTCCTTTCCTATACCTAATTCTCGTTCCCTCATAATAGTTTTTACACGAGCAATATCTTTTCTTACAGCTTTTATTCTCATAGGATTATCCAATTGTCCAGTGGCTAACTGAAAACGCAAATTAAATAGTTCGCTTTTTAAATCTAATAACTTTTCATTTAGCTCTTTATCCGACATTTGACGAATCTCTTTAGCCTTCATTAGCCTCACCACCCTTTTCTTGTGCATCATCACGAGTCACAAACTTTGTTTTTATAGGCAATTTATGTGATGCCAACCTCATGGCTTCTCTCGCTACTTCTTCAGAAACTCCAGACATTTCAAACAGTATTCTTCCAGGTTTTACTACTGCTACCCAGTATTCTGGTGAGCCTTTTCCAGCACCCATTCTTGTTTCAGCTGGTTTTTCAGTAATTGGCTTATCTGGGAATATCTTTATCCAGATATTTCCGCCTCTCTTAACATATCTTGTCATAGCACGTCTTGCTGCCTCTATCTGGTTAGATGTAATCCATGCTGGTTCTAAAGCTTGTAATCCGTAATCACCATAAGATAATTTATTGCCTCTACTTGCTTTACCTTTCATTCTTCCTCTATGAACTCTACGATATTTTACTCTTTTAGGCATTAACATTGATATCTTCCTCCTTCCTACAGCTAATTAGCTACTTTCTTGAATCGCTTTTTTCATTTTTCTTATCTTCTTCTACTTTTCTAGTAGGAAGAACCTCTCCTTTATATATCCATACCTTTACACCTAATTTACCGTAAGTAGTATCTGCTTCAGCAAATCCATATTCTATATCTGCTCTTAAAGTTTGAAGAGGTATTGTTCCTTCACTATAACCTTCTGTTCTTGCCATATCTGCTCCACCAAGTCTACCAGATACAGCTGTCTTAATACCTTGAGCTCCAGCTCTCATTGTTCTTTGAATTGCTTGTTTCATTGCTCTTCTGAAAGAAATTCTTCTTTCTAGCTGAGCTGCAATATTCTCTGCAACTAGCTGTGCATCTAGTTCTGGTTGTTTTACTTCTTCTACATTTACAATTACATTCTTCTTAGTAAGCTTTTCAAGATCCTTTCTTAGATCTTCAACGCCAGATCCACCTTTACCTATTACCATACCTGGCTTTGCAGTATATATTGATACCTTTACTCTACTTGCAGCTCTTTCAATTTCAATCTTTGAAATACCAGCAATGTACAGTTTTCCTTTTATATATTTACGGATGTTAAAATCTTCAACTAATAAATCACTAAAGTTCTTCTTATCAGCATACCATTTTGAATCCCAATCCTTAATAATTCCGACTCTCAATCCATGTGGATTTACTTTTTGACCCATTATATCCCTCCTTTTCTATTCTCTCTCCTCTACAACTACTCCTATATGACTTGTTCTCTTTAATATAGGATAAGCCATTCCTCTAGCTTTTGGTCTCCATCTCTTTAAATGAGGGCCATCATTAGCATATGCTTCCTTAACATAAAGATTATCTCTATCCAAATTAAAGTTGTTTTCTGCATTTGCAATAGCTGATTTCAACACTTTTTCAAGCTCTCTAGCACCTTTTTTAGGTATAAACCTTAATATTGCTAGAGCTTCATCTACTTGCTTTCCTCTAATCTCTCTACAAATGTAATTTACCTTTAGAGGAGAAATTCGTACATATTTAGCTATGGCTCTTGTTTCCATACCAATTCCCTCCTTTATCATAGATTTCACGCAGCTCTATTTCAACGCAGTTGATCTTTCAGTCTTATCGCCATGCCCTCTAAATGTTCTAGTTGGAACAAATTCACCAAGTTTATGTCCAATCATATCTTCTGTAATGTAAATTGGTACATGCTTTCTTCCATCATGAACTGCTATTGTATGACCGATCATTTGTGGAAGTATTGTAGAACGACGTGACCAAGTCTTAATTACTTTCTTATCATTCTTCTTGTTTAATTCCTCTACCTTTTTTAGTAGGTGATCATCACAAAAAGGACCTTTTTTAACAGAACGACCCATTACTGTTCCTCCTTTCAATTACAAACATCTAATCTATTTCTTTCTGCGTCTTACAATGTATTTATCAGACTTCTTATTCTTCTTTCTAGTCTTATATCCTAATGCAGGTTTACCCCATGGAGTAACTGGAGTTGGTCTTCCAATAGGTGCTCTACCTTCTCCACCACCGTGTGGATGGTCTACAGGGTTCATAGCACTACCTCTAACTGAAGGTCTTCTACCTAGATGTCTGCTTCTTCCTGCTTTTCCGATTGTAACATTTTCATGATCTAAATTGCCTACTTGACCTATTGTTGCACGACAATCTAATAGCACTAGTCTAAATTCTCCGGATGGAAGCCTTAATGTTGCATATTTACCTTCCTTACCCATTAATTGGGCTTCTGCTCCAGCTGCTCTAGCTAATTGTCCTCCCTTACCTGGTACAAGTTCAATATTATGAACAGTAGTACCTACTGGAATATTTCTCAATGGTAATGAATTGCCCACTTTTATGTCAGCATTTTCTCCTGCTTCTATGATATCCCCAACTCTCAATCCGTTTGGTGCTAAGATATATCTCTTTTCACCATCAACATAGTGAATTAGGGCAATGTTTGCTGTCCTATTTGGATCATATTCTATAGCTGCAACTTTTCCTGGAATACCGATTTTATCTCTCTTAAAGTCTATTATTCTATATTTTCTTTTAGCTCCGCCACCTCTAAAACGCACGGTTGTTCTTCCTTGTGAGTTTCTACCACCTGTTTTCTTCAAAGTTACAACAAGTGATTTCTCAGGTTCTTTTTTAGTTATTTCATCGAAGGACAATACTGTCATTTGACGAATTCCAGGGGAAGTTGCCTTATACTTTTTGATACCCATATTATTCCCTCCTTTTTTCTAAAACTTTACTGCAAGCCTTCAAAGAATTCTATTTCCTTGGAATCTTCAGTTAAAGTAACTACTGCTTTTTTCCAGTTTGGTGTTTTACCAACATACATTCCTACTCTTTTTTTCTTTCCCTTCATGTTTATGGTATTAACCTTTTCAACCTTAACACCGAATATCTTCTCGATAGCTTTCTTTATTTCTGATTTGTTAGCCCTTCTATCAACCTTAAAAGTATATTTGCGTTCTGCCATAGCATCCATACTTTCTTCTGTGATTATAGGTTCTATGATAATATCGTGTGGTGTAATCATTATGCAAACACCTCCTCCACTTTCTTGACTGCATCTTGAGTTATGATAAAGGAGTCATATCTTAATATGTCGTAAACATTCAAAGAATTAACTAATGTAGTTTGTACATTAGGAATATTCCTTGCGGATTTTACTACATTTTCATTTTTCTCTTCCATAACTATAAGAGCTTTTTTGTCAGCCTTGATGTTTGTTAATATTTTTACCATTTCTTTAGTCTTTGGTTCTTCTAAGTTTAGTTGATCTAATACGATTATCTTGTTATCTAGAACTTTAGAGCTTAATGCAGATTTCATTGCAAGTCTTCTAACTTTCTTTGGCACCTTGTAGCTGTAATCTCTTGGCTTTGGTGCAAATACAATTCCACCACCAGTCCATTGTGGTGATCTAATGCTTCCTTGACGTGCTCTACCGGTTCCTTTTTGTCTCCAAGGCTTTCTTCCTCCGCCTCTTACCTCAGCTCTAGTCTTAGCTGATTGAGTTCCTTGTCTTCTATTAGCAAGATGATTTTTAACTACATGATGAATTGCATCATGGTTTATCTCAACGCCAAATACACTGTCATTTAATTCGATTTCTCCAACTTGTTCACCTAACATGTTGTAAACATTAACTTTAGGCATGCTACATCCTCCTTTCCTAATCCCTATTATCTGCTTTTAACAGTTTCCTTTATAATTAACATTCCGCCTTTTGGTCCAGGAACAGCACCTCTAATTAATAATAAATTCTTATCTGCATCTACTCTTGTTATTTCAAGGTTTTGAACAGTAACTCTTTCATTACCCATTCTTCCCATTCCTTTAGTACCTTTGAATACTCTTCCTGGGTAAGTAGCTGCTGCTCTAGCTCCGCCTCCTCTATGGTATTTTGAACCATGGGATTCTGGTCCTCTGCTGAAGTTATGTCTCTTTATTGGACCTTGAGTTCCTTTACCCTTGGATGTTCCTGTAACATCTACCTTGTCTCCATTTTCAAATATATCTACCTTGATTTCTTGACCTACTTCAAAGTCATCTATATTGTCTACTCTAAATTCTCTTATATATCTCTTGTATTCTACTCCTGCCTTATCAAAATGTCCTTTTAGTGGTCTATTAACTTTCTTTTCTTTTACATCGACAAATCCAACTTGAATTGCATTATATCCATCTGTTTCTACTGTCTTCTTTTGAATTACCTTTATTGGTCCTGCTTCAACTACTGTAACTGGAATAATGTTACCTTCTTCATCAAAGATTTGAGTCATTCCTATTTTTCTACCTATAATACCTTTCATTTTTACACCTCCTATGTTCTTACAGCGGATTGCTTATAATAGCAATCATCCTAAGAAATTATAACTTAATCTCAATATCTACTCCTGCTGGTAGATTCAACTTCATAAGTTCGTCTACAGTCTTTTGATTAGGATTTAGTATATCGATCAATCTCTTATGTGTTCTCTGCTCAAATTGCTCTCTTGAATCCTTATACTTGTGAACAGCTCTCAAAATTGTTATTATTTCTCTCTCTGTTGGTAGTGGTACTGGACCAGATACATCTGCACCAGTCTTCTTTGCTGTTGCAACTATCTTTTGAGCTGATGAATCCAAGATTTCATGATCATAAGCTTTTAACCTTATCCTAATTTTTTGTTTACCCTTATTTGCCATTTAATTCCCTCCTTCTATCGCATGTTATTTTATTACATGCGACATGGAATTGCCGATACACTCTGCCGGGTGTATTATATATTTTTTTATATAAATGGCTCCTGCCATGAATGCAATTCCAGTCGCCCGATTTGTAACCGGACATTCTCAACAAAAATTCCCCCAGTACTTTATCTCAAACCAAGGACTGGGCAACCTTTTGTATCATCGCAATGTCTATTTTAAGCACTATTATAGTTTATAGCAAATTCAACAAAAACTCAAGTATTTTTTACTATTTATCGGATTTTTTTTCACTGAAATATTAGCATAAGATATGAAAGAAGGGGGCTCTTTATAGTCCCCTTCTGTTATATCTGCTTCAATTAAGCAAGAATCTTAGTAACAACTCCTGCTCCTACTGTTCTTCCACCTTCACGAATAGCAAATCTTAATCCTGCTTCCATTGCTATTGGTGTTATTAACTCTATTGTAAACTTAGCGTTGTCTCCTGGCATTACCA
>JAAYHX010000005.1 GCA_012735215.1 Tissierellia bacterium
CTATTGGGTTAGTTATTATATTTCCTACTAAGCTGTACAATGCTATAGTCAGTATAAGCACCAAAGCCAATACTCCAAGTATATATTTGTAAGTACCTTTTATTTCATATTTCATATACTTAAACATTTTATCGCCCCCTATTGACTAAATACTTCTTTATAGATATCAGCTATATTCATATTTCTTTCTTCTCTTAAAGATTCTGCATTGTCCGATAATATAATTTTTCCATCCTTAAGGAAAACCACATCATCCAATATATTTTCCATATCTCTTACCAGATGAGTAGTAATTACCATAGAACTTTTTTCATTATAATTGTTGATAATAGCATTTAGTATTTCATCTCTTGCAACAGGATCTACCCCTGCTATTGGCTCATCTAATATATAAAGCTTTGCATTTCTTGCCAATACTAAGGATAAATTCAATTTCTCATGCATTCCCTTTGAAAGAGTATCTATTTTCATATTTTTATCCAACTTCATAAATCTAAGTAGTTCTTCAAATTTTCCTTCATCAAAATCTGAATAAAAGTCTTTGAACAAATCTGAAGCATCCTTAATTTTCATCCATTTATATAGAAAGTTTCTATCAGGCAAATATGACACAACTGATTTAGTATAAACTCCCACTTTATTGCCATCAATAAAAACTTCTCCTGAAGTCTGTCTTAAAATACCTGTCAATATCTTTATCAAGGTGGTCTTTCCACTACCATTTGGTCCAAGTATTCCAACTATCTTGCCTTCCTGTATGTTCAAATTAATATTGTTTAAAGCTGTCTTATTTAAATATTTTTTTGTTAGTTCTTTTATTTCAACTATATTTTTCATTCCCTTTCCTCCCTTTCCATCCATTCTGATACAATTTCCTTTACTTCATGGGATGTAAAACCCAGCTTTTTCATCTCAATAAAAAATTTATCAACCAAATCAGTTGCAATAGTCTTCTTTAGATTTTTTATAATTTCCATATCCTCTGTAGCAAATGTGCCCATTCCCCTTTGAGTAAAAACTAATCCTTCTCTTTCCAGCTCCTGATACGCTCTTTGAATTGTATTTGGATTAACTCTTAGCTCTTTTGAAAGATCCCTTACTGATGGCAATTTATCACCTCCGCTTATATTCCCTGATATAATCCTGCTCTTTATTAGATTCATTATCTGTATATATATTGGTAGATTATTGTTAAAGTCCATCTTTTCACCTCCGCAGGCCAATGTATTGGTGTATTAGTTATATAGTACACTATAACTCTACTACTGTCAATAGAAGTCTAACAAAAAAATATAAACCTTGTAGTTTTTCTACAAGGTTTTCCTCTCAATATAGGATTTCATTTTATTCATATATCCATCACTTACTCTTTTAATAATATGGTTATTTACAGAGTCTAACTTGATATCATCAATACTTGCTATAGGCAGCACGTTAACAGAGGTACCTGACATAAAGGCCCCATCTAGATGAGCTATCTCGTCCACATGGATATTTTCCTCTACTACCTCTATATTTAACTCATTACATACTTGTAATATATATTTTCTAGTTATCCCTAACAAAACCGTTCCTTTAGGTGCAGTATATATCCTATCTCCCTTTACAAAGAACATATTGGATCTACTGCCCTCAGTAATGTATTCATCCCTATTAACTAGCAGAGCTTCAAAGGCCTTCTTTCTTTCAAGCTCCTCAGCAATCTTCTTCCTAAAGGAACTTTTCTGTACCTTAGCATTGGGATTATCCCTCTCGTGACGGAATAATATAGTGTGTATTCCTTTTTTATAGTACTCTTCTGGTGGATAGAAGCTTTTAATAAAATACACAAGCATCATAGATCCAGCTTCTTCAGTATTAGCATATAAAAGCTTCACGTTTAGATTGCTTTCATTATTTTCTTCTATCAAGCTCCTTATATCCTTTTGAATTTCTCCATCTTCTCTGTTTATATTAAGTCCCATCAACTCTGCAGACTTTCTCATTCTATCTATATGATCCTCTAAAAAAAGAGGAACTCCACTTACTACCCTTATTACCTCATATATAAATGGCTCTCTTATCCTTTGGAATGTGTCTGAATTAGAAACGGATTTTAACTCTCCATTCACTATATAATATTGTTTAATAGCTTCACCCTTCATCTTGATCCCCCATTGTCATAAACTACTCCTGTATAGCCTTAATATTCTCATTAACTATATCCCTCTTAATCTTTAATAGCTCCATACTGTTACTTTCTAAAGCCTTTTGCATGTCAGTGATTGATAAGGATAGTTTTTCTAAGTCCTTTACCTTATCCTCTTTTAACTTTTGTCTAAGCCTTGAGGTATGTTCTTGTGTTTCGTCTAACAATTTATTTGCTTCTTCCTTGTTCCCATTTTGAGATAAGATTAAGGCCTGATGTGCAGAATACTTTATTCTTAATAGATCTCCTCTTATTTCATCTTTATATAGATCGAAAAAGGCTGCTAGAGTATTAAAAGCTTTACTACCCTTATCTAATATACTCTTAATATCTCTATTTTCAACAGCAACAGTTAAATCATTTAAATCCTTTTTAAACTCTTCTCCTTTTCCAGCAGTAGCCCCCTTCTCAAGCCCTTCTACTTCGTAACTATTCCAACTCTTGTGAATTTCTTCAAGACCTTTATCTACTTCCTGCCACTTCATAAACAGCTCCTCAGCCTTAGTCCTTGTATCCTGTTTCTTGCTTTCCTGACCTTGATTTTTACTCTCCTGCTTACCCTGTTCTTGATTTTGTTCATTGGATTCCTTGCTCTGATTATCCTTACCCTTAGATTCTTCTTCCTTTGAATTCATAGCCTGGAATTCTTGTTCCGTGAGTTCCATTAACTCTTCTATTGAATCTATTGATAAGAGCAGACTATCCAATCCATCAGATACCTTACTTAAAGTCTCTGGGGCTTTTTCCTTTTTTTCCACATTCTTGCCTTCTTCACCTTTTTGATTCATGCAAGATGATAATAAAACAGATAAAATAATAACTAATACTAAGTAAAGCCTTTTTCTCAAGATTATCACCTCTTAGGATAGTTTCTCCCCTAATACATTTTTTATCCTAGTTACTATAAGATGGGTGATAATAATCTTGAAAAGGATTCCTTAAGTTTTATTATATTGGATCTATTGTCATAAACTTCAGTAGTAATCTCCTTACAAAGCTTTAAATCTAAATTAAATTGTTCTACCATCCTTCTATTAATTTCTTCATCATATATGAAGGCATTTACTTCAAAATTAAGCTTAAAGCTTCTTATATCCAAATTTGCAGTACCTATAGATGTAACAAAATCATCCATAATGAAGGTTTTGCAATGTAAAAAGCCATTTTCATAGGTATAGAATTTTACTCCTGCTTCCAACAGCTCTCCTATATAGGAAAGGCCTGCCCAGTATACAAAGGGATGATCTGGTTTATGCGGTATCATTATCTTTACATCTACTCCCGAAAGACCAGCTACTTTTAATGCATCATAGATGCTATCATCGGGTATAAAGTAAGGAGTCTGTATATAGATCCTCTTCCTTGCTTTGGTAATCATGCTAAAATACCCATCCTTTATACTTGCCCACTGGGAATCAGGACCACTGCTTACTATTTGGACACCAGACTTGCCACTACTTCTCTTGGCCGGTAAATCAGTGTTATGAGTAATATCGTCTCTAGCTGCAAACCTCCAATCCTTAATAAACCTCCACTTTAGTTCCTCAACAGCTGAACCTCTTATTCTTATATGGGTATCTCTCCAAAACCCAAATTTCTTAGACAAGCCTAGGTACTCATCTCCTATATTAAATCCTCCAATATAAGCTTCTTCTCCATCAATTATACATATCTTCCTGTGATTTCTATAGTTTATCCTAAAACTAAAATAGGAAAGAAAAGGAGGAAAGAATACTGCAACTTTTCCTCCTGCCCTTTTAAATTCCTTGAAGTAATTCTTGGCAAGTTTTCTTCCTCCCATGCCGTCATAGAGGAATTTAACCTCTACCCCTTCCTTAGCCTTCTCTGTCAATGCAGAAATTAGCTTTCTACCAATACTGTCACTCCTTACAATGTAGTACTCTAGGTATATATATCTTTTGGCCTTAGATATGCTTTCTAAAAGCGCTTCAAACTTTTCTTTACCTGTAAAATACAACTCTATTTCATTATCATCAGAGAAATAGGATTGGCTGGTTAAAATATGCATATTTACAAGGCCTTCATACTCTTCTGTCTTGGGATTGGAAAACCTATAAATATCCTTCCTTATCCTTTCCCCTTGGCAAAGAACCATTTCTTTAATATGCCTGTCTTCTTCCTCTTTCAGCTGAAACATCCTTTTCTTGCTAAAGTCTTGGGCAAGAAATAGGTATAGTATAAATCCAATCCCAGGTAGAAAGATTATTACCATAAACCAAAGCCATGTAGATGTAGGATTTTTTCTTTGTGAAAATACTATGAGTATAGCAAATAACATGTTAATCCAAAAGTTATTTCTTAACAGCCATATATACCCATCGATAATAGATTCCATAATATCACCACTGATCGTGATTTAGTTATGCTTTTTTGCTTTATATCTCTTATTCGAATCCAAGATCTTTTTTCTTATTCTTATGTTTTCTGGGGTTATCTCAATTAATTCATCTTCCTCTATGAAGTCAATAGCTTCTTCTAAGGTCATCTTCCTTGGAGGGGATAGTTTTAATGCATCATCTGAACCTGCAGCTCTTATATTTGTCTGATGTTTCCTTCTACATACATTTACCTCTATATCAAGCCCCTTAGGATTTGACCCAATGACCATTCCCCCATAGACTTCAGTTCCTGGAGTTATAAACAATACTCCTCTTTCTTGGGCTTGGTGGAGACCATAAGTTGTGGCTTCTCCTGTTTCAAAGGAAATAAGAGATCCTTCCTTTCTTGTTGGTATATCACCTTTATAGGATTCATACCCGTCAAATACTGAATTTAAAATACCGTTTCCCTTAGTATCTGTCATAAACTCCTGACCATATCCTATTAAGCCTCTGGCTGGAATAGTAAAGATAAGTCTTACATATCCTCCCTTGGATTCAGACATGCTTATAAGCTCGCCTTTTCTCCTGCCTAGCTTTTCTATAACTACACCAATATACTCTTCTGTAACGTCTATATATACTCTTTCTATAGGCTCTAGCTTTCTGCCATCTTGGTCATATTTATATAATACTACAGGCTTAGACACTTGAAATTCATAGCCTTCTCTTCTCATATTCTCAATTAAAACTGAAAGATGTAGTTCACCTCTTCCAGATACTTTAAAGGCATCTGTAGAATCAGTTTCCTCTACCCTTAAGCTTACATCCGTTTGCAATTCCTTAAACAATCTGTTTCTTAGCTGCCTTGATGTGACATACTTTCCTTCCCTGCCTGCAAAGGGACTATCATTAACTGAAAAAGTCATGGCTATAGTTGGTTCAGATATCTGTACAAAGGAAAGAGGTTCAGGGTATTCTGCATGGCATATAGTATCTCCTATTTGGATTCCCTCTACTCCTGTTACTGCTATTATACTACCTACCGATGACTCTTCAACTGGTATCCTTTTTAGTCCTTCAAACTCAAATATATTTGTAATCTTAACCTTCTTTTGATAATCTGCCTTCTCCTTATTGACGATTACAGCTTCCTGATTTACTCTAATTTTCCCTCTTTCAATTTTACCAATTCCAATTCTTCCTATATAGTCATTATAATCTATAGTAGAAATCAACACTTGCAAAGGTTCGTCTACATCTCCCTCAGGTGCGGGAATATGCTTTATTATAGCTTGAAACAAGTCCTGCATGTCACTTTTACTATCCTTCAAGTCAAAGGTAGCGTATCCTTCCTTAGCTGAAGCAAATACACAAGGAGAATCCAAGTATTCTTCACTAGCTCCTAACTCTATCAGCAGATCTAGTACTTCATCAACTACTTCTCCTGGTCTTGCCTCAGGCCTATCTATCTTGTTAATGCAGATAACTGCTGGTAAATCTAGTTCTATTGCCTTTTTCAAAACAAATCTTGTTTGAGGCATAGGCCCTTCAAAGGCATCCACAATTAGTATTACTCCATCAACCATTTTTAAAACCCGTTCTACTTCTCCACCAAAATCAGCATGTCCAGGAGTATCCACTATGTTAATCTTTACTCCATTATAATGGACGGCTGTATTTTTTGCCAGAATAGTTATGCCCCTTTCCCTTTCTATATCATTAGAGTCCATAACCCTTTCTTCTACAACTTGATTTTCTCTAAATACTCCACTTTGCTTTAGTAAGCTATCTACCAGAGTAGTCTTGCCATGGTCTACATGAGCAATAATTGCTATGTTCCTAATATCGTCTCGTGTAACCTTCATAAAATATAATCACTTCCTGTTTCTAACTTGATTTATATGCCAAAGCAATTTTACCACAATATATACTTTTATTACAACAAAAAATATGACAGGATAGTCCTGTCATACCCACTGGATTCTATAGGTGTTTGACTGCTATAACTCTGTTTTTATCAATGTAAAACTCATCGCACAATCTGTCCACAAGTACAAGCCCTCTTCCACAGCACTTTAACTCATCAGGATCATAAGAGGAGACATCATAGTCTATGCCGTTACCCTCATCTACCACTTCTATTTTCACATAGTCTTCCTCCACATCCAGTAAAAGGTATACATTTTTACTTATGTCACAACAATTTCCGTGTATGACCCCGTTTACAATAAGTTCGTTTATTATCAATCTGATATCAAACATCAGATCTTCATCAACAATTATCTCTGTTAATCTGTTCAATGCATTTTGTATGAAAACCTTTACATCGTTTAAATTGCTGCACACAGAGCCTCTAAATATTAACGCCATCCAACTCACGCCTATCCGTAATATTTTTTCTGCTATTATAATTCTACCCATATCTGCTTTCTTTAACTCAAATATAAACATATATAATACTATTTTAGCAAATTTTTTGCCATAGTGGTTTGAAATATTATAAATTGGGTAATATTTTATTAATACATATGAAAGGGGAGTTTTTATGGACAGATATGTTTGTGAACCTTGTGGATACGTCTATGATCCAGAAGTTGGCGACCCAGATAATGGTGTAGAACCAGGTACACCTTTCGAAGAACTACCAGATGATTGGGTATGCCCAATATGTGGTGCCCCAAAGGAAGATTTCGTTAAAGAAGAATAAATAAGAAGCAGCCATTCTATTAGGATGGCTGCTTCTTATTTAATATGCTCTCAATTCCATCCCACACTTTATCCTTATTGATCTTTGAAGCAGATGAGTAAGGTATTATCAAATGGGAACTGTCTGTCTTCAACTTGTCCTTTACCATCTTAATATGCTTATGAAATTTTCCCTTAGAGATCTTATCTGCCTTTGTAGCTACAACTAATCCCTCAAAATTGTAAGACCTAATCCAGCTATACATTTGCACATCTAATTGGGTAGGTTCATGCCTAATGTCTACTAAGAGTATGATTCCCTTTATATTCTTTCTTGAACTTAGATACTCTTCAATAATATGTCCCCATTTGTCTTTTTCTTTTTTTGAAACTTTAGCATATCCATATCCAGGCAAATCAACAAATCGAAAACTATCATTTATATTATAAAAGTTTATAGTTCTTGTCTTGCCCGGTTTGCCGCTAGTTCTTGCTAAATTATTCCTGTTGACCATGGAATTTATAAAGCTGGATTTTCCTACATTTGACCTGCCTACTAGAACAATCTCTGGCAGATTATCATCAGGATATTGACTCTTTTCCACTGCTATCTTTTCCAAGTCAGCTTTAATTATCTTCATGGCTTCCTTCCTCTTTCACCAATGCATGTTCTAATACTTCATCCATATCTTTTACCAAAACAAACTCCATCTTCCTTCTAATCTTATTTGGGATATCTTGCAGGTCCCTACTGTTTTCATAGGGCAACAAGACCTTTTTGATGCCAATTCTATTGGCTGCCAGTACTTTTTCCTTTATTCCTCCAACGGGCAATATTCTGCCTCTTAAGGTAATCTCTCCAGTCATGGATACATCTTTGTTGACGGGTATATTGGTCAAGGCAGATATGACTGCAGTGGCCATAGTTATTCCCGCTGATGGACCATCCTTAGGAATAGCCCCTTCTGGCACATGAATATGCAAATCCATGTCCTTATAGAAGTTGCTATCTACACCAAGTCTATCAGAGTTGGCTCTTATATAGCTAACACCTGCCATAGCTGATTCCTTCATCACTTCCCCTAATTTGCCTGTAAGCTGCAGCTTTCCAGTTCCTTTCATGCAATTTACCTCAATTGAAAGGGTTTCTCCTCCAAAAGAGGTCCAGGCTAATCCTGTTGCTACACCTACCTGGTTTTCTCCTTGAGCCATATCTGGAAGATATTTTTCCTTACCCAAATATTTTGGAACATTGTCTCTATTAATCCTTACAACTGTCTGTTTAGATTCAACTATGTTTTTGGCAACCTTTCTGCATATATTGGCTATATTTCTTTCTAATTCTCTAACTCCTGATTCCCTAGTGTATTCATTGATTATTTTCCTTACAGCATTCTCTGAAATTATTAGATTTTTCTCCTTTAATCCATGCTCCTTGATTTGTTTTGGAATAAGGTGATTTTCTGCAATTTTTACCTTTTCCTCTTCTGTATATCCACTAAGCCTTATGACTTCCATACGGTCTAGTAGGGGAGCAGGTATTGTACTAGTGCTATTGGCTGTGGTGATAAACAAAACTTTGGATAAGTCAAAAGGTACATCCAAATAATGATCCGAAAAAGTGCTGTTTTGTTCTGGATCAAGTATTTCAAGTAATGCACTTGCAGGATCCCCTCTAAAGCTAGAACTTAGCTTGTCAATTTCATCAAATAAGAAGACTGGATTCTTTGTGCCTGCTCTTCTCATTAGAGATATTACTCTACCAGGCATAGCTCCCACATAGGTTCTTCTATGGCCTCTTAGTTCTGCCTCATCCTGGACTCCACCCAAAGACATCCTTATAAACTTCCTATTTAGTGACTCGGCTATTGATTTAGCAATAGATGTCTTTCCAACTCCTGGAGGTCCCAACAAGCATAGGATAGGACCTTTTATCTTATTGGTAAGCTTCCTTATAGCTATAAATTCTAATATTCTCTCCTTAACATCATATAAGCCATAGTGGTCCCTGTTTAGTATTTCTCGAGCTCTTTTTATATCCACCTTATCTTTAGTCTCAATAGACCAAGGAAGATCAAGGAGCCAATCCAAGTAATTTCTGATGACTGTTGCTTCTGCAGAATGGTCTGACATCCTCTCAAGTCTTTCCACTTCTTTGAGGGCCTTTTTCTTTACCTCCTCAGGCATATCTATCTCTTCAATCTTCTCTTTATATTCTTCTACTTCCTTGTCTATGCCTTCATCTTCTCCTAGTTCCCTCTGGATGGCCCTAAGCTGTTCCTTCAGATAGTATTCTTTTTGGACTTTGGATATCTGGGATTTAACTCGCTGGTTTATTCTTTCTTCAATTTTTAATAGCTCAATTTCCTCACTAAGCATTTGATGGAGGAGTTCCAATCTTTCATAGAAATCCAAGGTCTCTAATATTTTTTGGTGTTCATCTGGTTTAAAGTTTATGTAAGAAGATATAACATCTGCCAGCCTTCCTGGATCCTCTATGTCTGTAACTGTAAGCAATATATCTGCTGCCATCCTATTGTTTAGTCTCAAATAATCTTCAAAATCACTGATTACCAATCTCATAGCTGCTTTAATTTCCTTGGTAACAACTATGCTATCAGGATCATAAACATATTCGTCTATATCAGCTTCAAAGTATTCATCTTCTTTAACTATATTGACAATTTTCCCTCTGTTTATGCCTTCCACTAATACTCTTATACTACCACCAGGCAGCTTCAACATTTGTTTTATTTTAGAAACAGTCCCAATATGATAGAATTCTTCTTCAGTTGGGTCCTCAGTTTTAGCATCTTTTTGGGTGCATAAAAAGATATAGGAATCATTTACCATAGAATTCTCTAGCGCCTTAATTGATTTTTCTCTACCTACATCGAAATGGATAACCATATGAGGAAATACAGACAGTCCTCTTAATGGTATAAGGGGAATGGTTCTTCTTACAATCTGATAAAACTCCCTATCCATAGAATCACTCCTTTCTGTACTGAGACTATTATTTCCTACAATCAAAAGCTATTGTTTATCAATTTTTCCTTTAGTTACAAAAAGGCTCACATATGTGAGCCTTTATTAAGAAACTGATTCTTTGTTGTCCTTTTTTCTACTCTTATTTTTTGCTTTCTTATCAGAAAGAACTAGAGTAGGTTCTCCTGTCTCTATTGTTTCCTTAGTGATTAGACATTTTTCAATATCTCCTCTTGAGGGAATTTCATACATTATATCTAAAAGATTCTCCTCTAGAATACTTCTAAGTCCTCTTGCGCCAGTTTTTCTTTCTATTGCTTTTCTAGCTATGGCTCTTAGAGCTTCCTCTTCAAACTCTAATTCCACATCATCCATTTTAAACAATTCCTTGTACTGTTTAACCAATGAATTTTTAGGTTCTACTAGGATATCTACAAGTGCATTTTCATCTAACTCTTCTAAAGTAACAATTACTGGTAATCTACCTACAAATTCAGGAATTAAACCATATTTTAATAGATCTTCTGGCTGTATTTTCTTTAACAATTCTCCTGTGGATTCATTTACCTTGCTCTTTATATCAGCTCCGAATCCCATGGCTTTAGATCCTATTCTATTTTGTATTATCTTTTCTATTCCATCAAAGGCTCCACCAACTATGAATAGAATATTAGTTGTGTCCACTTGTATAAATTCTTGATGTGGATGTTTTCTTCCTCCTTGAGGAGGTACATTAGCAATAGTCCCTTCAAGAATCTTAAGCAAAGCCTGCTGTACTCCTTCTCCACTTACATCCCTTGTAATAGAAGGATTCTCTGATTTACGAGCTATCTTGTCAATCTCATCTATATAAACTATACCTTTTTCTGCTCTTTCAATATCATAGTCTGCTGCTTGTATCAACTTTAATATTATATTTTCAACATCTTCTCCCACATACCCTGCTTCTGTCAATGATGTAGCATCTGCAATTGCAAAGGGGACGTTTAAGATTTTAGCTAATGTTTGAGCAAGCAGAGTTTTTCCTGATCCTGTTGGTCCAATCATTATAATGTTGCTCTTCTGAAGCTCAACATCACTTGATTTAGACACCTTCTTATTTATTCTCTTATAATGGTTATATACTGCAACAGCTAATGCTCTTTTGGCCCTTTCCTGTCTGATTACGTATTCGTCTAAGGTTCCCTTAATTGTACTTGGTATGGGCAATTCTTTAAGCTCTTCGTCGTAAGTTTCCATAAACTCTTCATTTATTATCTCTTGGCAAAGTTCAATACATTCATCACAAATAAACACATTGGGTCCTGCTATGAGCCTGCGTACCTGATCCTGTGACTTGCCACAAAAAGAGCATCTAAGCTGCTTGTCATCGTTCTTCGACATTATCACACCTCACTTAACTTATTTTCGAGTTATTACTTCATCTATTATACCATATTCTTTAGCTTGCTCTGCTGTCATAAAGAAATCTCTATCGGTATCTCTTCTAATCTTTTCAAGAGGCTGGCCTGTTCTCTCGCTTAATATCTTATTTATCAACTCTCTGGTTTGAAGAATTTTTTCTGCATGAATTCTAATGTCTTCAGCCTGACCACGAGCCCCTCCTAAAGGTTGATGGATCATTATATCTGCATTAGGCAAAGCAAATCTTTTGCCTTTTGCACCAGCTGCAAGTAAAAATGCCCCCATGCTAGCTGCCATACCAATGCATATAGTTGATACATCAGGCTTTATATATTGCATAGTATCATATATTGCAAATCCAGCACTTACAGAACCACCTGGACTATTTATATAAAGTTGTATATCCTTATCTGGATCTTCAGCCTCTAAAAACAATAGTTGAGCTACTACCAGATTAGCTGTTACATTATTTACTTCATCCCCAAGAAAGATAATTCTCTCCTTTAACAACCTAGAATATATATCGTAGGATCTTTCACCTCTACTGGTCTGCTCCACTACAATTGGCACTAATGCCATAGTTATCCCTCCTAAAAAAGTTAAATAGTCTTAGCGTTGTTCACTAATAGATCTATTATCTTATCTCTGATTATACCCGCTTCTAAAAATGATAAATCTCCTTTTTTCATGTTAGCCTTAAATTTATCTACATCTTCTTGGTTATATTCTTTAGCTATCTTCTCTAATTCCTTGTCGATATCTCCTTCTGTAGCTTCTATCTTCTCTTCTTTGCTTATTGCTTCAAATACTAAATCTGTTTTAACCTTCTTCTCTGCTATAGGCTTAAGCTGCTCTTTCAAATCCTCTAACTTGGAATTAGTTAATTGTAGGTACTGGTCTAAACCTAATCCTTGTAGGCTTAATCTATAATCAAAGTCCTTTAATTCATGTTCTATTTGATGTTCTATCATAGCCTCTGGTATATCTACTTCAGAGTCTTCTACTACCTTATCCACAATTTTATTTTCAAATTCTACCTTTTCCTTTTCTTTTGCTTCTTTTTCTAAACGCTCTCTTATGTTGTTTTTATATTCCTCTAATGTATCAAATTCACTAACATCTTTTGCAAACTCATCATCCAATACTGGCAATTCCTTTTCCTTTACTTCGTGGATAACTACTTCAAAAGTGGCCTCTTTTCCTTTAAGACCCTCTTCAAAATAATCTTCAGGGAAAGTTACCTTAACATCTACTTTATCTCCCTTTTTCTTTCCAATTAATTGCTCTTCAAATCCTGGTATAAAAGTATTGGATCCAATTTCTAATCTTTGACCTTCAGCTGTTCCACCTTCAAACTGCTCCCCGTCTACAAATCCTTTGAAGTCTATAGTAAGTATGTCTCCTTCTTTAGTTTCTCTATCTGAAGCATCAATAATTCTAGCATTCTTTTCTTGGATAGCCTTTAATTCTCTTTCTACATCTTCGTCTGTAACATTATATTCAACTTTTTCCACTTCTATACTCTTATAGTTGCCTAGTTTAACCTCAGGTTTTATAGTTACTTCAACATTTAAAATAACTGGTTTTCCTTTTTCAAATTGCTCTATATCCACTTCAGGGGTATCTACTGGTTCAAGCTCTAAACTATCTACTGCATTTTCATAAGCCTCAGGCAATATAATATTTAGGGCATCTTCATAGAATATTCCTTCACCATAATTCATTTCGATTATCTTTCTTGGAGCTTTTCCCTTTCTAAAACCAGGTATATTAAATTTGCTTCTATTTTTTAGATAAGCCTTTTGTACTGCCTTTTCAAACTCTTCCTTTGTAAGTTCGATATTAAAAGATGCTTTATTATTTTCTTTATTCTTTAAAGTAAAATCCATTAATATGCTCCTCTCTAACGTATTTATTAATTCCAATTAAGCTAATTTATTATATCATAAAAATTATATCATATAAAATATTATTATCAATTTAATATTATGTACATTTATTATAAATAAATATTAAAAAACCAATGGATTACCCACTGGTTTAATAATGGTGCGGGAGAGAGGACTTGAACCCCCACGTCAAAGACACTAGATCCTAAGTCTAGCGCGTCTGCCAGTTCCGCCACTCCCGCGCGTTATTATTCTTACCATTCTATTATAGCATCTTATTTTATTGTGTCAATATAAATTTTATAAATTTATATCCTTACCCATATTTTTTTATAATATAAACATGACAAGTCAATAGACCTATCATGTTTATATTATTTGCCTTTTATTTATTGTTGCTATTTTGTATCTCCCAGTTCAAGTATACTTGTGGATAGCTCCAATCTACAAAGGCTGAACAGTCAAATCCCTTAATTCTCTCATTAATTATGTGCCAGTGTTCTCTTTGATATATGAATATATATGGTAGTTCTTCATTAATAAGAAGACCCCATTCTTCATATATTTTCTTACGCTCTTCTTGATTTCTTGTCCTTCTAGCTAATTCTAGTAATTCATCACTTCTTTTATTGATAAATCCTCCAGCATTGTAACCAGGTGCTTCAGCTTGGCTGCTGTGGAATATACTGTAAGGATCAGGATCTATGTCTAATGCCCAAGCTTGAGCCCATATCTGAACATCTTGCTTTTCATATACCTTATACATCAAGGAATCAAAGTCCATAGATTCAATTTCAACCTTGATTCCTAACTTGCTCCAGTTGTCCTTTGCTACTGCTGCCACTTGGCCAACCCATTCTGCTTCCCTATAGGTGGATAGGATAAAATCTAATTTCATACCATCTTTTTCTCTTATGCCATCTTCCCTTAGTTTCCACCCAGCCTCATCTAATAGCTCTCTAGCCTTATCCAAATTGAACTCATATTTATTTAGATTTTGTTCAATACCATCTGTAAATGCCCAGGAAGCTAAAGCAATTGGAGCATTACATAACACATACCCATTAAAGTAAGAATCTACAAAAGACTGACGGTCTAAACCATAGACTAAAGCTTGCCGTATCCTTTTATCAGCTAGTCTTGCATCCCTTAAGTTTAATCCAAAGAAGGCGTAGCCATTATTAAGGAAGGAGTTAAGCCTTACATATCCCATTTCTTCTACTGCCTTTAGATTTTCCTCTGTGCTGATGATCCCATCAAGAACATCTACCCTTCCAGCCTCCAATTCTGCCATTTGATTATCTGCAGTAACAAATTTCAATATTAAATTTTTCACCTTAGGTGTACCTAAGAAATAATCATGATTTGCTTGAAATTGAATATATTGTCCTGGTTCAAAGACTGTAAATTTATATCCTCCTGACCCTAGTGGTTCCAGCATTTTTTCTTTCAATCTTTCTATATCTCCCTTATCAAATCCATAATAATGCTTTGGCATTATGGGCATTCCGCAGTAGCCTAAATTAGCAACAAGCTCCTCTTTAAATGTAAAAGATATGGTATGATTATCTATTACCCTTATACCAGATAGGTTTGTAGCCTTTCCCTCTTTATAATCCTCGTATCCCTCTATACCTTGTACATATGAATAGTGTCTTCCATCATAATTTGGATCTGCCATGGCTAGATATGTGAATTCAACATCATTAGCAGTAAGGGGTGTGCCATCCCAGAACTTCACATCATCCCTTAAATAGAAAGTATAAGTCCTACCATCCTCTGAAACTTCCCAATGCTCTGCCACATGTGGTATATAATTCCCTTCTTCATCATTTAATATCAATGGATCAAACATAAGACCTATTATATTTTCATCATAAGCTGTACTATAATATAGGGGCATAAATTCTCCCTTAGCTTCCGATATGCCAATAATAATAGTATCTTCCGCCCCCTCTCTTGCTAAAGCTGGATTAGCTACCGTCTCTTTGCCTGTTTCAGGTGGTTTTTCACTATCTGCCGGCTCATTAGTGCTACATGCTGTCAATAATAGTATTAGCCCTAATATTAATAATAAGATAATTGATAAGCTCTTTCTCATATGGCCCCCTTTATAATGAATATGTTTTTGTAGTATCATTATACTGGCTATTTGCTAGTAGTTGTTCATGCAAATAGACCTATTAGGCTGTCTCCTTGGCATATTATTTGCTGTCTTAAATATGTATACTAACCATAAGTTCTAAATATACTTAGTGTATAAATAAAAGTATAATGAAATTTTTAAATTTTCTAATAATTGTTTGAATATTCATAATTTGGGTATATATTATTTGAGGCGATAGTATGAAGAAAGATAATCACACGTATATTAATAAAAACTTTAAAATGCTAGAGAGTAGTTTATATGATCTTTGCACTGATTTTATATTATTTCTAGATCAACTATTAAATTTAGATGTAATTACAAACAAGGAATATGAGGAATTATCAAAAGAAAAAAGAAGTTTTACTAATTCAAAAGGCAAACCACTATAAAATAATGGTTTGCCTTAATTAATTCAAATTAGTTACCCAGCCTTTTTTCAATTAAATCTGCTAATTCCTTGGCTAGCCTTTCAATTTTTTCCATATCTTTTCCTTCTATCATCACCCTGACCAAGGGTTCTGTTCCTGATGGCCTTATTACTACCCTGCCTTCTCCTTGAAGAACATTCTCTACCTTTTCTATTTCAGCTTTTATTACTTCATCCTCCATATATGAGTTCTTCAATTCCTTTTTAACCCTGGCATTTTCTAAAACCTGAGGGAAACTAGTCATGAGGCTATTTAACTCTGATGCCTTTTTTCCTGTTTCCTTCATCACATTGATCAATTGTAGGCTAGTTGCAAGGCCGTCACCTGTAGTGCAATGTTCTAAAAAGATTATATGACCTGATTGTTCCCCGCCTAACACATATCCATTGGCTAGCATTTCCTCAAGAACATATCTGTCACCAACAGCAGTCTTAACAATGTTGATCCCCTTATCCTTCAAGTAGATATCTAAGCCAATATTGGTCATTATAGTTCCAACCACTGTGTTGTTTTTTAACTTTTTATTTTCATATAGATAAGTTCCACATATAGCTAGTATGTGATCCCCATCTATTATATTCCCTTTTTCATCAGCTGCAATAAGCCTATCTGCATCTCCATCAAAGGATAAGCCAATATCTGCTTTAGATTCAAGAACAAGGGATTGAACCATTGAAGGATTCGTAGACCCGCAATCTACATTTATATTTACTCCATTTGGCTTATCATTTATTACAACTACATCTGCTCCTAATTCCTTAAGTAGCTCAGGTGCTATCTTAAATACAGCCCCATTCCCACAGTCTACAGCTATCTTAAGTCCACTAAAATCCTTATTTATGGTATTCTTTAAGTGGTCTATGTAATCTCTGTAAGCATTAGATTCTACTACTACTCGTCCTACTTCCCCTTTAACTGGTCTTAAAGGTATATCTTCCTCACTTAAAATATATCTTTCAATTTCATCTTCTATCTCATCACTTAGTTTGAATCCATCTTCATTGAAAAATTTAATTCCATTGTATTCTACTGGATTGTGGGATGCAGAAATTACAACTCCAGCTAAGGCATTATATTTTTTGGTTAGATATGCTACTGCAGGAGTAGGTACAACTCCTAAAGATACCACATCTAAACCAATGGAGCAGATTCCAGCAGCTATAGCTGCTTCTAGCATGTCCCCAGATATTCTAGTATCCTTGCCTACAAGGATCTTTCCTTTATTACCCTTTGACAATACATATGCACCAGCTCTACCAATCTTAAAAGCTAGTTCTGGAGTTAAATCTTTATTTGCAATCCCTCTTATTCCATCTGTACCAAATAGTTTCCCCATATTTTAACCTCCCAAAACAAAAGAATATAATATAATAATAGCACAATTGCTAGTAACCTACAAATAGCAGGTAAAAAATTTTTGCTAGCTATTATTTGAAAACTTATCCAATGCCATATCTTTCAGTATGTCCTTATGATTGTATTCAGGATGTTCCATAACCTGTTCCAAAAGGTATTCCAAAATTTTACCAATTATAGGTCCCCTTTCAAAGCCCAGCTCCATCAAATCCTTGCCATTTATGTTCAGATGAGTAAGATCATAGGCTTCCTTTCTTTCTATGATTTCTCTAATCTTTTTTTCCCTTTCTATTATGTGGTCAATTTGGGCTTCTTTATTTGAACACATTATATCTGCCTTCTGTAAAGCTGTTAATTTGAATATTTCACTTTCTCCCAATCTCCTAATAAGCCTTTTTATACCCTTTTCTTTAAAATCCGCATGGTGGTTCATATGCTCCCTTACTAAAGCATATACCTGATCTATAAGTAGATTAGAGGCTTTAAATCTTTTAAGGACCTTTTTAGCAATATCTGCTCCTACCTTGTCATGTCCATAAAAGTGCCCTACTCCTTCCTCATCTACAGACATGGTGTGTGGCTTTCCAATATCATGAAATAGAGCTGCAAGCCTTACTTCTAATATAGGAGGAGTATTATCTAATACACATAAAATGTGATCATACACATTCATTTCATGATGGGGATTTTTCTGATCAAATCCAATGGATGGCATGATTTCTGGCAATAGGATTTCCAGTATTCCCATCTCTTCCATAAGCCTTATCCCTCTTGAAGGTTTAGGGCAGAGTAGAATCTTATAAAACTCATCCGCTATTCTCTCCATGGCCACTTTAGTTATATGATTGCTGTTCAATTTAGCTGCTCCAAAGGTATCCTCATCTATATTAAAATCCAACTCACTTGAAAATCTTACAGCTCTTAATATCCTAAGATAATCTTCACTAAACCGCTGGTTGGGATCCCCTACAGTTCTAATTATCTTTCTAGATATATCTTCTTGTCCATTAAAAGGGTCTATAATTCCCTTTCTATTATTATAAGCTATGGCATTTATAGTAAAATCCCTTCTGCTCAAATCATCCTCAATGGAAGAGGAAAAAGAAACCCATTCCGGCCTTCTCCCGTCAATATAAGGTCCTTCTTTTCTGTAGGTGGTTACCTCCACTTCTCCCTCTTTAAGGTTTATTATTATGGTTCCAAACTTTTTCCCTATATCTATGGTTTTATAATCCTTAAATATGTATTCTATATCATTAGGGCTGGCATTGGTGGTTACATCATAATCCTTTGGTTTTCTTCCTAAGAGCATATCTCTTACACATCCACCTACTATATATGCTTCGTATCCCTTTTCATCTAATCTTTTTATAACTGTTTTCACATACTCTGGAATATCTAATCTCATAATATCACTCCATTTTCTTTATTAGTTCTAGTATAGCATAGTATTAGTTTGCAAGTATCCCCTTATACAAAAAAGCTTGAGGATTTTCCCTCAAGCTTTTCTATTATTATCTCCACTTTTTTAGCAGTAAAGTAGCATTATGGCCACCAAATCCTAGAGAATTGGACATGGCATATCTTATTTCCCTTTCTACATACTCATTGGGTACATAGTTTAAATCGCATTCTTCATCTGGTATTTCATAGTTTATCGTTGGTGGTATTTTCCCTTCATTTACAGCTAAGGCTGTGGCTATAACCTCTATTCCACCAGCAGCACCAAGTAAATGGCCTGTCATTGACTTGGTTGAGCTAATGTGAAGCTTGTAGGCCTGTTCTTTAAACAAGCTCTTTATTGCTAGTGTTTCTAGTTTGTCATTATAGTAAGTGCTAGTACCATGAGCATTGATATAATCTACTTGATGGTAATCAACGTCTCCATCCTTTAAAGCTAATTCCATTGCCCTTTTTGCTCCATCAGCTGATGGATCTGGTGCAGTCATATGGTATGCATCGGAACTTGCTCCATAGCCTACTAATTCTGCATATATCCTTGCACCTCTTTTTAATGCGTGTTCTAGCTCTTCAAGTATGATTACTCCTGCTCCCTCTCCCATTACAAAGCCATCCCTATCCTTATCAAAAGGCCTTGAAGCTTTGCTGGGTTCATGATTTCTAGTGGATAGTGCCTTCATTGAACTAAAACCTGCTAGCGCAACAGGGGTTATAGCAGCCTCACTTCCTCCTGTGATAATCAAATCACAACCACCAGTCTGGATCATTCTAAAAGCTTCTCCTATAGCGTTACTTCCGGAAGCACAAGCTGTGGTTATTACCATACTAGGCCCCTTTAAGCCATAATAGATGGAAATTTGACCAGAAGCCATATTTGATATCATCATAGGGATAAACACCGGGCTTACTCTTCTAGGTCCATTTTCCAAAAGCTTTGAGTGTTCCAGCTCCAAGGTTTCCATACCACCTATTCCAGAACCTAAAACTACCCCAATTCGCTCCTTGTCTTCTTTTTCCAGAGTAACTTCTCCATCCTTTAAAGCTAAATGGGTTGCTACTAATGCATATTGGGTAAACCTATCCATCCTTCTCAAAACTTTTTTGTCTATATAGTTCTCTGGAGTAAAGTTCTTTATCTCAGCTGCAATCTTTGTAGGAAAATTTTCAGTATCAAATCTAGTAATATAATCAACACCTGATTTACCAGCAATCAAAGAATTCCAATAGTCTTCTTTGCCAATTCCAATGGGGGTAACAGGTCCTAAGCCTGTAATAACAACTCTCTTCAATTGTATTTCCTCCCTACTATAGAATGCTTATTCCATTTTCAGCTCTACATACTTTACTATATCACCTATATTTTTGAAGGTTTCCGCATCTTCATCAGGAATTTCTACTCCAAACTCATCTTCTATGGCCATCATTATCTCAACTGCATCTAGAGAATCAGCCTCCAAATCGTTCATTATCGAAGTTTCCAAAGTAATGCCTTCAACATCATCTATCTCTAATATATTAGCAATTATATTTCTTACCTTTTGAAAAGTTGTCATTATAACTCCTCCTTCTTACATTATCATTCCGCCATCTACATTTATTGTTTGGCCTGTAATATAATCAGATTTATCACTAGCTAAAAATACAACTATATTAGCAATATCCTTAGGACTTCCTAGTCTGCCCATGGGAACACTTTTAATCAATGACTCTCTAATTTCTTCCTTTAATGCCTGGGCCATATCCGTCTCAATAAGGCCTGGTGCTATAGCATTTACATTGATGTTTCTTGATGCTAATTCCTTGGCTACAGCTTTTGTAAAGCCAATAATACCAGCCTTAGAGGCGCTGTAATTTGATTGACCAATATTTCCGGCCACTCCAGCTACTGATGTTATGTTTATTATCTTTCCGTACCTTTTCTTTAGCATATCTTTAGCAACTAGTCTGGTGCAAAGGTATGTGCCCTTTAAATTAGTGTCAATTACCTGATCCCATTCTTGGGTCTTCATTCTTATGAGCAGGGCGTCCATATTTATACCTGCATTGTTTACCAATATATCTATAGGCCCTAGTTGTTTTTTTACAGTATCTACTAGCCTTTCAACTTCCTCTTCCCTTGATACGTCTGCTTTAACGCACATGGCCTTAACAGAATATTCCTGTATGCTTTCTATAACTTCAATTGCTTTTTCCTCATTGCTTACGTAGCTAATAGCTATACTGGCTCCGTGTTTTGCAAGCTCTATGGCTATCTCTCTGCCAATTCCCCTAGATCCTCCTGTAACTAAAGCTATCTTTCCTGATAAGTCCATATTATATCTTTCCTCCTTCTTTAAGAGAATTAACAGTACTGTGAAGGGTTTCTATGCTATTAACATATAAAGTGTCAACTTTTCTATTAATTAGTTTACTTATCCTCTTTACAAATCCGGATAGGCTCTTGCCAGGGCCTACTTCTATAAAAGTGTCAACCCCTCTATTTATGAGGAACTCTATGCTCTCCTGCCATAGAACTGATCTGCTAACCTGCTTAACTAGCTTTTCCTTTACTTCTTCCTTTTTGACTACTGGTTTGGCATCCACATTGGAAATTAACTCTTTTTCTAAATCGAACAAAGTCGTAGTCTCCAGTTCTTTCTTTAGTTTTACTTCAGCTTCTTTCAACAAGCTAGAGTGAAAGGGGGCACTTACTGGAAGTAATACTGCCTTTTTAGCTCCCATATCCAAAACCTTATCACAAACCAGCTGTACTCCTTCCCTTTCCCCTGTAATCACTATCTGTTCAGGGGAATTAAAGTTTGCAATTTCCACCAAGTATTTGCCCTTAACTTCCTCTATGGCTTCTAATATTTTATCCTTATCTAATCCCAGTATAGCTGCCATACCTCCAAGGCCTTCTGGTACCGTTTCCTGCATCAACTTGCCCCTAATCTTAACCAGCCTCACAGCATCGCTAAATTTGACTCCGCTAGACTTAACCAAGGCCGTATATTCACCTAAACTTAAGCCTGCTGTATAATCACAGTCTATACCTTCCTTTTCCAAGGCCTTCATCATGGCAATGCTGGTTGTAAGTATGGCTGGTTGAGTATTTTCCGTTCTTATTAGATCCTCATGAGGTCCTTCAAAACATAGCTTTCTTATATCCATGTTTAGATATTCATTAGCTTCTTCAAAGACCAATCTGGATTCCTGAAAGTTCTCATAAAAGTCCTTTCCCATACCAGGGTGCTGGGCACCCTGGCCTGGAAAGATAAAAGCTACTTTACCCATCCAGCTTCCCTCCCTTCAAGGAGGTTAACCTGTCCAATTGAGCTAGGGCATCTTGGATTATATCCTGAATAATTTGACTACATGGCTTAATATCATTAATAAGCCCTGATATTTGCCCAGCCATTACTGAACCCTTATCCACATCTCCTTCTACTACAGCAAGTCTGAGTCTACCTGCTCCTAGTTCTTCAAGTTGCCTAATATCCGCTCCACTACTTTCCAATTCCATGTATTCTTTAGCAAACTTGTTTCTTATCACCCTTACAGGATGTCCCGTACTTCTTCCTGTGACTATAGCGCTTCTATCCTTGGATTTTATAATCGTCTCTTTATAATTGTCATGAACTGTACATTCCGTTGAACATACAAATCTAGTCCCCATCTGTACCCCTTCAGCACCTAAGGACAAAGCAGCTAAAAAACCTCTACCGTCTCCGATACCTCCCGCAGCAATTACTGGAACATTTACAGCCTCCACAACCTGTGGAATCAAAGCCATGGTAGTTAACTCTCCAATATGACCTCCTGCTTCAGTTCCTTCTACTATTAAGGCATCGGCACCTTCCCTTTCTAATCGCTTTGCTAAGGACACTGTAGGTACTACAGGTATTACTTTAATGTCAGCTTTTTTTAATCTTTCAATATACTTTCCTGGGTTTCCTGCACCTGTAGTCACAACAGGAACCCTCTCTTTACTGATAATCCCTACAATATCCTCAGCAAATGGTGACATAAGCATTATATTTACAGCAAAAGGCTTATTGCTTATTGCCTTAAGCTTCCTGATCTCTTCTCTAACCCATGCCGGTGGTGCATTTCCTGCAGCAATAATTCCAAGTCCTCCGGCTTCAGAAACTGCTGCTGCTAGCTTATGGTCAGCTACCCATGCCATGCCACCCTGTAAGATTGGGTATTTAATGTTAAGCAGCCTGCTAATTCTTGTATCGAACATGCTCACACCTCCTATTTGTTCCACTTTAATAAGGTAGAACCCCATGTTAAACCGGATCCAAAGGCTACCAATAAAATCATATCCCCTGTTTTCAGCAAGCTATTCCTATATGCCTCGTCTAAGGCTACTGGTATGGACCCGCTGGACATGTTGCCATATCTGTCTAAGTTCACATAGACCTTATCAGGGGTTATCCCTATTTTCCTACTTGCTGAATCAATAATTCTTATATTGGCTTGATGAGGAACTAGGTAATCAAGTTCATCTAAAGTAATATTTGCCTTATTAAGGACATTTAGTGATGTCTTCTCCATTATTCTCACAGCAAACTTAAAAACTTCTCTTCCATCCATTTTTATAGTGTGAAGATTGTTTGATACAGTTTCATAGCTTGCAGGTAGTCTTGAACCTCCCGCTGGCATAGTAAGCAGATTTCCATCAGTACCATCTGCTCCTAAATCAAAAGAAAGAAAACCATAACCCTCTTCACACCTCTCAAGAATACATGCCCCTGCTCCATCTCCAAACAATATGCAAGTATTCCTGTCCTCCCAGTTGACAATTTTAGACAAGGTTTCTGCTCCAATTATGAGTACCTTCTTATAGGCTCCTGATCTTATAAAGCTTGCTCCTATCGATAATCCGTATATAAAGCCCGCACATCCTACGGATATATCAAAAGCTGCTGCATTTGCTGCCCCAATACTCTTCTGAACAATGCATGCAGTTGAGGGGAATGCCATATCTGGAGTTACTGTTGCCACCAATATTAAATCTATTTCTTCTGGTGAAATGCCTCCATCTTGTAAGGCCCTTTTTGCAGCTATGGTAGCTATATCAGATGTAGAAGTGTCCTTGTCAACAACCCTTCTCTCTCTGATACCAGTTCTCTCTACAATCCATTCATCTGAAGTATCTACTAGTTTAGATATGTCATCATTAGTTATTATCTTTGGTGGTATATAACTGCCTATGCCAGCTATTCCTACATAATCTACACTATTCAATTTTTCACCTCCATTGTGCTATATTTAGTAATCTCTCCTATCACCTCCATAAAAAGTATTTGTAAATAATTTAAAGTTTTTGTATTATTTATTAAAAGGCATAACACAAAAACTAAGATTAGTATATATGATTTTATTTTGCAGGTCAACTACCTGACAGAAAATGGTAAATTAGGAGTGTGTTAGATGACAACATTTACAATTGAGAATATATTGAAAATACTTCCTCATAGATATCCTTTCCTATTGGTTGATAGGGTGGAAGTCCTAGAGTCAGGGAAAAAAGGTGTAGGGTATAAGGCTGTGACAATAAATGAACCTTATTTCCAAGGCCATTTTCCAGACCTACCAATAATGCCTGGTGTATTGATAGCTGAAGCCATGGCCCAGGTAGGGGCTGTAATACTGCTATCAGAAGAAAAATACAAGGGCAAAACCCCTTATTTTGCTGGAATAAATAAGCTTCGTTTCAAGAGGAAAGTAGTGCCGGGAGAAGTTTTGAGAATGGAAATAGAAATAATTAAGGTAAGAGGTTCAATTGGCATTGGGAAAGGTTCTTCCTATGTGGAAGACAAAATGGCAGCAGAGGGTGAATTTTTATTCGCTATAGAATAAAATTAGGGGAGGCTGTTAATTCACAGCTTCCCCTTTTTGTAATTCCTTTTCCTTTATGTACTTTGCTTTCACCAGTAGACTAAAAAATTCTTCATAGGTTAATTGGCAGAGATCTTTATTACCAATATAAAATCCGTCGGAACAGGGTTTTATATCTAAAAACTCTCCCAAAAATGACCTTAAGAAAATTCTATCCTTTTCTTCTAATAGGGAGTCAATGGTTTGAGAATGGCATAAATTATAGAGGACCCTAAAAGTCTTCTTTTCTATAATCTTTCTATCTATTTCACAGCATTTAATTTGATCGCATATATCAATAATAATATCTAGAACTTTTACTGAATCGGTGGTTTTCAAAAAGGATAAAAACAAAGCTAAGCATTTTTCTTCCCTGTCATTTTTCTCCCCCACATAGATCAACCCCATTTCAAAAACATGAAATCCATTCAAAAAAGGTGCTAAAGTCCTATATCATATTTATATAGTACTACATTCCTAAATAAAAAACAATAGATAATTAATAATCTAGAAGTATAATAAATACCTATTACTAGGTTATTATGAAAAGCCTACTTTTATGTAGGCTTTTCTATTTGTTCTCTATAACATTTAGGATTCTATTCATTCTTTCTTCTTCAGTAATGATTTTTTTCCTATCCTTATCATATGCGTATAAGGCTCCACTTATCACTCTGGTATTTAGAGTACCACTGCAAGCAGGGTTACCTTTTAAGTGAGGTGCGTCTAAAATCCCAATTTTCACAGCCTTAGTTAAAGTTTCTGGGTCAGTTAAAGGATCCCTATCATCGGGTCCTATGGATTTTATTGCATCTAGTATAATATTAGCCTCTTTAATTAACTCTTCCTTCCTTCTCTGAACATTAACATCTTTAGTCATATCTACAGTGCCCAAGAACTCATTCTTGATTA
Organism: Tissierellia bacterium; assembly: GCA_012735215.1. Taxonomy (GTDB): domain Bacteria; phylum Bacillota; class Clostridia; order Tissierellales; family Tepidimicrobiaceae; genus JAAYHX01. The sequence continues at coordinate 25,668 of JAAYHX010000005.1, forward strand.
CACCCCTTACTATCTTGCAGGATTCAATAATATCTTCAGCCGTTGCAGCATGATGAGCTTCACAGTAGCCTACTACATGATAGATGTGTGGCTTTATAGATAAGGCTAAATAGGCTGAAGCAGCTAGTTGTCCTTTAGCTTGGCTTAAATCAGCAGGGAAGCTTGCAAGGCCTGCCCTTGCCTGCCTGTATACTCTAAAGTTATCATCCTGTAAACTCTCTACCATTTCAATTTTTGCCAACATCTTAGCTAGGTCCATTTCTGGGGAGATAAAAGCTGGAACATTGAACATATACTGGGCTATATAATCCTTAACTCCCATCTTTTTAGCGTTATATGCTACTAAGTAAGCATCAGCCACCCCTACTGCATCGTGAGCATCTCTTAAACTCCAATGGTGAGGGTCATTTACTTCCACAGGTATATTTCTTTCCCCATGCCATCTCATTATCTGCTGATTTTCCTCTATAGCATCCCTTAGTTTTCTAGGTCCCCTTTTATCCAACTCGCTATACCAAAACAAAGGGACTGCGCACCAGGCGTTTTTAATGGTCCTCTGCAACATGTCAGCAAATTTAACAATATCCTGAGTGCCACTGTAGCAGCGTAGTAATGGATAATTGCCTCTTTGAGAAGCTTCATACAATCTTATAAAGTCTTCTTCACTTCTTAGAGGAACTCCTCCCGCTCCATCCAATCTCTTATCCATCAATTCCTGTCTGAAGAAGTACTCTTGAGCATTTTGATCTGGTGCTATGGATATAACATCTAAGACTTTAGACTCGGCAACCTTCTCAATTGCCTCTATTGTATCCTCTAAACTTGGCAAACCTAGATGATGCCTTAGTATTGGATAAGGATACTTAGAATTTATTCTAGATATTACATCACTAGGGTATTCCTCATCCTTGGAATAGTCCTTACCTTTTAAGTATCCAATTACTTCATCAATATCCTCATAGCCATAAAAGATCTTATTGAATATGTCTGACTCATAAGCCACCTTTCCTGTTGGCTCTGTTCCACCAAATAACCAGGTTATACCTTGCAAGTTGTTTTGTTCTATTTTTTCACTCAATTCTTTTAAGATGGCCACAAGTGGCTCCGGAGTCAAACGATAGCTTAAGGCTACAATATCAGGCTTCTTCTCCCTTATGTTGCTGATTAATTCATCAATAGATATACCGATGCCTATAAATTCAGTTTCATATCCTTCATTTTCTGCAAGGGTTAAGAAATTCATAGTCCCTGCAACATGAACACAATTTCCTATAGTGCATGCCATAATCTTTCTCATGAAGCCACCTCCTCATCAGCATTTGTCAATACTTTTCCATTCCTAGCAAATTCATGTATTTGCTCCACAGTTAAACCCTTTAATCCTAATCTTTCTACAGTTCTTCCTTCCTCATAGAAGTCTCTACCTGTGATAAGGCATGCTAGCCATATTATGGAATCAATTGCTGGCGTTTCTATATTGAATTCCTTAGCAATGGATGATAAGGGTACCAGACTACATGGTACATCTTCATATATATATCTATTTAAACCCTTAGGAGCTTGAAGCCCCTTGTAGCCGGGATTCTTCTGAACCGTTTCATATAGGCTTTCTCCTTTTATGCCATAAGAATCTTCCAGCCAATCCTTTGCAGACACTGTGTCAACATTTAATAGTAATCCTATTTTCATCCTTTCAGCATCCATCTTTTCTAAGAAGTTGCTTATGGATGGAGTTATGCCTTCTGTGTAATATTCAAAAGGAGCACCTCTTTCAATGTGACCACAGTTTAAAAGGGTTGGTGCAGGATGGAAGATTGCACCATAGTTATTTATACTTGTTTCAATAACGTCTTTTACAGGTACGAATTGTGGATAAGCATCTTTAAGCATATCTATAACATCATCTGTTCTAACTGAAGGAATAGCAGATAACTTTACTTCTCTTTTAGATTTAAATATATGAGCACTGGTTTGGGATGTTTTACGACATGCATAAACAAAGGTTTGGGCTTCAGCAACCACAATATCCTTGTCTGTGGTTCTCTTGATGGTTGAATACACCTCTAAAGCTCCACATGTCCTTCCTGGATTCAATACTATTATCTGTCCATCCTTCAAGTAGGGAGCCATTAGCTGAGCTAACTGATAGTGCCCAGTTGCCGGAATAGTAACCATAATAATGTCAACATCCCTGATAGCCTGTTCAATATCATTTGTAACCAAATTCAATCTGCCTTCCCCATTAGTTTCTCCAGTAACTTTTATTCTTGGATCCTTTATCAAGGAAAGTATATTATCTAAAGTTCTGTTATAAAGGTTTACACTGTAGCCAATAAGAGCTAGATAACCTGCCATAGCTACTCCACCATTACCCGCTCCAATAATAGCATACCTTACATCTTTCGCCATCTCATTACCTCCATTCCCACTATTTTCCTGATTCCCAACAGAAATAAAAAACTATAGAGGGTTCTCTATAGTCGCAACATAGCAACCCCTAAAATGCTTACGAGGTTAGCTGACGGGTTAGGGCTAAGGGCGGCCCCTCCTATACACGGATTCACCCCAAGGAATGGTTCCCCCGCTTCTCTTAACAAGAGAATTCAGCATATAAATATGTTTAATTGAGAAATATGAATATTTATTGATAAAACACTATTGATGTAATCCACTGAAAAGCAAAAACTATATAAGCATAAAGTTGAAATTATGATAATGATTAAAATACATAAGAATTTTTCCATAGGTTAGAAAGTACATTAATCTAGTTTATAATATACCATAAATAGTAATTATTTTCAATACTTGGTTGTATTTTTCACAAAAAAACACCCTAAAAGTTATGTTGGTGATTTAACTTTTAGGGTGGTATTAACTCTCTTATATCATTTTAAATTGTATTATGCAGTTACTCCTGCTTGCTTTCTAATTGCTTCAGCGCCTTTTTCAATTGCTTCTTTGTTGATTGGAAGTAGATGTGCTTTACCTTCACCAAATACCTTTGTAAAGCCTGCTAGTACTGAATCTACTGATACAACTTTTGTAGCCTCTAGATATGCTCCTAGCATTACCATGTTAGCTACTCTTGCATTTCCTAGTTCGCCTGCTATTTCATTACATGGTACATAGTAAATTTCTATATCGTCTCTTTCAGATTTTCTGTCAATTAGAGAGGAATTTATAAATAGTTTTCCACCTTTAACTACAGAATTTTCAAATTTGTCTAATGAAGGTTTGTTCATTATGATAGCTGTATTAGCATCCAATACTACTGGTGAACCTACATCATCACTTGAAATAACTACGTTACAGTTAGCAGTACCCCCACGCATTTCTGGACCGTAGGATGGTAACCATGATACTTGTTTACCCTCGATCATGCCTGCATAGGTTAACAATTGGCCCATAGCCATAACACCTTGACCACCAAAACCAGCTATTATTATTCTTTCTTCCATCTACTCCACCTCCTCAGGTCTTTTGAAGTTTCCTAATGGATAGTATGGTATCATGTTTTCTTCTAACCATCTTAATGCTTCTTCTGGTGTGTATCCCCAGTTAGTAGGACAAGTAGATAGTACTTCTACGATACCGAATCCTTTACCATCCAATTGAACTTGGAAGCATTCCTTAATAGCCTTTTTAGCTTTTCTTACATGAGCTGGTGTAGTTACTGTAACTCTTTCTACGAACTTAGCTCCATCTATTGTGGAAAGCATCTCTGACATTCTGATTGGTTTACCCGCATGATTTGGATCTCTACCATATGGTGCAGTTGTTGCTTTTTGTCCAACTAATGTTGTTGGAGCCATTTGACCACCAGTCATACCGTAAATTGCGTTATTTATGAATATAGTTGATATTTTCTCACCACGAAGTGCTGCGTGAACGATTTCAGCTGTACCTATGGAGGCTAAGTCTCCATCACCTTGATAAGTAAATACAAAGTTATCTGGGTGAACTCTCTTAATTCCTGTTGCTACTGCTGGAGCTCTACCATGAGCTGCTTCATGCATATCGCAGTTGAAGTATTTGTAAGCCAATACTGAACATCCTACAGGTGCAACTCCTATAGCATTGTCCAATACTCCTAGTTCTTCCAACACTTCACCGACCAACCTGTGAACTATTCCATGGGTACATCCAGGACAATAGTGGGTTGGTACATCTGTTAATCCTCTAGTCTTTTGAAATACTACTGACATTAGATTTCACCTCCATAGATTTTCTTAACTTTTTCTATGATCTCGTTTGGTGTAGGTACCATACCTCCCAATCTTCCATGGAAGTATACTGGGAATCTACCATTTACTGCTATCTTAACATCATCTACCATTTGTCCAGAGTTCATTTCTACTGTTAAGATACCTTTACATTTATCGCTTATCTTATTGAACTCATCGTATGGATATGGCCATAATGAAATTGGTCTTATTAATCCAACCTTGTAGCCTTCTTTTTCTAATTGTGCAATAGCAGTTTTTGCTATTCTTGATGTTGTTCCGTAAGCTGCAATTACTACATCAGCATCTTCTATATTATAGGATTCTACTTTTACTTCATTTTCTCTTATCTTTTGATATTTTGCTTGAAGGCGTATATTATGAGCTTCTAGTTCTTCTGGTGATAGGTATAGTGAGTTAATGATATTTGGTTTTCTCTCACCTTTAGTTCCATTTGTAGCCCAATCCTTTGGTGGTAACTCTCTTGTCTTAGGCTTCTTGAATTCTACTGGTTCCATCATTTGTCCAATCATTCCATCTCCAAGGATCATAACTGGATTTCTATATTGGTCTGCTATATCAAAACCTTCTATTATAAGGTCAACTAATTCTTGTACATTTGATGGAGCTAGTACAACTAACCTATAATCTCCATTTCCACCGCCTCTTGTAGCTTGGAAATAGTCAGTTTGAGATGGTTGAATACTTCCTAGTCCTGGACCACCTCTCATGATGTTAACTATCAAACAGGGTAGTTCAGCACCTGCAATGTAAGAAATTCCTTCTTGTTTTAATGATATACCAGGGCTTGATGATGAAGTCATTACTCTTGCACCTGATCCTGCTGCTCCATATACCATGTTTATTGCTGCAATTTCACTTTCTGCTTGTAGGAATACACCTCCTGCCTTTGGTAACTCTCTAGCCATGAATTCAGGTAATTCACTTTGTGGAGTAATTGGATAACCAAAGAAATATTTACATCCTGCTTCTATAGCAGCGGCTCCTATAGCTTCATTACCTTTCATGAGAACTTTAGCCATTTAAAACCCTCCTTCTTTATTTATAATCTCTCTACAGTTATAACTACATCTGGACACATTAGTGCACAACTAGTACATGCAATACACTTGTCCATATCTGTTACAGTTGCTGGATGATAGCCTTTTGCATTGATTTTGTTGCTATCTAAAGTAATTATCTTTTGTGGACATACACTTACACATAGCCCACATCCTTTACATAGATCCTCTTGGAAAGTTACCTTTCCTCTTACCTTAGGTTTTGCTGTAGCCATAATATAACCTCCTTTATAATTTTTATTTAGACCATCCAATCTTCCCTCATAAAGAGTTTTATTGGAAAGATTTCTCCATTTATATTAGATGGTAACTTGTTTGCAACATGTTCTAGTGCAACAACATATCTAATTGGGATACCTATTTTCTCTGATACCTGCTCTGCTAACTGCTGACCTCTTAGGACATCTTCTACAGTTGTGCTTTTCAATAAATGGGTGGTGTTTACTATTCCAGTTGCCTTAGCTCTAGCCATATCTTCAATTTTTCTTAAATACTCAATTGCCTTGTCTACAGACTGGGTTTCAGGCCTATTTGCATTTAGCACAAAAAACATATCATATTTGCCTTCAATAAAATAATTATGGTATCTACCTAGGGTTCTTGCACCTGCTGGATCTCCTCCTACATCCAGTACCACATCATAGGATTCATCTTGCAGGGGAGAATATACATCAGCTGCAATTGCAGGCACATCTATTGCACTACCAGATGATTCGTGGCTGCCAATTACCCTAATGCCCATACTTGATAGTTCTTCCGCCTTTTCCCTGCTCCTAAAGTATGCATTTACTACGTCTAAATCTGCTAGGGCAACTTTTCTTCCTTGTTCTGCAAGTTTTACTGCATAGTTAACACTAAACTCAGTTTTTCCACTACCATAATGCCCCACAACAATCCTGATTCTTTTATCATTTAAAATCATATAACCACCTAAATTCTATTTGTATTCTTTTGCTTCCTCTTCACCTTTCAATACCCTTAATCCACCTTCAGCTAGAGCTGTTAGTTCATCCTCACCTGGATAAACATATACATCTGCAATAAAGCTTACCATTTCTTCTATCCAACCAGTGAACATCTTATCATGAGCTATTCCACCAGTTAGCAATATGCCATCTACCTTACCTTTTAGTGCTACAGCACAACTTCCTACTTCTTTTGCTGTCTGATAAGCCATAGCATAGTAGACTAGTTTAGCGTATTCATCTCCATTTTCAATTCTTTCACAAACTTCCATTGCACTATTGGTGTTTAGATAGGATACTAATCCACCTTTTCCAACCAATTTCTTTCTCATTTCTTCATAGGTGTACTTTCCTGAATAGCAAAGTCTAACAAGCTCTCCTACTGGTAGTCCACCTGATCTTTCTGGTGAAAAAGGACTTTCTCCATCTAATGCGTTAGCAACTTCAATAACTTTACCTTTTTGATGCGCACCTACTGAAATACCTCCACCTAGGTGTACAACAATCAAGTTCATATCTTCATACTTTTTGCCTTGTGATTTAGCATGTCTTCTTGCAACTGCTTTTTGGTTTAGTGCATGGAAGATGCTAACTCTTTCAATGTCCTTAAGCCCTGAAATTCTTGCCACATCACTTAGTTCATCTACTACTACTGGGTCTACTATGTAAGCATCTACTCCAATCTTGCTAGCTATTCCGTAAGCTAGAATACCTCCTAAATCTGAAGCGTGTTCGCCTCTTTCAGTGGATCTTAAATCTTCGAGCATTCTTTCATTTACCTTATAAGTTCCACCTTCAATTGGCTTTAATAGTCCGCCACGTCCAACTATAGCTGAGAAAGAGTTAATGTCAATGTCTCTTTCCTCTAAAGCATTCAAGATTATATTCAACCTAAACTCATATTGATCTGACACATTTTTAAATTGGGATAGTTCTTCCACTGAGTGCCTTAGAGTTTCGCAGAATTCCATTTCTTCATTTTTGAATACCGCAATCTTTGTAGAAGTAGAACCTGGATTTATAACCAATAGTCTAAAATCATTTGCCATACCTATTATCCTCCTTATTTAGAACTTAATAAAACTGCCAATACGATGGAATATAATTTTGCTTCATCATTATCTGCTCTTGATGTAAGAACAATCGGAGCCTTAGTTCCTAATATAATTCCAGCATTCTTTGCTTTAGCAAAGTAGGTTAAGGATTTATATAGAACATTACCTGCTTCTATATATGGTACTAGTAATATGTCTGCATCTCCAGCTACTTCTGATTTAACCCCTTTAGTTTCTGCTGCTTCTTTGGAAATAGCGTTGTCCAATGCAAATGGTCCATCTACTATGCAACCGCTAATTTCGCCTCTCTTATTCATCTCAGCTAACTCTTGAGCGTGTACAGTAGCTTCCATCTTTGGGGAAACCTTTTCCTTAGCTGCAATAACGGCTACCTTTGGATTTTCTATTTCTAGTGAGTGAGCTAATTCCACTGCATTTGCAATTATTTCTTTCTTTTGTTCTAAATCTGGATTTATGTTCATAGCAGCATCAGTTACCAATAAAATCTTGTGATATGTTTCCACATCAAAGACTGCTACGTGGCTTATTAGTTTCCCAGTCCTAAGTCCTATTTCCTTGTCCAAAACTTGCTTCATAATTACAGAAGTATCTATTAGGCCCTTCATTAAAACATCAGCCTTACCGCTGCTTACTAATTCTGTAGCTTTTCTTGCAGCCATTACACCATCTTTTTCATCAACTATTTCAACTCCAGACAGGTCAAATCCCATTTCTCCAGCTATCGCTTCAATCTTAGATTTGTCTCCTACTAAAACAGGTTCAACTATGTTTAGATCTTTTGCTGCCTTAACAGCACTTAGTACCTCCTTGTCTTCTGCCACAGCCACTGAAAGCTTCTTTGGCCCTTTTTGTTGAGCTAATTCTAATAGATCAGTAAAGGATTTTGTCATTTATTGCTTCCTCCTTCTCCTATATTTTAGGTTCTTTTTTTCATTTGGCACTCCTTGGTTTAAAGTTTTCATTTGGTCTTTACCAAGATTAACTATAATATCAGCTATAAAGCTGATGATCATCATTAATTTATTACCAAGTATTCAAATAAGCTAGTCCACATGGAAGAACTATAAAATCCTATCTAGTCTTTTCTTAACCTGATCTGAATTCTTTCTGGTAGCAAACTTAGAACTGTAAAGTTCTTTTCCTTTACATCAACTGCAATTAGATGACTACCTTCTCCTAAGCCTTCTAGGTTCATCTCTATTTCAATGTCATCCTTCTTTAATGGTTCTAATACAGAGCTAAATCCCTGTATAGTCAATGAGAAGGGTGAACTCAGATCCTCTTCGTATATGGAAAGTCCTGCACCCAAATTCACTATTTGAACATCCCTGAGAGTAAAGTCAAAAGACCTACTTACTATTTCTTCTACATTTAAACTTACTGTAACTTCTTGATCTGGATCCAATAACCTAACACCTTCTGGTATTTCTAGTTCTACCTTCATATTTTTATTAGTAGCCAACTCATTTATGTCTACAGGTACTGTAGATATTGATTCGATTTTATCGAGTACTTCTTCTCTTCCTACAATTTCAATTTTACTTGGGTTGGCTTTGATATCCACTATCTCATAACCATCTGGCAACTTGTTCATAGTCTGTATTTCTATTGGAACACTTTTTACCCTATAAACAGGAATAGTTACATCCACAGAGCTCTGCTTTGTAGATATTCCTCTTACACTATTACCGTCGTCATCAACTAGCCTAATTGGCACATTTACATCTATATCATCAGTAATGCCTGTAACATCTACAGTAGCAACTACTTTCGATAAGGAATTGAGCCATGTGCTGGGGCCTTCAACAACCACAGATTGAGGCTTAACAGTTGGTGTTCCCAATACATAACCATCTGGCAATTCCCCTGCTGTTTCAACCGTTACAGGTCTTTCTCTGCTTACAATCTTATCAAATTTGAAAAGGATTTCCTTTGGACTATAATCCTTGAGACTAACGCCAACTGGAACGTGAACATATACAGGTACCTTTACTTCACCAGTACCATATCCACTTAAATCCACTTGAGCTATAATATCATCGGCTGATATCTTTATGACATCGGATCTTCTTCCAGTTATGGAAACTCTTATATCTATGTCATTTAAGTTTTCTGGTTCTAATATAACTAAGCCTTGCCTCTCTAAGGAAGCTTGGTTTAGAACATTTACCTTTACACTTCTATATTCTTCCGTCCACATGGGATTTACTTCACTCATAACATAGCTCCACAAGACAATGGCTATAATTAGAGCAAAGATCTTTAAGGTCCATTCACTTTTCTTCTCTTTGCCCATACTTTGCCCTCCATTTTGTAATAAATGATGGCTGTTGTTCTTTTGGCTTATACATGTCCATTAAAATCTGCTTCAATGTTTTTGAATCCAAATATCTAGCTAGACTACCTCTTTCAGCCATGGAAATGGAGCCAGTCTCTTCCGAAACCACTATTACCAAACAATCTGATCTTTCTGAAATACCTAGAGCTGCCCTATGTCTTGTCCCTAAATCTTTGCTTAAAGATGTGTTGTCTGTTAAAGGAAGGAAACACCCAGCTGCTTTTATCTTATCATCCTTTATGATAACAGCACCGTCATGGAGAGGTGTATTTGGAATAAATATGTTTATAAGAAGGTCACTGGTAACATTGCCTTCAATCCTTGTCCCAGTTTCGACCACTTCACTCAATCCAGTTTCTCTTTCTATAACAATTAAAGCTCCTATTTTCTGTCTGGAAAGAGAGGCTACTGCATCTACTATCTCATCAAAAACTTCATTTAAGCTTTCGCTTTTTATCTCCATAAAGGATTTAGTAAAAAATCTGCTTCTGCCAATATATTCTAACCCTCTTCTTAACTCTGGTTGGAATACTATTAAAATAGCTATAAGACCTACTGTCATAGTCGTGTCTAGTATCCAATTCAGGGTAAATAATTCAAGCCATTCGCTTACTTTAGTCAAAGCAAACAAGACAAAAATGCCCTTTATCAACTGTTCTGCTCTTGTTTCTCTGATTAACATCAGTATCTTATAAAAGGCCATAGCCACTATTAAAATATCAAATATATCCCTGATCCTAATATTTAAAAACAAATCCTTGAGGTATTGCAAGGGTTACCCACCTTTAATTATTCTAAACAAAATATTTTGAACTCTATTACTATTATATATTAATTATAATATAATTCAAACCGTATTTTGACTAAATCATATTAAAAGTATATTGTCAATATATTGAAAATTCCGACATTATTTCCATAGTACTTTTGTAAGATTCATCTATTCTTGTTCTTTCCCCAGAGTTCAAGTTCATTAGGAGTTCATCATTATTTAAAAAGTCTTCTATTGGTATTATCTCATATTTAATCTTATTGTTTTGCTCGTATTTTCTAACCCAAGTAGGTATATATTCTATATCCTTAATAGTTACTTGACCACTATTAAAATCTTTTTCTACTTGTATTTTTACCATAATCCCATCTTCTGTATATCTGTTCCCCATAGTGGACTTCCTCTGGTTTGATAGAAAGTTTCCCAAAGAGTAGATAACAAAATTATTCTTTCCTTCATATTCTATTATTTGGCTTTTCTGTATGACATGAGGATGGCTACCCAGTATTATATTTGCCCCCCATTCAACCATTTTCCTAGCCAATTCTACTTGATACTCATTTGGCTCCCTCTCATACTCATTTCCCCAATGGATCACCACAGAAACTAAATCACTTCCCATGGATTTGGCTCTGGCTATATCATCTTTTATCTTCTCCTCATCTATTGTACTTACCATATAGGACCTTTCTTCCTCAGTTAACAAATTTTCCAATCCATTATATCCATAGCAGTAAGATAAAAACGCTATCTTTATTTCATTGACTTCCTCTATTAATATATTCTCCCCTGGCTCTTTATATGTTCCAATGTTTTTCAACCCATGGCTTTGAATATTATCAATGGTGTTTATAATGCCCTGCTTACCCTGATCCAGAGCATGGTTATTGCCAGTATTAAGTATGTCAAACCCAGTTTCCTTAAGAGTTGATATGGTCTCCACAGGTGAGTTGAATCTAGGATAGCCTGATACTCCAAACTCATTACCGTAGGCTACGCTTTCAAAATTTGCTATAGCCAAATCGGCTGATTCAATGTGCTCTTTTACATATCTAAATACATCTGTAAAATCATAGGATTTAGAAGTTGAACTGTAGGCTGCTCTAATTTGAGGCATGTGAAACATTACATCTCCAACAGCCAATATTGTTGCCTCTGTCTTTTTTTCCTCCTCTACTTGATCTTCAAGCTCTTGTGGTATATCCATCTCATTGCCCCTATCAGGTTTAAGAAGGTTCGTCCAATTATCATTGAAAGAGATAAACCCTAATAATCCTACTAATATTATTAGAAAAACTAAAAGTGTTTTTTTCATAAACTTACCTCTCTTTATTTTTTATTCTAATTATATTCTAATCTTTTTATATGGAATAATAAACATTAATTATCTTTACTTATGTCCAATTTTCTATTTATTGAGTCATAGATAAACTTGCTTAATTTCCTTTGATTTATCCACCAGATATATATTACATATGGAACAAACAATACACTTAGCTGAGGTATACCAGAAGACAATATAAAATTAAAGGCCCCGTGGAGTAGAATAGGCATGTAAAGGGATCTTCTTAAGTTTATCTTTTTATCTTCTTCATCTGTATTGAACTTGGCTAGTGATAAATAGTAGCCCATTGTGATGGCAAAGACTCCATGAGCAGGTACTGAAAAAATGCCCCTGTACAGCCCAACATGAGGATTGTTTGCATACCTAAATACTACATATACTATGTTTTCCACCGTTGCAAATCCCATGGAGGCAAATACACTATATACAATCCCATCTAAGCGTTCATTAAAATATTCAGTTTTGTAGGGTACCTTCAACACTATTAATCTCTTAAAATACTCTTCTGTCAAGCCTGCAACGATAAAAGATGTATAGAAAGCATATAACAAATCTGAATTAAATAGGACATTTATTCTAAGGAGGAATTCTTCAACTATAATAATAGGAATTACTGATAAAGCCCCTAAAACATAGGTAAGTAATAGTATTTTAAATGGCTCCCTATCATATCTGTCACTTAAGTATAAACCTATGATTATCACTATAGCTGGGGTTATTGCTATAATAAACAATCTTATACTCAATATATCACCTCCAAAAAGTATCAAAAGTACTAAAGTATATTATTAGTATTGTTAAGGAAAATAATCCAAGGGATTAATTACAAAAACCGTCATATTATTCAATACAAAAATGTAAAAAGGCCTTCTACCTAGGCCTTTTTACATGGGATAATTGAATAATTTCCATATAATACCTTTTAAATTAGTATTACTATGAAGTTTTACCTTCACTATGAAAATCCTTTCTTAGCAAATCCACCAAAGCTTTAATCGCCTCTTCCTCATCAGTACCTTCAGCCTTTACAAAAATTCTGTCTCCATTTAATGCTCCTATAGTCAAGATGCCCATGATGCTTTTTCCACTGTATTCCTTACCATTTTTAACTACTGTTACCTGGGATTTAAAGCTAGAAGCTTTCTTTACAAACTTGCCTGCAAATCTAGAGCTAAATTCTGTCTTGTCAGCCAGTACTACCTCTACTTTTGCCACAGAAGTATTCCTCCTTATTATAATGTATAAGTTCTTCCTTTGTATTCTAGGGTATAATGAAGCCTATTAACTCACATGTAGAAGACTTTGCATTGCTGTGAAAATGTTTTCATAATAAAATAAGGTGCTAATCAGCACCTTATTAATATTCCTTAAACAGCTCCTTTTTAACATTGCAAAGAGGACAATTATCTTCTTCACCAGTCAAACTTATGAAACCGCATATAGGGCATAGATAGATTTTTTCAGCCTCTAAATCCTTACCACTATCTACAGCTTCCTTAGCCTTGGTAAATAGCTCTGCATGGACTTTTTCTGCCTCAATTGCATACTTCATAGCTCTTACTGCTTCCTTTTCACCTTGCATCTCAGCAACTGCAATATATGCTGGATACATTTGTGTATATTCAAAAGTTTCTCCTCCTATAGCTCCTTCTAGGTTTTCAGATGTTGATTGGTAACCAAACTCTGCACCTGAAGTTACGTTGAAACCTCCTACTTCATCCTTTAGGGCCTTAAAATGTAAGGTAGCATGCACTTGTTCTGCATCAGATGTTGCCATAAAAAGTCTAGCTACTGTTGGGAAGCCGTCCTTCTCTGCCTTTTCTGCCCATATTCTATATCTCATGTGAGCGTGGCTTTCTCCCCCAAATGCTGATCTTAAATTTTCTGCTGTCATCTTGTTCATATGTATTCCCCCTTTATATATATTTGTATTCTATGTACATATCTATCACATTATTATGTATATAATATTATACCATAATAATGAAAAAAAGCTAACAGTTATTAAACAATAATAGCAGAGGTTTTCCCTCCGCTATTAATAGTATTTTCTCCTATCTAACTCCTCCTGAACTATCCTAAGGGCTTCTCCAAATCTTTGGAAATGCACAATTTCTCTTTGCCTTAAAAATCTTAGAGCATCTTTTACACCAGGATCATCACATATATTTATAAGCCACTCATAGGTAGCCCTTGCCTTTTCCTCTGCTGCCATATCTTCATGAAGATCAGCAATAGGATCCCCTTTTGAGTTTATAAAAGCTGCTGTCCAAGGCACTCCAGAGGCGTCATGAGGATATGGACTTTTGCCATGGTTTACATAGTGTGCTTCGAAGGGTGTTCCTTTTATCTGCTCTATAGGTGCATCTTTTACTAGCTTCCATACTATGGTACCTATTATCTCCCAGTGGGCTAGCTCTTCCGTACCTATATCTGTAAGTAGAGCTTTTGCCTGATTAGTTGGCATAGCCCATCTCTGGGTAAGATAGCGAATACCAGCTGATAACTCCCCATCTGCCCCACCGAATTGCTCTATTATCATTTGGGCTAAAGCTGGATTGGTGGTATCTACTCTAACCGGATATTGTAATTTCTTTTCATATATCCACATGCCTTTCCCTCCTCTTATAGATCAAAGTCTATCTCCCAAGGCCAGGGTCCATTTATATAGGCCCAGGGACACCCACTCATCTGATTATTTTTTAGGGGACCATATTTTGCTTGATATAAGGAAACCAGTTGGCTATACTTTTGAGAAAAGCCATTGTGCAATTTTAAAGCCTCCTCATCATAGGGATGGGTATCTAAATACAAGGCAGTCTCTACTAAAGCAAAACTGTAGTCCATTATTTCCTTTAATAGCATCTTCTGCTCTCTATCCATAATATCCGCCTCCTACTACTTCTCTTGTCTTCTCATCATAGGGCATATACAGTTCTGGGAATAAGGTGCCCTTTCTAAGAGCTTCAGACGGACTATATATCTGATTGAGCCTCTGGAATGGTACATATGCTCTAGCTAGTAACATATTTCTACTTCTATCATAATGATTTCCATTCATGTCTATCCTCCTAACCCTATGGATTTGCTTTCACTACATACTACGTAGGTAAAAATAATTTGTTACAATAAAAAAAGCTTCCTTCGAACTTATAACCGAAGAAGCTTTTTTTATCCATCATATGAAAGGTTGAAATGTTTCCATTTCAACCTTTTTATACTATTTTGTTGGCTTTGCCTTACCCTCTAGTATATCTTTAGCTCTATGACAAGCAACATAGTGATCTTTTACTATTTCTGTAAACTCTGGTGCCTTTCCCTTACATTGCTCAATAGCATAAGGACATCTATCTACAAACCTACAAGTATCTGCTGGATCAATGGGGCTTGGAACATCTCCTTCCAACATAATCCTATGTCTGCTTCTTTGTACCTCTGGATCTGGTATAGGTATAGCAGACAACAAGGCCTTTGTATAAGGATGGATTGGATTCTCATACAACTCCTCTGATTTTGCTAACTCCATCATATGTCCAAGGTACATAACTCCAACTCTATCTGAAATATACCTAACCATTGATAAATCATGGGCTATAAATAAGTAGGTAATGCCCATTTCTTCTTGTAGTTCCTTCAATAAGTTTACAACTTGAGCCTGTATTGAAACGTCCAAAGCAGATATGGGCTCGTCACAAACTATGAACTTTGGATTTAGAGCTAATGCTCTTGCTATACCTATTCTTTGACGTTGTCCACCAGAAAACTCGTGAGGGAAACGACTAGCATGTTCTTCATTTAATCCAACTAGTTTTAATAACTCAATCACTCTATTGTGGCGCTCCGCATGACTCTTATATGCCTTGTGTATGTCTAAAGGCTCTGCTATTATATCTTCTACAGTCATCCTAGGATTTAAGGATGCATATGGGTCTTGGAATATCATTTGAAAGTCTTTTCTAACCTCTTGCATCTCACGGCTAGAAAGGTCATAAACACTCTTTCCATTAAATAATACCTGTCCTCCTGATGGTTCATAAAGTCTAATAATGGTTCTACCTGCTGTTGACTTTCCACATCCAGATTCTCCAACCAACCCAAAAGTCTCTCCTGGGTAGATATCAAAACTGATCCCATCTACTGCCTTTAAAGTCTTTCCTCCGCCCACATCAAAGTATTTCTTTACATTTCTTACTGAAATCAATGGTTCAGCCATTAAGCTTCACTCCCTTCAGCCACACCTTTTGCCATTGGGTGGTTCAACCAACAACAACTATAATGTGTATCTGTATGATAATCTCTTTGTGGCATATGATCCTTACAAATGATCATTGCTTCGTCACATCTATCGTAGAAGGGGCATCCCTTAGGAGGTTTATATAAATCAGGAGGTGTTCCCTCGATAGAGTGTAACATTTCAGATCTGCTCATATCTAAGCGTGGAACACTACCTAATAGTTTTCTAGTATAAGGATGTTTTGGATTCTTAAATATTTCATATACTGTACCCTCTTCCATTAGCTGCCCACCATACATTACAATAACTCTATCACACATGTCTGCAACTACACCCAAGTCATGAGTGATTAAAATAATGGAAGTACCAAGTTTATCTTGAATTTGCTTCATAAGATCTAGAATCTGCGCTTGAACGGTTACGTCCAAAGCTGTGGTAGGCTCATCAGCAATTAATAGCTCTGGATTTGATACCATTGCAAGGGCGATCATAGCTCTTTGACGCATCCCACCTGAGAATTCATGGGGATACTGTCTTATCCTCTTCTCTGGTTGAGGTACAGATACTAAGTTTAACATTTCAATAGCTTTCTTTTCTGCCTCTGTTTTACTAAGTTTTTGATGCTTTATCAATCCCTCCACTATCTGATTTCCAATTCTCATAGTAGGATTTAGGGATGTCATTGGATCCTGAAATATCATAGATATTTTATTCCCACGTATTTTTTGCATTTCTTTTTCGCTTTTTTGTACTATATCTTCACCTTCAAACAGGATTTGGCCTCTCTTATAGAATGCAGGTGGCATAGGAAGAAGTTGCATGATAGAGCTTGCTGTTACGCTCTTCCCGCAGCCTGATTCTCCCACTAGGGCTACAGTTTCGCCTTTGTTTACATGAAAGCTTACTCCACGTACCGCTTCAACTTCCCCAAAAAAGGTTTGGAAGGATACTGCTAAATCTTTTACCTCTAGTAATTTTTCCATATTTCCACCTCTTTCTATTTGCGTAATCTTGGATCTAGTGCATCTCTTAAACCATCACCTAATACATTGAATGAAAACATGATAAGTGAAATAAATATAGATGGTATCAATATCTGATAAAAGAGTCCTATTGGCATTACAGCTAATCCATCGTTTGCCAATGTTCCCAAGCTTGGGCTTGGTGGCTGTAAGCCTAATCCCATGAAGCTTAAAGTTGCTTCTGAAAATATTGCTCTAGGAATTGTCAATGTTACATTAACTAGAATAGGACCTAATGTATTAGGTATTATATGTTTTTTCAATATCCATCCACTAGTAGCGCCTAAGGATTCGGATGCTAAAGAATATTCAGATTCCTTAAGCTGAAGCACCTGCCCTCTTACTAAGTTGGCCATTGGTACCCATCCAGTAATAGTCATAGCTAATATTAGAACGAACATAGATGTACCGGAACCAGCAGTTGAGAAAACTACTGAAATCAGTACAACTACAAGCATATAAGGTATACTATATACAACCTCTGCTATACGCATCATCACAGCATCTACCTTGCGTGACGCCATACCAGCAATTCCACCATATATAACACCAATACCAAAGTCTATAAGTGCTGCAGCAATTCCTATCAACAAGGAATATCTTGTACCTAACCATACTCTACTGAATAAGTCTCTTCCTAGTTCGTCTGTACCAAACCAAAATTCATTATTAGGTCTAACATTAACCTGAGAATAATCCTGTTCATAATAATTATGGCCACTTAGTCCTGGACCAATAAGGGACATAATACCCATTAAAATTAGAATGATCAGTCCAACCATAGCTAATTTATTAAGCTTCAATCTGCGCCATACGTCAGCCCAATATTTAATAGTAGGACGTTTTATCTGTTCAGCATTACGACTATCCTTTGGAGCCTTCTTAAACATGTCCTTAGTATAAGTTACTTGTTCCATTCTTAACGTCCCTCCTTAGTAAGTCTAATTCTTGGGTCAATTAACATATAAGCTATATCAACTAATAACATCATAGTAATCAATACCATAGCATAGAATACAGTTACTCCCATTATAAGAGTGTAATCCCTATTAAATACGGATGTAGTAAAGAACATTCCAAGTCCAGGTATTCCAAAAATCTTTTCAATAACAAAACTACCAGCTACAAGATTTGAAATAGTAGTACCCAACATGGATACAATTGGCAAAATTGCATTCCTAACAGCATGTTTCATGATAACTGCTGTTCTTGTAATTCCTTTGGACTTTGCTGTCTTAATATAATCTTGGTTGAGAACTTCCAGCATGCTAGAACGCATAAGTCTTGCAAATTGCGCTAAGGGCATCATGGCTAAGGCAAAGGATGGCAATATAGTATGCCTAAATTCTCCCCAACCTCCAATAGGAAGCCAGTCAACATTTCTAGCAACAAACTGTATTAAAAATGATCCCATAACAAAGCTAGGTACCGACACACCAATGATCGAAATAATCATGGAAATATAATCGGGGGTTTTATTCTGATATAAGGCTGCTATGGCACCTAAAGCTGGACCAAGTATTAAGGCAATTAGAATGGCCTGTACACCAAGATGGGCTGAAACAGGAAAGCCTCTAGCAATCATCTCATTTACAGTTTCCGTATTAGACTTCATTGATTCTCCGAAGTCAAATCTTGCAATATTTTTTAAATACATCATATATTGCTCACTTTTAGGCTTATCTAACCCGTACTTTTTCATTAAGTTCTCCATTATGTTTTCAGGTATCTTCCTGCTTTCAGTAGCAAAAGGGTTACCTGGAACAGAATGCATTAGAAAGAAAGTAATAGTAATTATTGCCCAAATAGTTACTATAGCCATTGTAAATCTTTTCAAAATATATTTAGTCATGTTTTATCAATCACCCTTTCCAAAAATGTTATAGAAAATCAAGTGGCATTTATGCCACCTGATTTTCTATAAAACCATTCACTTCTAGATAACTTATTAATCAGTTATATCAGCATAAGTGATTATTGGGTATCTTACTGGAACCTTGATTATACCAGTTACATTTGGCTTCACAGTATATGGTTGAGTGTAGAAGTATACTGGAAGAACTGGCATATCTTCCATTAACATCTTTTCTGCTTGTCTCATAGCTTCCATACGTTCAGCTTGGTCAGTGGTTGTTTTTGCTTTTTGAATCAAAGCATCATATTCTGGATTGTTGTATTTTACGTCATTAAATGCACTGTCTGACCACCATAGATCTAAGAATGTCATAGGATCCATATAGTCTCCTATCCAACCAGCTCTTGAGATTTGATAATCTCCTGATTGCTCTCTATCAAGTTTAACTTGGAACTCAACGTTTTCAAGTCCTATTTCAATTCCTAAAGTAGTTCTCCACATTTCTTGAACAGCTTGAGCTATCTTCTTGTGGGACTCAGAAGTATTGTAAAGAAGTACGAATCCAGCATTGTTGAAATCTTGAACTGTCATGCCTTCTTCTTTCAAACCTTCTTCAAATAGCTTCTTAGCCTCATCTGGATTGTATTCAGTTAAGCTGCCAACAGTTTCTCTAAAGTCCTTACCACTTTCATCTTTTAATCCTGGAGGAACTACACCGTATGCAGGAATTTGTCCACCTTGAGTGATGTTTTTAGTTATAGTTTCACGGTCCATTGCCATTGATAGAGCTTTTCTTACCTTAGCATTGTTAAATGGCTTAACCGCAGGGTTAACATTGTAGTAGTAAGTACCAACTTGTAATCCTATATTTAACTCAGGATTATTATTAGCTTGAAGTTCTGCAACAACTGAAGTTGGAACGTCAACGTTGATATGATATTCTCCACCTTCATATTTTTGCCATGCAGTATTTTGGTCTTCAATGATATCAAGCTCAATACCATCTAATTTAATCTTGTCTGCATTATAGTAATTTTCATTCTTTTCTAATACTATTTGGTCATTGTGTTTCCATTCAACTAGTTTGAATGGTCCATTTGAAACGTAAGTTGATGGATCTTTTGCCCAATCTGGATTGGACTCAGCAACATTCTTGTTTACAGGGAAGTAAGTATAGAATGCAGTTAATTCTAGGAAGTAAGCTGTAGGTGATTCAAGAGTCACTTCTAGAGTCTTATCATCTAGAGCCTTAATTGCTACATCATCAGCGGAACCATTACCTGTGTTATATGCTTCTGCTCCCTTTATATAATAAAGGATTGACGCATAGTTTGCAGCTGTTTCAGGAGCTAATGCTCTCTTCCATGAATATTCAAAGTCATGAGCAGTAACAGGATCTCCATTGGTCCATTTTGCATCGCGTAGATAGAATGTGTAAGTTAAACCGTCTTCTGATACCTCATATTTTTCAGCCATACCTTCGACTAATTCGCCTTTTTCATCGAAAGTCATAAGGCCTTCAAATACGTTCTCTAGTATCCATGACTCATGAGTTCCTTGTGCTAATGGAGGATCTAATGAACCAGGTTCACTACTATTGTTTGTCTTAAGTATTTTCTTAGTTTCAGCATCATCTGTTTCATCTCCTGTTTCATCAGCTGGTGATGAACATCCAGTTACTAGCATTACAAGCACTAGAAAGATGCTCATCATTGCTATAAACTTTCTTCGCATTTGAAATTACCCCCTTATTTTTTATTTATAATTTATATTATTTTATAAAGTTTACTACATTTGAAATAAAATTGCAAGATTAATCTATTGTGGAATAATTGCTAATAGTGGAACTATTGAAAAATTAAGCTTAAAAATCGAATATTTTAGTATAAAACGCTAGACAAGTCTTATTTCTTTCGAGTATTATATTCTTCTGTATTTATTGTTAAT
This sequence comes from Tissierellia bacterium, assembly GCA_012735215.1. Lineage (GTDB taxonomy): Bacteria > Bacillota > Clostridia > Tissierellales > Tepidimicrobiaceae > JAAYHX01. The sequence continues at coordinate 46,527 of JAAYHX010000005.1, forward strand.
TATAAATCAAATCATGAATGAATTGCAATATGTTTATTAAAATATCAGAATTATTTAAAAAACAGTTTTTCCAGTATTTATTATTTTCATTTTCGTTATTTAATAAATTTTAGTCACTGTTTTATAGTTAAATTAGATATTCAATCCACCTTTGCATAAAATTACATAGTTTATCTTTCTACTTTTTACACATAATAGTACTACAATTTAAAAATAAAAATTATTTCTATTGAAAGGAGGAAGTAATTTGGCAAGAAACAATAATTCAAACAAAATCTTAGTACCTGAAGCTCGCCAAGCTTTAGATCAAATGAAACTAGAAATAGCTTCTGAACTTGGAATCTCAAATTACAATAGTATAGATAAAGGAAATCTACCATCTAGACAAAATGGATATGTTGGTGGATATATGACAAAGAGACTAGTAGAAATGGCACAACAAAATATGGGTGGTAAAACAACTAGCTAACTACTTCAAAAAAGCAGGTTCCATACCTGCTTTTTTTAGTCCATAAGAATTATACCTAGTTCTTCATATATGCTATCAGTTATGGTATCTGTTAAAGGTATATTATTTGCCTTTAAGAATTCAATTAAGGACCTTTTCATTCCTTCACCATATATACCATCTATGTCACCATCATAGTACCCCTTTATTTTCAATCTTTTCTGTACTTCTGCCACATCAGCCCCTCTATCCCCAGGTCTTAAACTTCTCAATCCATAACCAAAGGGCCCATAATTTAGGTCGTTAACTATATGTACTATTGTATTATAATCTACCAAATCATAGAGCTCCTCTACATCCTTGTTTCTCATTCTAATACATCCTGCTGAGGCGTTAAATCCTATACTTCCTGGCTTATTGGTACCGTGAATACCATACTTACCCCAAGGAACATCCAGACCCAACCATCTAGACCCAAACCCACCGCCCCACCTTGCTTTTTCTATTATCCTAAAAGTCCCTAGAGGAGTTGGACTATTTGCTTTCCCTGTAGCCACCCCATAAATTTTAACCACCTCACCCCTTTTGCAATCAACCAGAGACAATCTCTTCTTATCCACCTCTATTAAAATAGCTAAGTTATTACTCTCTATATATCCGCCTGTTTTTTGGTAGTTTATGTTTCTTTTCATAAAAAACATATGGATATAATTACCCAGTACTACGACTATTAGCACTAATATAAACAAGAAGAAAATAAGCTTAAACCTTGTATTCAACAGCACCACTCCCTATTGACCATATTTATTGATGTGATAAATGTGTTTGTGGTATGACTGAACCGGCCTTATATATTTATATATATTTCTTTCTTTGCCATATTATTAATCAAGCGTCATACAATACCTACTCTATTTTAAGTAAGTAATATATGACGCTTGTTAATTTAAAAGTATGAAATTATTAAATAAAGGGAGTGATCTATTCTTCAGGATTATACGGTTGGTATACTTCATAAATGCAAAAATTCTTCTTACATAACATCTTTAAAACACTTGGTATTTGTTGTATAGTTATGTTTAATTCAATACCGTTATACTTTAATACAATATCGTTGATATCAACAATATCACAATCATGTAATAGGTTAATTAGTCTGTTGCTTACCTCGGCACTCTTTATATCTCCTATATTGAAAAAAACCCTGCGTTTTTTATTGGAATTCTCCAGTGAATCTAGCTGACTTATTAATAGCGTACCTTTCATATGCAATCGCCTCACCATATTTTAATAGTATTTTTACCCCATCCCATAAAAATACTGTAGAATGAATATAGAATTGATATTCATAGTAAACAATACCACATATAATCAAAATATATATGGAATTGTATTCTCTATCACTTATAGCTCACTCCCCTTATTTCGAACAAAAACCCTCTCCTATTAGTACACTTATATCTTTAATACCCAATTTACAAAAAATAATCATTCTTTATATCAGTTTTTTAAATGGATTGTCCTGGAAGCACCTATACATAAAAGCCTATATATATTAAAATATATTAAAGAATAGTTTAACATGGAGGATAAGATGGAAAAATATATAGATAAATTAGCCAAATGTATACTATTCAAAGGTGTAGAAAAAGAGGATATTATAAATAATTTAAGCAAGATACCATATAAAATTGAAACCTATAAGAAGGATCAGGTAATTGCTATCGAAGGGGACGATTGTAATAGCCTTGGAATAATTCTCAATGGGAGGATTGAAATTCAAAAGATATTCCCTTCAGGGCAAGTAACTACTATTAATAGCTTTAAGGAAGGAAATATATTTGGTGAATCCCTTGTTTTTTCCGATAGGCATACTTACCCAGCTACAATATCAGCCATGGAAAAGTCTGAAATAATGTTTATAAAAAAGGAGGATATAGTTAAGCTCTGCATGCTCAATTCTCAAATACTGACTAATTTTGTCACTGTCCTATCCAGGAGAATATTGATGCTAAACGAGAGAATATCAAACTTATCCCAAGACACTATTAGAAAAAAAATAGCCAGCTATTTGCTCTTAGAATATAAAAAACAAAAAAGTTTAACTATTATTCTACCCTATACAAGAAAAAAGATGGCAGAGCTCTTAAATGTGCCAAGACCTTCCCTGTCTAGGGAATTGATTAAAATGAAGGAAGAAAATATAATAGACTTTAATAAAAATGAAATAAATATTTTAGATATTGACATATTGGAGGAAATAATGCTAGATTAACCTTAATTAATATAATTAACAACAAATTATAGCAAATAATTATGTGATTGATTTTTACATTTGTCCAAAATATAATAAAATTAGCTGAAATTTTCGAACTCACAAACCATAGGATGACGGATTTTCCCTGAGCCTATGGTTTTTTTGTACTAAATGGAGGTGCAAGATGAAAGAAGTAAAAACCCTGCTTAAGTTTATGAAAGGTAATATAATTGCGTATCTGATTGGAATGATATTTGTGATTATAGCTCAGTTTTTTGCCATACTAGCTCCTCTTGTTATACGAACTACCATTGATTCAATTATAGGAGATGAATTGATAACTTCACAAATAGTAGTAAAGGCAGTGGAAGTTTTTGGGGGAAAATACTTTTTGAGGGAAAACCTGTGGATAATAGGAATCCTAATAATAGCTGTAGCAGTCCTAAGAGGAATTTTTATGTTTCTTAAAAGCTTCCTATCTAGTAAATCTGCTGAAAACACTATTAAAGCCCTTAGAGATGCTTTATACGATCACATTCAAAAACTGCCTTATGGATTCCATGTTAAAGCTGATACAGGAGATCTGGTGCAAAGATGTACCTCAGACATCGAGACCATCAGACGCTTTCTTGGCATCCAACTTGTGGAAGTATCAGGCTCCCTTTTCATGATATCCTTTGTTTTATATGTAATGTTAAAACTAAATACTAAATTAGCCCTTGTTTCCGTGATCACTCTTCCCATACTTTTCACATTTGCATACCTATTCTTCACCAAGGTTAAAAAGATATATCAAGAAGTGGATGAAGCCGAAGCAGCCATATCTACAGTACTTCAGGAAAATCTAACGGGAGTAAGGGTAGTTAAAGCCTTTGCTAGACAAAAATATGAACTTGTTAAATTTGATGAAAAAAATAGGGATTATACAGATAAAGCCTATAATCTGATGAAAATCCTTGCCATATATTGGGGTTGTTCTGACTTTATCTGCTACATGCAAATAGGCTTGTTATTGCTATTTGGAAGTATTTTAGCTCTTAAAGGCCAAATATCTTTAGGCATATTTATAGCCTTTACAACTTATATAAACATGTTAATCTGGCCTACAAGACAGTTAGGAAGAATTCTTACAGATATGGGAAAAGCTATAGTAAGCATTAGGCGTATTAACCAGATTTTAGATGAACCTATAGAAATCCTTGAAGAAAATCACCTAAAACCAGTAATAAAAGGAAGCATATCCTTTGAGCATGTGTATTTTGAATATGAAGAAAACAAACCCGTATTAGAAGATATAACCTTCACAGTAAAGCCTGGAGAGACGGTTGCCATAATTGGTCCTACTGGTTCTGGTAAGAGCTCTTTAATCCATCTATTGGCGAGATTATATGAATATACTAAAGGCTCTATTAAGATTGATGGAATTGAGCTAAAATGTATTGATAAAGCTTGGATTAGGAAGAATGTTGGTATAGTTCAACAGGAGCCTTTCCTATTTGCTAAAACCATCAGGGAAAATATTAAACTAGCTAACCCAACTATTGATGATGTAAGGATGTATGAAGCTGCTAAAATTGCTAATATAGACAAGGATATTCTCTACTTTGATAAAGGCTATGACACGCTTATAGGTGAACGGGGTGTATCCCTTTCAGGAGGACAAAAGCAGAGAATGACTATAGCAAGAATCATTATTAACCAATGTCCTATAGTCGTATTTGATGATTCCTTATCTGCAGTGGACACTGAAACAGACCTTTCCATAAGAAGGGAATTAAAAAATAGAAAGAATAAATCTACAACAATTATCATATCCCATAGAATATCCACCGTATCCGAAGCAGATCTGATTATAGTACTGGATAATGGGAAAATAGTTCAAAGGGGAAATCATAAATCCCTATTAAAGGAAGAAGGTTTGTACAAGCGAATTTATCAAATACAAAACCCAATTGACCACATATAAAGCATGCTAGCTGAGGTGATATGTATGGATGATTATAGATCCAATATTAATGTGTGGAAGGAATATTTTAATTTAATAATATCTCAGAAAAAATTATTTATAACTCTCTTTATATTAAATATTGTAATAGGGATCCTAGATGCAGCTTTCCCATTGTTTACTCGCTATGCTGTAGACAACTTCATTGTAAACAGTTCTTTAAATGGATTAAGGGAATTTATGCTTGTATTTATCATAATTGCACTCTTTCAATCCTTTAACATCTATCTATTTGTTGCTTTAAATGGAAAAATGGAAACCATCATATCCTATACAATCAGAAAAAGAGCCTTTGAAAATTTACAAATTCAGCCCTTATCCTTCTATGATAAAAAGGCAATAGGCTGGCTAATGGCAAGGCTTACTTCAGATATAACCAGGATTAGTGAAATAATATCTTGGGGTTTTGGAGATTTGGCTTGGGGCTTAGCCATGATGATAGCAGTGGCTGTTTCCATGTTGCTTTTAAACTTGAAACTTGCCCTTATAACCTTAACTGTAGTTCCTCTTTTAGCTGTGGTAAGCATCTATTTTCAAAGAAAGATTTTGTCTGCCCAAAGGAAAGTGCGAAAGATAAATTCCCACATTACTGCCCAATACAATGAAGGTATATCAGGGGCTAAAACTACAAAGATACTTAACAGGGAAGAAATAAATCTATTGGAATTTAGCAATCTTACCCAAAGCATGAAGGCGGCTTCAGTAAAGGCTACCCTAATCTCTTCTCTTTATATACCTATAGTCATCATCTTAGGAAGTATAGGCACTGCCTTAGTTATGACCTATGGTGGAATTAGGGTTGCAACAAATACTATTTCCTATGGAACCATTGTAGCCTTTATATCTTATTCAATGCAATTCTTTGAGCCTATTAGACAACTAGCTACCATTATAGCAGAAGTTCAATCTGCAAAAGCTTCAGCTGAAAGGGTTTTTTTCCTAATAGAAGAAGTACCTGATATAGCTGACCAGGAAGAAGCAGTTGAAAAATATGGAGATTTCTTTAATCCCAAGAAGGAAAACTGGCCTGAAATTAAAGGTAAAGTGGAGTTCAAAAACGTATTCTTTGCCTATGAGGATGGAGAATTAATCCTTGAAAACTTCAATTTAACAGTGGAAGCAGGAGAATCAATCGCCTTAGTAGGAGAAACAGGTTCTGGTAAAAGTACCATTGTAAACCTACTATGTAGATTTTATGAACCAACTAGAGGAGAAATACTGATAGATGGTATAAACTATAAAGACATGCCCCAAGTATGGATTCATGAAAACTTAGGCTACGTATTGCAAAGCCCCCACCTATTTAGTGGAACCATTAAGGAGAATATTAAGTACGGAAATCTTGATGCTAGCGATGAAGAAATAATAGAAGCTTGCAAGCTTGTAAACTGCCATGATTTCATAGTAAAAATGGAAAAGGGCTATGATACAGAAGTGGCTCAAGGAGGAAGTTCCCTATCTACCGGACAAAAACAATTAATTTCCCTAGCTAGAGCAATCGTTAGAAATCCAAAGATATTCGTACTAGATGAAGCTACATCCTCTATTGATACTGAAACTGAAAGTATAATCCAAAGTGCCATAGACAAAGTACTAAAGGGCAGGACCAGCTTTATAATAGCTCATAGACTATCAACAATAAAAAAAGCAGATAGGATTCTGGTGATTAAGGATGGAAAGATTATTGAGGAAGGTAAACACAAGGACCTAATCGCAAGAAAAGGATATTATTATAAGCTATATACAAATCAGTATATTGAAGAAAAAAGCAGAGAAGTTTTAAGCAATATGCCTTCAGAAACTTAAAAGCATCCCACCTAGGAGAATCAAAAATCCTCCAGGTGGTGATGTTCTACTCCATTAATTCCCTTTCTATCTGATTCTTGATATGAGCTTTATCTTCCTTGTTTTTATTGTGGACATAGTAGTTGTCCATGACCATTTTTACATTGGAAGGCTTATCTGACAATATGATAATTCTATCTGACAACTCAATAGCTTCATCCACATCATGGGTTACCAAAATACAAGTTCTTTTCTCCATGACCTTTAACTTCTTGAAAAACTCCATTACTGTATGCTTATTATTTATATCCAATGACTTAAAGGGCTCATCCATTAAAAGGATGCTGGAGGGATATATAAAAGCCCTTAATATGCTTATTCTCTGCTTCATGCCTCCACTAAGGTTACTAGGATAATAGTATTTATAGTCCTGTAGGTTTACAGATTTTAAATAGTCATCTATAGCCCTTTCAATATCCCGTTTATCCATTTTACCTTCTAACACAAAGCTTAAATTGTCCCTTACATTTTTCCATGGAATCAATCTATCTTCTTGAAAAACAAAACTTATGCTTTCATCTTTGAAACCAACAACATCCCCAGAGTCCGGATCCAGTATCCCAGCTATTATATTCAACAGGGTACTCTTTCCACACCCAGAAGGTCCTAGAATGCAAGTTGTCTTGTCTTTAGGAAAATCAATGCTAATATTATCTAACACTTTCAATTCCTCATAACTCTTGCTAATATTCAAAACTCTATATTTCACCTTATCACATCCATTTGTCCACCTTTGTAAAATCTATTGCTGCTTTCATAATATAGCTAAGCAGTTTAGATATCAATAGTATTATTATAATCCATGCAAAGACCCCTGCTGTATTTAGGTACATCTTTTCAATTTGCAAATTGCTTCCTATTGCAAATTTGGGTTGAGACAGGGCTTCTCCAGCTATTACCATTTTAAGATTTGTCGATAGGGCTGAAGTAAATACCATACTTAGATTTATAAAAATACTTGGAATATATATATCCTTAATTAGAGTTATCCTCCTTACCTTGTACAGCTTACATATTTCTAAAATCTTCTTGTCCACATTTAATATACCTTTTTGTACAGTTTCATATAGGATTGGGAAGATCATTATAAAACCAACAAACATAGGAACTATTTCATTATTTAACCATATAAGGGCTAAAATAATTATAGCCATAGTTGGCACAGAACCTAAAAAGTTTAATATAGGAATCATTACATTATAAAAAAACTTTGAAATACTAGATAGTATTCCTGTTAAAACAGCTAAAAATAGAGAAATTAAGAAGCCTATTAGGCTTCTTAACAAAGATGAAGCTATGATACTAATAAAATCTGGAGTTTTAACTATTTCAATTAAGCTTTTTAATGTACTTCCAAGGGTTGGAAATATGACTTCATTATCTATTATTTCTGATAAGATGACCCACAGCCCCAGTAAAATCAATTTTGAAATAGTAGAAAGCCTTTTATCTTTCAAAGTAAAATCCCTCATCAGGAAGTTTACCTCCTATGACATTTGGAGCAAAATCCAGCAATACCTTATAATAGGTTTCATATTCCTCTCTCATGTTTTCCACATATAAGGGGCCCATATTCATTCTTTCAATACCCTTTACAACCATATCTTGAGTTATACCAAATTCCAATTCTTCTGCATACTGACCAAGTTGTTCAGGATTCTCGCTACTCCATTTCATATTTTCTACGTAGGTTTCAATGAACTTTTCAACAAATTCCTTATTGTTCTCAATCAAATCTGCTTTTATGATCAAGCTGGCTTGAGGATATCCCATTTGGATTCCAGTTATTTTACTCCACTCTTCATTAAAATCAAATATAATCTTTGCATCCTCTTTTTTTGACAAGATATTAGTTACTGCAGGCTCTGATAAAACTGCTAAATTGGTCTTTCCACTGATAAAAGCTGGACCTACTTCTGAAGCAGCATTTAAATAAGTAATGGATATATCTTTGTCTGGATCAATACCATTTTCTCTTAACACATATTTAAAGACTAAATCTGGTGTTAAGTTCTTGCCAAAAGAGTATATTTCCTTTCCCTTTAAATCATTAAAAGTATTAATATCTTCAGTGCTCATCATATAGAGGGTTCCCCATACAGATGTACCTACTAATTTATAAGGTATCTCCTTGTTATAGGCTTGAGCTGCCAAATTGGAAGGCACTATAGCAATATCCGCCTCTCCTTTTAATATTTTAGAAGCCAATAGATCAGGTGTATTCTGGAACTCATACTCAATTTCTATATTTTCATCTATAATAGGTTTTTCATATGCAAGTTTTGTTACAGTCAAGGCTGGAACTCCTCCAGGGAAGCAGACCTTAACAGTTTTGCTCTCCTCTACCTTCTCTTGTCCCTCATTTTCTTCTATTTCTGTACCTGAATTGTCCTCTCCAGGCTCCTCACTTTTAGAACATGCAACAGCAAATATTAGGATTATGGATAAGAATATGAGCATCTTTCTCTTCATTGTATATACCTCCTAACATCTTAATGCCTCTAAGTAATAATCACACTTAGAGGCATGTTTGATTTATCTACTTATTCTATTCGTAAGCTAATTGTTTACCATATCTATAAGGCTTTCCTTCTTTATCGGTAACTTTTTCACTTTCTTCATATAATGCCCATTCATTTTGATCTGTGTGAAGTAATTCATGGGATATATGAGATAGTGGTTCTCCTAAGAAGTCCTCATAACATTTAATTACAGAAGGATTTTCATGGGAGAATCTAATATTACTGATTTCATCTAATCCGTATAACACTTCTCCCCTTACATAGGCCAATTGCTTTCCTTCCTCAATAGGCTGGCCTCCTCCACCAGCACAGCCGCCAGGACAAGCCATTATTTCTATGAAGTCATAGTCTACGCTTCCTTTTCTAACTGCTTCAACTAATTTTCTAGCATTTCCTAAACCGCTTGCTATAGCTACCTTTACAGTTGTACCGTCTATATCGAAGGAAGCTTCTCTCCATCCTTCTTTACCCCTTACATCCTTAAAGGCGTCTGGATCAGGATTTTCCTTTGTAACTAGGTAATAAGCACTTCTTAAGGCTGCCTCCATTACTCCTCCTGTTACTCCAAATATTACACCAGCACCAGAACTTACTCCTAATGGTTTATCAAATTCCTCTTCTTCTAGGGTAGCCACATCAATATGTTCTGCTTTTATTATCCTATCTATTTCTCTAGTTGTCAATACAACATCTACATCACGACCTGTTCCAGCATCGTTCATTACAGACAGACTAGCTTCATACTTCTTAGCCGTACAGGGCATTATGGATACACAGAATATCTTTGATGGATCAACATTTAGCAACTGGGCATAATAGGTCTTTGTAATAGCGCCAAACATCTGCTGTGGGGATTTGGCTGTTGATAAGTGATCTACCATGTCAGGATATTGGGTCTTCATGAAACGTACCCAGCCTGGACAGCAAGAGGTAAACATTGGGAATTTTGAAGTTGCCCTGTTATTTAATCTCTCTAGAAATTCACTGCCTTCCTCCATTATAGTTAAGTCTGCTGCAAAATTGGTATCGAATATATAATCAAAACCTATCCTTCTAAGGGCAGCTACCAGCCTTTTAACTGTTGCAACTTCTCTGCTTATGCCCAAGCTTTCTCCCCAGGATGCCCTCACTGCAGGAGCTACTTGAACTACAGTTATCATCTCTTCGTCAGCTAAGGCATCGAATACCTTTTGGGTGTCGTCCCTTTCCCTTAAGGCCCCCACAGGACAGTGGGTTATACATTGGCCGCAAAGGGCACAATCAGATTCTTCTATTCTTCTGTTTAAGGTCACATCAACAGTAGTTCTTGAACCAGTATTAGCAACATCCCAAATATGCATATCCTGTACTTTATCACACACTTGCACGCATCTCATACACTTTATACACTTTTCATAGTTTCTAACCAAGGGGAAACCTTCAGTCCATTCTGCCCTTGGTAACTCAATAGGATAGTGTATGTCTATTATGCCTAAATCATTTGCTATTTGCTGTAAGCTACAGTTTCCACTTCTTACACATGTTGCACACCTGGCATCATGTTGGGAGAGAATCAACTCTACATTAGTCTTTCTAGCTTCACGAACTTTAGGACTGTTAGTGTATACAACCATTCCATCATGAACAACATTGTTACAAGCAGTTACCAATCTATTAATTCCTTCAATTTCTACTACACATACTCTACAAGCTCCTATTTCATTTAATTCTTTAACATAACACAATCTAGGTATGGATATATTGATCTTTTCAGCTGCTTCTAAAATGGTCGTTCCTTCAGGAACCTGAACCTTAATATTATCTATGATCAAGTTTACCATTTTTCGACTCTCCCTCCTTTAAATACGCCAAAGCCGAAATGATCACATCTTAGGCATCTGCGAGATTCTTGATCTGCTTCTTCCCTGGTCATTCCTATTTCTATTAAGTCAAAATCCTTTATTCTATCATAGGAGTCTCTCTCTTTCATGTTAACACGTCCACAGGGCAGCCTATCGGATAGGCGTGGATTTGGAATAGTCACATCAGTTGCTATAATATGATTGTAACCTAAGTACTCATCTATATTAGCAGCTGCTACCTTACCTGCTGCAATAGCACGGATTACTGTAGCAGGTCCTGATACACAATCTCCACCGGAATATATACCTGGTATATTCTTAACAGCAGTTGTATCTAGGGCATCAATTACCCCTTGAGTTACTGGAATTCCTTCTTTCTCAAAATCTCTAGATTCGATACCTTGTCCTATGGCACTTATTACTATATCGCATTCTATTCTTTCAATATCTCTATTAGCTTTTACAGGCTTTGGTCTTCCCCCTTTGATTGGCCCAACAATTTGTGACTGAACCCACAATGCTTTAACTCGGTTTTCTTCATCCTTTTCAACCTTCACTGGAGTATATAAGTCAAGTATTTCTATTCCTTCAGCAATGGCTCCTTCAATTTCTTCCTTCATAGCAGGCATATCCACCTTACGCCTTCGGTATACAATAGTAACCTTTTCCGCTCCTAGACGAACCACTGAACGTGCCGCATCTATGGCAACATTTCCACCACCTACTACAACTACATTTTTGCCTTTAAAATCTGGATACTTTTCATCGCCTATTTCTCTTAGTAAGTCAACGGCTGATATAACTCCCTCTGCCTCTTGCCCTTCAACTCCCATCATCTTACCAAAGTGAGCACCTATAGCAATATAAATAGCATCAAATTGATCTCTTAATTGGTTTATAGATATGTCATTTCCAACTGCAACTCCTGTATGAACCTTGATACCAGTAGAAAGAATTGTATCTATTTCCCTGTCTAATATATGTCTTGGAAGTCTGTAGTTTGGTATTCCGTATCTTAACATTCCACCAAGTTTCTTTCTCTTTTCAAAGATCTCTACATCATGCCCCATAATTGATAGATAATATGCCGCACTTAATCCACTTGGTCCTCCTCCAACTATTGCTACCTTCTTTCCAGTGGAATCAGCCTTCTTTTCAGGTAGTATATTCTCTGCATTATCTACAGCAAACCTCTTTAGCCCCCTTATATTTATAGCGTCATCGATCATATTCCTTCTACATCTGTTCTCACAAGGATGCTCGCAAACATAAGCACATACGGCTGGTAATGGATTATCCTTCATTATTAGCCTAACCGCATCATCATATCTGCCTTCAGATATTAAAGCTATGTATCCAGGAATATCCACTCCAGCTGGACAAAGGGATACACAAGGAACTGGTTGATATAATTGGAAGGTACACCTATGACGTAGGATATGCTCCTCATAATCATCCCTAAATCCTTCTATGCCCTTCAAAACCATATTTGCAGCTTCATATCCTATAGCACAATCTGCTGTATAGTAGATGGTTTTTGCTGTTTTTTCAATTAAGTCGATGGTTTCTAAGGTTGCATCTCCGTCCAAAACATCTTCCAATAGGTTCTGTAGTTGTCCTAATCCTATTCTACAAGGAACACATTTACCACAGGTTTGAGCATGTCACATCTTTAAAAAGGATGAAGCCAGGTCAATGGGACATAAGCCTGGTGGACTAGCAACTATATGTCTCTCTAAGTCCTTATATAGAACTTCAACAGTTGCTTGGGCCTTGTCCTTTGTAATAATACTAAGCCTACTCATAATACATATACTCCTTTCTTTTAAAATGTTTAGCGGGACTAAAATGTGATTAAGACATACAATAAGGATTGTTATAAAATTAACATTTTTCATATAATATTAAATCTGTTACTAGATTAGTGTTGGGAATATTACTGATGATTGCTCATGTAGAAATGTAGTAGAAAGTGTGGTTTTTACAGGATATTTGTAGAATATTTTTCCGATATTTGCATTTTTTGTTATCCACTTAGTTATATTATATCATAGGTTAATTTATTATCAAATATTTTTGCCTAAAAAGAAAGAGGCCTTGAATCCCAATTATAACAGATTCAAGGCCTCTTTCACTTTTCTCATATTAAAAATATTGACACTATTGTAGTGACTACTAATCCTATTACAACAGGTATGAAATTCCTACTGGTTAATTCAAAGGGATTAACTTTGCAAATAGCAGCAGCTGGTATAACAGCCCAAGGAATCAAAGTACCTCCTCCTACCCAAATGGCAGCCAGCTGCCCTAAGGCTGTTAAGGTTGCTATACCTTTGCCTATGGCAATAGAGAATAATCTAGCCACAGACCCTGCTAATGAAATACCTGAAAATCCAGAACCATCTAATCCAGTTATGGCTCCTACAGATGTTAATGTTACAGAAGCAATAGTTTCATTTACAGGCACTGCATTGGCTAATGCAAGTCCTAAATCATTAACTATGTCCTGAGATCCTGCTGGCAAATAATCTCCTATAACACTTGTAAAACCTTCTCCTCCTAGGTAGAAAAAAGCAGCTATTGGGATTATGGGTCCAAAGATTTGGAACCCAAATTTCAATCCTTCAACTATATGAGAAGTTATCTGTTCTAAAGCCTTATTCCGGTAAGCTGATATAGATACCAATATCAGTATGACAACAGCAGTTCCACCGATTAAGGCTGTTGCATCCCCACCTTGCAATTTTGCTACTAACATGACCATCACATCTATTAAAAACAGAATAGGGATCAATATGGAATAGATTCTCTTTGTCCTTTCTTGTAAAACTACCTGTTCTTCTTTTTCAACTACGTTTATATCTTCTAGCTTTTCAGCCTTTAATTTACCGCTTTTTAGATCCTTCATCAAAAATATGAAGGCTGTTACAGTTGTTACAAGTCCCATAACAATTACTAAGGGTATGCTAGCAGATATGACTTCTGCTACAGGTATACCCGCAGCATCTCCTGTAAGCTTAGGAGCCCCTTGGATAATAAAATCTCCAGATAGGGCAATACCATGACCAAATAGATTCATAGCCATAGCTACTCCTATTGCTGGCAATCCTACATCTAATGCCACTGGCAGCATAACTGCCCCAACCAAGGCCACTGCCGGTGATGGCCAGAAGAACCATGAAATCACCATCATCAATAAGCCTATTATCCAATAGGCCAGAGCTGGACTCTTGATAAACCTAGTAAAAGGGGAGATCATCATCTGGCTTATGCCTGTCTTTTTGAGGATGGAACTCATACCTACTATAATGGATATTATCAAGATGGTTCCTAACAACTCCACTATTGCATATATGAAGCTGTTGAATATAACCATGACAGAAGCATGAAGGGAATTGGTTGCAATAATGGCAAGAGTAAATATACCCAGCACGCATATTAGGGTGGTGTCTCGTTTAGCTATCATAAATCCTAATATCAGCAATGTAAAGGTCAAATATACCCAGTGGAGTCCAACTAACTCAACGGTCATAAAATTACCTCCTTACATAAATCGTCTATACTATTTAGATATGCAAGAAGGTAATATTGGTTAATAAAATTTCTAAAGCCTCTACTAAAATAAAAAGGAGCAGACATAATGTCTGCTACCTTCTGCCTTTCTTAGGAGCTATATGTATAGCTTTATTCTCAAGACCGTGAACAGCTTCCATAAAAGCTTCACTAAGGGTTGGATGGGCATGAATCGTTCTTGCTATGCTATCTACACCCAATCCATTAGCTATAGCCAATGCTCCTTCATGTATTAAATCGTTAGCGTGTGGGCCTACAATCATAATACCTATAATCTTATTGTCATCCTTTGTAGAAAACACTTTGACAAAGCCATCAGGCTCTCCAAGGGAAAGGGCTTTACCATTAGCTGCAAACATGAACTTGCTTACATTGCAGTCTATTCCTTTTTCTTTAATCTCTTCTTCTGTCATACCCACATAGGCAACTTCAGGGAATGAGAACACACAGTTGGGAATAACATCAAAATTGATGTCTGGTTCAATACCCATTAGCTTTTCCATTACATATATGCCTTGATTTGAGGCCACATGAGCCAGCTGCAATCCTACATCATTTACATCCCCTATGGCGTATATACCCTGGACTGTAGTCTCGAAGTTCTCGTCAACTTTTATTCCCCTATCATCATACTCTATGCCTAGGGCAGCCAGGTTCAAACCCTCGGTAACAGGGCCCCTCCCTGAGGCAATCAATACCTTATCACCAACTACCTCGATTTCCTCATCCTTCTTTTTATATCTGGCAATAACCTTTAGCTTATTCCCTTCTTTAACTATCTCCTTAGCTCTTATGTCAACATAAACTTCCATGCCTCTTTTTTTGAAAAACAGCGGTAGCCTAACAGCTACTTCCCTATCTATATTCTTTAGTATTCTGGAAGCGAGCAGTATTACCTTTGAACCTAATTCTTGATAAATGCTAGCAAACTCTAATCCAATGACTCCCCCACCAATTACTATAAGTGTTTCTGGGATTTCTTCCAATTCTAAAAGCTCATCGCTAGTTATTACCCCTTCCAGATCTACACCCTTGGTTTCAGTCATCACTGCCTTTGAGCCTGTAGCAATGACTATGTTATCCACTTGAATTTCACGACTGCCTCCATCCTTCAAATCTACAACCACAGTTCTTCTATCCTTTAATCTCCCTATACCCCTTATTAATTCAATATTCTTATAAGATGATATTAGCTGCTCAATACCCTTAACCAGTTGAGCAACTACTTTTTCCTTTCTTTCCTTTAAGGCCTTTCCGTCTAATCTGTAATTATCCACATGGATTCCATATTCTTGGGACTTTTTCAAAGTATACATAATCTCTGCATTCTTGAAATAGGTTTTAGTGGGGATACAGCCTCGATTGAGGCATGTTCCCCCTATATCCCTATCCTCTATAAGATAAATGTTTGCCCCTAATTGGGCCCCTCTAATAGCAGCCTCATATCCTCCTGGGCCAGCACCGATTACTGCAATACTCTTTGCCAATTAGTTACACCTACCCTTCATACTTTAGTACAGGCTTCCTTGCTGCTGTAGTCTCATCCAATCTTTTAACTGGTGTATTGTGTGGAGCTTCTTTTAACAGTTCTGGCTGGTTCTTTGCTTCTTCTGCTATTTTGATTAAGATATCAGCAAACTCATCTAGAGTCTCCTTGCTCTCACTTTCTGTTGGTTCAGTCATCAATGCCTCATGAACAATAAGTGGGAAGTAGATTGTTGGTGGATGATATCCGTAGTCAAGCAATCTCTTTGCTACATCCAATGTAGTCACTTCTGATAGGTCTGATTTAATTAGGCCTGCCATTACAAACTCGTGCTTATATATTGTATCCTTTGCTAAATTATAATGAGCCTTTAATTTGCTTGCTAGGTAGTTAGCATTGAGTACTGCCATGTCACTTATTCTATTTAATCCATCTTTACCCATGGTTAGTATATAGGTATAAGCCCTAACCAATATACCAAAATGGCCATAGAAATCCTTCATTCTTCCTACAGAATGTGGTATATCATAGTTTAGATAGTATCTATCTCCATCCTTTTCAACTGTAGGAGTTGGCAGGTAATCCATAAGTATCTTCTTAACTCCTACAGGTCCACTACCTGGGCCCCCGCCGCCATGAGGTGTAGAGAAGGTCTTGTGCAGATTAAAGTGTACTACATCAAACCCCATATCTCCTGGTCTTACCTTGCCTAATATGGCATTGGCATTTGCACCGTCATAGTACAATAATCCACCAGCTTCATGGACTAATTCAGCTATTTCCACTATTTCCCTTTCAAAGAGCCCTAGTGTATTTGGATTGGTTAACATTAGTCCTGCCACTTCATCATTTAAAGCTGCCTTTAAGCTTTCTACATCCACTAATCCTTCTTCGGTGGATTTGATCTCAATTATGTCAAAACCTGCTACCTTTGCAGAGGCAGGGTTGGTACCATGAGCAGAGTCAGGAACTATTATCTTAGTCCTCTTAGTGTCTCCTCGGTTTTCATGGTAAGCCTTTATCAAAGCTAAGCCTGTAAGCTCACCATGAGCTCCAGCTGCTGGCTGTAATGTCATCTTATCCATTCCCGATATTTCACATAAGGCTTGATCTAATTCATACATCAGCCTTAATGCACCTTGTACTGTTTCTTCTGGTTGAAGGGGATGGATATTCTTAAATCCATCAAGTCCAGCCATATCTTCATTTATCTTAGGATTGTATTTCATAGTACAGGAACCTAAGGGGTAAAAACCTGTATCTACTCCATAGTTTAGATTTGCAAGATTAGTATAGTGTCTAATTATATCCACTTCACTAACTTCTGGTAGGTCTAGCTCCTCATCACTTAAATATTCACTAGGAATTATTTCACCTAGTTTTACTTCCTCTACATCTAGTTTGGGTAGTTTATATGCCTTTCTGCCGGGTCTGGATAACTCAAATACTAGCTTATTATACTTTCTCATATTATCCCCTCCAGTACTGAACTTAGTTTATCAATTTCCTCTTTTGTCCTCTTTTCTGTAACCGCATAGAGGATACCATTTTTGTATTGGGGATAATCTTTTTCTAATGCATAGCCGCCTAATATGTCTTCATCCAACAGAGCCTTACTTACTTTATCAGGAGCTAGGTCACTGGTTACTGCAAATTCCATAAAGAATGGCTTGTCAAACAGTGGTTTATATTTGCCTGATTTTGTTATCTGTTTAAAAGCATAATGAGCTTTTTGAGCCGACTGTATAGCCACTTCTCTTAGGCCCTTCTTGCCTAGACTTACCAAATATACTACAGCGGCCAAGGTGTTAAGGCCTTGATTAGAACAGATATTTGAGGTAGCCTTTTCTCTCCTAATATGCTGCTCCCTAGCCTGTAAAGTGAGCACGTATCCTCTGTTTCCATCTAGATCCACTGTCTCACCAACTATTCTTCCAGGCATCTTTCTCATAAACTCTTTCTTAGTTGCAATATATCCTAAATAGGGTCCTCCAAATTGTAGAGAAACCCCAAGAGGTTGCCCTTCTCCTACTACTATATCCACTCCCAAGGTGGAAGGTTTCTTTAACAATCCTAAGGAAATAGGATTCATGCTAGCTATAAGCAAAGTTTTCTTTATACTGTGGGTCACTTCCTCAATGGCTTTCAAATCCTCAATAATTCCAAAGAAGTTTGGATTTTGAACTATTACTGCTGCAGTTTTATCACTGAGCTTTTCCCTCAATTCTTCTAGGTTTGTAACTCCGCCCTCTTCATCAACTTCTACTATCTCTAAGTTTTGTAAATGGGCATAGGTCTTGAGGATCTCTCTGTATTGAGGATTCACTGTTTTAGATATGATAATTTGCTTCCTCCTAGTTATATCAGCAGCCATAAAAGCTGCTTCAGCAATTGCTGTACCGCCATCATATAGGGAAGCATTAGATACATCCATTCCAGTCAAGTTACATATCAGTGTTTGATACTCAAATATATATCTTAAAGTCCCTTGACTTACTTCAGGCTGGTATGGAGTATAGGATGTATAGAATTCACTCTTTGAAGTAATATGTCCTATTATTGATGGAATGTAATGATCATAAGCTCCAGCTCCTAAAAAGCAAGTCATTTGGTTGATGGATTTATTCTTCTGAGCCAACTTTGTTAGATATCTTGATACCTCTAATTCGGACATTGATGGGTGTAAATTAAGCTCCCTGTTTAACTTAACATTTTCAGGTATATCCTTAAATAGTTCATCAATTGAACTTACCCCTATGGCTTCCAGCATCTGCCTTTCATCATCTGGTGTATTTGGAATGTAGGTATACATAATCAGCTTATACCTCCTCCTCCAAATACTTTTCGTACTCTTCGCTTGTCATTAATTCATCTAATTGTGATTTGTCTGCAAATTCAAATTTTACAATCCAGTTCTTATATGGATCTTCATTTAGCAATGCAGGCTCATCCAAAAGAGCTTCATTTACTTCCAATATTTTACCAGAAACTGGCATATATACATCAGAAGCTGCTTTTACAGATTCTACTGCTGAAACAACTTCATCTTTTTCAAACTCATCATCTACTTCTGGCAACTCAACATAAACGATATCACCAAGTTGATCTTGGGCATAGTCTGTTAGACCAATGTATCCCTCGTCTCCATCTACTTTTACCCACTCATGATCCTTTGTGTAATACAAATCTTTTAATACTTTCATAATTCATACCTCCTTGACTATTTTTTTAAAAATCTTCTACTTATTATTTTAGCCTTAACAGGCTTATTTCTAATCATAATATCAATTTCATTGCCTAAATCAGCTTCACTGCTATCAATAAGGGCATTTCCAATATTCTTCTTTAGGGTTGGAGAAAGATAGCCTGTAGTTACATAGCCAATCTTTTTACCATCCTTATAAACTTCATAGCCTTCTCTTGGTATGCCCCTTCCTAAGAGTTCAAAGCCAACAATCTTTCTCTTTAGGCCTTCCTCCCATTGTTTCTTAAGTGCTTCCTTGCCAATAAAGTCTGCTTCCTTATCCAGTTTAACAGCAAATTTTAGTCCACCTTCTAAAGGTGTGACATCTTCTGATATTTCTTGGCCATATAAAGGCATGGTAGCTTCAAATCTCAATGTGTCTCTGGCTCCCAAGCCTGCTGGTTTTAGCCCGTCTTCTTTGCCTACCTCCAAGAGCTTATTCCAAACAGTAACTATATCTTCAGGTGAAGAATATATTTCAAAACCATCCTCACCAGTATAGCCAGTCCTAGACACCTTACAACTTACTCCAGCCACTTCTATATCTCTCTTGAAATGGAAAGGTTTTATTGATGATAAGTCGTAATCGGTGAGCTTCTGCAATATCTTTTCAGCTTTAGGTCCTTGTAATGCCACTAATCCGATTTGATCAGAAATGTTTTCTAAGATTATATTGAAATCCTTCTTATTGTCAATCATCCACTTGAAGTCTTTTTCAGTATTAGCTGCATTTACAACTAATAAGTACTCCTCAGGCCCATATTTATAGACCAAAAGATCATCTACTACTCCTCCATCAGGATAACAAAGTAGTGCATACATTGTTTGATTGTCCGTCATTTTAGAAATGTCATTAGTTAGCAAGTATTGTAAAAAATCTAATGCATCTTTTCCTTTTACCATAATTTGACCCATGTGAGATACATCAAAAAGACCAGCATCATTTCTTACAGCCTCATGTTCTTTAATCAGTCCTTCATATTGTACTGGAAGGAACCATCCCGCATAGTCTACGATTTTACCCCCTAGCTTAACATGTTCATCATAAAGGGGTGTTTTTTTTGCTACCATTTAATCACTCCTTCCAAAATATTTATTTATTTACTACCCTTGAGATTGTTTATTAAACAAGCTTAAAGATTTATTAACAACATTTTTCCTGTTATAAAAGATTATATAAAAATTATCAATCTATTTCAATATTATAAAAATCAGTATATTTTTATCCACTTTATCCACATTATCCACATCTGCCAGTGGATAATTTATGTAAACAAGTCTACTTTACGAAAGGTAGGCAATGCAATAATAAACTTCATACCTTTATGTATATCCACATTATTATATAATTATCCACATAAATTATGCACATTTTTTGTTAATAATTATACACTTTCTTATACTTTTACGTGTTCTTGACTTCCTTTAGATTAAAAAACCGCCAAAGGGAATGAACCCCCTGACGGTTGGCGCTTGCGATAAGCAAACTTTATAATTGTAAATAAACCCTAATGTAAATAGACAATGAACAATTTGTTATGTAATAAATGACTACACTATATAGTCTCATATTATAAAAAGTATGCATTAATATACTAATTATGATTTATATATAATGTGCTTAAATATTATTTCTGCGGCTTCTTTGGCAGAAATATTGCTTACATCAATTTTATCCGTATCCATTTGAAAATAATTTTTTAATCTTGATACACTTCTATTAATAACATCTTTAGTCCTCATTCCCATTTTTATATCCTTTGCAATTCGTGAAATTAATGCTTGTTCTGAACATACTAGAGAAAATTTATATAATATATAATCATGTTTTTCTAACCTGGACAGCACATCATCAATAATACTTTGCTCATGCATTACCCAACAAAAAATAATATTTTCATACACTAAACATGAAATAAAATTATTTAAGAGATAACTAATATTATCAACTACCACATTTTTAGTTTCATCATTCACATTAAAAGGGGACATGTCCCAGCACCACTCACCATCCAGAAAA
>JAAYHX010000006.1 GCA_012735215.1 Tissierellia bacterium
ATTGCACACGATTTTATTTCTGAAGATTATTGGAGGTCAAACTATGATTATGTAAAGAAGATTTTACCAGAATCTAGTGTTTTTGTTTATGAAGAAGATGGTGAAATAAAAGGATTCATAGGGATTACGGAAGAGTCATATATTGCAGGACTATTTGTTGCTACTCAATATCAGTCTAATGGAATAGGAAGTAGATTGATTGAAAAATGTAAGGAATATTATCCGATTTTAAAATTAGATGTTTATGCCAAGAATTTAAAAGCGATAACATTTTATAAAAAACATGGATTTAAAATAGAGGGAGAAAGAGAAAATGATGAAACTAAGGAAATAGAGTATTCAATGATATGGAAACTATAATAAAATCAAACTTTATTGTAATGGTATATTCTTTATATTTTATTCAATTGATAATTTCTTTTCATATAAATTAGAAAAATATTTCTTGATCTTAACTCTAATTCCTAAATCCTGTACTATGTACTAACAAAATTAAGTTCTTCAACAAGTAACAAAGTTATTCAAAAGTAGGAGAAAATCCAAGGTATCTCCTACTTTTTTATATTCGTACTTATTTTCGCCTATTCCCCAACCCGTTGAAATTACTGTGTTATGTATTTTAAATTTATAACCCTATCCCTCATACCCCAATTTTGTTGAAAAACTTTATTTTCAGGTTACAATTATCCTCACCAAACAAACTCCTTTCATTTTGCAAAATTTCAAAGCAAAAAAGTTTTTTCAAAAACATGGTTTAATAGGGACAAGGAAAACCTTATAAACCATGTTTTTTATTATGGTTTACTCCACATTTATTATAGGGAAAATGGGGATAAGGTTTATAAAAGTACAAGAAGGGTGTGAATAAGTTGTAAGGTTGTAGATGTTTTAATAGAATATATGGTGTAAAATAAAGGTATGTGGTACATATGATCAGCTTGCTGTGATAAAACCATAAGAAAATATATGATAAATAGGGTGTATATAGCTATGAATAGCCTTCGCAAAGAAGTAATTGATGTCATGGATAGTATGAAGATTCAATATGATATTACTGAACATCCACCAGTGTATACTATAGAGGAAATGGATAAATTAAATATTGACATTTATAATCAAGTAGTTAAAAACTTATTTGTTCGAGATGATAAAAAGAAAAAGTACTACTTGATAGTTCTACAAAAGGATAAGAAGGTTAATTTGAAAGAAGTTAGGAATCAACTGAATTGTAGACCTTTAACTTTTGCGTCAGAAGAAGATCTGAATAAATATATGGGATTAAGCAAAGGCTCTGTAAGCCCCTTTGGCATTCTAAATGATACCGACTGTAGGGTAGAAGTGATTTTCGACAAAAGTGTATTATCATTTGAACGTATCGGAGTTCATCCAAATGATAATACAGCAACTGTTTGGATTAATCCCAAGGATTTAGAATTAATCATAAACAGCCACGGTAATAGAATTAGTTATATTAATATTTAAATTATTGATGAAGCTGAAAAGGATGCATTTTATAAGTAGTGGGGATAGAAAAAAGTAATAAATTTTTCAGGGTTATTTTAGAGGAGATCTTTTATTGATTTTCACAGGCGATGGTAGCTTGGCAAGGCATGAGTTTGGAATAATAGATTCCTTTGAAGAAAACAAATGGTATGATACATATGAACCTGATAAATATAATTGTATTTCTGTGGATGATTATTTTATAGAGGAAATAATAGCAAGGTATTATAAAGAGTTGACGGCTATAAAAACATACTTTGTAATTTCAACACAGATAGGTAAGGGATTGGATGAAGCAGGGGTAACCATCATTCCTCCAGAATCCCTTGGACAGTTCAGGGATCTTATCATAAAGGCAAATAGCCACTTAAAGTCAAATGAACTTCAAATTCTTATTAAAATAATATCAGAGGCTATAGGGGAGAATAAGCACTTAATTCACTTTGGCATCTAGCACTATGAAGGGTATCATTGTGAAATAATAATAATTTAAGGGAGGGGGTTAACCAATGGAGTTTTTTATGGCACTATTTATTTTTCCATTAATATCATTCCTATTTGGAATAATTGGTCAGATATTAATAAAGAAAATATATATAGTTGTTGGAATAACTTTTTTAGGATGGTTTATTGCTACCTTTACAATATTTAATGAAAGTTTCCTAATATGGGTATTTATTTATTCATTATTGGCTCTTCTGGGAGCACTGATAGCAGGTGCAATTCAAAAATATAGGAAAAAATAGGACATATAATTTATAAAACATAAAGTTAATAAAATATATTTAAAGGGGGAAAAAAGTTGGATAGGTGGGAATACAAAACCATTAAATTTGCCTTGAAAGGTTTTACTGGAGGAATATTAGAGACAGAGGATTTTGATTATGAGCTTAATAAGTATGGCAGTCAAGGCTGGGAGCTGGTATCTTGCTTTACATCTAATTCAAGTTATGGTTATAGTAGAGATGCAATAGCAGTCTTTA
This sequence comes from Tissierellia bacterium, assembly GCA_012735215.1. Classification (GTDB taxonomy): domain Bacteria; phylum Bacillota; class Clostridia; order Tissierellales; family Tepidimicrobiaceae; genus JAAYHX01. Next base: position 2,487 of record JAAYHX010000006.1, read on the forward strand.
AAAGAAAAAGCAGGCTGTAGGGAAATTTAGACCAATTTAGATGGATTTATTCATTCATTTATGCTAATAGGTATCTTGGTGTTCATTATTGGATTAGTAAATATGTTATCAAATAGGAAATAACACACTATATTAGTACTTATTCTTTATCAAATCTATACCAGCAGATAAATGCCTATTTAAAGAGGAGAGAATTTGATGAAGCACATCTTGAACTTATCTCCAACAGAAGAGGATATCTTGAAGATCCGAAAAAAATTACAAGAGTATAATTCTGCATTTTTTGAAATAAAGGATGAACCTAGATTTGTTATTTCAGTAGTTGATGAATATGGTGAGCTGATAGGTGGAATTGTATGTACTATTGTTGGACAATGGCTGGAAATAGATTTTTTGTGGGTCAGGGATGATCAACGAGGTAGAGGTTTAGGTAAAAAGTTGTTATTTGAAGCAGAGAGAATAGGTATGGAAAAGGGATGTAAAAAAGCATTCTTAACTACTATGAATTTTCAGGCAAAACCGTTCTATTTGAAACATGGATATAAAATCGTGTATGTTCAAAAGGAATATCCCCTAATAAATGAAAAGTACTATATGGAAAAGACATTAATTACACATAAAGCTTAAAGTAGAAAATCCTTATTCATCAATTAGAGAAAGCATGGTTATTAGGTTAGTGAAAGCCTTGTAAGCCATGCTTTTTGTTAAGCTTAAGAGTAGTTAAATGTTCTAAAGTTCATTAAAGGCCATTTTTCCTATAAATAGCAAGGATGATAATTAGTATAACTTATAAGAAAATTCAATAATTATTTAATTTTAATAAGAATTATGATATTATTTTATCGTTATGAGTTTTTGACAAAATTTGGGGGGAAAAGATATGAATAAATTGGGAATGAAAATTTTAAGAATGATTGGATTAATATCTATTATTTCAATACTTATATTGTTATTGTCAAACTTCTTGATTTTTAGATCCATGTTTTCTAATTTACAAGCTGAATCAGAAAGTATTGCAAATGAATCTGTAAGTTTAATTGATGTAGGTAATTTGCAAAAAGTTATTAACAGTAAATCTATGGATAGCGATGAGTATAAGGAAATACAACAGTCTATAATAGAGTTTAAAACTGATAAGGATATCAAATACTTATACATATTGGCCAAGGGAGCAGACAATAAGGCTTATATGCTAGTGGATGCATCCTTAAATCCATTTCCTATTGGAGAAGAATATGATTTGGAAGAAGAGATGGAAGAGGCATTTAACGGGAATATATCATCTACCAGCAAGCCTGTGTCAGATGAATATGGTACATTTATTTCCGGTTATGCTCCAATAAAAAACTCTACGGGGCAGATAATTGCAATAGTTGGAGTTGATAAAGATGTAGGAAGTTTCATATATATACGAGAGACTTTCACTAAAGCAACTCTTGCAGTAGCTATAGTTATTTTGGTTATGTCTATTCTAATGAGCGTTATATTCTCAAAGAGGATTTCTTCAAGTGTTAAGGACTTAAATGATGGATTAAGCAAAATGGCAGAGGGAGATCTCACAGCTTCTATAAGAATTAATACTAAAGATGAAATTCAAACCATTGCAGAGTCCATTGATTATGTCAGAACCAACACAATAGACACCCTTAGTAATTTAAGACAGGCTTTTGACAAGGTAACTGAAAGGATTGATAACTTATCAGCAGTGTCAGAAGAGATGGCTGAATCATCTGAAGAAGTAGCTACCACTATACAGGAAGTAGCCAATGGAATGAACTCCCAATCTGATGAAATGGCTAAGATAATTGATATTGTGTATAACTTTGGTGTGAAGATTGATCAAACAGTAAAAGACGTGGGGGAAGTGAATTCGAAAATTGAGATAGTTAATTCTAAAGTTCAAAACAGCAATAAGGATTTAGCCATGCTTGAAGTTGCCATAAAGGACATAAATACTTCCTTTTCTGATGTTAAAAATGAGATAAAAGATCTGAGTACATACTTATCTCAGATAGGAGAAGTAACGAATCTTATAAATAATATTTCAGAGCAAACAAATCTTCTTGCTTTGAATGCTGCAATAGAAGCAGCTAGGGCAGGAGAGGCAGGAAGAGGTTTTGCAGTAGTAGCTGATGAGATTAGAAAACTAGCAGAACAGTCTAAAAGCTCAGCTTCAGACATAAACAAGATGCTTCATAATGTTATGGCTAAAAGTGACCTAGTTATAAGGACTTCTGACAATATGGATGTAGAATTAAGTGATCAGATTAAAGTAATTAATTATTCTATAAACTCATTTAAGGAAGTAATAGATAATATTGAAGAAATCATTCCCAGAATTAATTATATAAGTAATAATATGAGTCATATTGACAATGAGAAACAGGAAATAATTCAAAGTGTTGAAGCAGCTACAGCTGTTGCAGAAGAGGTTTCTGCCTCTGCAGAACAAATAGCAGCCTCTTCCCAGGCATTAAGCGCATTTTCACAGGAGGTGGCTTCTTCAACACAGGTTTTAAGTGAACTGTCAGAAAATATGGTAGATGCTATGAAGAAATTTAAAATATAGTTTTGTAGACAGCCATAGGGAAAAGGTATAGAGAATGCCTTGGAACTATGGTTTTTTATTGGCCACCATTTTTAAAAGCAGAGTGAAAACACAGCTTATTATAGCTTGAGGGAAATATTGATATAAGTTCAAATATGTAGATGTTTTGCTGGTAATATAGTGTAAAATAAAGGTGTTAGTATATATTAGTAGGGTTATATAAATTAAATTACTTAGGGAGGGGACAATGAAGAAGGTAGCCGTTGTGTTTAAATCCAAATATGGAAGTTCAGAAAAGTATGCAAAATGGATTGCAGAGGATGCAGGTGCTGAAGTTTTTAAAGCCGGTGAAATCAAGGTGGATAAGTTAGAAGAATACGATACTATTGTATACTGTGGAGGGCTTTATGCTGGGGGTATACTTGGCTTTTCCTTAATTAAGAAGAATTATGACAAGCTTCATGACAAAAAGCTTATAGTGGTTGCAGTAGGCGCTACTCTAAAAACAGGTGAGGCGATAGAAGAGGTTAAGGCACAAAATCTTACAGATGAAATGAAGGATAGGGTCCAGTTTTTTCTGCTAAGAGGTGGATTAAATTATAAGAAAATGAATTTTATTGATCGATTGTTAATGTTTTTACTGGTAAAGTCAGTAAAATTGAGAAAAACAGAGAAGCTTGATGAGGATAGCAAGGCGCTAATTGCTACTTATGGTAAGGTGATTGATTTTACAAACAGAGATGCAATTGCACCAATAATTCATGCTATTAATAGTTAGGCTTATTACTGAATAAGTGAGCTTAATGTTAGGTTTAATACATTGTTTTATATGTACCAGGGGGTGTAAAATTGAGCAGGGAAGTTAGCTTTCAAGCTCGTGTCAAAAAACATATGGGGAAGTATAAAGAAAGCAATTTAGGGATTAAGGAAGACGGTATATATTATGGCAATAAAAAAGAATATAATCATATATTACCAGCTGAAAAAAGTCTGCTTAACATAATAGAAGACTACAGAGAAGATTTTTATAATTCATGCTATAGCAAAAATCTTCAATATCATCCATGTTTTAATCACTTAAACTCATCTCAGGCAATGTGTATTAATTTCTTTTATCCATTAATTCGAGAAAATAAAATTCAGCTAATACTAGATATACTAGGGATAGATGATGGACAGAACAATACAATTGAAGAGGTCTGCTTTGAAAAAGAATCCCAATTGGAAGAGGGAATGTCACGGAAAACTAATTTTGACTTTTATATTAATTTAAAATCTGGTATAGAAATATTCTTTGAGATTAAATATACCGAAAGTTCCTTTGGCAAAGCTGTCAGAGATGACCGGCACAAAGAAAACTACAATAAAGTATACAAGAGAATTCTAGATAAAAATAATGCAATAAAACAAGAACATAGCAATGAAGAGTTTTTTCTTAACAATTATCAAATAATGAGAAACATCATTCACATTAGTGATAGTGCTTATGTAGTTTTTGTATGCCCAAAGGAGAATCGTAAAATTTATCATGAAGCCTTAGAGGTAGGAAATGCTGTAATAAGAGAAGAATATTTAAACCATTTTATACTGTATGCATGGGAAGAAATGATAGAAGAATTGCTTAAAAGGCTTAATTCTAATAAATTGATAGATTACTATAGCAATGAGTTTTCTTATAAATATTTAGAATATTAAAGCTGTGTTAAATATAACAGAAAGCTTACATAGTCAATTATAAATTAATGTGGGGGATTAATATGGAGGAAGCTAAAATCATCATAAATACGATCATGACAAAGGAAGATTATAGGAAGTTTTTATATATTGCAACCTTCAGGAGAAATAAAGTTATACTTCCTTTGCTGGGGTTGATTTCTTTGATGGGAAGCCTACTTATTAGTTTAAATGCTGGTTACTTAAACTTTTTAAGACTAATTATAGGTTGGATTGCCTTGTTTGCACTGGCAATTATAGTTGTTCTAATTAAAATTGAAAAGCGAAATGCCCAACGGATAAAAACAGATAAAACAGGTACCTTTGATAGCATTAATACTTTAAAGTTTTATGACGATAGAATTGTAATGGAGAATAAGGCCCTTAAATCAACAGGTGAATTAAAGTATAGTCAATTCTATGCCTTAATGGAAAGTAAAGATTATTTTATTTTTTATTTGACCATAAACCAGGCATCCTTGATAAGAAAAAAGGATATAGACAATCTAAGTGAATTCAAGGAGTTTATTATTGAAAAGTTGGGGGACAGATATAAGAGGATATAAGGGGAAAGAAGAATAACTCAAAGGGATTATGGAACTAATTTAAGGATTTATGGGAAAATAGGGACATGAAGATATTGTAGCTCTTCTTTACATTAGGGGATATGTAGAAGATACGAGGAGGCGAAGTAATGGTAAGACCAATAAAATGCAGAAGGGTTAAGTTTATTCCAGAAAACACCTATTTTATACCCTATGGTAATGGGAAGTGTGAAGTAGAAGAGATTATCCTCAAGGTTGAAGAACTTGAAGCCATGAGGTTAAAAGATATAGAAGGACTAAATCAGGAAGAATGTGCAGAGAGTATGCAGGTATCAAGACAGACTTTTCAAAACATCATAGATAGCGCAAGAAGGAAAGTCGCTATGGCACTAGTGCAGGGCAATGCCATACATATATGGGGAGGCCATTATACTTCAGGTTCGTGCAGATTTAAATGCCTAGACTGTGGTGAAGTCTATAGCATGAGTTATGAGAAGACTAGGCATATATGCCCTTCCTGTGGCTCAAATGAAGCCCTTTGTGAAAAGAAGAACAGGTTTTGTCACAGGCGGCTGGAGAGATAATGAAGTAGTTAATCTGCATGGTTAAATAGTATAAAAACTTAATAAAGCATTATTTATTATTTAAAATATAATAGGTCTTATGCATAGAAAATCTAAGAAAAGGTTAAATAGTGTGGATTAATGGGTATCATATTTGAAAGACCTTTTTATAAAAGGGGGTTTTTCTATGCCCATTGGTAGTAGTGATAGCATTATAGTAAGAGAATTTGATACCATATATAAACACGCTCTTAATGTAGGGGATATAGGAATTTGCAAATGGAATTTAGATAAGGATGAAATGTATATTGCAGAAAAGATCACAGGCCATGATCTGGACTCTGTTAAGAACATGAAGGAGATGTTGAGCATAATTGCTTATCCTAAGGATAGGGATTTGGCACTAAGAGATCTAGAAGACTATATTAATAGGGATACTATATATTATCAAAGCTCCTTTAGGATAAGGACTAAAGCAGGGGAGATTAAATGGATCCTATGTAGGGGGAAGATATTTAAAGACATAGTTACAAAAGATAATGTATTACACGTACTGATGTTCAATGTTACAGGCACTAAATTACATGAAGGACATGACATTCTTACAAATTTGATTAATGATAGATTCTTTATTAGGAAGCTTAAGAATTCAATAAAGACAGCCAAGGCCCAAAATAGACGAGGGGCATTAATATATATTGATATTGATAACTTCGGATCAGTGGTAAACAATTTCGGGTTTCATTTTGGTGATGAAGTATTAATAGGCTTTTCTCAAACGGTGGATTCATTAATTGATAAGGACCATGAGCTGGCAAAGTTCCCGGGTGATAAATTTATAATATTGATACATAATTTTAATAATATAAAAGAAGTGGAAGAAATATGCAATAGAATCTATGAACGCTTTAAAAGCCCCCTATTAATTATGGACAATCAAATTAATATAAATTTAAGCTTAGGAGTAACTATATTTCCAGATGACAGTGATGATGCAGATGAGTTGTTGAAGTACTGTAACTTTGCAATCAGCCAGTCAAAGCAATCGGGTAAAAATATATGTACTTTTTTTGATAAGCAGGTTTCAGAATCCTACTATAGGAAGATTTTAATAGAAAGTGAACTGTTAAATGCCATTGTAAAGGATGAACTATATCTTAATTATCAGCCCAAAATTGATATTTCCAGCAACAGGGTCAAAAGTGTTGAGGTGCTTCTAAGATGGAGAAATGGTAAGATTGGCAATATCTCTCCTATTGAATTTATTCCCATTGCTGAAAGCAAGGGGCATATTGTAAAGATAGGCAACTGGGTGCTGGAAGAGGCGTTAAGGACAGCTAATGAATGGAAGGAAAAGGGCTATAAGCTAGAAGCCATTTGTGTAAACATATCTCCTATGCAATTGAAGAGAAAAGACTTTAAGGCAAATTTATTAGATTTATGTAATAAGTATAACTATCCACCTTCTAAACTGGAACTAGAAATTACGGAAGGCACATTGATGGAAGCCTGTCAAGATAATGTGAATATTATAGATGAGCTTATAGAAACGGGATTTCAAATTGCAATAGATGATTTTGGTACTGGATATTCTAACTTAAATACATTAATACAGTTTAAGCTCAGTACATTGAAGGTGGATAAATCTATTATAGATCATATAGAGAATGATAAGAACAGATACGTATTTGAAAGTATATTAACCTTAGCTAAAAATCTAGGTTTTAAGGTAATTGCTGAAGGAGTAGAAACTAAAGAACAGTTTGATATACTTACTAAGCTGGGCTGCAATAGGGTTCAAGGCTATTACTTTAGCAAACCCCTCCCTAAGAATGAAATTGAGCTTTTATTGGACAAGTATTCTAGATAATAAACATTGGTTACTAAAAACATAATAGCATTTATGGGAATAGAGAAGATATAAAATGCTCTTTTCTGGTAAGAATAATTGATACCAGAAGAGGGCATTTTCTATTTAAGAAGGATTGGAGACTTATAAATCATTAAGAGATTAAAATAATATAAAAAAATTTAAATAAAGATATTGACATTTTACCAGCTTAGGCTATAATAATAGTAACGATTACTATTAGATAGGAGTTATTAATATGAATAAGCGATATAGTGCTCAGAAGATGATGATTGAGGAAGCATTGATGAGGCTAGACCATCCAACAGCCTCAGAAATACATGATTATATTAAAAAATCTTATCCTAACATTAGTTTGGGTACAGTATATCGTAACCTAGGCCTTATGGCTGAATCAGGTGATGTATTGAGAATTACCTTTGGTGATGCTCCTGATCGCTTTGACATCAATACTCATGATCATTTTCATGTTATGTGTAAGAAATGTGGTCAAGTCTTTGATGCTGAAAGTGATAGGCTAAAAGAACTTCTTGCTCAAATAGATCAATCCTTAGAGGAGACAACAGGAGTTCATATAGAAAATAGGAGTATGTATTACCAGGGTATTTGTTCCAGCTGTAGGGAACAATCTTAATATGTGCCTTGCCGGTATACCGGATAAAAATAAAAAATACATTTAAGGAGGAGAATGGTTTATGTCACTTATAGGAAAAGAAATATCAGATTTTACTGTTAAGGCATTTGTAGACGGAGAATTTAAGGATGTAAGTAAATCAGACTTATTAGGTAAATGGTCAGTATTCATATTCTATCCAGCAGATTTCACTTTTGTATGTCCAACAGAACTAGAGGACGTAGCTGACCTTTACGAAGAATTTAAGAACATAGGTGCTGAAGTATATTCAGTATCAACAGACAGCCACTTTGTTCACAAGGCTTGGCATGATGCTTCAGATACAATTAAGAAAATTAAGTTCCCAATGCTAGCTGATCCTACTGGAAAACTATCTAGGGATTTTGATGTATACATTGAGGAAGAAGGAGTGGCTCTAAGAGGAAGCTTTATAGTAAACCCAGCAGGCAAGATTGTATCCTATGAAGTTAACGAAAACAGCATAGGTAGAGATGCTTCTGAACTATTGAGAAAGGTTCAAGCTGCACAATTTGTAGCAAAACACGGAGACCAAGTATGTCCTGCAAGATGGAGACCAGGAGCAGAAACTCTTAAGCCAGGAATTGATTTAGTAGGAAAGATTTAAATCCCTAAAAGGGCTTGAAATATATATGAATATATAAATTAGAATTAGGCACCTTCCCTGTATTTGACAAGTATGGGGAAGGTGTTTTTGTGCTTTTGTATTAGGTATATTGTTAACAACATTACCAAATGATATAATTATCCTAGCAAACACAGAAAATGGTATTTGATTTGCTAAGTTAAAATATTATAATAGAGAAGTTGTCTTGGCAAATATTTAATAGATTATACAAAGGAGGAGACTTAATTGGCGACCTTTGAAGATTTTAATAAGTTGGATATTAGAGTTGGTGAGATAATAAAGGCAGAACACTTTGAAAAAGCAAGGAAACCCGCTTATAAGCTTTGGGTTGATTTTGGAGAAGAAATAGGCATAAAAAAATCCAGTGCTCAGATAACTGACTGTTATAAGGTAGATGAACTGGTAGGCAGACAAGTTTTAGGAGTGGTGAATTTCCCACCAAAGCAAATAGCAGATTTTATGTCAGAAGTATTGGTCCTAGGAGTTTACTCAGAAGAGGGAGTTGTACTTATATGTCCTGACAGGCCTGTAGAAAAAGGAGACAAGTTAGGATAAGTTTATTATATGCCCATCCATGAATAAAGGCTTCACCAATCTCATAATAAGATTATGTAAAGGTTTTTGCTAAAGGGGGAGTTTATAAAGTGACTAACAATACTATAATCATAACTGATTCTAGTTGTGATCTAGCTGAAGATTACATAAAGGTAAGTAATATTCATGTGATACCTTTTACATACAATATAGATGGACAGGATTATACTGATGATTTGGGACAGACAATGGCATATGATGAATTCTATAGCAGATTAAGGGAAGGGAGCATTTCTACCACATCTCAAATAACATCCTATACCTTCCAAAAAACCTTTAAGCATTTTATTGATGAAGGATATTCTATCATATACATAGGTTTTTCATCAGCATTAAGTGAAACCTTTAACAATGCACTTATGGCTAGAGAGATCATATTGGGAGAGAACCCCTCTGCAGATATTACGGTTATTGACTCAAAGAGTGCCTCGGTGGGTCTTGGCCTCATAGTATATTATGCAGCTGAAATGCTCAAGGAAGGAAAAACAAAAGAGGAAATAGTTGAATGGGTTGAAAAGAACAAGCTCAAGTCTAACCATTGGTTTGTAGTAGACAACTTAGAACATCTAAAAAGAGGAGGAAGGATATCTGCTGCTAGGGCTGCTATTGGTACTCTGTTAGAAATAAAGCCAGTTTTAATAGTAGATGGTGAAGGGAAACTAGATGTATCAAAGAAGATTAGAGGTAGAAAAAAGGCTATAAAAACACTATTGGAAGTCCTAAAGGAAAAGATTATAGATCCGGAAGAGCAAACCATTTTCATAAATCACGGAGATTGTATAAAGGATGCAGAATACCTAAAGGAATTACTATTGAAGGAAGTTAAGGTTAAGGATGTAATGATTAACCATGTAGGTCCCATTATAGGAAGCCATACTGGTCCTGATATGTTGTGTATGGTTTTCCTAGGGGACTCTAGGAGTGCCTAAGCTGTAGCAGATTATTTTGCTACAGCTTATTATTGCTAAGTAATGTAAGGATTTTAGATCCAGTATTAAAATAAATATTCTCTCTATGAATTTATCTAAGGCCATTAAGGTATATAATATTTAATAAATACACAACTTTGAAAACCTAAAGGAGAGTGGGATATGTCAAAAATACCAAAACAAGGGGAGAAGGTTACTATTTGGACTAGGCAGGATAAGAGAAGCCTTGAGGATTTGGAAAAAAACGGAGTCTTTAGGATGAAGGGAGAATATATAGAAAAGGAATATGGGGATATTGCAGAGCATTTTATTAGACTGTATAAATGGTTTACAGAAAAAGCAAGCAAGATGGTTCCTAAGCCTGAGGGGGTTGAGTTTCCAATATGGTGCTCTATTAGCTACGAAAACATGTATAGGCCAACAGAAAATACGGTAGTCTATGAGCTAGAGGTAGATAAGTCAGAGGTCATATACTTTGATGGAGGCAAGTGGGACTATGTCTTGAATCATAGGTATTTACCAAAGGATGAGGAAGATGATAAGCTATATATTGAGGAAATGAGAAAAAAAGGATTTACCGATTTGGATCTATATTCCTTTATAGAAGGCAAGAATTCCCATCTTTATCCTGAGGAGAAAAAGAGGATAATGGATAGCTGGATCAGGGTCTTCGATATAGATGATTGGAATATCTTTGTGGTCCAAGCCAATATATGGGAAGTTAGGCCGGATATGATAAAGGATATATTATACTATCAAGGTGAATATAAATAATAGATTGGGGGAATTCATATGAGGTATGTTGATTTAAGAAGCGATACTGTAACATTACCGACAGAAGAGATGAGACAGGCCATGTATGAGGCTGTAGTTGGAGATGATGTATACGAGGATGATCCCACTGTAATCAAGCTTGAGAAGTTGGCAGCAGAAATGATGGGCAAGGAAGCAGCCCTCTTCGTGGCTTCTGGCACTATGGGCAACCAGATAGCTATCATGAGCCACACTAAACTAGGGGATGAAATAATTGCTGGGGCTAACTGCCATATAGTCCAGCATGAAGTAGGAGCTGCAGCTAGATTGTCAGGAGTAAGCTATGCTCTTGTAGATAATCCAGACAACAGGATCTATAGGGAGGATGTATTAAAAAAGATTAGGGTTGAGGATATACACTACCCTGAAACTGGCCTACTATGTTTGGAGAATGCCCTATCTGATGGTACTGTAGTACCCTTAGAGGATATGAAGGAATTATACGAAACAGCCCATGAATATAAGATACCGGTTCACCTTGATGGGGCTAGGATATTTAATGCAGCAATATATTTAAAAGTGAAAGCTAAGGAAATTGCTAAATATGCAGATTCTGTAATGTTCTGTATATCTAAGGGCTTGTGTTCTCCAGTAGGTTCCCTCCTATGTGGTAGTGAAGAATTCATAAGGAAGGCAAGGAAAATGAGGAAAATACTAGGGGGAGGCATGAGACAGGCAGGTTTTTTAGCAGCCTGTGGAATTATCTCCTTGGAAAAAATGATTGATAGGCTGAAGGAAGATCATGATAATGCAAAATATCTGGCTAGCAAGTTAAATGAAATAGAAGGCTTTTCTGTGGATTTGGACAAGGTTCAGATAAACATGGTGTTTTGTAATGTAGAAAAGGAAAACTTTGACTTTGAGGATTTTGCAAGGAAGCTATTTGAAAAGGGAATTAAGACCAATCCTGGCTATGAGGGAGTCATTCGCTTTGTAACCAACAAGGATGTATCAAGGGAGGATATAGATTATACAATTAAGTGTATAAAAGAAATATTATAGAAGAATGTATAGTTTATGGGAGGAGTAACTATTATGAAACCAGTTCCAGTATATAGTAAGGAATTTTATGTAGATGTAGGCCATGTAGATTTTACTGGTAAGCAAAAGTTAAGCTCGTTCTTCTTATACTTTCAAGATGTGGCTACCCTTCATGCAGAAAACCTGGGTGTTGGCATGAAAGAAATGCATGAAATCCACAATTCTTTATGGGTTTTGGTAAAGATGAGAGTCCATATTAGTAGATATCCTAAATGGGGAGAAAGAATACTTGTTGAAACCTGGCCGGAAAAACCAGAGAGATTTCAATTCATGAGGAATTTCATTATAAAGGATGCTGAAGATAATACAATAGCTGAGGCAACTTCTACCTGGGTTATTATCGATATGGATACCAGAAGGCTCAAGGTGGTTGAGTCCATATATGGTACATATCCATTGGCAAGTAGAAATAGGCCAATAGATACCAAACTAGGAAGGTTTCAGCCTAATGGTCCCTTAGAAATAATATACAGAAGACCAGTAGGCTATAGTGATATTGATGTAAATGGCCACCTAAACAACTCTAAGTATGTTGATTTTATAATGGACTGCTTTAGCTTAGACGATCACAGAAATTTTACTATTGAATCAGTAGAAATCAACTACAAAAATGAAGCCTTTGCAGGAGATACTATAACTTTATTTAAGGATAAGCCTAATGATGGTTCAGGCTTAATATATGTTGAAGGGGTCAATGAAGAGGAAAATAAGTTGATATTCAAATGTCAATTAAAGGTAAGCTCCAGTAAATAGTATCAAATGATATTTTTTAATTTCTATTTTTGTAGTTTTTAGGTGTAGTTCCTGTTAGCTTTTTGAAAGCCATACTATAATAGTTTTGATTGTTATAGCCTACGGTTAGAGCTATATCTAATATAGATAAATTTGTGTTTTCTAAAAGCTCCTTACTCTTCTCTATTCTTAACTCATTGAGAAACTGGGAATAGGTTTTTCCAGTTTCTCTTTTAAATAATTGGCAAAAATAGCATTTATTTAATCCCAAATAGTCGGCCATCTCTTCTAAGGTTAAAGGTTCCGTGTAATTTTTCAAGGTATAGGCTATTGCCTTGTTTATATGGAAATTACAGATGGGCTTGTGAAAAAAATTATAGGTGTCCAATCTTGTCCCCCCTCTGAAGAATTTTAAAATACCTAAATATATTTAAAAAATTAACTTATAAGATGTTATACTAGACATGCAATGATAATGAATATCAATATCAACACCTACATTATATCAAAGGTAGAAATAAGAATCAATGGAATTAGCTAGGAGGAAAAAATGAAAATACTTATATTAATTCTGGTACTGCTATCGATCTTTTCAATTTTTATTGGGGTTAAGGATATATCTATTTGGGATATCCCTAACTTAAATAAAGGACAAATACATATTTTGATGCTAAGTAGGATACCTAGACTTATAAGCATAATTGTAGCTGGTTTTGGTTTGAGTATCTGCGGTCTTATTATGCAGAGGATAACTCAAAACAGGTTTGTTTCACCTACTACGGCTGGCACCATGGATTCTGCAAAGCTGGGAATTTTGACATCCATTATCATATTCCCTGGATCCAGCACTCTTACTAAGATGATAACTTCCTTTATATTTGCACTTGCTGGTAGTTTTATGTTTCTTGGTATCTTGAGAAGGATCAAATATAGGAATACGGTTATGATACCTCTTATAGGCCTAATGCTGGGAGGAGTGCTGGATTCCATAACAAGCTTTCTTGCTTATAGGTATGATTTGGTTCAAAATATATCTTCCTGGTTGCAAGGGGATTTCTCCATGATTATCAAGGGAAGGTATGAACTATTATATGTAAGCATTCCCTTTGTTATACTGGCTTTTATTTATGCCAATAAGTTTACTCTGGCAGGTATGGGAAAGGACCTTTCTGTTAGCCTTGGTTTGAACTACAATCAGGTAGTTGCTGTAGGGCTTACTATAGTTGCTTTAATATCCTCTACGGTTATTATCACCGTAGGAAGAATACCTTTTTTAGGCCTGATAATACCCAACTTAGTTTCTATTTATATGGGTGATAATCTAAAGAAAAGCCTACTGTATACAGCCTTGCTTGGGGCCATATTCCTCCTATTCTGTGATATTTTAGGAAGGATCATAATCTATCCTTACGAGATCCCCATAGGTTTAACTGTAGGAGTACTAGGAAGTTTGATATTTCTCTACTTACTAGCTAGGAGGAAAGGTTATGAAGCTTAAAGGGAAACTATTGTTTCTAAGCATTATACTGCTAGTTTTGGCAGCGCTGTACTTGATATGGGGATTAAACCCAGACAACTTGGATTATGCTCTTCCTAGACGCGTAATAAAGTTGATTTCTATACTGATGGTAGGAAGCTGTATAGCTTTTTCCACTACAGTTTTCCAAACCATAACCAACAACAGGATACTTACACCAAGTGTTTTAGGATTGGACTCACTCTATGCTTTCATACAGACCTTTGTAGTATTCCTTCTAGGTTCTACCATGCTGGCTAATCTTGGAGGAGATATTAACTTTATATTATCTGCAGGACTGATGGTGATATTCTCTGTAGTTTTGTTTAAAACCTTCTTCAGCAAGGAGAAAAGAACTGTATTCTCATTGCTTTTATTTGGTGTGATACTTGGGACCTTCCTTCAGAGTTTGACCACTTTTATGCAAGTCCTTATGGACCCTAATGAGTTTTTCCTAGTACAGAACAGGATGTTTGCAAGCTTTAATAACATAAATACGGATATCTTGTATATAGCTGTTCTTGGAACTATGGTGACTTTAATATATATCTTCAGATACACAAGGGAGCTGGATGTTGTATCCCTAGGTAGAGATAGTGCAATAAGTCTTGGAGTCGACTATGCAAGCTTTGTTAAGAGAATGTTTATAGTTATTTCCATCTTGGTTTCCATATCTACTGCTTTGGTAGGGCCAATAAGCTTTTTAGGCTTGATAGTTGTCAACATAAACCGGCAGTTTTTGAATACCTATAAACATAAATATCTAATACCTGGGTCCATGCTAATTAGTTCAATTATGCTCCTTGGCGGTCAATTGATTGCTGAGAGGATAATGAATTTGAAGACTCCCATAAGTATAGTTATTAATTTTATTGGAGGGACATACTTTATATACTTAATATTCAAGGAGGGAAGGCTTTCATGATAGAAGTAAAAAATATGGATAAGAAGTATGGGACCAACAAGGTTCTCGATAATGTGAGCCTAAAGATAGAAAGGGGAAAGGTTACATCCTTTATAGGACCCAATGGGGCTGGTAAGAGTACCTTATTATCTATCATAAGCAGGCTTATGGATAAGGATTCTGGGCAGGTTTTTATAGATGGAAAGGAATTAGAAGATTGGGATACAAAAGAGCTAGCTAAAAAGATATCCATCTTAAAGCAATTTAATCATATTAATATTAGGCTTACTGTTAGGGACTTGGTTAGCTTTGGTAGATTTCCCTACTGCAATGGTAAACTTACAGAAGAGGATTGGCAACAAGTAGATGAAGCTATTGATTATATGAAATTGAAGGATATTGAGTATAAGTATTTGGATCAGCTTAGTGGTGGCCAGAAACAAAGGGCTTATATAGCCATGATCATTGCTCAAGATACAGACTACATCCTACTTGATGAGCCTTTAAATAATCTTGATATGAAGCATTCAGTGGAGATTATGAAAACCTTAAGGAGGCTAGCAGAGGAAAAGGGCAAGACAGTACTTATAGTTATTCATGACATTAATTTTGCTTCCTGTTACTCGGATCATATAGTGGTTTTATGTAAGGGAAAGGTTGTTGAAAAGGGAGGTGCTGATGATATCTTAAGGGAGGACCTACTTGAGAAAGTATATGAATTGGATTTCTGTATTAAAGATATAAACAACAATAAAATATGCCTTTACTATTAATACAAGGGATGAAAGGAGAAGTTATTAATGTTTAAGAAGAAGTCTATAATTCTATTCTTAGTACTTATTTTGAGTATTGCAGTTCTAGCTGGCTGCAGCAATAACAATACTGATGAGAAGGCAAGTTCACAGGATACAGATTCTCAATTAGAAGAAGAAACTTTCCCTATAGAACATGCCTTAGGTAGAACAGAAGTTAAAAGGAATCCAGAAAGGGTAATTGTATTTGACTATGCTGCCTTGGATTCCTTGGACAAGATGGGAGTTGAAATATTAGGCCTTCCAAAAAGCAATATTCCTGAGTATTTAAGCAAGTTCAATGATGATAAATATGAGGATGTAGGCACTCTGTTTGAGCCTGATTTTGAAAAGATATATGAGCTTAATCCAGATGTAATATTTATATCTGGAAGACAGACTGAGGTCTATGAAGAGCTAAATAAAATTGCACCTACTGTATTTTTGCAGGTGGATGGAGCAGACTATTTGGAATCAGTAAACAATAATATGAAATTATTAGGACAGATATTTGATAAAGAAGAAATTATAGATGATGAATTAGCAAAGATAAATAGTGAAATAGAGAAGATAAATAAGGAAGTAAAAGAAAAGGGTATAAAGGCTCTAGTGGTCCTGGCCAATGATGGATCAATCAGTGCTTTTGGAGAAGGATCTAGATTTGGTGTTATTTATAAGGAATTTGGATTTGTACCAGCAGACCCCCATATAGAGGTAAGTAAGCATGGTCAAAATGTAAATTTTGAATATATATTAGAAAAGAACCCAGACTATGTATTTGTTATAGATAGAGCAGCTACAACGGGAGGGAATATAGCAGCTGAACAAATATTTGATAATGACATAATAAAAGAAACTGACGCTTATAAAAATGAAAGAATTGTATATCTGACTTCTCAAATCTGGTATGTGGCTTCTGGTGGCTTGCAAGGAACAAATATGATGATAGAGGATATACAACAAGCTTTAGACTAATTTATAGGGCAGCCAAAGGCTGCCTTCCTTCCTGGGGCTGCATAAATTTTTTTGATAGCGTTATACTTACGTATAAGGCAATACATAAACAGCCAAGGAGGGATATTTTGTGGATAGTTTAGAAAGGATTGTTTCCTTTGTTAATAGCATTCTATGGGATTATGTATTAATTATTGGTTTAGTTGGTATAGGGATACTTCTTTCTATAGTTCTAGGCTTTCCTCAAGTTAAACGCTTTGGGAAGGCAGCAAAAAAGGTATTTGGTGGAGTTTTCAATAAAGAGGAAAGCAAGGAAGGCAGTATGTCCTCCTTCCAAGCCTTAGCTACATCTATAGCTGCTCAAATAGGTACTGGTAATGTGGCTGGGGTAGCTACAGCTATTGCCATGGGAGGTCCAGGAGCTGTATTTTGGATGTGGGTATCAGCATTCTTTGGAATGGCAACTATATTTGTAGAAGCAACCTTAGCACAAAAGTATCGGGAAAAGGATGTAGATGGTCAATTAGTAGGGGGACCAGCCTACTATATCAAAAATGGATTAAAATCTAAGGGACTAGCATCATTTTTTGCCATAGCCCTTATTGTAGCCTTAGGCTTTATAGGGAATATGGTTCAATCCAATTCTATAGCAGACGCAATTAGTAGGGCATTTAATATTCCTAATATAGCAGTAGGTATGGCAATAGCAATTATAGCAGGTTTGATTTTTATAGGTGGAATGAGTAGGATTGCAAGGTTTGCAGAAATGGTGGTTCCAGTTATGGCTGGCGTGTATATACTTGGTACTATACTTGTTGCTATACTATTTAGAGGCAATATAATTCCAACAATAAGGGCCATATTTGTAGGGGCCTTTAATCCCCAAGCAGTTCTTGGTGGCGCATTAGGCATAGGAATAAAGCAAGCCGTTAGATATGGAGTAGCTAGAGGGCTTTTTTCCAATGAAGCTGGTATGGGTTCCACACCCAACTCCCATGCAGTAGCGGATGTTGATCATCCAGCAGAACAAGGGCTTTCAGCAATGATAGCAGTCTTTATAGACACTATTCTAGTATGTACTGTGACAGCCTTGGTTATTTTAACCACAGGGGCAGACAAACTAGGTCTAACTGGTGTTGCAGTAACCCAGGAAGGCTTTAAAATTGCCTTTGGACCAATTGGTCAAAAATTCCTAGCAATATGCCTAACATTCTTTGCTTTTACAACGGTAGTTGGATGGTATTATTTTGGAGAAAATAATGTTAGATTCTTATTCAGAGGGAAGCTTGCAATTAGAGTATATCAAATTATTGTATTGATTTTTTTAGTATTAGGATCCTATCAAAAAGTTGATCTAGTATGGAATGTAGCTGATATGTTTAATGGTATTATGGTTATACCTAACTTAATTGCATTGCTTTTGTTGTATAAGGAATCTAATAATATGTTAAGGGATTATGATAGTCAAGTAGCAAGAGGGGAAAAGCTGCATTATACCTATGAATATGAAAAGCTTAAGTAAAACTAAAGTAGATATGTAGGCTATTAAGGATATGAAGACTTAATCCTTCCCATAACAGAGAGGATTAAGTCTTTAATTCTTTTATGGTCTATTTACAGCCCCCTTCCTTCAAAGAGCCATCCCTATAGAACCTTTCAAAGACTCTTTCTCTATTTTTGGAGTTATTCCCTTTCCAGTATTTTTTACCATTATCTCTACATTGTTTTTCTTTACAGAAAGCTTGGTTGAAACCATCCCATCCTTTATATTACAGATACTATTGACATGCTAACCAAAAATTGTTAAAATATTATCAAAACCATATCCAATTAGATTGAGGTGCGCCTTAATCTTTTTGGTGTGAAAACATATCTAATACCTGCCAATATTAGAGGTTTTCTATATTGAAAGGGGATTAGTACTTTAATGTGCTTAGCTTCCTTTCATGGGAAGTTTTTTTATTTTGAAAGGAGGAATCTACTTGAAGAAAAGAATTGCTGTTATAAGCTCTATACTTGAAAATCCTGAAAAAATACAGCACGAATTTAATAGAATCGTATCCAATTATAAGGACATAATCAAGGGAAGGATGGGAATACCCTTTGAGGAAGAAGGGATATCTGTCATAGCCATAACGGTTGTAGGGACTTTGGATGAGATAAACAGCTTTACAGGAAAACTTGGAAATTTAAACAACTGTGTTGTCAAAACTTCCATTTCTAAAAAGGAAATAGAAGCATGAGACATATCTTAGAAAAGCTGTACTCCAAAAACTCTTTAACAAGGGAAGAGCTCTTATACTTGTTGGATAAGCTAGAGGAAGATGGCAGAGATTACTTGTACAGCTTAGCCTACAATACTACTTTAAAAACCTATGGAAACAGAATATTTGTTAGGGGCCTGTTAGAGTTTACAAATTACTGTAAAAATAACTGCAAGTACTGTGGTTTAAGAAGGGACAACAAGAAGATTGAAAGATATAGGTTGTCTAAAGAAGAAATACTTGCCTCTCTAGAGGAAGGAAATAAACTAGGATATAAGACTTTTGTACTTCAGGGTGGAGAGGATCCCTATTATACAGATGAGATACTAATAGATATAGTGAAAACCATAAAGAGCAAATACAAGGATGTGGCGGTAACCTTGTCTATAGGAGAAAGAAGCAGGGGAAGCTATGAAAAGCTTTACCAGGCAGGAGTAGACAGGTTTCTCCTAAGACATGAAACAGCAACTAAGAACCTATACCATAGCCTGCATGAAGGCATGTCACTAGAAAAGAGAATGGAGTGTTTATTAAATCTGAAAGAAATAGGCTATCAGGTTGGAGCAGGATTTTTAGTTGGATTACCAGGTGAGTCCAAGGAAAGCCTTGTAGACAATCTATTGTTTTTAAAGAGGCTCCAACCAGCCATGGTGGGAATAGGACCATTGATTTCCCATCCTGATACTCCATTAAGGGGATTTAACAATGGTTCTGTGGAAACTACCCTAAAAATGATTTCTTTAACTAGGCTATTACTTCCCAATGCCCTTATACCAGCTACTACAGCATTAAATACCCTTTCAAAGGAAGGTTTAGAAAGAGGCATATTGGCAGGTGCAAATGTAGTTATGCTAAACCTTTCCCCTGTTGAAATAAGAAGGAAGTATGAATTATATAAGAATAAGGAAATTACAGATGCTCACCAAATAAGGAAGATTGAAGATAGGGTAAAGAAGGTAAACTTCCAAGTGGACATGGGGAGGGGAGATCACATTAAGTATAATAGGAGGGTTAATAATGTATAGGGAAGACTTTATAAAGGATGAGGAAATATTTAAGCTGTTGGAAGAAGGCAAAAAGGCCAGCAAGGATGAAATAAGGGACATCATTTCAAAGTCTTTGAGTAAAGAGCGCCTAGAGCCAATTGAGACTGCCAAGCTACTTCAGGTAGAAGATGAAATATTAATAGAAGAGATATTTGAAGCAGCCAAAAAATTAAAGGAAGAAATATATGGAAATAGGATTGTCTTCTTTGCACCACTTTATATAGGCAACAAATGTATAAACAACTGTGTATATTGTGGATTTAGAAGGGATAATAAGGCAATAGTTCGAAAGACCTTGACTAAGGAAGAGCTAATAGAGCAGGTGAAGATTCTAGAAGGCAAGGGACATAAAAGGCTTATACTAGTATATGGTGAACATCCTGATTATGATGGGGACTTCATAGCTGAAACTATGAAAATTGTATATAGCACAAAAAATGGCAATGGAGAGATACGAAGGGTTAATATCAATGCTGCCCCCTTAGATGTAGAAGATTATAGAAAGCTTAAAGATGCAGGTATTGGTACCTTCCAAATATTCCAAGAAACTTACCACCATGATACATATAAAAAACTACATCCAAATGGGGATAGGAAAAGTGACTTTGCCTGGAGACTGTATGGACTGGACAGGGCTATGGAAGCAGGAATAGACGATGTGGGTATAGGGGCCCTATTTGGCTTATTTGACTGGAAGTATGAGGTCATGGGCTTGTTAATGCATGCAATACATTTGGAGGAAGCCTTTGGAGTAGGTCCACATACTATTTCAGTTCCCAGGATTGAACCTGCTTTAAATACGGATTATCCTCAAGAAGGGAAATATTTAGTATCAGATGAAGATTTCAAGAAGCTTGTTGCCATAATCAGGCTTTCTGTTCCCTATACTGGACTAATACTTACTGCCAGAGAAAGTGCAGAAATCAGAAGAGAGGTACTCCCTCTAGGTGTATCTCAAATCGATGCAGGATCCAGAATTGGTATTGGTGGATATGAAGAGGAGGACTACATCCCAGATAAAGAACAGTTTCAGTTGGGAGATATGCGTTCTCTTGATAGTGTAATAAATGAGTTGAGTAAAGAAGGATATATAACATCTTTCTGTACTGCTTGTTACAGGTCTGGCAGGACTGGAGAGGACTTTATGAGCGTGGCCAAGCCAGGTTTAATCCAGGATTTCTGTATACCCAATGCCATTCTAACCTTTAAGGAATACCTGCTAGATTATGCTACTGAAGCTACTGTGGAGTCTGGCAATAAGATTATAGAAGAGGAGCTTGAGAAATTAGAAAGAATAGATCCTAAATTGAGGTCAATAGTTGAAGAAAAATTAAGGCTAGTAGAAGCGGGACAGAGAGACTTATACTTATAGAGGTGGGAACATGAATAATACTCCTAATTCAAGCAGAATAACCATATCCATATTTGGAAAAAGGAATGCGGGAAAATCTTCACTTTTGAATGCCATAGCTGGTCAGGAAGTATCCATAGTAAGCAGTGTGGCAGGCACTACTACAGATCCGGTTAAAAAGGCCATGGAGCTTATTCCTGTAGGACCTGTACTTTTCATAGATACAGCAGGTATTGACGATGATGGATTTCTTGGAGTCTTAAGGGTTAATAGGAGCTTAGAAGTAACTAGAAGAACCCATATTGCCATATATGTAATGGATATAGAGGATATTGATGAAAGCCCATTGATGAATATGATAAACATATTCAAAAAATATAAGATACCCTATATACTGGTATTTAACAAAATTGATAAGGTAAACAGCAGCTATATAGATGCTGTTAAAGAAAAATATCAGGAGGCAGTGTTCGTATCTTCTCTTAATAAGGTAAACATAGACCTTCTTAAGAAGGTACTTATAAGAAAAATAGAACATATAAGAGAGGAAGGGCTAGCTCTTGTAGGAGATTTGGTGCCCTATAATGGGAAGGTCATGCTTGTAATTTCCATTGATGATGAAACCCCAAAGGGAAGGATTATACTGCCTCAAGTACAAGTTTTGAGGGATTGTTTGGATCATGGGATTATGTGCTATGTAGTAAGGGATGAGGAACTTGAATCTGCTCTTAAGGATATGGAAGATATAGATTTGGTGATTACAGATTCTAAAATATTCAGGAGGGTGGACAGGATAGTTCCGGTAAGCATACCTTTGACATCCTTCTCAATACTATTTGCAAGACAAAAGGGAGAACTGGATGAATTTGTGAAGGGCGTAAATGCCATAGAAGATCTACCAGAAGGAGCCAATGTACTTATAGCTGAAAACTGCACCCACAATACTAGTCATGTGGATATTGGAAGAGCCATAATACCTAGCTTGCTTGAAAGTAAGACAGGGAAAAAGTTTATTTTTCATTTCCAAACCGGATACAATTTTAAAGAAGACTTAAGCAAATATAACCTTGTAATACACTGTGGAGGCTGTATGGTAAATGGAAAGGAAATTGAAAGCAGAATCAAAATCTGCAGGGAACAAGGGATACCCATAACTAATTATGGCATATTATTGGCCTACCTAAATGGCATACTGGATAGGGCCATAAAAATCTTTAACTAGCAGGAGAATCTTACTCCTGCTAGTTTTTTGCATGTTTTACAGCAGAAACTACTTTTTCTGGTTTCAGGAGGAAGTATTTCCAGTTCCTTTAATGTAGGCTTTACCATATTATTGATTCCCTAAATTCAAAATCAAAACCACAATAGAATACAAGATAAGCAATATAAATATAAATTTTTCTCCAAAGCCATTATTCTTAACTTTTAACGGAAATGCTATATTGGTCTTAAGGGGATAGAATAGCTTGATCCCCTTTGCTGTAAAGCAATCAGTTAGTAGATGGGAAGCATATCCTATGATAAATGCTGCATCAATGGGGAATAAATCCGAGTCCATTAATATAAGCCTTATTATAGCTGAAAACAAAAGGAAGCCTATAATGCTGTGGGTAAAGCTTCTATGACTTGAAGTTGCCAAAGCAAAAGAAAACAGTCCCAATAGTATAAATATGGAGCTTCTATTTTGAATATATATGGATAGGAAGATAATTCCAATTATTAGGTAAAAAATAGTCTTAAAGAAGTTATTATTTATTAATAGCAGTTTTTGATTTAGCTCTCCTTTTGGATGGTCTAAGTCAGGAGCTAAGGCACCAAGGGTAGATGCAGTAATTAGAGCAAGTTGTGCTTCTACGGGTTTTTTAAATGCTAGGGTTAATCCTATTGCCATTCCCATTGCTGTGTGTGTTTTTCCTGTCATGGCTTCTCCCTTTCATATGTATTAGTCCCTGTAATAATTAAGTATACTTTATATCATGAAAAAGAACAAGTGTTTTCTCTGCCCCGATACAAGAATTTATATATTTCCATAATGAAATAATAAAAAAGAATAAAATTGTAAATATTAAATAGAGACTTAGGTCATATTTAGTTCAGCATTTATATTACCACTTAGAGCATATTTTTTTGTTTTTAGATAATATATCAATATTATAATTTGCTTTGAAGTTGATATACAATTCATAAGAGTATGATTAATTGCAAAACTAAAGGGTAAATTCTAAATAGGCTTTTAAGATGTAAAATTAAAATATACTGAAAGGGGTATAGGTAATGAGCAATGTAAAAGTATCAATTATTTATTATAGTTCTACAGGTAACAACTATCAAATGGCCAAATGGGCCAAGGAAGCGGCGGAGGAATTAGGTGCTGAGGTTAGACTCAGGAAGGTAGAGGAACTTGCTCCAGAAGCAGCAATTAGTAAAAATCCATTATGGAAAAAACACTATGATGAAGCAAAAGATGTACCAGTAGCTACTTCTGAAGATTTGGATTGGGCTGATGCTATTATCTTTAGTACACCAACCCGCTTTGGAAATGTAGCTTCCCAGATGAAACAGTTTTTAGATCTACAAGGGGGATTATGGGCACAAGGTAAACTAGTCAACAAGGTAGTGTCTGCCATGTCTTCAGCACAAAACAGCCATGGTGGTCAAGAGGCAACTGTTCTTGCCCTATACAAAACCATGTGCCACTGGGGAGCAATTATTGTGCCACCAGGATTTACAGATGCTTCAGTATTTAAAGCTGGAGGAAACCCATATGGAACAACTGTATCTGTGGATCAAGAGGGCAAAATGGTGGAAGATGTAGAAGATGCTGTAAAACATCAAGCTAGACGAACAATAACAGTGGCAAAATGGCTAAAACAGGGCAAAGAGGAGTAGAGTGTATTATTAAATAGGGGGGATAATTAAGTGAAAAAAAGAACTAGACTATTATTAAGCCTGTTACTTATTGTATCCTTAGCTTTAGCCTTGTCAGCATGTACTTCTTCTCAGGATAGTGGTAATGGGGATGCCACTTACAAGGATGGTACTTATACTGGTGAAGGAGAACATAGGGAGCATGGTTATGAAGCAGCTGAAGTTACCATTGAGGGGGGCAAGATTACTAAGATAGTCCTTAAGAGAATGACTGCTGATGGAGAAGAAGTAAATTATGACGAATGGACTGGAGAAGGAGACAGACCAAATCTAAAACAATTTAGAGAAGATATGGCTGAGGAAATGATTGAAAAGCAAACCTATGATGTGGATGTTATTGCCACAGCTACTCAAACTTCAGAAGGCTGGAAACAGGCAGTAAAGAATGCTTTAGATCAAGCCAAATAATCAAAGGGCGGTTATAGAACCGCCTTTTTACTTTAGTTCATTTGAGTTAGATTCTTCTTTTACCACTCCTCCCATTTCATTTATTATGTTTTTAACATTGTCAGCACTCATTTCATCTGTATCAATTACCAGAGTATAGTTATAATTATTATTGCTTGCTGCTCCATCCATTTTGTTTTCACCTATTGAAGTTGAGTTGGAAATGGTAGGCGCATTTGAGGATGGTTCAGAAATACTGGTTCTAAAGGTGGTGCCAGGCAAACTGTTTACTATGTCATTGTTGGTATTATCCACATCTACATAAGCCTTGGTGATTCCCTCTGCTCTAAGCATTCTGAAGGCTTCGTTGGCTGATTTTAGATTGGGAAAAGAAGCTAGAATTCTCATCAAATTCCTCCTTTTCAATTTCTATTATGTATATAGTATTTGTAATTTAGTAAAATATATTTAGACTAGTATCCTATTCTATAGTCCTTTTAAATTGCATATAATTATATAGATTGGAACTTTATATTTTAAAGGTGAAAAAATGAAGAGAAAGCCTAAAGTTCATCTAGTCTTTATAAGTAATAAAAGAATAATATTGGCAATAATAATACTGGCCCTACTGATAGGAACCTTAGTTAACTATAGTTATTCTAGAGGCTTCAGCATTTTCAACTTTCTTGAGCATGATGTGATAGTAGTGGATCCGGGCCATGGAGGGATAGATGGAGGAACTGGAAACAAAAACGATGTACTTGAAAAGGACGTAAATCTTGATATAGCCTTGAAGTTAAAGAAGGAACTGCTGATAGAAGGCTTTAAGGTGGTTCTTACAAGAGAACAGGATGTATCCCTAGAAGGTCTTAGCAACATAAAAGCCTCTAGATATAGAAGGGATTTAGATGCCAGAAAGAACATAATAAATGGAAATGATCCAGTAGCTTTTGTAAGCATTCATTGTAACTCAAGTACTAGCACTGTTGCTAAAGGTATTAAGATATACCACTATCCAGATTCCATAGAAGGAGAAAAGTTAGCCAAGTGCATATCTGAGGAAGTGGATGAGATAATATATAGAGAATATTTAAATGAAGATAACCTAAGATCAGAAGTGCTATCAGAGGATTTTTATATACTCAGGGAACCTGACTATACAGGAGTCCTTATAGAAGTGGGTTTTTTGACCAACCCGGAAGAAAAGAAGTTGCTTGTAGATGAAGAATATCAGCAGATTATAGCTAGAGCTATAAAAAAGGGAATACTTAAATATTTAAAATAGCTATGAAGACAACTGCTTCATAGCTATTTTGTTATGATAATCTTAATAGTTATAAATCACAAGGAGATTAACTAGCCTAAGAATATTCAATAATTATGATATAATGATTTAAGGTGTAGAAGTGAAGCATGTATATGAATAGAGATGAAACAATAGTACATTGGGAACAAGTGGGGAAGATAAAATAGAGTAAGTGATATGAGGAGGTAATTGTAATGGATTTTGATTTGCTAAGATATAAATATCCATCCCAGAGGATGGTTACCCTTGGCAATAGAGGTATGGTTGCCACATCCCAGTATCTAGCTGCAAATGCAGGTCTGGATATGCTAAAAGGAGGAGGCAATGCCATTGACGCTGCTATTGCTACTGCTGCCTGTCTTACTGTTGTGGAGCCTACTTCCAACGGCATAGGAGGAGATGCCTTTGCCTTAGTATGGCATGAAGGCAAACTTTTTGGATTAAACTCCTGTGGACATGCCCCCGAAGGCATATCCCTTCAAGCTTTAGAAAGGGAAGGGCTTAAGGAAATACCCAAGTATGGATGGATTCCTGTGACGGTTCCCGGTGCCGTAGCAGCTTGGAGGGAACTATCAGATAAATTTGGTAAACTACCTTTCTCCCAATTACTAGAACCTGCCATAGACTATGCTCTTAATGGTTTTCCAGTTTCTCCAGTGGTAGCTTATTATTGGCAGGAGGCAGCTAATAAATATGCTAAGGAGCTAAAGGATGAAAAGTTTAAGTACTGGTTTGAAACCTTTACTAAGAATGGAGTGGCACCAAAAGCAGGAGATATATGGTATTTACCAGATCATGGACATACCCTAAAGGAAATAGCCCATACAAAAGGCCAATCCTTTTACAGGGGAGATATTGCTGATAGGATAGATAAGTTTTCAAGGGAAACTGGTGGATATATAAGAAAGAAGGATTTAGAAGATTACAAGCCTAAATGGGTAGAGCCTATATCAGTCAACTATAGAGGCTATAATATATGGGAGATACCACCTAATAACCAAGGAATAGTGGCCCTTATAGCCCTAAATATATTAAAGGAGTTTGAGTTTACGAATAGGGAGGATCCTATAACCTTCCATAGACAAATTGAAGCCATAAAGCTTGCCTTTGCTGATGCTAAAAGGTATGTGACAGAAGAAGATAGAATGGAGGTAAAGGTAAAGGCCTTGCTTTCAGATGATTATGGAAAGGAAAGGGCAAAGCTTATAGGAGATGAAGCCATGCTTCCAACACACGGGAAGCCTGATCAGGGAGGCACTGTTTACCTAGCTACTGCTGATGGAGAAGGGAATATGGTTTCCTTTATACAGAGCAATTACATGGGATTTGGCTCAGGCCTAGTGATTCCAGGAACAGGGATTGCCCTACATAATAGAGGGCACAACTTTACCTTGGATCCAAACCATGTGAACTGTATAGAAGCAGGCAAAAGGCCCTATCACACTATAATGCCTGGATTTATAACCAAGGATAATAAAGCGGTAGGACCCTTCGGCGTCATGGGAGCCTTTATGCAGCCACAGGGACATGTTCAGGTAGCCATGAACATGATAGACTTCAATTTAAATCCTCAGGAAGCTTTAGATGCCTTTAGATGGCAGTGGGTAGAAGGGAAACGAGTGTATATAGAACCAGAGTTTCCAGCACATATGGGTAAGAAGCTGGAAAGCATGGGGCATGAGATCGGCCCTAGTTTGGATTATGGAAGCTTTGGCAGGGGGCAGATAATTATAAGAAGGGATGGGGCTTTAATAGGAGCCACAGACAAGAGGGCAGACAGTAGTGTGGCCGTCTGGTAATAGGTGTATATGAATCCATAGCAAATATTATTGTTATGGATTTTTTTGTTTAAGATAAAAAATAAGGGGGTAAGATTTATTATACCAAGCACCTTTGCAAAAATCTTTCAACTCATCATCATGTATTCCTGTTTATTCAGCCTACAATTCTCAATATTACCTTCTTTAGAATTCAAGGATCATTTCCAGAAAGAATTGGTATCCTTTATTATATAACAATCATGATATTAAATTTCCACTATAGCTAATAAGATAATAGAAACTTTACTGTATAGGATGAAGCATATATATCCAAGTTGAAATATGATTTACTTGTTATTCTTCAAAAAATTGGAGGATGTGATAAAATGCAAAAGGCAAGTGTATATAAGAAAATGAAAAGTGCTAATGACAAAAAGTCAAAAGGTCCTGAAGAAGGACCGGCCCAAAGAAAAATGACCTATTTGCTTTATGAAATAGAGGCCTTAAGGGATGACTTAAATAATAAAATTGCCCAAAGTACAGATGGTTTAACCAGTAAGGAGATAGTGAAGTTGAGCCAGAGATTGGACCAGTTAATAGCTAGGTATTTGATACATAATGGGTAGATGGAGTCAGCTTAAATAAAGTAAAATAGCATAAAGAATCTTTAAGTCGTCAATACTGAAAGGAATTAAGATCAAGTATTGACGACTTTTTTTGCTTAAAAATCCTGATTAATTAATATTGTATAAAAAGCATTCCTAAAAAAGAGGATTTTTGTCATTTGATGAAGAAGATAAATAGGGGACTTAGAATAATGCTATATTTTACAAACAAGTAAAAGGAGTGCTTTTATTGCAGAACATAAAATATACTGAACTAGTATTTAAGCTTAAATTCCTGGAAAACACTTTCCTGCCCAAGCATAAAGTATTAATGCTAAACGGTGCATTGTTGAAGGTCCTATTAAATCTCTACTGTATAAATGATAAAGAGTGCAGTACTTGTAAGATATTCTCCAGATGTTTTATTCAAAAACTATTGGGCAATAGATACCAAGCAAACAAGCCCCTCATATTACAAAGCTCAAGTATTCAGCCCTATTATCTGATTGAATGTAACCATAAGGGGACAAGCTTCAATCAAGATCAAGAGTTGATTTTTAAAATTAGGTTGTTGGATAAGGCTATTGATTATGTAAGTCAGTTCATATATGTCTTTGAACAATTGAGCAATATTGGAATAGGCAAGAACAGATCCAAATATCAATTGATAGGCATTTACAACAATAAAAAAATGCCAATATTTGAAGATGGAATTTTTTTTGAAGATAACATATCTATCGAGTATATCTGGGATTATATTGGCCATAGAAGATCACCTGTAGGGGATAGGGTAACTTTAGTATTTGTTACTCCTTTTGTGATGAGCAATATAAGCCTTAATCCCCTTATTAATATGCACAATTTTTGCTATTCTATTGAGAATAGATTTAAGAGTCTAAACATATTAGAAGAAGAGGACGTGAGGCTGTTAGCTGCCTTTGAGGCAGACAACATAATAAATAATTATGATTTAAATATAATAAAGAGTCAGTATCCTATGGAAAAATTACAGAAGAGGAAGGTCATCATTGGATACAAGGGGAAAATAGATTTTATCTTAAAAAGGCAGGACTTCATAGACTATCTAATAGCTTGTGAAAAACTATCTATAGGAAGTCATATTTTACTAGGCTATGGCAGATTTATAATAAAAGGAGGGCAGCCAAATGCTACAACCAGTGCCAATACAGATTGAAGACTACAAAAAACTTTTAGAAGAAATAAGAAATAGAATAAAAGAAAAGGATGATATAAGCAAGATATTTGATGAATATGATGATAAACCCTATTATTTTATGAAAGATGGAAAACCCTTAATAGAAAACCATCTGCTTATTTCCATAAAAGATGCAGCCTCTTTTTATGTATTGCTTGACTATCTGTTAGCAGAAGATAAAGAAGGCTTTGACAGGGATAGTAGCTACAGGTCCTTTGTTGAGGGAGACAAGGAGACAATAAATAGCCTCTTGTTTTCTATTTCACAGGGGCAGTCGGTTCAGCTTCATGAGGATATACAAGTGGATTTTATCAAAGGTTCTCTTTATAAGATAAAAAAGTATTTTCTTGAAAACAATAAGATTAAGGATATAAGAGGAGCCAGTGCTATTTTGGACTACTTGAATACTGAAGTTACACTAGAGTATTTGGATGACAAGTATATAAGAGAATGTGCTATTTACTGTGGTGGAGGTAATGTGCTTATAATAGCTCCAGCAGGACAAGGATCGCAAATATGTGAAGATCTTGAAAGGCTCTATAGGGACATCTCTCTGACTGCTAAAAATGCCTTTGAATCCATTACTTGCTCTATCAATAAGATAGCAGCAAACTATAATGAAGTTCAAAGGGAGTTGACAGATAAGCTGGAAGAGAGGAAGAAGGTTAAACTATATGAGATCAATCCAGATAATGATATAGATGGGATCGAGATAAGAGGTAAGATCTTTAAATTTGAAGGGAAATACCATGAAGGAGGACAAGTATGCCAGCTATGTGGTATTAGGGATGGAAAGTATGAGATACCCTCACCTGAAGGCGAAATAGCCACTTGTCCATCCTGCTTGAGGAAAAACAGGGTTGGTAAGGATAAGGCTATCTTTTACGATGAATTTGAATCGAGTGAAAAGGTCAAGATGAAAAGAAAAGAGGAAATAGAAAGTATAAATGATATAGCTGATTCTAAAGGATATGTAGCATTAATCTATGCAGATGGAAACAACCTAGGTAATGTTATAAAAAATATTAAAACCCCCTTCCAGCATATGTACTTTAGCAGGAAGTTAGAAAGCACAACAAAGCAATCTGTTTACAGTTCCTTGTATGAGGTGATGAAGGAAGATGCAGTATTTGAAGCCATATGCTTAGGAGGAGATGATCTGCTTATAGTTGTTCCTGCTGATGTGAGCCTTGATATAACAAATGGCATAATAGATAAGTTTGATAAAGCTTTTGACTATCAAATTACCATCTCAGCAGGCATCTGTATAGCAAAATCTACAACTCCAATTCAAAATATGCTAACTATAAGTCAGGATTGTTTAAAGAGTGCCAAAAGATATGAGAAGAGAATAGATGACAATTGCGGAACCTTAGATGTGATCGCAATTGGTAGTAACTCATATATGGAATTGGAAAAGAGAGGAACTACCCTGTTTCCAATGACTAATAAGAGGGCAAAAGCAGTAATCAAAGTTATAAAAGAAATGAAGAAATGCAAAGAGATAAGTAAAAATCAACTATATAAGCTAAAATATGCAGCAAACCATATGTCTGTTAACGAATTCCAATTGTTCTATCCATATCAGATGGCTAAGCTGAATTCAAGATTATACACAGAATACATCAGCAAAATATTTGACTTTGAGGATTCTTCCTTTTCAGGGCTAGTAAGAATAGGTGATAAGCTAATATCTCCTTGGAATGACATAGTGTTATTGTGGGACTACTCAGGAGGTGGAAAGAATGAAACAGGCACTCTATAGGATTAATATAAGGGTTCTAACCCCCTTTAACATAGCCACTGGAGAAAATATAGGAGATTTTGTAAGCAAGAGTACAATTAAATATAAAGGGAAGCCCTATATTCCTGCCAGCACCATAAAGGGCAAGATAAGGGATAACTTCTTTATGATAAACCACTTAAATCATAGGGAAGAAGACTGTTCATGTCCCATGTGCAAAATATTTGGCAGTGCCGGATACAGTCCGTCAAGGATCTATGTAGATGATTTTGTAACAGAAGAGGATAGCTTGACCTTGATCAGGTATGGCAATGCCATTGACAGATATAGAAAAATTGCTAAAGATAAAGCCTTATTTAATGAAGAGGTATCGGCAAACCGACTATTTAAAGGTACTATTAAGATTTACTTTGATGAGGAAACTATCAATTATAAAGAGAAGCTAGAAATGGCCATAAGGATGATAGAATCTATTGGGAACAGCAGTAGTAGAGGGCAGGGGCATGTAGAAATTGACCTGCAGGAGGTGAGCTAGTTGAAGGTAAAATTACATTTTCATTCCCCTCTAGTATTAGGGGGAAGAAAGACAACTACAAACTATATAGATAGCATTGACTATATACAAGGGAATGTTTTAAGGGCAGCTTTTGCTAAATACATACTCAACAATTGTGTAGAATACAGTCCAGATGAAACAGTTCTTGTAAATGGAGAAAGGAAGAAAAACTGGGTTTACTATAGGGCTAAAGAGGGATGTAAAGATTGTAGGTTGAAGAGCTTGTGCCAAAAATTCAGCATTCTAAAATTCTCCTACTTCTATCCAGAGGAAGTGGATATTTTACCTCTAACAGCCATGGTATGTAAGTTAGATGAAAACCATGGTTATATAGATATATTGACCCAGGAAAAGGAATGTCCTGTGTGTGAAAAGGGAGGAAGAGTAGAATCAGCTAGTGGATACATAAGGAACAAGAAAAAGTATAGTGTAAAGAAGATGTTTGTAACTAAAAGTCAGATTGATAATTACACAAAAACTGTTAAGGATGGCAGGCTATATTCTGTAGTATCAATCTATGAAACCTCTCCTAATAGTAATTGCTTTACTGGATATATTGATGGAATAGAAGAAGAGGACTTAAATAATATAGATGAATTAAGAGTCGGGAAATACTTATCTGTAGGCTATGGGAAATGCACTATAGTACCGGTTGTAGATGACAGGAAGAGTAGACAGGATATACTTGAAGGCTTAAGGGACTTTGATGCTAAATACAAAAGCTTCAATAAGCTAGATAATGAGTTTAATTATTTTGCTATAAAGCTAGTTTCAGATGCTAAGCTAAGTATTAGTGTAGATTTATCAAGCTATTATTCTACAGAAGACTATATAGGCAAGTGGCAGGAATTGCTAAAAGTAGATAATAGGTATGAAATATATAAGATGTATTGTGAAACTTTCAATTTTAGAGGCTTTGATCTGTCCAGGGATTCAGAAGATATCAGGGAAAAACCCGTAATTATGCTGGAAAAAGGAAGTGTAATCCTGTTTAGAACTAAGGAATTTTTTGATAGTGTATTAGACTATTTCATGCAACTTAAAGGGCTTGGGGAAGAAAATGAAAATGGATTTGGAGATTATATATTTTACTCTGGAGGTGTTTTTCAATGACAAATATCAATGAAAGCCTAATAAAATATGTTAATGAAATAGGAGACAATACAAGGTTTTGGGAAGATCGATATAAAAATACTAGATCCACTAATAAGGATAAGATAGGTTCTAACAATATAAGAGAACTTGCAATTATAGCATTAAATGCTGATTGTTATGAAGAGCTAAGACTATTCATACAGTATAAGACTGCCAAGGGAAATGGATGGGAGTCCTATTTTGACACTAAGAACAAGAAGAGCTTTGGAGATGTTATCATAGATTATCTAGATAGAATATATGAGCTTTCAAACAGATCTGATAAGGAAGCCCTAAGCAATATTGGCAGATTTTTTGGATATCTGTACTGGAAAAAGAGAATAATTGGAGGAAGAGGAGAATAGGAGGTGCCCCAATGTTATTAGATAAATACGAGAATAGGTATATTGTTAAAGGCATACTGAGAACAAACACTCCACTACATATTGGAGCAGGACGAGACAGCTTTAACCCAGTACAAACAGATAATGGTGTTATAGTAGATCCTATAGGCAATCCATTTATTCCAGGAAGCTCTTTAAAGGGAGTTCTTAGGTCATATATAGAGAGTGTGGTAAATAGTGGTATAGATTCTAAATTGAAATCTTGCTTAATAGTGAACAAGCCCTGCCTAACCAAGGACAAAGTTGACCAGATTAAGGACAAGTATAAAGAGGATGATCATAAAGATTTAAAGGTGGCCCAGGAGATTTACTCTGAAATGTGTGATGTGTGTAAAATTTTTGGTTCCCACTACTTTGCCTCTAAAATAACCATCAGGGACTGTACTTTAAAAAGTGAAAAGGCTTATATCCAAAAAAGAGATGGGGTTGCCATAGATAGAGAAACAGGCACTGCTGCCGATGGGAAAAAATATGATTATGAACAGGTAGCAGCTGGTACAGACTTTGATTTCTATATGAGTGTAGACAATCTTGAAGAGGAGCGGGTGGATATTTTTAAGCTTGCAGTTAAGGCATTAGCTGATGGTAATTTACATGTAGGGGGTAAGACTAGCTACGGACTTGGTAATATTCAGTTAGTTGACTACAAAATATATAGGATAACCAGCGATAACTTAAAACAGTATCTAATGGAAGGCTTATCTGATGAAATGAGGTGGAACTATGTTTAGTAAGCTTTACAATGAGGCAATAATAACCTTTAACATGGAAACCACAAGTCCATTGTTTATAAAAGCAAATGAAGACAGCTCCCTTGATCCAACTTCAGCAGACAATACCTACTTGGCCTTTTATAAGGATGGCAAACAGGTACCGGTAATTCCTGGCACAAGTATTAAGGGAGTTTTTAGGAGTAATGCAGAGGCGTATATAAGAGCCTTAGGTTTAGGAGTATGTGATGTTTTGAATAATCCATGTGGTAATATTATTAACAAGGAACAAAGACAGCAAAGGAAAAAGTATGATGTTGTAGAAAAGTACGCTAGAAGCTGTCCTATATGCAAGGTATTTGGTACTACCACTATGAAAAGCAGAGCAAACTTCTACGACGCGTTTCCTGATGGAGAATTTAAGATAGGGAAGAGGACGTCTGTTGGGATAGATAGAATAACGGGAGCAAGCAGAAGAGGGGCCCTTTTTGACTTTGAGTATGTGGAATACTGTGATTTTAAAAGTCAAATCAAACTAAAAAACTTTTTTCCATGGCAGTTGAAGTTAATATTTGATCTTTTCGACAGGGTAAACGATGGACTTATAGCCTTTGGAGGGCTGACTTCTAAGGGATTTGGGAGGATTGAAGTAAATAAGATAAATCTAGAATTAAGGTATTACAATAGTTCTAAGCTTCCAGAAGGCTACACACAAAAGGATTACTTCATATGTAAAAAGGTAGAGGGGGAAGAAGTTTATAAGATTTTTAAGGATATTCGAATTGACAATAATTCAGTCAAAAGGTGTGATTTAGAAAATGAGCAAATCTTATGATTTTGTGCCTTTTTTAGAGTGTAAGCCTTATAATAGTCAAGATAAGAACTATGATGGTGTCATACCTATAAAGATAAGAACACTAACACCTATACACCTATCCTTTGGGGAATACAGTATTGATAAACAGAATAGGATTTTTAAGCCATTTACTAGAATTAATGATAGCCTAGTAATTCCAGGCTCTAGCATTAAGGGGGTTATAAGAAGTATTGCTGAAGCCATATCCTATAGTTGTTACACTCCTTCTGGACAATTAGATAGGGAGAGGCTGCCAGATAAAAGACACCCTAATAGGAATAGCAATTGTATAATCTGCCATATGTTTGGAACCATGAGCCATAAAAGCAAGGTTTACTTTAGCGATAGCTATATTAGGGAGGGGACAAGCCAAATAATTGGCTTACCTGCATCCTTTCCTCCTAGACCTACTTCTTTATCATATCATGATGAAGAGGGAAAATATAAGGGACATAAATTCTATAAACATGGAATTCTTGGAATACAAGCCAGGGGAGATATACTATACGAATATGTTCTCGAAGATTCAGAATTTCAAGGACAAGTTAGATTTAATGGTTTAACAGATGAACAGGTCCAACTATTATGTTTTTCCTTAGGCCTAAGCGGAGATATACAGCCTAAGATTGGATTTGGTAAAGGCCATTATTATGGGAGTATTAGTATAGAGTCTGAAGGCAAGTGGATAGACAAGGCTAAAGAGTATAAGGAAATCAAGAATGCTGATATTTCAGGAAATATTGCTAAGATAATAGAGATATTAAACTTCAATAATGCAGTTAAATCTCTTGAATAGTGAGGTGTTTTTCTTGCTAGAGAATAAAAAGTATCTGCTTAGCTGTGCTGAAAGTGCTGCTAAGTTTATAAACGAGAGAGGTTCAGGAATTTTCTTGGATTTATTGCTTGATCTATTGGAAATATCTGAAAGAGTATATGATGATGAAGACATGAAAAAACAATATTTCTGTGAAATTATATATGATAACAAGAGTTTTAATGTTGAGAAAGTACTAAGTGGAGGAAAGTCTTTATCCTATACCTTTAAAGGCTTTATAGAGGAGTTTCTGCAGATATCCAAGGACCAAGAAGGATATGCTATTAAGAATAAGGAGTTTGAAGACTTGACTGTTGACCAGTTAAAGTATGTATTGGGCTGGGCTAGGAGATTAACTGTAAAGGGTTCAGGTGGAAAATCAAAGACAAATTAGCTATGAGGTGATAATATTTGAATCTACTGGTTATAATGTCCCACCAGCTTTCAGATACCCAAATAGAAGAAGCAAAAGAAGTGTTGAAAGTCCATAGTATAAAGGAATTGCCTTCACAGCTACAAGAAATATGGTCCAATGTGGATCCTGAAGGAGAGCTCCCTACAGGTATATTAGAACCTATTAAGGATTGGATTTTGAAAGAATCTAGGGAAAAGGACTATGTGTTGGTCCAGGGAGACTTTGGAGCAAGCTTCTACATTGTAGATTATTGCTTTAATATAAAGAGAATACCCATATATGCTACTTCTATGAGGAAAGTAGAAGAGAGGGTAGAAGGGAATATAACCATTACCGACAGGATTTTTAAACACGTTAACTTTAGAAAATACGTAAGGGGCCTATAGGTATTCTATAGAGGCTATTGTCCATCTTCTATAGTTTAGTAGCTATAGAAGGTGGATTTTTTATTGACAAGGGCGAAGGATTGTGGAATAATAACCAAAATAGCAAATATCAGCTTAGGGGGGATTAAAGTGGATTTCATTATTAGGCCAGTTAGAATTGAGGATGCAGAGGCCATAAATGAAATGAGAAGGATGGATGGAGTCAAGGAGAACATACTGGGGGTATCTAGCGAGAGGATAAGTGGAACAGAATACTTTATAAACAATTTAACGCCAAATGATCATATGTTGGTGGCTGAAGTAGACGAAGAAGGGGTTAAAATGGTAGTTGGAGCTGTATCCCTCCATGTGGGAGGAACACCAAGAATGAGGCATGCAGCAAACATAGGGATTATGGTACATAGGGATTATCAAGGAAAGGGTATTGGCACTGCTTTATTAAAGGAGATTATAGATCTGGCCGACAATTGGCTGATGCTCATTAGAATAGAGCTTTCAGTTTTTGTAGATAATGAAAGGGCAATAAAGCTATATGAATCCTTGGGCTTTAAAATAGAAGGAAGAAAGAGATTTGCTTCAATTAGAAGGGGCAAGTATGAAGATGAGTATTTAATGGCCAGGTATAATTATAATCTAATAGGTAACTAGCAACGATTGCTATTCATATATGAAATATGTTTCTTTTCAACAAGATCCATAAGGCTTTAAGCTTGTACTTTAACAGGCTTTAATGGTATAATACTCATACGGCATTTTAATTTACAAAATAATGCCAATTGTGAGACAAATGATTTTATCCTAGGAGTTGAATCCAATGGACAAACAATCTCTTTTAAATCTAATTGTAGACAATATGAAAGAAGGGATACATGTAGTTGATACTAATGGGAAGACTTTACTATATAACAAGGTTATGGCTGATGTAGAAGGCATGGATCCTGATGAAGTCTTAAACAGACAGTTGCTTGAGGTATTACCATCTCTTGAAGGGAATAGTACCCTTCTTAAGGTTCTCAAAACGGGAAAAGCAATAACCATGAACTACCAGACCTACTTTAACAA
Organism: Tissierellia bacterium; assembly: GCA_012735215.1. GTDB lineage: Bacteria > Bacillota > Clostridia > Tissierellales > Tepidimicrobiaceae > JAAYHX01. The sequence goes on from JAAYHX010000006.1 coordinate 40,224, forward strand.
GGATGGTAAAAAGATAACCACATTAAATTCCACTTGGCCAATCAAGAGGGATAAGGAGATAATTGGAGCAGTTGAAATTGCTAAGGATATTTCAAATATCGAAAAGATGATTGATTCCTTACTATACTCCATTAATTATACTGACAATAATAACAAGAATTACAGCAACAAAACTGCTAGCTATACTTTTGATGACATATTGGGCCAGTCTCCTGAAATACTCAATGCAAAACAAATAGGATATTTGGCCAGTAAAACAGATTCTCCGGTGCTGATAATAGGGGAATCAGGAACGGGCAAGGAACTCTTTGCTCAAAGTATACATAATGCTAGCTCTAGAAAGAATAAGCCCTTTATTGCAGAAAACTGCGCAGCCATTCCAGAAAACCTCTTGGAAGGCTTGCTTTTTGGCACGTCCAAAGGGGCTTTTACAGGAGCAATAAACCGATCTGGACTTTTAGAGCAGGCCCATGGTGGTACACTATTATTAGATGAGATCAATTCTATGCCCTTGGACTTACAGGCTAAATTTTTAAGGGTCCTTCAAGAGTCAAAGTTTAGGCCTATTGGAAGCACAAAGGAAATAAAAGTAGATATTAGAGTTATTTCTATTACTAGCAAGGATCCTATAAAATTAGTAAAAGAAGGCAAACTAAGAGAAGATTTATTTTTTAGACTTAGCGTAGTTAACATCTATTTACCTCCTTTAAGAAACCGGCAAGGAGACATTGAAATATTAAAGAACCACTTTATAAAAACCTTTGAGGAAAAGTTCAACAAGAAGATTGCTGGAATAGATGATGAGGTAGAGGAATTTTTTAAAACCTATACTTGGCCAGGAAATATAAGGGAACTGGAACATATATTAGAAGGGGTCTTCAATATTATACAGGAAAATGAAACCATTAAAATGGAACATCTACCCTACTATGTAAAGAGGGACTACAGTAATTACAGAAATAATGAGTATGTGAATCCAGACAAATCAATCTTCAGCCTAGATTTAATGAAGAGAAAGGATCTTACTTTAAATGAATATTTAAATAGTATAGAAGAAGAGCTTATAATTGAAGCTCTAAAGTTAAACGATTATAATATAACTAAAACAGCCCAATACCTTGGTATTAAAAGGCAAGGGCTTCAATATAAGTTAAAGAAAATGTCTTTGCAAAAGCCTACCATCTAAAATAAAAGGAGGACATCATATGACTAGACAACCACGTAAACCTTATATATATGAAGCAATTATTACATTTTTATTCCTTATAATTGTAATGGCTGTGGGTATTGCAGTATTTGAAATGGATCCACATATTCCCATGTTAATAGGGACGGCTTTTGCGGCAGTTATGGCCATGAAGCTTGGTTATCGCTGGCAGGATATAGAAGAAGGAATGATTCATGGAATAACTCAAGCCCTCCAATCAGTAATCATACTGGCAATTATAGGAGTTTTAATTGGAGTCTGGCTGCTATCGGGAGTAGTACCTACTATGATTTACTACGGCTTAAACATTATATCACCTTCCATTTTCTTATTAGCCACAGTTATAATTTGCTCCATTACCTCCCTGGCAACCGGGACATCTTGGGGAACAGCAGGGACTATTGGTATCGCCCTGATGGGTGTGGCACAGGGTTTAGGCATACCTGCACCAATTGCTGCAGGTGCAATTATATCTGGGGCTTATTTTGGAGATAAGATGTCGCCCTTATCGGATACAACAAACCTGGCTCCAGCCATGGCAGGGACAGATGTATTTACCCATGCCAAATTTATGGTTCGAAGCAACGTTATAACCTATATAATAACTCTAATCTTTTTCCTAGTTGTAGGCCTTAAATATGGAGGAGCTGCTGCTGACCTTTCTGCTATCGAGCAGATCCAAGGTGGATTACAAGCAAGCTTTAATATATCTCCAATACTCTTACTGCCGCCCATCGTTGTAATAGTATTAGTAGCCAAGAAGATGCCAGCTATTCCAGGAATATTCATTGGTGCGATGTTGGGAATGATATTTGCTCCTATATTTCAAGGGGCTGACTTTGGAGATATACTATCTGCCAGCTACAGTGGATATGTAAGCCAAACAGGAGTAGAAACCATAGATAGCCTTCTTACAGCAGGCGGCCTTGAAGGCATGATGTATTCCATTTCCCTTACCATCATTGCAATGATGTTTGGAGGAATAATGGAAAAGACAGGCCAGTTGGAAGTAATAGTAAATGCTTTACTGAAAAGGATAAAGGGTGTAGGAGGACTTATTGCCCTTACTGCTGGAACCAGTGTCATGAGCAATATAACAATGCCAGAGCAGTATATATCAATTGTTGTGCCTGGAAGGATGTATGCCAAGGCCTATAGGGATAAGGATCTTCATCCAAAAACCTTATCTAATGTTTTAGAGTCTGCTGGAACCCTTACTTCCCCCTTGATACCATGGAATACCTGCGGCGCTTTTCTATACACCGTTTTAGGGGTATCAGCTTTTCAATATGGCAAGTGGGCAATAATGAACTATTTGACTCCTATAGTGGTTATTATTCTAGGATTCTTAAATAGCAAACTTGTAATATCCAGGATAGAAGATGATCCGGAGACGGTAATTTCTATTAATTAATATTGTGTATAGAATGGAAAGCTTCCTCAGAAATTAACTTTCAGTTGGAAGCTTTTTTCTTTTCAGTTCTTCTAGTGCAATACATATAATGAACTCTTTTTATATGGAAGCATACAATGGGATTAAGGTATCAATTGTGCTAGAAGGGAATGGTATGATGGACAAGGATTTTAAAGAGGTTAGGAAGGTGTTATGGCTGATACTATTTATAAATTTGATTGTAGCAACTGGAAAGATTGCTGTAGGTACTATAATTAATAGCACCAGCATGACAGCAGATGGACTCCACTCCTTGTCGGATGGATTGTCTAACATTGTTGGATTGATTGGAGTTTGGTTGGCATCCAAGCCTATAGACAAATGCCATCCCTATGGGCATGGAAAATTTGAAACTCTAGCAGGGCTTTTTATTTCTCTTATGCTCTTTGGAATAGGTACTAAAATTGTTATTGAAGGAATAAGTAGAATGATAAAACCTGTAATGCCGGATGTAACCTTTCAAAGCCTTATGATACTACTTATAACCCTGTTTATCAACATATTCATAAGTATATTTGAATACTTAAAGGGGAAAAAGTTAAACAGTCAAATCCTCATATCCGATTCTATGCACACCAGAAGCGATATATACATATCAACTGGAGTGCTGTTTACAATCTTAGGAATAAGATTAGGATTACCGGCTGTAATTGATTCTATAGTTTCCTTCATTGTGGCAGGGCTAGTATTTAAGGGAGCCTATAGTATTTTTAAATACAATAGGGATGTTCTAGTAGATAGAGCAGCAGTTGAGGAAGAGGAAATAAAAGATATTGTGTTAAGTTTTGACAAGGTTAGGGATATTCATAAGATTCGAAGTAGAGGAAGTACAAAAACCCTTTATGTTGACATGCATATTTTGACAGAACCGGATCTGACAGTAGAAAAATCTCACCAGCTGGTTCATAGAATTGAAGATAAAATAAGGGATCACTTAAATGAAAATGTGCAGCTAATAGTCCACCTAGAGCCCTTTTATAATAGCAAAGGACAAAAAACTCTATAGTTTAGTATTGATGTAATCCTATTTCCCAATGAATATAAGAGCAGCATATAAACTCATCTTTGCAAGTTAGACTTAATTCTGTTATTATGATTATCAGTACCAGCCCCTTGGCGTTTATAGTACTACCATCTGGGTAAAGTAAAAATGAAGGGTGATAGACATGATTAGGATTAGAGGAAAGTATAATACAGCCCTGGTGTTTACTGATAATGTAGATAGTGGAGCAATAGCCCAAATAACCGAATTATGTGATCAGGAATTTGTTAAGGACAGTATTATCCGAATCATGCCTGATGTCCATACTGGAATAGGATGCACTATTGGCACAACTATGACCATTTCCCATAAGGTTGTACCCAATCTGGTTGGGGTGGATATAGGTTGTGGCATGGAAACAGTAAAGCTAAAGAATAAGACAATAGACTTAGAGAAGCTGGATAGGATTATCCATGATTTTGTGCCAGCAGGTTTTGATATTAGAAAGACACCCCACAGCTATGAGGAGTATATAGATTTTGATAGCTTAGCTTGTAAAAAACATGTTGACCTAAACAGAGCAAGACTTAGCATTGGTACCTTAGGTGGAGGCAATCACTTCATAGAAGTAAATTCTGATGAGCAGGGAAACTTATACCTAGTTGTCCATTCTGGAAGTAGGCATTTAGGTAAGCAAGCCGCAGAATACTATCAGAAGTTAGGATATGAGGAGCTGATGAAAAAAGGCAATTCCCTTGCTATAAAGAAGCCTTTAGCTTATGTGGAAGGGAAAAACTTTAGAGATTATATCAATGATATGAAAATAATTCAGCGGTATGCTGCTTACAATAGAAAAGCCATTGTAGACGAAATTATTACCAAGATGGGTCTTGAAATAGAGGAACAGTTTACTACCATTCACAACTATATAGATACGGATACTATGATTTTAAGGAAGGGTGCTATTTCTGCCAAGAAGGGTGAAAAGGTGCTTATTCCTATAAATATGAGAGACGGAAGTCTTATATGTATTGGAAAAGGCAACAAGGATTGGAATTTTTCGGCACCTCACGGAGCAGGAAGAATCATGAGCAGGAGACAAGCCAAGAAGAACATCAGCCTTGAGGAGTTTGAAAAGGCTATGGAGGGCATATATTCTACCACGGTCAACAAGTATACACTAGATGAAAGCCCTTATGCCTATAAGCCTATGGATGAAATAATAAATAATATTAAGGATACTGTTGATCTAGTCCATATAATAAAACCAATATATAACTTTAAGGCTAGTAAATAAGGCCTTCCAGTTTAATACAGAATAAGCCAGATTATATTAAGGACTTTGTCATCCACATCAAAATTTTTAATCAAATCAAAACTAAAAGTTAGCTGCATTTTTTGATTTTTGATTTATGATTTACTCTAGTATAGTTTTTCATGGTTGTTAAACTATACTAAAAAACAGGTCTTTGAGCTAGGGCTCTCTGACCTGTTTTTTATGGGTTTTCTGTTTTGAAACAGCTCCCTTTTTTAATATTTTGTAATTTATTAAGTTTATTTTGCAACCTTTGATGCACAAAATATTAATTATCTTCATTAAGGCAATTAGAATCTAAAATATTCCATCATTATATTTTTTTTGAGCTTTCAAGAGTTTAATAAAACCTAAGGTGATAAATATTGTGAAAAATAACCATCCAAATACCCTTTTCGAAATAAAATTAATAATTCCTGTTAATAGCATTCCTATTCCCATAAAAATAATTGACTTACCTATCTCCTCGGTATAATACTTTTTGTTTTCTTCTGAAACCTTTTGATAGTGATAACTAATAATCAAGGTAATCTGTTCTTTTTTCCATATACGCCATCCCAAAAATAGAAACAACAATCCTAAAGACAGCATCAATATAAGCTCATACAAATTAACTACTCCTTTTCATAACAGATTATTTTAGCTTTGGGTAAATCTACTTATTTAAATTATAAACTGTATATAGATTTACCCCACTAGAGTAAACACCACCATTCCAAAGCTAACCCAAGCCCCAATAGTATATTTTGATGTTGTTTTATCATTTTGTGCTTTGATTGCTTTAATTAAATAGGTAATCCTTCTTCATCAACAAATAAGTACCTTCTCTGGTTTTTATATAACCTTACTTCTTGCACTTTTATATGTTTTCACTTCTCTCCCCTAAAAATACATTAAGTTAACTAATTGGAACTATACTAATCTTACAAATCTACTTATATATTTTTGATGATTATAACACATAAAAAAAGATATTGGAATAGGAGTAATTATAATATCTATCCTATATCAAATATACTCTATTTATATAAATATGGAAGCTCTTGTTATTTTTGCTGAGTTCAATCAGCATCAAAGTTTATATTACGGGGTTTTGTTTCATCCACTTATAAGATGTCATATGCAAGTAAAGGATCTTACAGCCATTTTTTCTATAGGAATATCCAGATACATAATGGGAGAATTGCCATAAAGGCTGTATTCAATATTATTGTAGCCTACCGCTTCTCTTCTTAGCTTGTCATTAAGATAATAAGACATTAAAGGTTTTGGTTCAATGAGGCGAAAAATATTCCCTTGTAATAGGGATAACTTATGTTCATAAAAGTATTGACATATTGATGATGTGGAACTTTATATTTATAATTGACATCTCCACAAAATAAACATACAATATAATTGGCATATGCTAATTATTAAGAAAGGGATGAAAACATGGCTGACTGCAATAACTGTCCTTCAAGAAGCACTTGTACTTCACAAGATGCTTGTACTATAAAAAACAACCCAAACAATCATGTAAAGAACATAATTGGAGTAATGAGCGGCAAAGGTGGAGTTGGTAAATCAACAGTTGCTTCATTAATTGCCAAAGAATTAAAGGATAAGGGATATAAGGTTGGAGTGCTGGATGCAGATATTACAGGACCTAGCATTCCAAGGCTTTTCCAGTTGGATAAGGAAAGAGCTTTAGCTAATGATGAAGGTATCATACCTGTTGAAACTGAAGATGGAATAAAGGTTATGAGTTTAAATCTATTGGTGGAAGATGAAGACAATCCAGTTATCTGGAGAGGGCCTGTAGTTTCTGGAATAGTCCAACAGTTTTGGACCGATGTTATATGGGGAGAATTGGACTACCTTATCATAGATATGCCACCAGGAACTGGGGATGTTGCCTTGACTGTTATGCAGTCTATACCTATTACCGGCTTAGTAATAGTATCAATACCTCAGGATATGGTATCCATGATAGTGGCAAAGGCAGTAAACATGGCTAATAAGTTGAATATTAAAGTTTTTGGAGTAGTAGAGAATATGAGCTATGTTATGTGTCCTGATTGTGATAATAAAATTAAGATATTTGATGGAGAGAACACAGCAAGCTTCCTAAGAGAATATGATTTGGATTTACTAGGGGAGCTTCCAATGACAAGGGATATGGCCAACCTTCCAAGGGAGGGAAGCAGCAATCTAAACAGGGAAGTGAAAAATACCTTTGCTGAAATAGCTGATAAAATAATTGTCTCATCAAACTAGCTTGTATTGGTGGAATAGATATGGCAAGAAGGACTAGATGTAGGAAGATAGAATTTTTCCCTGATACAAGTTATTTCCTTCCTTTAGGAAAGGACGATGGGGTAAGTATAGAGTTAACCTTAGAAGAGCTAGAAGCTTTGAGGCTAAAGGATATTAAAGGCCTAACCCAACAGGAATGTGCTGACAGGATGGAGGTTTCCAGGCAGACCTTCCAGAACATAATAGACAAGGCCAGAAATAAGGTTGCAGTTGCTTTAACCGAGGGGCTGGCCATAACCATAAAGGGAGGGTATTTCAAGTCTTCTTACTGTGAAATCAAATGCAAAGACTGTGATTCAACCTATTCCATTCAATATCCAGAAGATAGACAGACCTGTCCAATATGTAACTCATTAGATGTATACTGCAATAATAGGCATAGAAAATGTAATAGATGGTGTGAAAGAGATTAGTATAATCCCCTACATTTTTGTCAAATATATAGATAAAAAGTGTAGGGGGTTGTTTTATGATTAAGGACAAAGATTATTTTAAGGAGAAAGCAAAAAGGATAATCACATATATATATTATTTGTCAAAAAGTTTGGAAGAAGAGAAATCTGAGGAACAGCACATACTTGAAGGATTGAAAGATGCCTATAAGGAATGGAGGATGAATGAAGAATATTTTCAATGGGTAACGGATCCAGATCTAGTTGACTATGCTATATATGAACTAAAAGCCTCTAAGAAAAAGTATGCCTATTTCTTAAAAAAAGCAAAAGAGATGGTAAATAAGTAATAATTATGACCCCTGTCCATTATTATATAATAGGAAGATAAAAGGGGGAGTATATATGGATGTTGGTGTTGTTTTAGCCTTTTTATTTGGACTATTTCTCTTGTATATTTTAGGCATGCTATTGGTTATTCCTATAAAGTTAATTATCAAGTTGATAATCAATGGAGTATTAGGTGGGATACTCCTGTTGATAGTCAATTTTGTAGGAAGCTTTATCGGCATAAATATTACCATCAATCCACTGACAGCAGTAATTGCAGGGATTTTTGGAATACCTGGTATTATATTATTGATAGTGCTCCAGTTTATACTTTAACAATAAATTAAGAAAGAGGCAAAATATGTTAATGGCATTTGCAATTATCAGAAAAATTTGATATAAATAGTGTAAGGGACAACAAATTTATACAAGGAGGGGAATTGCATGGCAGCAGTTAAGCTTGAATTAAAAACAAGAACTGAACTAGGAAAGAATAAAGTAAACAAGCTAAGAAAAGCTGACATGGTACCAGGGGTAATATATTCAAAAGGTGAAGAGACTAGATCTATTAAGGTAGATAGAGGGAATCTTCAAAGGGTATATAAGATTGCTGGTACTTCTTCAATAATAGACCTGGAACTGGAAGGAGAAACTATTCCTGCAATAATCAAGGAACTTCAGCTAGACCCTGTGAAAGATGAATATGTGCATGTGGACTTCCAAAAGATTAAAATGGACGAAGTTGTTAAGCTGACTATTCCTGTTGTATTAGAAGGTAAAGACAATATTAGATTACAGCCTTCTGTATTAATGCAACAATTAGATGAGATAGAAATCGAATGCTTACCAAAATACATTCCTGAAGCAGCAGTTGCTGATGTATCAAATATCGACTTTAATACTCCAATCTATGTTTCCGATCTAGATATATTTAAAAATGAAAATATAACAATCTTTAAGGAGCCAGATGAGTTAGTGGCTACCTTAATGGCACCAGCTAAGACGGAAGAAGAGGAAGAGGAAACTGAAGAGGTTCAAGCAGGAGATGTTCCAGTAGTAGGTAAGGATGAGGAAGAATAAAACAGATAGGCTTTAAGTCTATCTGTTTTTATTCTTGATAATAATATTCTTATGGGCTGAAATGAAAGTAACAAATCCCAACTTTTGCAATTAAAAACTAAATAGGGAGTGATAATATGGGAAAGATACTATCTGGTTACCTATTCCCCCATCCTCCTATAATAATAGATGAAATAGGAAAAGAAAGACGCCTAGCTGCTATTAAAACTATTGAAGGATCGAAAAAATTGGCTAAAGACATAAGGGAAAAAGAACCTACCACAATAATTATAATAACACCTCATGGACCCCTATTTAGAGATGCTATATCCATATCAGTAGATGAAGAGTTAAGAGGAGATTTTGGGGACTTTGGCAATAGAGGATTAGGTTTTACATTTAAGAACAATGTGGCTCTTGTAAGGAATATTATAGATAAATCTATTGAAAATGATATTTTAATAGCTAGGATTGACAAGACAATGGCTAAATCCTATCATGTGAGCCACAGACTGGATCATGGTACCTTGGTTCCCTTGTACTTTGTAAACCAAGAATACAGCAATTACAAGCTGGTTCACATAACCTATGGCTTATTACCTCCTGAAGATTTATTTAAGTTTGGAAAGATAATACAAAAAGCTGTTCTGGAGTCAGATGAAAAAGCTGTCTTCATAGCTAGTGGAGATCTATCTCATAGGCTATCCAAAGAAGGTACTTACTCATATTCTCCCCAGGGATTAGTCTTTGATGAAAAAATAGTAGACTTATTGGAGTCGGCTGAATTTGATAAAATAGTATCCTTTGATTTGGCTCTGGCTGAAGAGGCTGGCCAGTGTGCCCTTAGGTCTTTGATGGTATTAGCAGGTTTTCTAGATGGACATAAACTGGAAGGGGAAGTCCTTTCCTACGAAGGTCCCTTTGGAGTAGGGTACTGCAATGCAAAGTTCAAAGTGGTAGAAAAGGATGAAAAAGAAAATCCCTATGTAGCGTTAGCCAGAAAAAGCTTAGAACACTATGTAAGATATGGTAAGAAACTAGAGATTCCCAAAGACTTAGGGGAAGAATTTCTCAATAATAGAGCTGGAGTCTTTGTATCCATAGAGAAAAAAGGAATGCTTAGGGGTTGTATAGGTACTATTAAACCGGTTAGAAGTAACTTGGCAGAGGAAATAATTGAAAATGCCATAAGTGCTGGTACTGAAGATCCTAGGTTTAGGCCAGTATCTAAAGAGGAGCTGGCTGAACTTGATTATTCGGTTGATGTGTTACAGGAGCCAGAGCCTGTTTCATCAATAGAGGAGTTGGATCCTAAGAGATATGGAGTAATAGTATCTAAAGGCTTTAGAAGAGGGCTATTACTTCCTAATTTGGATGGTGTCAACACTGTAGAGGACCAAATAAGAATAGCCCTTATGAAGGCTGGCATAAGTGAAGATGAGGATTATAAACTGGAGCGCTTTGAAGTCACAAGACACCAGCAGGAGGGTTAATAATGGAAGCCATGTACTATGAAAAAGTGGACAATAAGTCAGTCAAGTGCAAGCTTTGTCCTCATGGATGTGTTATCAAGGATGGAGAGCTAGGAATATGCAAAGTAAGAAAGAATGAGGCAGGGGTTTTGTTGTCTTTAAATTACGGTAAAATTGCATCCTATGCTTATGATCCTATAGAGAAGAAGCCCCTATACCACTTCTATCCTGGAAGCAATATTCTATCCATAGGCAGCTATGGGTGTAATTTTAGCTGTGATTTTTGTCAAAATTGGGAGATAGCTCAGGCAGAGCCTATGACTCTGGAGCTAGATGATAAGGACATCCTATTATTGGCCAGAACAAGAGGGTCTATTGGCGTGGCCTATACTTATAATGAACCTAGCATCTTCTACGAATATGTACTCCACATGAGCAAGCTCATAAAGGACCAAGGATTGAAAAATGTATTGGTTACTAATGGATATATTAATCCCGAGCCTTTAGAGGAGCTGCTTCCCTATGTGGATGCTATGAATATAGATCTAAAATCCGTAAAAGAGGATTTTTATAGAAAAATGTGTAAGGGAAGATTGGAATCTGTTATGGCAACTATTAAAAGGGCAGCAGAACAGGTCCATGTGGAGATAACCAATCTCATAATTGATGGACTGAATAGTTCAGAAGAGGAAATAGAAAGCTTAGCAAAAGGGGTAGCTGAAATAGATGAGAATATTCCTTTACATCTATCAAAGTACTTTCCTGCTTACAAATTGAATCTTCCTCCTACAAGCTATGATACCCTTGTGAAAGCTAAGGAAATTGCAGAAAAGTATCTAAAGTATGTATATATAGGTAATGTAAGTGGGATAGATCATAACACCTACTGTCCTGAGTGTTCTAATGAGTTGGTAAACAGACCTATTGTAGGTAAGATTACAGGAGTACAGGATGGCAAGTGTTCAAATTGTGGCCATGGGGTAAACTTAGTATATTAAACCAACCTAACCCTGGCAAGCACAAATAAAAGTTCTATTGAATAATATATATCAGGATTGACAATAATTTGCTAATAAGGTGCCGGGGGAGTTGATTTTATGTATTGTGATGTATGTCATTTAGAAGCAGAAAAGACAATGGAATTGTTAGGTTCTAGTGTATGTGAAAACTGCTTTTATAAAATCGCTAATATATCTGTGGCCTGTGATGAATATGACTATTACAAGGAAATAGTAAAAAGTTTATTGAAGAACTATAAATATGAAAGGCCAATTGTAAACCCTGTAGAATAAACAGGGTTAAGTTTTTTGTAAGAACTTTTAGCTCATTATGTTAATATGTAGCAAAGATAATATTCGATTGGAAGAAGATTTATTATATAATTTTAATATAAACTTAAATATACAAAGGATGATAGACGTGAAAACACCCATATTGGATAAGCTTATAGACACAATGGATAAAGAAAGAATATCCTTCCATACCCCTGGTCATAAGGGTAAGAACACATTAATTGAATGGGGGAAGCTGGTTCCCTATGGAGACACCACTGAGCTTTCCGGATTGGACAACCTGCATTATCCTACAGGCATTATAAAGGAAAGTCAGGATTTAGCAGCAAGGACCTTTGGTGCAAAAAAGACCATCTATTCAGTAGGAGGAACTACAGCAGGCATATACATAGCCTTAGGCACCCTAACAAATCCAGGGGATAAGATACTAATCCAGAGGGAATCCCATAAATCCGTATACAAGGCTGCCATTCTAAACAAGCTCACTACAGAATATATATATACTAATTATAATAGGAAATATCAAGTATATACAGGAGTTAACCCAAGGGATATAGAAAAAAAGCTAACAGATGATCCAAGTATAAAAGTGGTAGTTATAACCTACCCTAACTACTATGGCATATGTTCTAACATAGAGAAAATAGCAGAAATTGTCCATAAGCACAATCGGCTGCTTCTAGTAGATGAGGCTCATGGAAGCCACCTTGTCTTTTCTAACAAGCTGCCGATACCTTCCCTAAAGGCAGGAGCTGATTTGGTGGTTCAGAGTACCCACAAAAGTCTACCTAGCTTAACACAGACCTCAATGATTCATGTGGGCACTGATAGGGTGGATATACAAAAGTTATGCGACATATCCAGCTTATATCAGACTACCAGCCCATCCTATCTATTTATGGCCTCTTTGGAGCTAGCCCGAGCCTATATGGAAGGGGAAGGGAAGGAGAGACTAAACAGAAATATAGATAATATACATGAACTGATAGAATCCTTGAAGTCTATTGAAAAGGTGAAAATCTTTACAGGAGATGAGAATGATAGAACTATCTATGATATAGATATAAGCAAGATACTATTAGGCATTAAAGGTCTTACTGGAAGTCAGTTGAGTAATATTCTAATGAAAGACTATGGTATATATATGGAGATGTCAGACTTTAACTATACCTTAGCTCTTGCTACTGTCATGAATGAAGCTGGAGATTTTAAGGAGCTATTGAAGGCAATAGAGGCCATAGCTGGGAAAGAATTTGAGGGATCAAATCCTTGTCTAGTGCCAAATCTACCAGAACCTAAAATAGAAATGCCTATCCATGAAGCTTATTACTCTAATAAAGAAGAGGTGGATCTAGTAGACAGTATTGGGCGGATATCCTCCTCCTTTATAACCCCTTATCCACCAGGAGTTCCTGTTGTTTGTCCTGGAGAATTGATTACTGAAAAAATATTGGATTACATTCAACTTGCATTGGATAAAGGTATAGAAATTATAGGGCTTATAGGCTATAATAGAGAAAAGATACAAGTAGTTAAAGAAGAAGGGAATGACAGATATTGAAGGGAGCTTTTATAGCTTTTGAAGGACCCGATGGTTCAGGAAAAAGCACCATGGTTAGGATGATTTCAAACTACTTTAAGGATAATAATATAGATTTTATTCAGACTAGGGAACCTGGAGGCACTAGAATAGGGGAAGATATAAGACGTATACTGCTGGATAATAGGAATAAAGGCATGATTCCAGAAACGGAGGCCCTTTTATATGCAGCTTCTAGAGGTCAGCATCTTAGAGAAAAGATACTGCCAGCAATTGAGGAAGGGAAGGTAGTCCTATGCGACAGGTTTTTACTTTCCAGCCTGGCTTACCAAGGAGTAGGTAGAGGTTTGGGCATTGAAGAAGTGATGATGATAAATGATTTTGCTATAAAGGGTATAAGGCCTGATTTAACTTTGTTTTTCCATGTGGACCCTACTACTACCCTAATTAGAAAGACTAACAAAAAAGGGGGAGATAGGTTAGAGAGAGAAGGGGATTCCTTTCATAAGATAGTATATGAAGGATATATGGAGCTTATTAAAACCTACTCAGATAATGTGATAATTGTGGATGCAACAAAATCTAAGGAGGAAGTGTTTGAAGAAACCAAAATTCAAATTAACAATTTCCTTAAAAGGAGGGGGATTATATGAAGCTTATTATAGCCATAGTTCAAGATCAGGATGCATCAAGCCTTATAGATGATCTTACTGATAATGAATTCAGTGTAACCAAATTAGCTTCAACAGGAGGCTTTCTTAAGTCTGGCAATACTACTTTGTTAATAGGAGTAGAGGACGACAAGGTAGAGGATGTATTAAAGATAATTGAAAACAATTGTAAAACTAGAACTATGACCACTTCTTTACTTTCAGTAACTATGCCAGGAGATGCTTATATACCATATCCGCTAGAAGTTAGGGTAGGAGGAGCAACTATATTTATCCTAGATGTAGAAAAGCATATTAGGCTATAATTAGGAGGGGGTCTTGATGAAGCTCATTGTTGCCATAATGGAAGACCAACTTTCAGGTGAGGTTATTAAAGGACTTACAGAGGAGGGCCGCAGGGCTACTGTACTATCTTCAACAGGAGGTTTATTGAGATCGGGAAAGGCCACCCTATTAATAGGGGTAGAAGATGAAGATGTGGATCCTGCTGTAAATACCATAAGAGAAAAGCTTGGAAACAAAAAGGTAGCCAAAGGCAAAGAAGCCCTAGATGGGGTAGATCTGATAATACTAGATATGCAGGGATACCATAAGATATAGTAAAGGTGGATAATATGGATTTTAATCAGATAATAGGACATGAAAAAATAATTGGCATACTTAAAAATGCAATAAAGTGCAATCATATATTTCACTGTTATCTTTTTGCTGGAGAGGAGTCGGTAGGCAAGAGACTTGTAGCTTTAGCCTTTGCTAAAGCACTTTTGTGTAAAAGGGAGGATGTGAAGCCCTGCAATAAGTGTACTTCATGCCTTAAGTTTAATAGCTTCAACCATCCAGACTTTGAACTTATAGAGCCTGAAGATGGATCTATTCCCAAGAAAAGAATCGATGATTTGATAAAGTCTATGGCAATAGCTCCATTAGAAAGCAAAAGAAGAATTATCATAATAGACCAATGCGATAAAATGCGCATAGAAGCCCAAAATGAGCTTCTTAAGACTTTAGAAGAACCTCCCCTTTATGTAAACATGATACTAATTACTTCCAATAGTAATGGCCTCATACCTACAATACTATCCAGATCCCAAGTAATTAAATTTCATCCAGTTGAAAGCAAAAAAATTGTTCAGCTTCTAATGGGAGAATACAATAAGACTGAAGAAGAAGCCAACTTTATTGCCCATTTTACTAAGGGAAGTGTAGGAAGGTCCATAGCTTTAAGCAAGTCCCCAGATTTTTTCAATATGAGAGAGGATGTTCTTAGTATTATCCATAAGGTAGTAACTGGGGATAAGATGAATATCATGAACTCAGTAGATTTCTTTGTTGAAAATAAAGATTCTATAGATAAGATAATGGATATAATTCTCTATTGGTTTAGGGATTTGATAATATATAAGGAAATTGGAGATTCTAACTTGATAATAAATAAGGATAAAATTCAAATATTATCCAGACAAAGCTTTTTAAATATAGGAAGGATTAATGATATAATAGAGTATATAATAAAGACAAAAGATTATGTAAAAAATAATGTTAATTTTCAACTAGCTATAGAAGCTATGCTTTTGAAAATACAGGAGGTTTAATATAGATGGTAACAGTTGTAGGTGTGAGATTTAAAAAGGCAGGAAAAATATATTACTTTGATCCAGATGATCTAGATATTAAAAAGGATGACTATGTAATAGTAGAAACCATAAGGGGGATAGAATTTGGACATGTAATAGTAGGGCCAAAGCAGGTAACAGAAGATGAGATAGTTTCTCCTTTAAAGAAGGTCATTCGGGTGGCAACTGAGGAAGATTGCCAAATCCATAAGAACAATAAAGATAAGGCAGAAGAAGCCTTTCATATATGTGAAGAAATGATTGCAGAACACCAACTTCCAATGAAATTAATAGATGTGGAATATACTTTTGACAACAACAAGGTAATATTCTACTTTACAGCAGAAGGCAGAGTGGACTTTAGGGAACTGGTTAAGGATTTAGCAGCTATATTTAAAACCAGAATTGAACTAAGACAGATAGGAGTAAGAGATGAGGTAAAAATGGTTGGTGGCCTTGGACCTTGCGGAAGAGTAGCTTGCTGCCATCAATTCTTAGGTGAGTTTGAACCGGTTTCAATTAAGATGGCTAAGGACCAAAGCCTATCTTTAAATCCTACCAAGATTTCAGGCCTTTGTGGAAGGCTCATGTGCTGCTTAAAATATGAATATAAGACTTATGAAGAAATGATTTCAAATCTACCTAGTGTTGGAACCATAGTATTAACTCCAGTGGGACCAGGCACAGTAGAAGAAACCTATACTTTACCTCAGATGGTAAAGGTGAGGGTAAAACTTGAAGACGATGTGGAAGAGCTGCACAATTACAGGGTAGATGAGATAATAATTACCCAAGAGAAGGATACTGAACATGAGCAAGAAGAAAGTTGTTCTGAAGTATATAGGGAAGATTGTGAAGAAATCCTTGAGGAACTAGAGAACTTGGAAGAAGAGTAGTAGTAGAGCTTAAAATCTCTGGTTTAAAACAGGGATAATAATTGATAAAAAATATATATTTATATTTAGTCCTTTTATTATTTTGGATTATTTGATAAAATGTAATAGGTGATTAGACAAGCTCTTTTGGGAGGTGAAACAATTGGCATATAAAATTACTGATGCTTGTATAGCGTGCGGTGCATGTGAAGCAGAATGCCCAGTTGAAGCAATTAGTGCAGGAGATATATATGTTATCGATCCAGAAAAATGCATTGATTGTGGAGCATGTGCAAACGTATGCCCTGTAGATGCACCTCAACCAGAATAATAGAGATAAAAAGAGACCCTACCTTTTCGTACATAGGGGTCTCTTTTTTCATATAAGAAATACCAATCTATAAATTGTCAACAATAATGATATACTGGTATAATAGTATAAAGCAAAAACTACAAGAGGAGAATGAATATGGACCGCGGGATTTTATATATATGCCCTACTCCTATAGGCAACCTAGAAGATATAACCTTAAGAACCCTTAAGGTACTAAAGGAAGTAGATCTAATAGCAGCAGAGGATACCAGGCGTACTGTAAAGCTCCTCAACCACTATGATATTAAGAAACCCCTCATATCCTACCATGAACACAACAAGCTAGTAAGGGGGGAACAGCTTCTAGAAAAGCTGATAAATGGCAACAAAATTGCTCTTGTTACAGATGCAGGTATGCCAGGCATATCAGACCCTGGTGCAGATATCATAAGGCTGTGCATAGAAGAATGTATAGAAGTAGTAGCCTTGCCAGGTCCTACAGCTTTTGTGTTAGCCCTGGTTCTATCTGGCCTACCCACAGACCGATTCGTATTTGAAGGTTTTCTGCCCTCTAAGGGTAAGGAGCGAAAGGATAGATTAAACGTATTAAGGAATGAGAAGAGAACCATAATTATCTATGAAGCTCCTCATAGGATTAAGCACCTTTTAAAGGATCTGTTGGGAAGTTTAGGGAACAGACAAATTTCAGTATCTAGAGAGCTCACAAAGGTTTATGAAGAAACCTTTAGGGGCTGCCTCCTTGAGGCTATAGAGAAATTTAACCTGCAAGAGCCAAAAGGGGAATTTGTATTGGTTGTAGAAGGAGCAGAGGATGTGGAAGATACATCCTTTGATGATATGAGTATAAAAGAGCATATAAAGATGTACATGGATGAAGGATTGTCAAAAAAAGATTCAATAAAAAAGGTAGCTAAGGAAAGGAATATTCCCAAGAACCAGGTGTATAGGGAGGGTATTGATCTGTAGAAATAACAAGACCCGTCATTTGACGGGCATTACATGTTAGCTATTTGTATTTCTTTTAGGCAAGCAGGGCAAATGTTTTTTCCCTTGAAAGTGGTTATATCCTTAGCTTGTCCACAGAATATACAAGCTGGAGCATATTTCTTGAGTATGATTTGCTCTCCCTCAATGAATATTTCCAGTGCATCTTTTTCTTCGATATCTAAATTTCTTCTTAGTTCGATAGGGATGACTACCCTCCCGAGTCTGTCAACTTTTCTTACAACTCCTGTAGATTTCATACTCATTCCTCCCAAAATATTATGATATCGACTTATTTCTACAATTAACAATAACATAAATACCAAAAACAGTCAATATTGGGTCTGGAAAACTCGTTAACAATTTGTTTAGGAGTGATATATATGTACAAGATTAGCGAAGAACTAAAGGACAAGATAATGTTTGTTAACCGGGTACTGTTAGATAAATATGAAGAAGTCCTTTCTATGGATAGAGAGTCCTTAAGAAGTTATATCAACAGCCAGGTAGGTCCAATCCTTAAGATAGAAAAGTTCACAGAAGAGGAGCTGAAAAAATACACTAAGGTAGGAGGTATAATAGGAGTAGATGGCTCTAAGAACCGAATTGGTGGCGCCTATCCTCACTTCATAGAAGTATTTCAAGGTTTAGCTAAATCTACCTTACATAAGGAAGAGCCCGTCTATAAGGTGGATTTCTATACTCCTCTATATACTGAACTGGAAGAACCAAACTTACTAGAAGAAGATACGGAAAGGGACGAAAAGATTAGCAACAAGAAGCTTGCTTCCATAGAGGTGGATGCTGCCCTAGAGGGAATAAAGAAGTTCGATCCCTATGCAGTAATGATGGATGGTTCCCTAATTAGATATAAGATAGTATGTTCTGAAAAATGGCAAGAGCTAAAGGAAGAATGTGAAAGAAGAAACATAATCCTTGTAGGTGTTATTAAGGATATTAAAACTTCCATTATCAGAGATTCCCTAAAGGAAGATAATTATTTGAAAGAGGAATGCTTTTATGATAGGGAGCTATTATATGGATTATTGGACTATGGTGAGGTCATATTCACAAATATAGAAACCAAGAAGGAGAAAAGAGGCTTTGCCTCGCTATTTATGAGGAGTTCCCAATCTCCTGCTGTAATAGGCATGGACATACTAAAAAGCCAACAAAGCTATTTGCTGGAAATGGCAAGGCTTGTATTTACATTAACACCCCAATCCAGCAGGGGAGTGCCCCTATGGATGGATATAATAGACAGTGAAGTTAAAATCCCCGATCAGATGATAAAGGGCTTTTTAGAATCTTACCTAGATCGAAGGATCTTTGAGATGCTCTTTATATCAGAAAGGGATAAGAGAACCATGTAGGAGGGATTAGAGTGAAAGTAGTAGGCATAACCACCCAACAAGAGGTATATGTTGGCTCCAAGGATAGGAATTTTAGAATAAATGAGTTTTTGATAATAGTAGACCCCTATCAAGGGGACTTGATAGGGGAAGTGGTAGAAGCTAGGACCTATAATAAGTATATACCCCTAAACTTAAGTGGGGAGCTGGCAGACAGTTCTGTTCTCCAGTCCTTGAAAGCCATAGGATATAATGTGGAAGAGGATACTATATACTTGGCTAAAGTCAGACTCCTAAACGAAGCCCTTTACCCTGTGCAAGCTGGTTCGGATGTTAGGGTGCCAGATTTTCATGAGGTTAAAGATTTTATGATTAACTGTTCGGCAGACCAGGGATTGATATTGGGTGTCATAAAGAATACGGACCAGATGGCAGATAATATGGATCAGGAGTATAAAGATCTTCTATATACTTTTGAAGACGGAAAGCTAAAGGAACAGAAGGAAATCCCTTATATATTCAACATAAAGTCCATGAATCAGTATCCACACATTGGGATATTCGGAGGTTCTGGCTCTGGCAAGTCCTTTGGCCTCAGAGTTATGCTGGAAGAGATGATGAATTTAAACATTCCCACTATTGTCTTGGACCCCCATTTTGAAATGGACTTTTCAGAAGTAGTAGATTATCTATCAGAGGACAAGAGGGTAGATTATACTGATAAGTTTAAGTGTCTCCAGGTGGGAGTGGATGTGGGAGTTAGATTTGAAGACCTATCCCATCAGGACTTGAAGAACCTACTAGATGCCTCTAGCCCTCTTACTGATGCTATGAGCAATGTGGTGGATATATTGTTTAAGAGGAAGGATTCCTATAACAGCTTCTATAATAGGGTAAAAATGCTAGCTGAAGCACAAGAGGAAGGCTCTATAGACAGAATAAATAGAAGGATTGAAGAGAGTACTACTGATCTTGAAAGACAAGGCTGGCTAAAGAGAAGGGAAATATACTTAAACTATGACAAAAGTTGCCCCTACAGCTCCGTAAGGGGAATACTGTGGAGGGTAAATAGGCTCTATAATGAAGGTATATTCAATAATGATATTAGAAAGATTGAGGAAGGTTTAAGTCAGGGTAAGCTAATGGTGATACAGGGTAGCACTAGGATACTTCAAGTATTTAGCACCTATCTATTAAACAATTTATACCATAAGAGAAGGGAGTATAAGGATGCCCAGTTTAACAAAAACACTGTTGAATACTTTCCTCCCTTTGTAGTGGTTACAGACGAGGCCCATAACTTTGCTCCAAAGGGCTATGAGTGTCCTTCCAAGTCCATATTAAAGGAAATATCCCAGGAGGGAAGAAAGTATGGGGTATTCTTGATGCTGGCAACCCAAAGGCCAACCCTTTTGGATGAGACCATAACAGCCCAGCTAAATACCAAGCTCATATTTAGAACTGTAAGGGGTTCAGATATTGCTACCATAAAGGAAGAGACGGATATAACTGAAGAAGAAGCTAGAAGGCTTCCCTATTTAAAAACGGGGGATGTGTTTATCTCTGAGTCTGCTAGGGGTAGGACTATATTTGCTAGGATAAGAGCTGCTAACACCGCCAGCCCTCATACAGAAAATCCCTTTGATGAACTTAAGGGTAGGATAGAAGAAGAGGATAACAAGTTCTTCCTCATGATCAAGGATAAGCTGCCAATAAATGGAGATGATTTCATAAATGTGATAAAGGAAATAGAAGGGGAAACAGGAAGGACCTATACCATAGATTCCTTTGAAGAGCTTCTTAACAATCTAGTGGAAAAGGGCTATATAATCAAGGAAAAGACTCCATTTTTTAATGTATACAAAGAGAAATAGGATAAATATTATCTATGCTCCTTTCATATATTTTTATGAAAGGAGTTTTTATATGATAAATACCATATGGTTTTTTCTTATTATAGTAGGTATCCTATATGGCACCCTTTCAGGGAACTTAGGTCAGATTAACAATATAATCCTAGAACAAGCAGAAGAAGGAGTAAGCTTTGGAATTGGACTTATGGGTATTATGGCTTTTTGGATGGGCACTATGAATATTGCTGAAAAATCTGGACTAATTAAAACCATATCTAAAGGATTGAGGCCAATAATAGGCTTCCTTTTTCCACAAATACCTAAGGAGCATCCAGCAGAGAGATGGATTGTTATGAATTTTATAGCCAACATGTTTGGTGTTGGAAATGGGGCTACCGCCTTTGGCCTAAAGGCCATGAAGGAATTGGATGCTCTAAACCCTGATAAGAAACGAGCAAGTAATGCAATGGCAATGTTTTTGATAATAAATATGTCTTCCTTACAGCTAGTTCCCCTATCAGTAATAAAGATAAGACATGATTATGGGGCCGAAAATCCTACTTCTATAATAGGCATAACTTTACTGGCAACCTTCTTATCTACATTGGTGGCAGTAATAGTTGGTAAGATATTTGAAGGAGGGAGAAGATGTTAGAGCTCTTATCCTTTAGCCTAGTTCCCTTTATGGTACTTATTATAGTCATTCATGGATATATAAAAGGTGTGGATATTTATGATGCCTTCCTAGAGGGGGCCTTAGAGGGATTGAAAACAGCAGTAAAGTTAATACCAAGTCTTATAGCCATATTTATAGCCATAGGTATATTCAGGGGCTCTCAAGCTCTAGATATGCTGATTACCCTTTTAAATCCCCTAACGGATTTAACAAATATACCCAAGGAAGTTCTTCCATTAATACTAATAAGGCCTTTATCCGGTTCAGGAGCCTTGGCAGCTGTAAGGGATATTATTAGCCATTATGGACCTGATTCCCTGCCGGGAATACTAGCTGCTGTCATGATGGGGTCCTCAGAGACCATATTTTATACAACAAGCCTATACTATGGTTCTGTAGGTATAAAAGATTATCGATATACCCTCAAGGCTGCACTTATATCCTATGTAATTTCCGTATTCATTACAGTGACCATATGTGGACTGTTACTATAGGATTAAAGTTTAATATTTGCTTAGTCCTTTGTAATAATAAATAAAGCCCCGCCCTCCGCTTACGAAATTTGGAAAGCATCACCACTTGGAAAATAGGTTTGCAAATTCGCTTACCTGAAGAGTTGCAAACCTTTTTGATTTTCCTTGGTGGGTTGCTTTCAACAAATTTCTGCAAAGTCGGGCTTGGGGCTTTATATATTATGCTGTCCAAACTGCAGCCAAAAGCATATAGCAAAGATTAGAGCCGACTCGAGAAGATTTGATTGAAGTATCCGGCGCAGCAAAACCATAAGATTTGCGTCTTAAGCGTTAGCGGTTACGCAAATCGGTTTTGCAAGCCGTGATACTTCACAAATCTTTGAGCCGGAGGCTCGTTCTTTGCTATATGCTTGCAAACTAGTATCATATGTATATTTTTCAAGTGTCAGTAATAGTGGGCTGAGCTTTATGTATTATACATGATAAATAAATATTAAAAGAAAAAAGAAAGCTCTACCTTAATAAATAATTAATAGTAGAGCTTTCTAATTTAATATAATACTAATCTAACACATATACTTTTACTTTCCTCACACCAAAGCGTCTTACTTCACTACTGGAATTGAAAAATAAATCAATTCTGTTTCCTTTAATTGCTCCACCTGTGTCCTCAGCTACGCAGAAACCATAATCTTGTCTACCATCTAGAGATTTTACATATAGCTTGGTGCCTAGAGGAATTACCCTTGGGTCTACAGCTACTACCCCTGGTCTTGCCCTTGTTCCTGATGCTGTAATTCCATAGTATTTATCACCTGGTCTTTTTCCTGTACTTTCATAAGACAGATCATAAGCTGTAGCTGTCATTGTAAGTACTTTCTTGTATCTAAAGCTGGTTCCTCTGGATGAGGTAGCTACATTTCTTGTTCCTCTTTCAGTAATTTGTGGAACTGGTTCTTTTACAACTTCTTCTTCCACAACTTCTTCTGATACAAGTTCTCCATTTTCATATCTTTTATTTATTTTTTTGACCTTTAGTCCATTTTGGCCTTTTTGAGTTACCTTTTCTTGACCAATATCCATATTACTATTTTGCTTTACCAGGCTTTCATAGGGGATTGATTCTTCAACTTCTTCAAGGACTTCTTCTACTTCAATAACCTGGATTTCATCTCCAGGGGATACTGTTTCAGACAGATCAGGTATAGTATAGTCCTTTTCCCCTAATTCCACTTGATTTTCCTTTAGTATATCTTCTACTCTATCGAAAATTGATTTGATTTCATACTTGCCTCCACCTATGCTCAGCATATAGGCATTAGACGTTTTTATGATTATATTCATATTGTTTTCTATTTTGGCATCTAATGGAACATTTATATAATCATCTTCATTAAGAACTATTTTCTCATTATCTAAAAAATCTTTGACGGTGTTTGCATAGGTTACTACTTCCCTAATTTCACCATCAATATCTAGAGTAATGTCCTTAGCACTGAGCATATAAGCTCCTAGAGATAGACTTGAGCAAATAGTGAGGACACCTAAAACCTTCAAGGCCTTAGCCTTGTTAATACTATTCATGACTTTACCTCCTATTTTTTGACTCATTGTATTCTAGTAAAAAATAATAGTTTTGTCAAATCTATTTACAAAAATTGCTAGAATTATGTAAATTATTGACTTTTCTTCGTGTTCAATTTAGTATTTCCCAAATTATTCAAAATATTACCTTTGTTAAAATAAATCCTGTAAGGGTGCTTATGGCTATGCTAGGTCAATTCCATAAAATGGAATTGAATTAAATGTAAAGTCCTTCCATAAAATTATTAAATTTTTGTAACAAAAAGAAAGACTTCCGTATTATAACCTGTAAAAGGAAGTCTTTCTAAGCTTTCTTGAACAAAAATTTATTATCTTTCACTGGGAATATAATATGGACTTAATTTATGAAGGTCAATGTATTTAAACTTTTCATATTCTTCATTGGAGAATTCTGTTGTATGTGAATAGCTATTATATGGTGAATAATATCCGCATCTCATTCTCATGCAGACCTCCATACATTCCCTAAAATGAGGATCCATCATAGGATAATCCATATAGGGCATATTTGGTCCTACAGGATCTGGCTCATAATAGGGTTCATTATATATGGGCTCCATATCATAGGGGTCATGATATATAGGATGATCATAAAAAGGTTTTCTGCTGCAGGGGTCCATTGGATACAAGGGAGGTACTGCTGGTTGATTATATCTGTTGTCAGAGTCATGCATGAAAATCACTCCTTTTTATAATTAGCTAATATCATTATATGTATCAGCCTTTATCTGGTCACAAGATTTAAATCCATCTTGACAAAACTAATAATTTCCTGTATATTGTTTAAATAAATAAGCCAATATTAATAGAAAAAGGTAATGAAGGGAAGAGTAGGTTTAATCTGAAACTATAGAGAGCCGGGATTGGTGGAAACCGGTGTTAAAGATTAAGCAGAAGATGGCCCCTAAACTTTACAGTTGAAGCTTAGTAGACTGTAACGGACAGCACCCGTTATTTAGTGCAAGGTTATGTTAGTAACCTAGTGAGGTTTAAACTGCGAAGTTTAAACGAAGTAGAGTGGTATCACGAAAATTAAGCCTTCGTCTCTATATGGGGATGAAGGCTTTTGTATTAATAAAAAGTGAAAAATACAAGAGGAGGGAAATCTAGTGAGTAAGAGATATTATTTGACCACCCCTATTTATTATCCAAGTGATAATCTTCACATTGGCCATACTTACACTACTGTTGCTGCTGATACATTAAAGAAATTTAAGCAAGCTCAGGGATATGAAGTATATTTTGTAACTGGTTCCGATGAACATGGTCAAAAGATAGAACAAAAGGCTAAAGAAAACAATATGGAACCTAAAGAATACGTTGACATGATAGTTGAAAACATAAAAAGACTTTGGAGTATGTTGGGAGTATCCTATGATAAGTTCATAAGGACTACCGATAAGGATCATGAAAAGGTGGTACAGAAGATATTTACCCAGTTATATGAACAGGGGGACATTTACAAATCCCATTATGAGGGCTGGTATTGTACACCCTGTGAATCCTTCTGGACAGAAAGCCAGTTATTAGATGGCAAATGTCCTGACTGCGGCAGGGATGTTCAGTTGACAAAAGAAGAAGCCTACTTTTTCAGACTGTCCAAATATAAGGATAGGATAATCCAGCTATTTGAGGAAAATCCAGATTTTCTACAGCCTGAATCCAGAAGAAATGAAATGATTAACAACTTCTTGAAGGAAGGGCTAGAGGACATTTCCGTATCCAGAAGTACCTTTGATTGGGGAGTGAAAGTTCCTTTTGATCCAAAGCATGTGGTATATGTATGGATAGATGCCTTGGCTTGTTATATTACAGCACTAGGCTATGGAATGGATAATGATGAAAACTTCCAAAAGTTCTGGCCTGCTAATCTTCATCTAGTAGGTAAGGAAATAGTTAGATTCCATACTATCATCTGGCCAGCACTGCTTATGGCATTGGGACTAGAGGTGCCAAAGAAGGTCTTTGGACATGGCTGGATTCTATTTGATGATGACAAAATGTCAAAATCCAAGGGCAATGTAATCTATCCAGAACCGATAATAGATCTTTATGGTATAGATGCCTTTAGATATTTCTTATTAAGGGATTTTTCTTTTGGTCAAGATGGTTCCTTTACTAGGGAGAAATTTTTACAGAGAATTAACTCTGATTTAGCTAATGACCTAGGCAACCTAGTGAGCAGAACAGTTACCATGGTTGAAAAATACAATGATGGTATACTTCCTGAACCAGTATTAAAAGAAGAATTAGATAACTCCCTAGTGGAAGTAGCAGTAAATGCTAAGGAGAAGGTTGAAAAATACATGGATCAGTTGAACTTCTCTCAAGCCCTAGAGGAGATTTGGAAGGTAGTTAGAAGGACTAACAAGTATATAGATGAGACTACTCCATGGATATTGATAAAAGAAGGTAAAAAGGATAGACTTGACACAGTATTGTATAATCTAACTGAAAGCATAAGAATCATAGCTACATTAATTAGTCCATTTATGGAAAACACAGCTAAAGAGATCTTCAATCAAATTGGATTTAGTCATAAAATAGATTGGGAAGAGGCTAAAGAATGGGGTATTATAAAAGCAGGTACCAAAGTCAATAAAGGAAAAGTCCTATTCCCAAGAATGGATATAGCAAAGGAATTAGAAAAGCTTGAAGAAGCAAACCAAAAGCTAATAGAGGAAAGATCCAAAAAGGCTGAAGGAGAGGAAGAATATATAAGCATAGAAGACTTTGACAAGGTTAAATTAAAAGTGGCAGAAGTTATAGAAGTAAAAGACCATCCAAATGCTGATAAACTTTTAGTATTGAAGCTTAAGCTTGGGGATGAAATAAGACAGGTAGTTTCTGGAATAAAGAAATACTACTCAAAAGAGGATCTAGTTGGCAAAAAAGTTGTAGTTATAGCCAACTTAAAACCTGTAAAGTTAAGAGGAATAGAATCCAAAGGCATGATATTGGCAGCTGAAAAGGACGGGAAATTGACCTTGGTATCCACTTTAGAGGATATTGAATCAGGAGCTACTATTTCATAAGGAGATGAAGAAATGCTAATAGACAGTCATGCTCATCTGGATGACGAAAGATTTGACAAGGATAGGGATGATATTATAAAATCCCTTTATGAGTCTTATGTTGAACTTGTGATAAATCCTGGAGCAGATTTAAATAGCAGTATAAAGGCTGTAGCCCTTGCAGAAAAATATGATAACATCTATGCAGCAGTGGGGGTCCATCCCCACTCTGCTTCTGAAATGGACCAATCTACAATGGACATACTAAGATCTTTTGCAGCTAGGGAAAAGGTAGTAGCCATAGGGGAAATTGGCCTAGACTACTATTATGACAATTCTCCAAGGGATGTTCAGAGAAGGTGGTTTAGAGAACAGCTAAGACTTGCTAAGGAGGTAGATCTCCCAGTCATAATCCACTCAAGGGATGCTGCAGGTGATACTATGGAAATACTTAAGGAGGAACAGGACGGAAGGCTTACTGGGGTACTACACTGCTATTCTGGAAGTGTTGAGATGGCAGAAGAATACATTAAGTTAGGCTTTTATATATCCCTTGCAGGCCCTGTAACCTTTAAAAATGCCAAGGTTCCTAAGGAAGTAGCAAAAGCTGTACCCTTAGATAAGTTACTAATAGAAACTGATTCCCCCTATATGACACCGGAACCCTATAGGGGTAAAAGAAATGAACCTAAATATGTAAGATATGTAGCAGAAACCATTGCAGAGCTAAGGGGGATTTCCTTAGAGGAGCTGGCAGAAAAAACTTCAGAAAATGCAAAGAAACTTTTTAAGATTAAATAAGACAGAGGGACGGTTCTCTTGTCTTATTTGTCTTAGATGAAATAGATTTCTTCATATATGAATTGGAATAAAAGGAGTAAGCATTTATGATTAAAGAGATAATAGTAGTAGAAGGCAGGGACGATGTTACTGCAGTTAAAAATGCATTAGATGCAGAGGTCATAGCTACTGGAGGCTTTGGATATGACAGGAAGTTTATTGAGAATCTAAAGAAGATATCGGAAAAGAGAGGTATTATAATACTGACAGACCCGGACTATGCCGGTGAGAAGATAAGAAAGGATTTGACTAAGCACATAAAAAATTGCAAACATGCCTTTATTAAACAAGGGAAAGCTTTAAAGAAAGGCAATATAGGTGTGGAGAATGCTACTAAAGAAGACATACAAGAGGCAATACTAAAGGCTAGACCGGAGATCTTGGAGAAGAGAGAAGAGTTCAGCAAAAGGGACTTGATAGAACTAGGTCTAGCAGGTGGAGAAAACAGCAGTAGAAGGAGAGAACAAGTAGGAGAAATCCTAGGCATAGGCTACTGTAATGCTAAGCAGTTCTTAAATAGACTCAACAATTTTGGCATAACAAGAGAAGAACTCATAAAAGCAGTGGAGAGGATAGAAAAGAATGAAGGATAAGAGATTGTATTCCCCTAAGTATATAAGAGAATTACTGGATAGATATGGATTTGCCTTTTCAAAGCAATTGGGCCAAAATTTCCTCATAGATGGAAACATAGTAAGGAATATAGTTAAAAAGGCCGGCATTAATAAAGATGATTATGTGCTGGAAATAGGGCCAGGCATTGGGACTTTGACGGAAGAGTTAGCCCTTCATAGCAAGAAGGTGGTGGCTGTAGAAATAGATAAAAGCCTCCTTCCAATACTGGATGAAACCCTAGCTGAGTACGATAATGTGGAAATAGTGCATGGAGATATACTTAAGGTAGATATAGAAAAGCTAATAGATGAAAGACTAGGAGGAGGGCCTGTCAAGGTTGTAGCCAACCTTCCCTACTATGTGACCACTCCCATAATAGCAATGCTGATTGAGAAGGATCTAAATATTGACTCAATAACTGTCATGATACAAAAGGAAGTGGCCGATAGGGTTGCTGCAGAACCTGGAACTAAACAGTATGGGTCTCTTACTGTTTTTGTAAACTTCTACTGTCATGTGGAAACTCTACTATCGGTGCCAAAAACTGTATTTATGCCTAGACCAAAGGTAGATTCAGCTGTAATAAAGCTAGACTTAAAAAAGACCATAGATGATGTGGACAAGAAACTCTTTTTCAAAGTAGTAAGAACTGCCTTCAATCAGAGGAGAAAGACCATACTAAATTCCCTGACATCAGCCCAGCTACATGTAGATAAGGAAATGGTAAAGCAAATACTAGAGGAATGTAACATTCCCCTTAATGAGAGAGCTGAAAATTTAAAAATAGAAGATTTTATCAAGATTAGTAAAAGATTAACCTCCTTGAACATATATTAATATAAAGATTAAAAAAGGAGGTTAACTGATGCCAGGGGATTTTACATACTTTAGAAAATTTATAATCCTTAAAGACGACTATACAAGCCTTGAAAATATCAACCCTAAGGGTCATGGCAAGATAGAGACCAGGGGGAATAGAGGCCTATTAAGATTGAACCTTGAAAACTGCGAAAAAGATCAGGCATACAGTATATATTTTCTCATGGGGAAAAAAGGAGAAGTAAAGGAATTGGATATGGGGAAAATATTCACTGATGATAGGGGCAAGGGTAGAGCTGACATTTCCATCAATTTAAAGGATATTGAATTAAAGGGCTTTCCCATCCATAAGGTAGAGGCATTGGTAGTAAAAAGAGGTGACCATATAATTCTAGCCGGGAATATGGATAAGGATAGCAAGGTTTTAGAAGAATATACAAGGTCTATTTTCAAAGAAACCATTGATAAGACTGAAGAACTAGAACAGCCCCTTGAAGAAGAGGAGCAGGTTGTAGAAGCTGATGATAAGGAAACTCAAGAGGATCTATCTAGGCACTTTCCAGTTGGATTTCTAGGGGGAGTGATTGAAAAAGAATCTAAGGAAGAGCCAAAAGAGGATGCTGAAAGAGATATACAAGATGAAGCTGAGGAAGGATTAGAAGAAGAGATTAAGGTAGAAGAAGTAAAGCAAGGTTGGCAGGAAGTGCCAGAAGAATTAGAGAAAGAAGCTGAAGAACAAGCAGAAGAGGAAAAAGTTATAGAAGAAACTAAGGAGGCCAGAGAAAAGGAAACAGAAGTACAAGACGCAATAGAAGAAGGCTATGAAACCTTTGAACCTTTTGAGCCTGATAGTCCATCTTATGAACAAATTGAATACATCCGCAGACTTAATCACAAGAATCAGATGACAGATTATATATTAAGCGTGTTGAAGTATTTCCCACAAGTACAACCTTTTAAAATATACCTTCACGGATATACCTGGTGGAGAATAGATGATGATGGTTACAACTCCTATAAGGGCTTCTTGCCATATTATAACTATTTACTAAGTGCTGATTATAAATATCCATTTTTACATGATTCCACCACATGTTTAGATCAAATAAGAAAATATGGCCACTATCTGTTTGGAATCTATTCTGAAGGCAATCAGGTTAAGTATTATGTGTATGCCATTCCAGGAAGGTTTACTACAGAGGAGCACCCCTTTAAAGGAATTACAGGATTTAATACCTGGTATGATTCTATTGACGAGGTGGGGTATTGGATACTTTATATAGATCCATTAATGGGCAAGATAATATATCCAATAAATCCTATGACACCTGGGGATTAGACTATACTTTGTAGAGCAATAGATAGTTGGCTTTAAAATCATATAGAATGTAAAAAAGAATGAGGACAGCTAATCCTCATTTTTTCTGCAATTTTTACATATGATTTTCTTTGCCTCAATAATGCTTGCCACTACCGATATGCGCCTTTGCTTGTCCAAAAGAAATGCCTTTTTTTCACCTTCACTAACAGCAGAGGTGAAGTACTTGGGTTCTAAATTGTTAAGGGCTACAGATTTAATGTCATTAATGCATTTTTTATTGTCACATACCTTATATTTTATGTTTACTTCTTGAAATATTTCATCTACTAGTATTTCCATATAGTTTTTTACCATCTTAACTACCATCCCTTTAATTTTATCTTAGTGTACTATTTATTATAATATACATTTACCTTCGGTTGTCAATTGAATTTTGATTAATAAAATTTTATGAGGGTAGTATATAATAAAGATAAAATTATGTTGACATATATACCCCGGTAGGGTATAATGAAAATAGAATATAGTTTAGATTAGGGAGGAATAAAAATGGCAAAGGATGTAATAATCTACACAAGTAATACTTGCCCATATTGTGTAACTGCTAAGGAGTACTTGCAAGAAAAGGGTATATCATATACAGAAAAGAACATACAAGAAGATCTTACTGCTAGAAAAGAATTGATGGATATGGGACACATGGGAGTGCCAGTGTTACTAATTGATGGAGAAGAAGTAGTTGGATTTAACAAACCCAAAATTGATGAGCTACTAGGCTTATAATAAGTCAAAGAAAATCCCTTTTGCGATGGCAAAAGGGATTTTTTTATTATGAATTTAAAGCTTCTAATAGTTCAGATAGATCTATACCATGAACCATTGCAGCTTGCTCTAAGGATTCCATTTGGCTTGCAGGACATCCAATACATCCTAATCCAAAGCTCAATAGAGTGTCAACTGCCTCTGGTTTATTGCGAATGATTTCGCCAATTAAAGTGTCCTTTGTAATTTCCATTTTAAACCTCCTCAATTTCCTAATATATTTCACTACATATTGCTTACCCAAGTATATTATAAGTATAACACAAGATAGATATAAATAAAATAATTTATTTAGCGTATAAAAAAAATCAAATTGGTTAATCTTATACAAGGAGGTGTTCTTATGGAAAACAAT
The DNA here is from genome assembly GCA_012735215.1 of Tissierellia bacterium. Classification (GTDB taxonomy): domain Bacteria; phylum Bacillota; class Clostridia; order Tissierellales; family Tepidimicrobiaceae; genus JAAYHX01. The sequence continues at coordinate 71,786 of JAAYHX010000006.1, forward strand.
AACAATGAAAGAAATAGGGAGACTAGTGATAATAGAACTACTGATTGGAATATAGGAGAACTCATAATCAGATTGATAGTGACTGCCATTGTAATAGGAATTGCAGCATTCTTAACTCCTGGTTTTTCCATAGATAATCTTTGGAGTCTTATAATGGCAGCTATAGTAATAGCAGTATTGGACTATCTAATTCAGAAATTTACCGGAGTCAATGCAAGTCCCTTTGGAAGGGGAATAACAGGATTTATTGTTGCTGCAATCATTCTTTATGCTACTAAGTTTATAGTTCCTGGATTTAACATATCCCTTTGGGGAGCTATAATTGGAGCTTTGGTTATAGGGATAATAGATGTGATAATTCCAGGAAGAGCCATGTAACCCTCTAAATTATCTTAGAGGGTTTTTTATTTAAATATTGATTAACGATACCCTAATGGGGTATAATTGTATTAAAAGTAGGAGGAGGAATAATAATGAAAATAAAAATAACTGATATAGCAAAAGAACAACTATTGAAAGCTTTAAGCTCAAGAGAGGATAATAAACCTTTAAGAATATATATAGCCAGCTTTGGTTGAGGTGGTCCTTCCTTTGGATTAGCTCTGGATGAGCCAAAAGAAGATGACGTAAAGTATGAAGTAGATGATTTCACTTTTGTAATGGAAGAGCACATTGATGAAACTTTCAATTCCTTTACTATAGACTACAGCAATAGCTGGATTAGAAGAGGTTTTTCAGTTATACCAGATAGAAATGTATCTACCTGCTAATAATTTTTAGTAGTTTGTGAAAGCTAAAGGGTAAATGTATTTTACCCTTTAGCTTTTTGCATTATATGTATTAACTGATATAATGAAGATATAGAAATTAGGATTTTGTCAAATAAGCACTTTTATAAATATGTAAGTTTATGTTAAAATAAAGTGTACTAAAAGTACAAAAATATGATTAAATCCTTAGGGAATACAGGGGGTGATGATTAGTGGATTCTGGTCCTTTACCTGAACTGAGTGGAAGTATAATTATTTCAACAAAATTTAATAGGAAGAACACTGGTCATCACCAGCAAGTGTTCTTCTAGGGAGGCGATAAAATGGATCTAAAAGAATTGGAAATACTCCTTACACAAAAGAACTATGCAGCATTGAAAAAAGAGCTAGAAGAGATGAATCCTGTTGATGTGGCTGACCTATTACAATCCTTGGAAATTCACAAGGCCTTGATCGTGTTTAGAATGCTTTCAAAGGATTTGGCTGCAGAGGTATTTTCTTTCTTTTCCATCGATATGCAGAGGGATATAATAGGACTTATTACTGATAGGGAGTTAAAGGATATTATAGATGAGTTGTTTTTTGACGATATGATAGACATCATAGAAGAGATGCCTGCAAATGTGGTGAAGAAAATACTAGCCCATGCAAAGGAAGAGGAAAGGAATCTAATCAACCAATTCTTAAGATATCCACCTGATTCAGCAGGCAGCATAATGACTATAGAATATGTAGATCTAAAAAAAGATATGACTGTCGGGGAAGCCCTAAGCCACATAAAGGGAACAGGGATAAATAAAGAAACAGTATATACCTGTTATGTGCTAGATAAAAACAGGAAGTTAGAAGGTATTGTATCTCTAAGAAACCTAGTTATAAGTGATGAAGATGAAGTCATAGAAGATATTATGAATACTGATGTAATATATGTTCACACCCATGATGACCAGGAAAGTGTAGCAAATGTGTTTATTAAATATGGCTTTATAGCCTTACCTGTCGTGGATAAGGAGAACAGGCTTACAGGAATTATAACCGTAGATGACATTATGGATGTTATGGAGCAGGAGGCAACAGAAGACTTTCAAAAGATGGCAGCTATGTCACCATCAGAGGAGGCATATTTAGACACAGGAGTATTGACCTTGGCCAGACACAGATTACCATGGCTTTTATTATTGATGATTTCCGCAACCTTTACAGGAAGAATAATGCTTAAATTTGAAGAGTTATTGTCATCCGTAGTTATTCTTAGTGCTTTTATTCCTATGCTTATGGATACTGGCGGGAATTCGGGAAATCAATCTTCGACGTTGATAATTAGAGGATTAGCTACTGGAGAACTATCTATTCGTGATTGGTATAAAGTACTGTGGAAAGAGTTTAGAATCAGTATTATAGTTGGAATATTTCTTTCCCTAATAAATCTATTAAGGCTTATATACATTGAAAAGGTTGCATTTATAATAGCTTGTGTAATTTCCTTAACTACAGTAGTAACAGTTATTTCTGCAAAACTAGTAGGAGGTATCTTACCTATAATAGCTAAAAAGATTGGATTAGACCCAGCTATTATGGCAGGGCCAATAATTACAACTATAATAGATGCTTTGAGCTTAATGGTTTACTTTGGTATAGCAACTGCTTTGCTAGGATTATAAAAGAGCTAGAAATCGTTTCTAGCTCTTTTTTATATAATTCGAGTATATGATTATGACAAGTCAACCACAATTGGCACTTATATTATTTTATTTCATAAAATATATTAATAACTGGTTTAGGGGGAAATAATATGGTTGCAGGTTACAATATCAGATGTGTTGATAAAGAAAAAGGTCGAGAATTGGTAATACCCCTAGAAAGGATGGTTGGTCTACTCTTAAAGAAGGAAATTGATGTGAATTTTCATATAGAAGCTTTAAAAGCTCAAGCAGTAGCTATTAGGACAAATCTATTAAGGATTTCTGGCCCTATGGAGGTAAAGGATCTTGATGTGGATTTAGATTTGGAGTATGAACCTAATGAAAGGATAAGAAAAGTACTTGAGGAAACGGAGGGCATAATAATCACCTTCAATGGAAAGCCAATTGATGCTAAGTATCATGTTACCTGTGGAGGTAGTACGGAAAATTCGGAAAATGTATTAAAAAATTCTGTTACCTATTTGAGAAGGGTCCTATGTGATTACTGTAAGGATTCTCCCTATTGGTGGAAGGAAAAGAGCTTTTCAGTTGAGGAAATTGAGAAGATTTTAAAGATAAAGTTTCCTAAGATGGATGTGGTTGAAAGCCCTCAAATAGAAGGCTTTATGGAAAATATTGAAAAGGATCCATATGGAAGGGTAAAGTCCATTAAAATTGGCAATAAGGAGTTTACGGGATTAGAGTTAATGGAACTTCTATCTTTAAATTCTACCAGGTTCTCCATATACCCTTCCAGTATAAAGTTTGTATCTAGGGGTAAGGGTCATGGCATTGGCTTATGCCAATATGGAGCAAACAAGATGGCTGAAGAAGGCTATTCCTATAAGGAAATACTCAAATACTACTATACAGGGGTGGAACTAGAGAACCTAGTAATGCCTAGTGAAGATAAGCCCCTATATGGCAAGAGGATAATGTTAGATCCTGGTCATGGAGGCAGTGACACAGGCTATAAAGGCGATTATCTTGGCTTGTTGGAAAAGGATATAACTCTTAGCTTAGGCCTAAAGCTTAAGAAAAAGCTGGAGGACTTAGGAGCCACTGTATACATGACTAGGGATGAAGATAAGAAAATACTGACCATTAAACGAATTGAGCAAGCTAACCACATAAAACCAGATTTTTTCATAAGCCTTCACCTAGATTACTTTCCAAGGTCTAGTGTAAAGGGAGTAGACATGTTCTATTTTAAGGGGGATGAGGAAAGCAGAGCCCTGGGATTATGCATATTGAAGAGAATAAAAGAAGAACAAATTCCTGCTAAGAGCATAAAGGAAGGTAATTTTTATATTTTTAGAGGAGTAAGCGTTAGTTCTCTTTTAATAGAAACAGGATATCTATCAAGTCAAGAGGAAGAGTATAGCCTAAATGAAGAAAAATATATGGAAAAGCTTGCGAATGCCATAGCAAAGGGGATAGTAGATTATTTTTTTTATTAGATATGTAAAAGTAGTATTTGACAAAGGATAACTTTCATAGTATAATATTATGATTTTGACAAATACTATTTATTGTGTTATAATTAGCCTATGGGTGTCCCTTTACACTCCTTCGACCCCTGTTACAGGGAGAATACGATGGAAGGTGATCATTTTGTTAGAAAGGAATAGCTTGGCGAGAATTCGTAAAAATGTGGAGGGCTTTATTGGAAAGAAAGTAATTCTTAAGGCAAATAAGGGCAGAAAAAAGACGACAGTTAGAGAAGGAATATTGGAAGAAGTGTATCCAAGCTTGTTTGTAGTAAGAATAAGTAATAAGTTTGATTCAGTAAGAAGAGTGTCTTATACTTATTCGGATATTCTAACAGAGACAGTAGAACTTACAATTTGTGAGGATGATGATAGACAGATTAAAATAGGCTAGATAGCATTAAAAAGGGCTTCTATTTTTATGGAATAGGAGCCCTTTTATTTTTGAATATGCTTCATTCAAAACCCTAATTTTTATAGGAGTTAGTGTTAATTAGGTACTGGGTATAAAAAAATTGGATATAAAAAGGGCAGATAAAACATATACATTAAGGCAGATATAAGAAACAGAAGGAGGAAGGTTTGTATGGATGAAAATTTCTGAAGGACATGAAAAGGGCGTGGGAAAGGTATATTTATGGAGATACAATTGAAGATACAGTAAACCCAATAATACAGCAATCCTGGCAAAGATGCAAAAGATACAAACTAAATCCAAAAGCTGGCCGGGGTAGAAAGGCCAGCCCTGAAAAGATCAACTACATAATGAATAAAAACAAGGAACTATTAATGGTGGCCCGTCCTATTATGGAGAATTTACATAGATTTGTTTTAGGCTCTGGTTTTGTAATAATACTAACAGATGATGAAGGCTATATAATTGAATCTATAGGAGATAAGATGACTAAGGACGAGGCCAAAAGAATGAACTTCTGCCTAGGTGCCCTATGGACTGAAGAAGAAGTTGGAACCAATGCGATTGGATTATGCATTAAGGAAGAGAAACCTATTCAGGTAATTGGAGCAGAACACTACTGTGAAAGCCACCATCCTTGGACATGTTCTGCTGCACCTATCCACGACGATAAGGGAAATCTAATAGGAGTACTGGATATGTCAGGAAGCTGTTATAAAGCCCATAAACATACCTTGGGAATTGTAGTTGCAGCTGCCTATTCCATACAAAATGAGCTTTCGTTGATAAGATCCCACGAGCTAATAGATACCACAGTGGAATCTATTACAGATGGCATGATAATAGTGGACAAAACCTATAAGATAAATAAGATGAACAATGTAGCTGAGAGGATATTGGGTATAAAGAGGCAGGAAGCCATTGGAATGGACATAAGGACTATATTAAGAGATGTAGTATTTGAAGATATCCTATCCATGAAGACCTCTTGTTTAGAAAAGACAGATTGTGACTTTGTTATAGACAGCAAAAGAATTACCTGTAATGTTAAGATAACCTCTGTAAAAAGTGATAGCCAACTAATAGGTATAGTTATAATGTTTAGAGAGATGAAGCACTTGCATAAAACCATTAACATAGTAGCAGGTAATAGGGCTAGGTATTACTTTGATGACATATTGACCATAAATGATAGAATGAAAAGGGCTATAAAGGATGCAGAGAAATTTGCTAGAACAAGGGGCTGTGTCTTGATTGAGGGGGAAAGTGGAACAGGTAAGGAGTTGTTTGCCCATTCAATCCATAACTTCAGTAACAGAAGGGATGGTCCCTTTGTGGCTGTCAACTGTGCCTCTATACCCAGAGAGCTGGTTGAAAGTGAACTATTTGGATATGAAAAAGGAGCTTTTACTGGAGCGGTGAAAGAAGGAAAGCCTGGCAAGTTTGAATTGGCCAATGGGGGCACTATTTTCCTAGATGAAATTGGGGAACTGCCCTTGGATTTGCAAGCGAAACTACTGAGAGTCCTTGACAGCTATACAGTTACCAGAATTGGAGGAAAATACGAAAAGAAGCTGGATGTGAGGGTGGTATGTGCCACTAATAGGAACCTAATGGCAGAGGTTAAGAGGAAAAACTTCAGGGAGGATTTATATTATCGGCTCAATGTATTTAAGGTAAATATTCCTCCTTTAAAGGAGAGAAAGGAAGATATTAAAATATACATTGATCACTTTATAAACAGACTCAATAGGATCAACTTTACTAATAAGAAGGTCAGCTTCCAATTCATATCCTATGCAGAAAACTACATTTGGCAGGGCAATGTAAGGGAATTGGAAAATGTTATTGAACGAGCCTATTATCTATGTGATGAGGAAGTGATCACTGAAAGATATCTGCCTGATGAAATACGCTATTATGGAGTATTGGAAAGTAATGATAAACTAGACAATCCCATTCCAACCATTGAAGGGGCTGAGAAACAAGCCATAATTAATGCCCTTATAAATACTAGGGGCCATGTGATAGAGGCAGGGAAAAAATTGAACATGAGTAAATCTACTATATACAGAAAGATAACAAAATACAACATAGATGCTAGCCTTTTTAGATAAGATTACATTTCCCATAATTGGGAATCATTTCCCGGTTATGGGAATTTTTTTATTTATAAGGGCTTCTCAATTGTTTACCCCATTCCAATATTATGCCGAACAATTCTTAATAATATGGTAATTCAGAATAATAAATATTATGGCATGAAACTTGCATTATTGATTTTATGAATACTGGTATAAAGGGGGGAGTCCTATCAAAAGGTTTATTTTAGAGTTTGGAATGGGGGTTGATTTTCACGGTCAGGATGTAAACAGGGCAGCAGAGAAAGCAGTCCTTGATGCCGTATCAAGAAGCTGCCTTTGTGGACTTCAGGAGGTACTCAATATTGAAGATTTCAAGGAGCAGGTTGCAGTCAATGTGACCCTGTCGGTATCGAGACCTGATGAGATTGATCCAGAGAGAATTAAAAAATGCCTTCCCATAGGCAAGAAGAAAGTTACTGCAGTAAAAGGAGGGCTTCAAGTACCTGGCCTATTCATTCCTGAATTTGGAGATAAGGACAACAGCATTGAGGCAGTACTTGCCTGTGTGGAAGTAGAAATAATTTAAAGGGGGGAGTTTAATTGGATTTATCAAGAGAAAAACTAATCCACATGTATAAGACAATGAAGAGGATTAGGGAATTTGAAAACAAGGCTGGAGAGCTATTTGCAGAAGGAAGTATACCAGGATTTGTTCACTTATATATAGGAGAGGAAGCAGTAGCCACGGGAGTCTGTGCTAATCTAAAAGATTCTGATTTTATCACCAGTACCCATAGGGGTCATGGCCACATTGTAGCCAAGGGTGGAGACTTAAAGTATATGTTTGCTGAGCTCTTTGGAAAGGCAACAGGTTATTGTAAGGGTAAAGGAGGGTCCATGCATATAGCAGATGCTGACAAAGGAATTCTTGGAGCCAATGGAATAGTAGGTGCAGGCCATAATATTGCAGTAGGAGCAGGCTTAACCGCCAAGTATAAGGGGGCCGACCAGGTGTGCGTCTGCTTCTTTGGTGATGGTTCTACCAACCAGGGAACCTTCCACGAATCCTTGAATCTAGCGAGCATTTGGAAGCTACCTGTAATCTTCGTATGTGAAAACAACCTATATGGAATTTCCATGCATCAATCTAGACACCAGGCTATTCAGGATGTGGCAGATAGGGCAGTAGCATATAATATTCCAGGTGTAGTTGTGGACGGAAATGATGTATTGGCAGTATATGAAACTGCAAAGGAAGCCATAGAGAGGGCTAGAAATGGTCAGGGGCCAACCCTAATAGAATGTAAGACCTATAGGCACAGGGGCCACTTTGAAGGGGATCCAGTAGTCTATAGGGATGAAGAGGAAGTAAAGGAATGGCTTGCTAAGGATCCTATCCCAAGATTAATAAACTATATGCTTGACAATGACATAGTGACTGAAGAGGATATAAAGAAGATTGATGAAGAAGTAGATGCTGAAATAAAAGAAGCTATTAAGTTTGCAGAAGAAAGTCCATATCCTCCTTTAGAGGCTGCTGTTGAAGACATATATACCGATTTAGTAGAGGAGGTAAGAAGATGATAAAGACTATTACTTATTCTGAGGCTATTAGAGAAGGTATGAGAAAGAGAATGAAGGAAGACCCAAATGTACTCATCATGGGAGAAGACGTAGGAGAATTTGGTGGCTGCTTTGGGGTTACTGGAGATTTGATAAAGGAGTTTGGAGCGGAAAGAGTTAGGGATACTCCTATATCTGAAGGGGCAATAGTTGGATGTGCTGTTGGAGTAGCTGCTACTGGTCTTAGGCCAATAGCTGAGCTTATGTTCATTGATTTTGTAACTGTGGGTATGGATCAATTAGTAAATCAAGCAGCTAAGATGAGGTATATGTTCGGGGGCAAGATAACCTTGCCAATGGTATTAAGAATGCCTGCAGGAGCAGGGACAAGGGCGGCAGCTCAACACTCTCAATCCCTAGAGGCATGGCTAACCCATGTGCCAGGGCTTAAAGCAGTATATCCTTCAACTCCCCAGGATGCTTATGGTTTGATTTTGAGCTCCATAGATGATGACAATCCTGTGGTATTCTTAGAACATAAGATCCTATATGCCTTTTCGGGAGGAGTGGATCTGGATATTGATCCCATACCATTAGGACTTGCAGATGTGAAGAGAGAGGGAGAAGATGTGACCATAATTGCGACAGCTAGGATGGTCCATGAAGCTCTGGCTGCTGCAGAGGAATTGTCCAAGGAGGGAATAGAAGCAGAGGTTGTAGATCCAAGAACCCTATATCCATTAGACAAGGAGACCATATTCAGATCTGTAGAAAAGACCAACAAGGTACTAATAGTGACAGAGGAAACAAAGAGGGGAAGCTATGCAGGAGAGATTGCAGCCATAATAGCTGAAGAGCGTTTTGACTATCTAGATGGGCCTATAGTAAGGGTTTGCTGTTTAGATACTCCAATTCCATTTTCACCAGTTTTAGAAGACTATGTGATACCAGACTCTAAGGACATAATCAATGCTGTTAAAAAGATGTTTTAATAAAGAGGCAACTTAGGTTGCCTCTTCTATGAGGTGAGAAAATGAAAGCTATTGGAATAATAGCCAATCCAGCATCAGGAAAGGATATTCGGAGATTAGTATCCCATGCAACAGTTGTAGATAACAATGAAAAGGTCAACATAGTAAAGAGGATAATACTGTCAGCTCAAGGCTGCGGAGTGGAAAGAATATATATAATGCCTGACACCTTTCTAATTGGATATAAGGCTATAGAGGATCTGAAGATATCCAAAGAGCTTAATATAGATGTTGAAATACTCAATATGAACATAAAGGGGAATGTGACGGATACCATTAGGGCAACTGAAATCATGGAGAAAATAGGAGTTAAGTGCATTGTAGTTTTGGGAGGGGATGGTACCAATAGAGCCGTAGCAAAAGCCATCACTAATACACCCCTTATAGGTGTATCTACGGGAACCAACAATGTTTATCCTGAAATGATAGAAGGAACAGTAGTAGGGATGGCAGCCGGGGTAATTGCTTCACAGACCTGCAATATAGGGGAAACCTGCATGAGGGATAAAAGGGTTGAAGTATTTAGAGATGGACAGCTAGTTGATATAGCTTTAGTAGACTGCGTCATTTCCAAACAAACCTACGTAGGATCCAAGGCCATATGGAATATAGAGGAAATAGACCAAGTAATAGTATCTAGAGCACATCCTGCAGCAATTGGCTTTTCAACAATCGTTGGCACCAGCCTTATAGTGGAAGAGGAGGATGATTTTGGAGCTTTAATCCAGGTGAATTCGGGAAGAGATAGAGTAATAGTTCCCATAGCGGCGGGTACCATTCAAGAGATATTAGTAGATAAACCAAGGATACTTGGCTTGGATGAGTCAGTCCATTTCAAGCCAACCTATAATGGAATAATGGCCCTTGATGGGGAAAGGGAAGTTCCCTTTAAGGCTGGAGAGGATATTGAAATCAAGGTGACACGCAGGGGACCCTATAGGGTAATCATAGATAGAACCTTGGAACTTGCTCAAAGAAATGGATTCTTTAAAAGATAAATATATGGGAGGCATGGACATGGCGAATAAGATAATAATGCCAAAGCTTGGCTTAACTATGAAGGAAGGAAAAATTATCAAATGGTACAAAAAAGAAAATGAAGGGGTTAAGGCAGGAGAAAAGCTATTCAGCATTGAAACGGATAAGCTTACCAATGATGTGGAAGCAAAAGAAGATGGAGTTTTGAGAAAGGTAATTCGTGATGAAGGAGAAGTAGTTCCTTGCTTGGAGCCAGTTGGGATTATAGGGAGTGCTGATGAAGATATATCAGCTCTATTAAGTGAAATAGACTTGCCTCAAGTAGAGAAGGAAAAAAAGAAGGAAGATAAGGATGTAGCTGTTGAGGGTAAAAGAATCGAGACTAAAAGGGATGGAAGAGTAAGAATATCCCCAGTAGCCAAGAAATTGGCCTTAGAGCATAACATAGATATATCGGAAATAGTAGGCTCCGGACCCAATGGAAGAATTGTACTTGAAGATGTGGAAAAATACATTGAAAAGAAAGAAAAGATTAAAACAACGCCAGCAGCTGCAAAGCTTGCTAAGGAATTAGATGTGGATATATCACAAATAGATAAGGCTGACAGGATTAGAAAAGAAGATATATATAAATTCCACAGGGGCAGAAGGCTCTCTGAAATTGCAGAAGCCAAGGAAGAGAGAATACCTATGAGCACCATGAGGAAGATAATAGCTGAAAGGATGTTAGATAGCTGGAGTAAGGCACCAGCCGTTCACTTTGATATAAGGGTGGACACTACAAGGATGAAGGAGCTTAGACAGCAGCTAAAGCCAGTAGCAAATATAACCTATACAGACATACTGGTTGCAATCACCTCAAGAGTACTACTCCAGTTCCCCTTACTCAATGGGACAATAGATGGAGAAGACCTTATCATAAGGAACTATGTAAATATGGGAGTTGCAGTTGCTCTTGAGGATGGATTGTTGGTACCGGTAGTTAAACACAGCCATATGAAAGGACTTAAGGAGATATCTGATGAGATAAAGGATTTGTCCTATAGGGCAAGAAATAACCAATTAACCACTGATGAGATAAGTGGAGGCACCTTTACCATAACTAACTTAGGAATGTTTGGAATAGAGTCCTTTACTCCAATAATCAATCAGCCAGAATCGGCCATACTTGGAGTTAATGCTATTGTAGATACTCCAGTAGTGGAAAATGGCAATATAGTAGTAAGGTCCATGATGAATTTATCCTTAACAGCTGACCACAGGATAATAGATGGTGCAGTGGCTGCCCAATTCCTAGCTAAGCTGAAGGAGTATTTGGAAAACCCAGCCCTACTCTTGCTATAAGGGGGTAATAGAGTATGAGAGTTGTCATTTTAGGAGGAGGTCCGGCAGGCTATGTAGCTGCTGTCAGATTAGCCCAATTGGGAGCAGAAGTCACATTAATAGAAAAAGAGCATATAGGAGGAACCTGTCTCAATGAGGGCTGCATACCTACAAAGGTACTTCTTAATACCACAGAACTATATGATAGATTAAGGAAGGATTCAACAGGCCTAGGTTTAGAGATAGATAGACTTACGCTGAACTGGCAAGCTGTTCAGGAGAGAAAGAATTTAGTAGTACTTCAATTGGTAGACGGGGTAAAGACTCTCCTTGAAACAAACAAGATTAATGTAATCAATGGAACAGGTAGATTTTTGACTAAAAATGAGATAGAGGTGATTACAGGTAGCAAGGAAAGGCTGGTATTGTCCTTTGATAAGGCTATTATAGCTACCGGGTCGGTACCCATTATGATTCCTATTCCAGGGGCGGATTTAGAAGGGGTATTGAATAGCACAGAGGCCTTATCATTAGACTCAGTACCTGAAAGCATATGTGTAATTGGCGGAGGAATAATTGGGGTAGAACTGTCCAACATTTTTTCCAATGTAGGCACTAAGGTCACCATAGTAGAGCTGCTACCAGAAATTGTGGCCAATATGGACCAGGATATTGTAGAGTGTTTAAAGAACCAACTGATTGAATCTGGTATTGATATTTATGTAAAATCAAAGGTTGAAAGGATAGAAAAACAAGGGGATCAGCTCAATGTAGTGGTATCTACTCCCCAGGGAGTAAAAGAAGTAGTATCGGAAAAGGTACTCATGGCAACTGGAAGGAAGCCTAATACTGAAGGATTAGGTTTAGAAGAGATAGGTATAAAGACTGATAGGGGTGCCATAGTTGTTGATGATTCTATGAGAACCAGTGTTGACAATGTATATGCCATAGGAGATTGTAATGGAAAGGTTCTTCTTGCCCATGCTGCTTCAGCCCAGGGAATTGTAGCAGCTGATAGCATAATGGGCAGATTCACTCCCATGGACTTTAAAACCGTACCCTACTGTGTCTATACAAAACCAGAGCTTGCATCGGTAGGCTTAACTGAAAAACAAGCTTTAGAGCAAGGTTACCAGATAAAAACAAGTAAATTTCCTTTATATGCCAACGGTAAATCTGTAATCATGGGAGACGTGAACGGATTAGTAAAATTTGTAGTAGACAAGGATACTGATGAAATACTAGGGCTCAGTCTAGCGGGCAACAATGCTACAGAACTAATTCATATAGGAGCCCTTGCCATAAGGCTAGAAGCTACAGTAGATGAAATCCTTACAACCATCTATGCTCATCCTACTGTAAGTGAATCAATCCTAGAAGCAGCCCATGGCATAAAGGGATGGCCAATACACTTGCCAGCAATAGAATAGGGATACGAATATTTCGTATCCCTTTACTTATGATCTATAAAGCATCTATTCAACAAATACTACAGGTTTAATTAGATCTTGTTGCTTATCTTTCATCATTAATAAAGCTTTTTCTATATGTTCAAAGCCATGGAATTTGTGAGTTACTAATCTTGATGGGTCTATTCTATTGTACTTAACAAGATTTATTAGTTTTTCCATTCTGTTTCTTCCGCCAGGAGTTAATCCTCCAATTATTGTTTTATGAGCCATCCCGTTACCCCAGTCAAGCCTTGGAATGGGTAGTGTATCTCCCTCTCCAAAGTAGTTTACATTTGATATAGTTCCGCCAGGTTTAACTATTTTTACAGCGGTCTTTAGAATATCAGAGCCCGCTCCTGCTATTATAACTCTGTCTACACCTTTTCCGCCTGTTAGATCCATTATTTGTTCATCAATTGGACCGTTCCTATAGTTTACAATATCAGTAGCGCCGTAGTATTCTGCTGCTTCAATCAATGCTTTTCTACTTCCTATTCCTATTATTCTGCTGGCACCAAGTAGTTTAGCCCCTGCTACACTCATTAAACCTACAGGTCCTATTCCTATTACTGCAACAGCATCTCCTAATTCAATATTTGCCAACTCTGCACCATGGAATCCTGTGGTCACCATGTCAGACAACATAACTGCAGCTTCAAGGGGTATATCGTCAGGTAAATGTGCTAGGTTCATATCTGCATCGTTAACATGGAAGTACTCACCAAAAACTCCATCCTTAATATTAGAGTATTTCCATCCTGCTAGCATCCCACCAGAATGCATATGATAACCTTGTTGAACTTCTATAGTCCTCCAGTCTGGTGTAATGGCGGGAACTACAACCTTATCCCCTGGTTTGAAATCCTTAACTTCTTTACCTACTTCTACAACTTCCCCTACTGCTTCGTGACCTAATATAAGATCTGTTCTTTCCCCTAAGGCACCTTCAAATACTGTGTGAATATCGGATGTACAAGGAGAAACAGCCAATGGTCTGACAATTGCATCATAAGGACCTGCCACTGGCTTCTCCTTTTCTATCCAACCTACTTTGTTTATGCCTAACATGGCAAAACTTTTCATGTACTCCTCCCCCTTTTATAAATTTCTACTATCTACATTGTTAATTTTACAACAATTCTAGGGGGTCATCAATTAACAAAATTGTGGATTGTAAAAAAAATAACAATCATTTTTGTCAACTAAACCTCGAAGAAATACAGGATATTAGCCTCTGGAATATTTTGGGATATTATGTCGCCAATGGCGTTTGCCATGTTTAATGATTCCTCATCATTGTAGTTGATAAAAAAGTTCCATTTTTTAACGGTTACCATCCTATAACGATGGATACATTGTTCTACAAAGCTTTGAACTGCTTCTTCATACCAATCCTCTTCTAAATAACTACAGCTAAGCCTTATATCCATGTTAAACTCTGATGTCTCACTGAAGTTAACCAGTATATCTATGTTTTGCCAGTTGAAGTAAGGAGTGTTATCCTTTAGCTTAAAGTTGTTAGGGCTAAAAAGTTCGATTACGGCATTTCTAGGAGACCTTTGGGGGCTTATCTTGTCGAATTTATAAAGATGTTTCATCCTCACGAAGCTATCAAATAAATAGTTGGTTTTCCAGGTGCCGTTTTGGGCATATTCGGGAAAGACTATCTTCTTCATATAGTCATGAATAAGCTCTTCAATTTCTGATAATTTTAAATTATAGCAGTCAAATTCTCCTTCCATGTAAGAAAGGCAAGATTTTCTGTGTTCTAGTGGGCTGCAGCCATACCATCTTTTAAAGTGCTTGTAGTAGTATTTGACATGAGAAAATCCACAGTACTGGGCAATATTTGCTATACTCATATTGGTTGTAAGAAGTAGAAACTCTGATTTTAATACCCGTTCATAGTTGAGCCTTTCTACAAAACTGAAGCTGCTTAAATCCTTCCAGAAATGTGAGAAGTAGTTTTCGGTTATATATTCTTCCTTTGCTATATCTTCTAAGGTGATTTTGTCCTGATAGTGTTCATGGATATATTTGACGATCCTATGGTATCTATCAAGCTGTAGCTGGCTGATGTGTTCGCTGCTTTTTTTGAGGAACTGTAACCAGTTAAACTCCTTCACCATAGAGGAAATCAACTGATACATGGAGTCCTTGAGCAAGTCAGCAGACATAGGATCTTTGCTTATGGCATCCATAAGCACGCTCATAATAAGGTTTCTAAATCTGGTCTTATATCCTTTTTTTACTTCATCATCTACATTGTCGCTTTCTGATTTGATAGTGCCTCTATGGTACATGTTATTTCTAAAAAACATGTATTTAATATATGGGAATTTTTCCTCATAATAATTTAAGTCCACATATAGGCAAACTACAATTGATCTGTCCGGGCTTTTTATTGAGTGGATGGTTTGATTGTTTATAAACCAAAAATCTCCTTCCTTTACTATTATCTTTTCAAAATTTGCCGTTACTTCTATATTCCCTTTAATAGGTAAAATTATTTCAGTAACATCTTCATGCCAGTGGATGGGACATTTGTTTATGGATTGTACTTGAATGGTAAAGGGTGTATCCTCGCTGAATTGAATAGCTTCCTTTTTCATTTTTATCCCCCTTTATAGATGTAGAAAGGTATAATCGACTAGTCCTGTGATTTGTTTAAATTATATCATAGTTTACCTTTTATATGTAATAAAAGGAATAAAATTATTTTATAGAATATAAATGTCAATAAAAGAAAAATATCCGACACGGGGGTCGGATTTGTAGGGAAATGAGTAATAATTATGTTATTATGGGGAAGAAAGACCATTTGGGAAGTCTCTTCTTCATTATATGTCGATATTTGAGATAAGGTAAATAGGCCTTTGGTATGATATAGGGCTCTGTTTATCTTATCGGAAGGGTTTCCCTTATGATAAGTTTAAACACACTGGGCTCTATTCTTTGTTAGTATGCCTTTTACCAGAGCTAAGCTTGCAGCATAATTTATATAGGTCAGCCTCTCCTTACAAGATTTGGAAAGCATCACCACTGGGAAAATAGATTTATTTAAAGCAAATTGCAAAGACTCTGCTTCCCACTCCTTCAATTAAATCTTTACTTGGTGGGTTTTGCCTCTGCTAGTAGGCTACAACCAATGATAAATCTTCGTTTTGGCCTTAACAGACAGGCTATAACAACTGTTAGTAATTATTAAATACTTAGTTAGAATCAATCTTTATTCATTATCTCCAATATATAGTTTGGTAGGTAAAAGGCCCCTTGATGAACCTTTTCATTATAATATCTTGTTTCTAATCCAAGCTTTTTCCACTGATAAGCCTCCTGATCCCTTAGAGGATCATATTTCTTTGAGGCAAAACCAAACAACCAGTGGCCTGAGGGATAGGTTGGAATATTAGCTTGATAGACTCTTGCTACAGGGTATATATCCTGTAGCTTCTCTATAGCCCTTTTAAATTCCCGCCTATCTTGCTCAAAATAGGCAGACTCACACTGATTTACTAGTATTCCATCATCTGTCAAAGCCCTATAGCAGTTGGAATAGAATTCCTTAGTAAAAAGTCCTTCGCCTGGACCTATAGGGTCTGTCGAATCTATAATTATAAGGTCGTAGACACTCTCTTTACCTTTGATAAATTCAACACCATCTTCAAAGAAACTATTGATTCTATCATCATCAAATCCTTTGCTTACAAAGGGAAGATACTTCTTAGACACTTCCACTACCCTTTCATCTATTTCAACAAAATCTATATTTTCTATGGTCTTATATCTTATAAGTTCCCTTAAAGTCCCTCCGTCACCTGCACCAACTACCAATACATTTTTGATGTTTAAATTTACTGCCATGGGAACATGGACTATCATCTCGTGGTATACAAACTCGTCCTTTTCAGTTAACATCAAAAATCCATCAATTACTAGCACCTTGCCGTATTCGTAAGTGTCCAGCACATCTATTTGTTGAAAGGGACTTTTTAAAGAACAGAGTTGTTTCTTTACCTTAAAGGAAAACTTGCTAAACTCATTGTGCATTTCAGTAAACCATAATTCCATCCCATATCCTCCTTATCCTATTTCCTGCTTATACACAATCTTGTCGTATTTATTATGGGAATAGGCCTTTATTTTATCTACATCACCTCTGTCCACTTCCATGGTCTCTGTTTTTTCAGCCTTTAATTTATCCTTAAGGTATTCAAAGGCAGCCCAGGGATCTACTTCTTGACCGCAGGTAAATAGATCTATAGCTGCATAACCATATTCTGGCCAGGTATGAATGGCTAGGTGGGATTCTTGAATGACTACGACTCCACTAACTCCATAGGGATTAAAGGTGTGAAATACTGACTTTACCACTGTGGCCTTGGATTTTATTGCTGCATCTACCATATGTTTTTCTATGGTTTCTGTATCCTTTAGAATATCTACATCACAGTTGTAAAATTCAGCTAAGATATGCCTACCTAGTCTTCTATCTTCCATTTTAACAACCTCCTTTATAGTATTTAGTTGATTACTGCTACATGCAATTGTTGAAAAACTGAAAGGTTGTAGGAATATTTAATAATAATAAACTTGGAGTTTATAATTGATAAACTGATTGGCAATATTATAATATTAATAATTTCATTTGCTGTCAACAATTTTGAGCAAATAACTTATAAAAATTTAATCATGTTTTTGGACACCTACACATATACTTTTTTATAGGATGTATAATGTACTGTAATGGGGGGTTTGAGATGGAAATAGTCAAGGATATTCTCAAGGTTGAAGAACGGATAGGCTATAGAGAAGTGGAAACGTTGGTGGAAACTGAGACATATGTAGATCAGACAAAACCTGATATAGACCAGGTCCTCTGGGCAGATGGGAAAGTTGAAATTCTAAGCACAAAGATCATTCAAGATAAAATACTTATAAATGGTTTAGTAAAATTTAAGGTAGTTTATAAATCAAAGGAAGATGAATTGAATATATATCCACTGGAGGCTAATAGCGACTTTAAAGAGGAAATAGTCATTGAAGGTATTGATGAATCTATGGCTGTAGACGTAAATCCAAGTGTAGAATATATAGAATTTGATTTGGTAGATGAAAGAAAGGTATTGCTAAATGGATTGATTAACCTGTCAGCAAGGGTAGAAAAGTCTAATTCTGTAGAGATAATAAATGAGATAACAGAAAAAAGCAACCTGCAGCTTTTAAAAGAAAAGATACAATACAATGATATAGTAAGCAGGGAAGAATCCTATGCCTTGATCAAGGAGGCTTTTGAAGTAGGAGAAAGCCAACCACCAATCTTAGAAGTGCTGAAGGTGGATATGAATCCTTATGAAAAGGAGCTGAACATATCCAGCGACAGGATCATAGTATCTGGGGTACTTGAGTGTTCAGTAATATACTTTGGAGGGAACAAACTAAATTCCATAAAGAGAGAAATACCCTTTACCCACTTCATGGATACTGAAAATGTTGAGTACGACACTAAATGCCAGCTGAAGATGGAAGCGGTAAGTGGAGAATATGAGGTCAGAGAAAATCTTGAAGGCCAGTCAAAGATACTGGATCTAGAGGCAAAGGTTAGAATTTCAGCAAAGCTATATAATCAGAAGGAAAAGGAAGTAATCATAGATGCCTATTCTACCCAAGAAAAGCTAAAATTACAGATGGATGAGATGAAGATAATGGAAAATGTAAAGGAAATAATCAATAAAGAGCAAATATCCAAAGAGATAAGCCACAGAGAGTTTAAGGAGATATATGCAATTGAAGGCAGCCCCAAAATTATAGACAATCAATATGTAGATGACAAGATTCTTGTGGAGGGGATACTGCCCATAACCATATACTATATGGATAAGATAGGAGATAGTATTACCACCTGCAAGGAGGAAATTCCCTATAAATTCTATGTAAATGGGGAAGCCATGGGCAAGGATGTGGTCATAAACACAGAATCTAACCTAGAAAACATAAGGTATACCTTGAAGGATGATGTATTGATAATAGATGTAACTGTAAGAAATCAAATATCAGTAAATAGGGAAAGGAAGATCAAGGTAGTAAATAATATAGAAGAAACTGGAGAGTTAATAGATAATAAGAAGAGACCAAGCATAATAGTCTATATAGTTCAAAAACATGACCAGCTATGGGATATAGCTAAGAGGTACAATACAACCATGGAGGAGATAATTGAATCCAACAACATAATTAATCCATCAAACCTAATGCCAGGAGAGAAAATCGTAATAGAAAAGAAAGTAGATATAGATTTTTAACATCACACACTAATATTTTATGATATAATATATCCGTCAATTTTATAAAAGGAGAATATAGAACCTATGGAAGAAGTAGTTATAGAGGCATATGGGAAGATAAACCTGGCACTAGATGTGTTGTATCCTAGAGATGACGGATATCATGAGATTGACACCATAATGCAGCAGATTGATTTAAAGGATACTCTTATTCTAAGAAATATTGATGAAGACAAGGTGATAATAGAGAGTAATTGTAAGGACATCCCCTTAGATGAAACTAACCTGGTTTACAAGGCTTGGGAAAAGATAGTAAAAGAAGCTAATTTGAAAAGAGGAATCCATATAACCATTCATAAGAATATTCCAGTAGCTGCCGGTTTGGCTGGTGGAAGTACAAACGCAGCAGCTGTTCTCAAAGGCTTAAACATATTATGGGACTTAAACCTATCCCAAAAGAGGCTTATGGAAATCGGGATGGAGATTGGTGCTGATGTGCCTTTCTGCATACTAGGAGGAACTGCTCATGCTAAGGGAATAGGGGAGAAGCTTACAAGGATTAAAAGCTTTTCAAACAAGCTAATCCTTCTTGCAAATATTGGTAAGGAAGTATCTACTGCAGATGTATATGATAGGCTAGATTTACAGAATAGGCAAGATAGGATTCCAATAGATAAGCTAGTAGAATATATAGAAGAAGATATGGTAATAGAACTATCCCAAAATATAGCAAATGTAATGGAATCAGTGGTTATAGAGGACTATCCAGTTATAGCAGAAATAAAAGAACATATGATGAGGCATGGGGCTTTGGGAAGCCTTATGAGCGGTAGTGGTCCCACTGTATTTGGAATATTTGATGATGAAGAAAAGCTTCTACGATGTAAAGAATTTTTGGAAAGGAAAGTAGAAAAAGTATTTTTAGCTAAAACAATATAAATATGTATAAAAGGCCCACTTTCTGCTTACTATAAGTAAGTAGCAGGAGGTGGGCTTTTTTGTTTGGATTTTTATATTGGTTAAAAGATAGATACAATCTGTTTACACCATTTATATTCATATTTATAGCCATGCTGTCCATGATACACGATGGCAGAAGATATAAGTCAAAAAATAATAATAAAGAATACAAGATAATAAAAGCTTTTTCCTACTCCTATATAGTATTAGGAATAGTGATATTTGTGCTCTTATGGATTAGTTAGGAGGATAATATGGTGGATAAGATTTCAAAGGACATAAAGGAGAATGTTGAGAAGTTCAAAAACACATTTAAAGACGCTGATGACCTAGTCTATAGGAACATAAAGATAGGAAAAAAGAATAAAAAAGAAGCCTACTTAATATTCATAGATGGAATGGTGGATAAGTCTGTAATAAGCGACTATGCCATTGAAGTCTTATTTGATGAAATGGAAATAGATGAATCCAATTTGGATTCCTATAAGACTTCCTTATCAGAAAAGATATCCGAGGAATCAATTGCAGTACATGATGTAAAAGAAGAAGATTCCTATGATAAATTAGTTGATATGATATTAGCTGGAGAAACTGTATTGTTAATAGATGGGTCAGATAAAGCTCTTATACTGTCTACAAGAGGTTGGCCTACAAGGGGTGTACAGGAGCCTCAGACTGAAACTGTGGTAAGAGGTCCAAGGGATGGATTTGTAGAAACACTGCGATTCAACACTGCTCTTTTAAGAAGACATATAAGAGATCCTAAGCTAAAGATCAAAACCTTACAAGTAGGCAGAAGGTCAAAGACTGATGTGGCAGTTGTATATATTGAAGATATTGCAAATGATAAGATAGTAGAGGAAGTCATAAATAGGATTAATAAAATTGACATAGATTACTTACCAGGAAGTGCAGCTATGGAAGCACTAATTGAAGATAGCTATCTATCCCTTTTTCCCCAATTGGAAAACACTGAACGACCTGATTCTGCAGCAGCTTCCCTTTTAGAAGGCAGAGTTGTAATTATTGTTGATAACACTCCTTTCGTTTTGATGGTGCCTGCTACAATAGGTACCTTATTTCAATCAACGGAAGATTATTATAGCCGATGGCCAATTGGTACTTTAGTAAGGTTTGTAAGGATACTATCTGCAATTCTTACAGCTGTATCCCCAGCTTTATATATAGCTTTTACTGCCTATCATCCAGGGCTAATACCTACAGCATTTACCCTATACTTAGCTGCCAGTAGGGTAAATGTGCCTTTCCCCGCAGTAATAGAAGCATTCCTAATGGAAATCACCATTGAAATACTAAGGGAATCTGGTACCAGAATTGCAGGACCTATAGGTACTACCATAGGTATAGTTGGTGGTATTATCATTGGGCAAGCAGCCGTAGAAGCTGGTATAGTTAGCCCTCTAAAGATAATCATAACAGCAATAACTACTATTTCATTTTTTGCGATACCCAGTTATGAATGGGCTTCATCCTTGAGGATTATCAGATTTGCATTTATGTTTTTGGCTGCAGTACTAGGTCTTTATGGGCTTATGTTGGGGATAGCCATACTAATAGTCCACTTAGCAAAACTAGAAAGCTTCACAGTGCCATTTTCAGCTCCTTATTCTGGCCTAGGTTTAAAAGAAGGGGACTTAAAGGACACGTTAGTAAAAGCGCCTATACAAAAATTAAAACGCAGACCACAATTTACATTCCCCAAGGATAAAACGAGAATGAAGTAAAGGTGATAATATGAAAAAAAATGAAACCATATCCAATTTACAAATAAGAAACTTGCTAATTACTACTGTTATTGGTGTAGGCATATTATCCTTACCAAACCAGATGGTTACCATTTTGGATAACGATGGCTGGATACCCATCATATTTGGTGGTTTGTTGGTTATACCCTTTGCTGTAATGTTGGATAGAGTTTATAAGCTTTATCCTGATAAAAATATCTATCAAATAGGTAGGGAGGTTTATGGAAAATTCATATTTAATATTTTTATGATAATTATACTAATGTATTTTGTAATACAGGATGCTTATGTAGCCAGGATCTTTGCAGAAGTGGTAAAGGCTTACCTATTAGAAACTACTCCTATAGAAGTTATTATAATAACCATATTATTCATATCTGCCTATCTAGCTAGATGCGAAATCCAAGTATTAGGTAGAGTTGCTACTTTGGTTTATGTTATTTTAATAACTCTAGTTGGCTTTTTAGTACTTATTAGCCTACCAGATGCAGACCCAACAAATATGCTTCCTGTTTTCAATGCAGACTTTAAAAAGCTTCCCAGTGCAATTACAGGGGCCCTTTTTTCCTATGCTGGTTATGAAGTAGTATTCATAGCCTATTCTTCATCAGATGATAAGAATAACACATTAAAATACATTATAAGAGGTCTATTAGTTGTAATTGGTATATACTTAATAGTATTTGTAATAACCCTATCTTTATTTGGAATTGATCAGGTAAAAAGGCAAATCTGGCCTACTATTGCCATAGCCAATGAGGTGGATTTGCCCGGATATTTTTTAGAAGACCTAGAGGGTATAATATTGGCTCTTTGGGTTGTGATTGTTTATTCCACATTGGGACCTTTATTATTTGCTGCTAGCAGGATTTTTTTAAATATCTTTACTACAAAGTCCCATGACTTTATTGTACTTTTATTAATTCCTATTATATACGTGATTTCAATACTACCTGTAAATGTAGTTGAGGTTTATGAAAAATTTGGAAAGGTATCAAATTATTTTATAGCTGCTTCCATAATGGGTATACCAGCTGTTCTATTTATTGGAGCATTAGTGAAAAAGAGGAGGAGTAAAGCATGAAAAAGCTATTGGTCCTATTGCTAATAAGTTCACTCATGCTTACTTCTGGATGCTGGGATAGCAGAGAAATAGAGGAAAGGCTATTTGTAACTGCAATAGCTGTAGATATAAATGAAGAGGTTCAAGAAGGGAATGTTAATAGATTAATCATAACATACAAATATCCCAATATTAATACCATTGGAAAGAATTCAGGTAGTGGACCTATTAATTTTACCTTATCAATACCAGCCAGTGGTATATCTGAAGAATCAACAGCATTTATGGGAGAAGCACCTTTCCCTTTCTATTTCAAGCACTTGAAGGTTATCATATTTTCTAAGGAGCTGCTAGAACATGAAGAATTAGTAAGACATATTTTAGATGAGCTAAATAGGTCTCCCCAAATCAACAAAAGGGCTAGAATAGCGGTAACAGAAGGAAAAGCCAGAGATGTGTTAAAAGTTACTGGTGACCAAGAGTATCGAATAGAAGGTAGTATCTATCAAGTATTAAGAAATAATAAATTTACCAACAGGTTTACTGTTAAAAGCCTAACGGACTTAATAACGGATTTTGATGTTACTGGGGTTACCATTGTTCCAAGGATAAGTATAGTAAGTGGGAAATTTGTAGTATCTGGAGGATGTATATTAAAGAACTATAAATTTTTAGCTTGGGTTGATCAAAACCAAAATAGAGCTATAAATATAATGAATGGAATAATAGGATTAGAAAATATAGATACCATTTATAATGGCATACTGTTGTCCTATACAGTTACAAGAGGTTCTTCCAGAAAAAAAGTAACATTTGATGATGGAATAACTGTAAGATTTGATATTAAACTTGAAGGATATCTACAAGGATATAATATATCTCAAAAGAATCTAGTGTATGATGAGAAAACCTTGAAAGGCATAGAAAATAACATAGCAGAGGAATTGGAGAAAAAGATACTAGATACTAGAAAATTTTTAGATGAAATAGGTGCACCTTTATTTGGAGTTGGTGAACATGTAAGTAAATTTCACCCTAAAATGTGGAAGCAGGTAAAAGACAATTGGCAAGAAATGATGCCAGAGGTTAAATTTCAGTTGAATATAGATGTAAATATAAGAAGAACAGGACTCACTAAGTAGATTATATGAATATAAGAGAGCCAGTCTCCAAAGTTTTGTCAAGTACTCCACTTAAGAGCTTGACAAATCTTGGAGAAGGAGGCTCATTTTTTGCTTTCCTATCCAATTTTAGACCCCATTATAATATAATAAATAATATAGAGGTTTATTTTTGAAAAAGGGGATTGTTATTATGTTTGGATGTTTAATTTCCTTTATTGTCTTGATTTTTTCCATTATTTTAACTTTTGTCATTTTAATTTTCACAGGAGTTTCTATTACTCTTGGGCTATTTCTTGGATTGCTAGCTAAAATATTAATTCCTTTCATATTGATTGGAATAGGAATTAATTTAATTATTAGGAAAAGAAGTTGACCCAGCAATTATATCTATAACTAACTAAAAATACTCAATCTGGTATAAAAAAACAAAAGAAGGAGATAATTATTGCTAAAGGAAAAATAAATCGAGGAGGAAATTTAATGAAAAATAAGATTCTTGCTTTGGCACTAATTATTTCCATTATTTGTTTATTAAATCTTAATTCAAATAGTCAGGAAGCTTACATGGATATAAAGGATGAGATAATTAGATTACATGTAAAGGCTAATAGCGATACTAAAGAAGATCAGGCTTTGAAATTAAAGGTCAGAGATAAAATACTTGAGGAAACCAAACCCTTACTTGAAAACTCAAAATCCATACAAGAAACTAGATCTATAGTTGAAAAGAATATAGCTAGTATTAAGTCTATTGCACAACAGGTGGTTAAGGAAGAGGGAAAGGAATACGATATAGATGTTTATTTTGGCAAGGAAAACTTTCCTACTCGAAAGTATGGAGAGCTAGTATTACCAGCAGGGGAGTACGAAACCCTTTTAGTAACCATAGGGGAAGGGAAGGGGCAAAACTGGTGGTGTGTAATGTTTCCCCCCTTATGCTTTGTTGAAATGAACCATGGAATAGCTGCCAATGTGGAGGAGGATTTAAGCATAGATGTTGCTAATGTGGATGGAGATTCTAACCTATTATTAACCGATAATAATCCCTCCTTTATATTAAAGTCCAAGATAGTTGAACTACTCGAGAGGACAAAACTATATATGGCTACTAGATTTGCTTTGTGGAACTAAAAAAAGGCTGTAACAACAGCCTTTTACTCATTTAACAAGCCCCTTATGGTATCATGTATAAGTCTTGGAGCCACATGGAAGGAGTAGTGTTTCTCCAGCCTTTCTGTGAACTTATGAGCATCCTTTCCAAAGGGACCTATATTTACAACAGGTAGATTCAGAGTTTGCATATCCTCTATAGGCAAGCTATATTTTATACCAAATCCAGGCATGTTGTTTTTCAAGGAATCGATAGCATTCTCATCCTTTGGAGCTGAAACATAGCTTAAATCGGAAATATAAGGATAGAATTTCTTAATCCTAATCTCATATTCAGATTCAGTCTTATCTATTACCTCTCTCACTACATTGAGCAATTTTTCTTCCAGTTCAGAATCGCCTTTTACATGATTATGAGGATAGTAGGGTGGGGATAAATATGCTATCACTACTGGATCCTTATCTGACCACATACTATGAACAGCTTCTACCAATCTCAGTGCATGTATTCTTTCATCTATTCTTTCCTCTGCTAGAAGCTTTTGATTCAAATCATCTATTCTTTTGTCTAATTCCAATCCTCTTTCTTCTTTTACCCTATTGTACAGTTCCTCATAGGACATAACTCTTGCCTTCCATGGAAGCCTTTCAAAGGGGAAGTTATTAGCCTTACAGTATTTTTCATACTCTGTATTTAAATTGCTTATAACCTTTTCAAAGGCTATCCTAGCGCCTTCCAATATTTTCTCCAATACTTCATCGGGAGTGCTTTTATGGGTGCTATAATTGAAATACAAGTAGCTAGTTCTTGCAGTTTGGACCGAATACTCAGTTTTTAAATCCTGCTGCCTTAAAGATATAGGGGGAACGGTAACTTCTCCTTCAGCTTTGTCGCAATATTTGGTGTTGAAATCTATTTCTTCTACTATAGCTGAGGATATGTGGTTAGGATCAATGCCTCTAAAAGGATCTCCTCCATGGGCTTCAGAGCCAGCCACATAAAAGGAAGGCATCAGTTTTCCAACAGTTCCTACATAGATGTATCTACTATCGTCCCCTTCATATCGTGGAGCCATATAGTCTGCATCTATAACAGCTTGGTAGTCAAAATTTTCCTCCTCCATTAGCTTAACCAACTCTTTAACCACTGAAAGCATTCCACCAGAATTGCCTTCTTCATCACAAACAGCAGCAAATACTAGATTTCCTTCTAAATCTTCCACATGGTCAGAAAACATTTCTACCAAGGTCATCAGGGTGGCAACCCCACACTTCATATCAAATATACCTCTTCCAAATAGGTATCTACCAGATTCTAAGTCCTTCAGAGCCTCTTCTGGAAGGGATAGATTCTTTAATTTCTCTGCTAGCTCTAAAGGTTTAGTGGCGTATTCCTTTATATCACCATAATCTGAAATGCCTACAGTATCAGTATGTCCTATTAAAATAACCGTCTTATTGCTTTTTTTCTTTTCCCCTTTAACAATGGCCATGACACTCTTCCTATTAAGATTGTCATCTTCTACAGGAACATATTTAACCCTTTCAGGATGATTAATAAAATAATTCATTTCCCTAAACCTATCATATATTCTTTCTACTACATTGTTTTCTTCTGCTGTACCTACTATACTGAGGATTTGGGTTAATTCTAGTGTTAGATTTTTAATTTTTTTATCTATACCTGTCAACATTTAATCTCCTCCTAAGATGAAAAATAAAAGCAAAAATAATCATTAAGCTTATAAAATTTATACTACTAATACTGATAAAAATCAAATAAATCTTTTCCTATAATTGGATGGGAATGAACCCCTTAGCTTTTCTATTTTTGAATAATTTTTTTATTAATACAAAAAATAAAGTACCAGAACAATATATGGAAGGAGGATAAAATTTCACATGCTAAAAAGCCGTAAGAAGTTTACCCTATTAACTTTTGTATTAGTCTTAGCTATTCTTTCAGGAATATTTATATACGAACAGGAAAATAAGCAAGTTTCCTATAGTAAAAAGTACCTTGCTCCAAGAGTTCTTTATTGGGGTTCTCAAGGGGAAGATGTGAAAAAGGTTCAATGGAGGCTTGTTCAATGGAAATATCTAATTGGTGAAGTTGATGGTATATATGGTCCAGAAACCTATAGGGCAGTTAGAAGATTCCAGGAAAAAAATGGACTTAAGGTAGATGGAGTAGTAGGACCTGAAACAGCTGCAGCCTTAGGAATTTCACTAGGTGAGGCTCAACCGGCTTCTGCTACAGGTCTCAACAGGCAATCAGATGAATATCTGCTAGCCAGATGTATCCATGGTGAAGCAAGAGGGGAGCCATATATAGGGAAGGTAGCAGTAGCAGCAGTAGTATTAAATAGGGTAGAGCATCCAGACTTTCCTAATACAATAGCAGGAGTAATATATCAGCCTTTGGCCTTTACTGCTGTAGCTGATGGCCAGATCAATCTAACTCCCAACAAAGATGCCATAAGGGCTGCACGGGATGCCTTAAATGGATGGGATCCTACCTATGGAGCCCTATACTACTGGAACCCAGTTACAGCAACAAGCAAGTGGATTTGGTCTAGAAAAGTAACCCTTAAGATAGGGAAACACTGGTTTGGAGTATAGGAGGTGATAGAGTGGATAGAGATAATAGGAGTAATAGAAGATGGTGGATTGCCCCAAGCATACTAGGATTGGCTCTAATACTGTCTGTGGCTTGGGGATATAGGGAATATACCGTAAGAAAGGATATGGAAGTTACACTGGAAAATGCCTATCAAAGGCTATTCTTCGATGTAAAAAAACACGTAGAAAACGTGCAAACTAACCTTTCCAAGGCTATGGTAGCTAACTCTAGAGAGCAAAATGTTCTGCTTCTATCTCAGATAATGAATGAAGCCTACTTTGCTCAGGATAAGCTAGCCCAGCTACCTGTACCTCAAGCAGATATTGCCAAGACTGAAAAGTTCTTAAACCAGGCAGCTGACTACAGCTATTATCTAATTAGAACCCATTTAGATGGAAAACCATTGACCAATGAACAGAGGGGACAGTTAGCAAACTTACAGGAAAACTCTGCTGCATTTAATAAGGAATTAACAGAACTTCAAGCACAGCTAGCAAAAGACAACTTTGTAATAGGTTCCCTCAGTAAAAGACAAACCACAAAGGTACGAAAAGGAAATGAAAACATATTCCAGACTACTCTAGTAAACATAGACAAAAATATGGCCAAAGTTCCAAGACTAATATATGATGGTCCCTTTGCAGATGAGATGATAGACAGAAAGCCAGTAGGATTAACAGGGCAGAATATATCTAGAGAAAGGGCAATGAGCATTGCTAAAAGTTTTTTTGGGTCAAATAAGGTCAGCAAGATTACCCCTTTTGAAGAAGGTAAGCATATAGATGAAATAGCAATTCCTTCCTACACCTTTAGTATACAGCCATCAAATGCAAAGGATGCAACTGCATACATTGGTATATCTAAAAAAGGTGGCCATGTAATATGGATGAGAAATGCAAGGCCTCTAGGCCAGGAAAAATTAACCATAGAGCAAGCTCAAAGGAAGGCTTTAGAGTTTTTGGAGGCAAAAGGATTCAAGAATATGGAACCTAATTACAATCAAAAATATGATGGTGGAGTCTTGTTTAACTTTGTACTGACAGAAGACAATGTGACCATATACCCAGACCTTATAAAGGTAAAAGTGGCCTTAGATAATGGGGAGATAGTAGGATTTGACGCTGTCCAATTCTATTCATATCATCAAGATAGAAATATAAGTAAGCCAAAGCTATCCCTAGAGGAGGCTAGGAACAAACTTAGAGATGATTTTGAAGTAAATTCACAAAGGCTGGCTATAATACCTAAGGGAAAAGATGAAGTAATGTGCTATGAATTTAAAGGAAAGTACATGAATGGAGATTTCATAATATATGTAAACGCAGATAATGGTAAAGAAGAAGATGTATTGCAATTGGTGATAGACGAAAATGGAACCCTAACATTCTAGAAATAAAAGAGGGAGCTTATGCTCCTTCTTTCCAATATGATTCTAATATTAAATATATATTGTAAATTCCCCATGATACTAATAAAATATAAAAGAAGGGGGAATTTATTTATGGATAACAGACCAATTGGAGTATTTGATTCTGGAATAGGTGGATTGACAGTACTTAAAGAAATAGCTGAGCAGCTACCAGGAGAAGATGTAGTCTACTTTGGAGATACAGCCAGAATCCCATATGGTTCCAGATCCAAGGAAACAGTAATCAGATACTTCCTACAATCAGCAAGATTTCTACTAACAAAAAACATAAAAGCTATAGTAATAGCTTGTAACACAGCCTCTGCAATGGCCATGGAGGAAGCCCAGAAGGAGTTTGACATACCTATAATTGGAGTAATCGAGCCAGGAGCTAAGGCAGCGGTTGCAGCAACCAAAAATGCTAAAATAGGAGTAATAGGTACAAAGGGAACCATAAATAGCCAGTCCTATCAGAAAACCATTAGGAGACTCCTCCCTTCAGCCGAAATCATAGGAGTTGCCTGTCCTCTATTTGTTCCCATAGTGGAAGAAGGCTGGGAAAATTCCGATGTAGCCTTCATGGTGGCTAGGCACTACCTTTTAGAATTAAAGGAGCACAATATTGACTCCATAGTATTAGGATGTACCCACTATCCTGCCTTAAGGTATACCATAGATAAGGTATTTGATGGAAAGGTAAACTTAATAAATCCTGCCTATGAAACGGCTAAGGTTGTAAAGGCTATGTTAAAGGAAAAGAATATGCTCTCATCCAAACTGGATGATGGGAAGCACTGTTTTTATGTAAGTGATGATCCTGAAAGCTTCAAAAGGGTTGGAGGCAACATATTAAAGAATGAAATTGAGCAAATTGAAAAAGTTACTATAGAGGAATTATAGGCACTTAAGGTGCCTATAATTTATCTTATACTGCTGAAAGTTAAGCAATATACCATGTTACAGCCTATAAGAAGCTGTAAAGCATACTAAAGTTTTCTCGACAAGCTCTCCAATACAAAATCACCAAATATAATCTAAAATAATTAAAATAACTTTCTTTTCTAGGGACACTCTTAATGAATTTACCTGCCTGATTTCCAGCATAAGCTCTATATAAAGATTTAATACATAAGCAATATGGAGGATCTTTCTCTTGTATTACAGGACATAATAAGACAGAGGTACCATTCTTTTGTCTGATTTTGTGATTTATACTCTGTCAAGCATTTTACAAAAAAGAGGTGTTTTTATGAGAAAATACAGGGAAATTCAGCTGTGGGAGGGCATTACAAGTAGCCAGTGGATGGACTGGCATTGGCAGGTGAGAAACAGAATAACCGATGTAAATACCCTAAGGAAAGTCATCAGTATAAGTGAAAAGGAAAAGGCAGATATTGAAAAAGTTCTCAAAAAGTTTCCAATGGGCATAACTCCATACTATGCCACATTAATGGATCCAGAGGACCCTGCATGTCCCATAAGAAAGCAGGCAGTGCCTACCATTATGGAAATGAATCACAGCGTAGCAGATATGGAGGACCCATTAGCAGAAGATGAAGATTCCCCTGTGCCAAGTATAACCCATAGATATCCGGACAGAGTATTATTTCTGATAACTGACCAGTGTTCCATGTACTGTAGGCACTGCAGCCGAAGAAGATTTACAGGAAAGAAGAATTCAAGGATATGGAAGGATAGAATAGATAGGGCTATAGACTACATTAGAAATAGACCTGAAGTTAGGGATGTACTTTTATCAGGAGGAGATGCTTTACTGGTATCAGACGAAAAATTGGAGTACATAATCAAAGAATTAAGATCAATTCCACATGTGGAAATAATACGCCTAGGTACTCGTACTCCTGTAGTTTTACCTATGAGAATTACCGATAGTTTAGTAACTATGCTGAAGAAGTACCATCCCATATGGTTAAACACCCATTTTAATCATCCTAAGGAAGTTAATGAGTATTCTAAGGAAGCCATAGAAAGGCTTGCAGATGCAGGCATTCCATTGGGCAATCAGTCAGTCTTATTAAGAGGGGTAAATGACTGTCCTCATATAATGAAGGAGTTAGTCCATAAGCTAGTAAAGATGAGAGTGCGACCCTACTATATCTATCAATGTGATCTGTCTATGGGGATAGAGCATTTTAGAACTAGAATATCCAAGGGCATAGAGATTATTGAGGCTTTGAGAGGGCACACCTCTGGTTTTGCAGTGCCTACCTTTGTAGTAGATGCCCCTGGAGGAGGGGGGAAGATTCCTGTAATGCCTCAATACCTAATAAGTCAATCGCCCACCAAGGTAGTATTGAGAAACTATGAGGGCTTGATCACTACTTATACAGAACCTCAGTACATTGAGGAGCCCTGCAAATGCTCAACTTGTGCTGGAGAAGGGGGAAAAGTTACCACTGGCGTAGCTAAAATACTTGAAGGAGAAGAAGTAAAACATATTGAGCCTAAGGAACTTGAAAGGAAGAAGAGAAGGACTATAGAATACTAAAACAGGTGGATGCTAAGCATTCACCTGTTTTGCTTTAGAGGAAATAAACTAACAATCTAAATTTATATAGAAAATATTCAAAAAATTATGGAAATAAGAAAGTTAAGCTTGTCAAAAAGCGCTACCTGTGGTACCATATACCTAATACATATAGTACTATAGACCTAGATAATATAGCATAAAAACCTAAGACTCGTAATATTATAGCACTAGTTAAGGGGGGGATAGTCATGGTAAACAACTTGCAAGTAGATTCTATGGATTTTATCAAGAATCAGTCAAGTGGTATTGCAGATATGTTAATAATAAAGCAAAATGAAATACTGAACCTATTAGGATACGATATGTCCTTGACAATGTTGTTTAACAACTCATTTAATATAGCAATGATAAGAACTGTATCTGTTAAGGATGAAAGATTAAGCTCTTTACAAATACCACGTACAATTTTTATTAATAAGAGAACCAATCTTCAAATAAAAAGATTAGTAGAGACTAGGGATATATTAGAAAACCATCTTGAGGATTATAAGTTAGTAGAGGAGATGGAGTCGGAATTATATATACCCCTATTTGGGCCTGCAGATTTAATGGGACTCCCTTCAAGACTTATAGGTTGCCTATATTTAGGTTCAGCCGGATACAAAAAAGTTTCCCTTAGCAGTATTTCAAGCTTTAAAGTAAGCAATATAATTATGGATATATCCAGGCTACTCCTTTTCAAATACGTAAAACTAAAAGAACAGGAACACTTGATGGATCTAACAAGCTTATTTGTAGATATTTTAGGAAAGAAAGAGCTGTATCTACCAAGCCATAGCTTTAATGTAGCTAGTTTAGCAAAAGAAATTGGAATAGCCCTGGGTTACTCTGATGATAAGCTTCGGGAACTTGCCCTAGCAGGCTTACTGCATGATATAGGTAAAACTATGGTAGATTCCAATATACTGAGAAAATCTGATAAGCTTTCAGAAGAGGAATATGAAAAGGTAAAGAAACATTCAATATATGGGGAGAGTATTGCAAGATATCTGTTGAAAGGCAATTTTAAATTTGAAAAGATACCAAGAATAATAAAACACCATCATGAACGCTATGATGGGACAGGTTATCCTGATGGCTTGGAAAAGGAATCGGTACCTTTTGAAAGCTACATAATAGGTATAGCTGATGCGGTAGATGCCATGATGATGGAACGGCCCTATAAGAAAGCCTACCCATTGGACAAGGTCCTTGAAGAACTCTATGCTAATAAAGGAAAACAATTCCACCCCCAGTTGGTGGATATTATGGTAACTAGAATTAGCAAGGCACAAAAACAAGTAAAGAAGGAGATTTACTCTGGAATTAGCTCCTCATCCCTCATATTGAATCTAGGGGATGAATATAGAATTTTAGAGGGAACTCTTTTTAATTATGGTAGCTATTATGTATTCGAGCCATTTGCTGATTATGATGTATCTAATATAGATTTGTCTAATATAAACCATATAGAAATTGTAGTAAAAGGGGTGAACAATCTAAATTATTATGAGGTAAAGCTGGAGGACTTAGAAGACAGACTCTTTTATATTTCTTCTATACAGCTTGTTCCTTCACCTAATTGTTTCAGCCTTAATTGGACCCTTAAGGGACTTTTATATGAAGCAGATAAAAGGGCAGGATCCTTTATCAACATAGTGAGGATAGGCGGAGATTCAATGCTCTTTTATATTCATAGAGATATGATTAAAGAAGAGGTCAAGTATGGCCTACCTCTAAAAGTAAAGATCCTATTTGAAGACAGTCATGAGGATATTACAGGTGTTATAGTACGATCCTATAATCTTGGAGCTAATAGATATTTTGATTTTAAATATACCAATATTCCTGATTCAAAGAGAGATAGTATTTATAGACAGTTGTTCAGAAAACAAATGGAACTTAGAAAGGCCATAGCTAGGTATAGCTAGACTTCTTATTAGATCTTTAATCATGCTTATCATTTTTGAGATAAGCATGATTTTCTTGTTTATATAGGAAAATATCAATGCTTTTACTACAAACTTTGCACTGAACAAGCACTTGGTGTAATATAATAGTTATCATACATATATTTGAATTATTTTGGAGGTATAAGATGATATTTTCAATCCTATTGTTGCTAAAGGTATTGCTATTTATGAGTATAACCAATATAGAACATAATAAGGGGATAATTTTTTTTACTAGCTTGGTAGTAACCCTTCTTATCTTTAGCCTAGTTCATTTTAGTCAATATAGAAGAAAAAACCTTTTGGGGCTTATTATATATGGGTTTATATCTTTCATTATGTTTGCAGATGTCATGTACTATTCCCACTTTAACATATTACCAACAGTTAAGTTGCTGGGCCTTATGGGGCAAGTGGGTGCTGTGGGAGATAGTCTTAAGGAACTCTTTACAATTAAGAATGCTATATTTCTATTGGACCTGCCCTTTATAATATTCTTTGTTATAAAAAGTCCTAGAAATGAATCAAAGGTTTATGATAGAAAAATTAGGTGGGGAGTGCCAATATCTCTTTTGGCAGTTCTTGTATGTTTATTGATATTCTTGGCATAAAGGAGCTCCTTGGACCTGTCAGCAATCAAGAGTTTTTTTCCTATCACATTAAGGATATAAAAAGTGCTCTAATAGGTGATGATAAAGCAGAAGGAACAGGTCTTATAATACAAGAGGATTTAGAACAATTGAGTAAAGAAAACAAACAAATTAAGGGGGAATACACTGGTCTTGGAAAGGGCAAGAACTTAATAGTTATACAAGTAGAAGCCCTACAAAACTTCGTCATAGATCTAGTCTATGAAGGCCAAGAGATAACTCCCAATTTAAATCGCTTGATAAGGGAAAGTGGAAGCTTCTACTTCGACAACTACTATCAGCATATAGGAAGGGGGAACACCTCCGATGCAGAATTTGTAACAAATAACTCTCTCTATCCTGCGTATGACTATCCAACCTATGAAGAATATGCAGATAACACCTTCTATGGGCTGCCTTGGATATTGAGGGACAATAAGTATACAGCCTGGGTCTTTCATGGATATAAGAAGGAATTCTGGAATAGGGAGAAGGCCTATGTGAATCTAGGTTTTGAAAGATTTATATCAGAAGAAGACTATGAATTTACAGAGAAGGAATCCATTGGATTTGGAATAATTGATGAAGTCTTTTTCAGCCAAACCTTAGACTATATAAAGGAGCTGGATAATGTAGATGAAAATCCCTTTTATGCCTTTATTATCACCCTTACAAGCCATACTCCTTTTAATATGCCTGGACATCTTCAAACCATTAAACTAAGGGAAGAGCATATAAACACCATGCTTGGGAACTATCTACAGGCAATTCATTATGCGGATAAGGCTTTAGGAGAATTCCTTGAGGGACTAAGAAGGGAAGGCTACTATGATAATTCAGTAGTTGCTATTTATGGAGATCACTTTGCCATATTTGGAAGTGAGCAAAGGGACAGAGATATTATGTCTGATTTACTAAACAAGCCCTACAACCTAGGAGATATAATGAATGTACCTCTTATCATTCACATTCCAGGCTTGGAGGATAATAAGACCATAAGCAAAATAGGGAGTCAGCTAGACTTTTTACCTACTATATTGAATATTATGGGATACGAGAATCAAAAGGGAATAATGTTTGGAAAGGATCTATTAAACTATGAAGGAGATAATTTTGTAGCACCTTTAGTTTATGCAGTGAAGGGATCCTTTATAACTGATGATGTGATATTCTACATGTCAAGGGATGGCATATTCAAAAACAGCTATGCCATAGACAGAAAGACTAATGAAAAAATTGAAGATATAGAATCTTTAAGACCTATATATGAGAAGGTAATAGAAGATATAAATAAGTCTCACTATATATTGAAACATGATTTATTAAAACAGCTAATTGAAAGTGGAGGAAAAGCAGATATAGATGGGTTGGAAATTAGCAATCTTCCCTTGGAAGATAGCATACCTAAATGTGTTGATAATCCTATATATCAACTTAAGGAAAATACAGTAGCAGGCAAAAGAGTAATTTCTGTAGAGGTTAAATGGGATAGCAATAAGGAAAAGGTCCTTTTAAAGGATGGGACAAATATAGATAAGCTGATTCAGTTTATGAAGGATAATAAGGATGTCTATATAGTATTGAGGACTTCTGAAGAGGATGAATCCATTTTTCTTAAGATAAAGGATGATTACAAGGAGGTTATAGATAGGCTTATTGTGGAGATGAAAAACTTTGAAAGCCTTGCGGAATTAACTGGTCGTGCTTATAGATATGTAATGCTCAACCTGAACAGCAACCAGTATTCAGAAGAAGATGTAGTAGAATTCTTAAAGAGGAGTCCTTTGGCGGCAGTTATAGTAGATGGCAATTCTTATAGTAAGTCTCTTGTTGAAAAAGTAAAGGGAATGAATATACCAGTGTACTTGGATTACAGTTATGAAATGAAAGTAGTACAATAAAAAGCCCTTTTTAGGGCTTTTCTTGTTCCTTAAACCATTCAACAAAATGTTCCATTAGTATCAGTACTCCACTGTAGTTTAAGTGGGCATCATCTCTAAAGTTTTCATTTGTGAATAGATTTTTTTCTAGGTTTATCATGTTATAATCTATATAGGATACATTCAGCTCTTTTGCAAAGGCTGCAACCTTTTTGTGGAGCATATGATAGTTATTTATATATTCCATAGATACATTAGCAATAGGTGCTGTAACAAACAATATATTAATATTATTATCCCTGCATAGATCAACTATTTTTCTTACATACCCTTTCTGGGTCTCATTAAATTCCCATTTAGCACCATCAAAACCAACAAACTGATTTGTTTCATAGTATTCTGATGAAGGTATTACAATATCCGAATATATAAACCCTCTACCCTTATGGTAAGATACACCTTCTTTTGGGATAGGTTCGGGATTGGGATTGATATCTTCATCTAGGGTTTGGTTTTTAGTATTACTTATTCTATCAACAACCACTTTCGTCAGGTTTTTATTCCAATAAGCAAAAACATCCTGCTGATACCTTATTGGCTTAAGGTAGTACTTTATTTTTTCATTTATAGGAAAAACATCTCTTATGAATTCCCTCCTAAAATCATTATCATCAATGGCAGATATCACAGAGTCTGCCTGTTTCAGGTCAAATTCATCATCCAGCATATCCCAATATATTTCAAATACTACTGTTCTGGGGCTTTGACTTTCTAGTGCTTTTTTTAATAGATGATAACTTGTATCAGGATGTTGTAAGGGGCTTCCAAGATTGAAGCTATAGGTACCCAATGCCTTGTCTACTATTTCTGGATCAAAAGTACAATAGGAGTGGGATGATCCTATGAACAGTATATCTAAACTATTTGGAGGCATAGCAAAGTATTCATCCATTGCCTTTTCAAAATTGGATACTATGACATTTTTATTCTTTATATGCTCATAGTATTTGCCCACTTGGATCAGTATAGCAATCAATAGGAGCATAAAAACTATTAATTTTATACATATGGATATTTTCTTTCTAAAACTGGAAGTATATGAATTGACTTGCATTAAAGAATACCCCCATTGTCAGAATAATCAATATTAAAACCATATAAAAGCTTCCTTCTATCAAAAAGTTAGAACTATTTAGTAAAACATGTATTGGTTTTCTTCTAGACAGAAATTCAATGAAGATCAAAAATACTATTGAGGCTAATCCAAGTAAAAACTCAAAGAAGCTAAGTCCCATATTATTAGAGGCAGCATAAAGATATTCTATTTCTCTCCACCTACCTATATCTACAAACAGATTTTTTACAATATATACCGCATCTGAGATGGAGTTAGCCCTGAAGAATATCCATGCAAAGCATACTAGGATAAAAGTAAACAGAACTTGTATGACCTTCCACAGGAAAGATCCTTCAAGCCTTAATACTGATTTGATCTTCTTTCTATATTTATAAGTAGTGGTTCCAATTATCTGGTATATTCCATGAAGACCTCCCCAGATAACAAAGGTCCAGTTGGCTCCGTGCCATAGACCACTTACCAAAAACACAAGCATAGTGTTAAAATAATATCTTGCCCTACTTACTCTATTTCCTCCTAAAGGTATATATAGGTAGTCCTTAAACCAAGTGGAAAGGGATATATGCCACCTTCTCCAAAACTCCTTTATTCCCTTTGAAAAATATGGTCTTTTAAAGTTTTGCATCAAATCTATGCCGAGTATTTTAGCAGTTCCTATGGCAATATCTGAATAGCCGGAAAAATCACAGTATATTTGGAAGGCAAACAGTACTGTTGCTATTACTAAATATATTCCCGAAAAATCCTGTGGGGAGTTGTAAACTGTATCAACAGCGATAGCTAACCTATCAGCAACTACTACCTTTTTAAAATATCCCAACAGAGCAATTTTAATTCCATCTAAAGTTCTTTCTATATCGAAAGATACCTCTTTTTCAAACTGAGGTAGGAGTCTATCGGCTCTTTCAATAGGTCCTGCTACTAGTTGAGGAAAGAATGTTACATACAATGATAATTTGAAGAAATTTTTCTCGGGTTCTATTTCTTCCCTGTAAACATCAATAGTATAGCTTAAAGTTTGAAATGTATAAAAGGATATTCCCATAGGAAGAAATACATCAAAGGATTCAACTGGATAGTTGAAATTTAAGTAGTTGGCTAGTGTAATCAGTGTATCGTTGATAAAGGGCAAGTATTTGTAGAATATTAGCACTCCGAAGCTTATAGAAAGGCTTAGAATTAAGGAGATTTTTCTAACCTTTCTACTATTGGACTTATGTACAATTAAAGCACCAATATAGTTTACAAAGCAGCACAGAATTATCAGGAGTATGTAAATAGGTTTCCATGCCATGTAAAATATATAGGAACTTATAAGAAGCAAAATCCATCTTAATCTATATGGTAAAATATAGTAAAGCAGCGTTATGACAGTGAAGAAAATTATAAATTCAATTGAGTTAAAAAGCATAGCACACCTCACCTAGAAATACTCATTATATTATAGATTATTACCATTGATAAAGCAAGGAAGGTTAATACATACATGAAATATTTACTTGATTATTTAACCAATTGCCAGGTATTAAACCAATCCCTCTGGGCAGTCTATGTATAAAGTAAATTATATGGAGGGTTTATATGAGTACATTGCTTTACATTAAGGCAAATCCAAAACCAGAGGGCTATTCAAGGACATTTAAAATATCTGATAGCTTTCTTGAAGAATATAAGAAGGCAAATCCTAGGGATCAAATTATAACCCTTGATTTGTATAAGGAGAATATAGATTTTGTGAGAAGGAATGATATGTATGTGATTAGCAAAAAGGAAAAGGATAAGGATCATCCTATTATAAAGTATGCCTATCAATTTGCTGAAGCTGATAAATATGTAATTGCAGCTCCTATGTGGAATCTAAGCTTTCCTGCAATACTTAAGGCCTATATTGATTATATCTGTGTTGTGGGTATTACCTTTAAATACACTGAAGGAGGTTCGGTTGGCCTATTAAAGGGCAAGAAGGCTCTATTTATTACTTCCAGGGGAGGGAATTACTCAGTTGAACCCTTTTTCCAGTTTGAAATGGGGGAAAGATACCTAAGGGCTATAATGAGTTTCTTTGGAATAGATGACTTTACAACAATTGCAGCAGAAGAACTGGACATAATAGGCAAGGATGTAAAGGTTATATTAGGAAAGACCATTGAAGTAGCTAAAGCAATAGCTAGAAGCTTTTAGTATTTGTAAAGGCATTAATATGATTGACAAGTAGTTCTTGATTTAGTAAATTTATATCAACATATAGTTGGAATAATTACAAAGGGTACAAAAGGTACCCTATAATTTTCGGAGGTGTACCATGTTAATAGATATACATGGGGATATATGGACCGATGTGGCTGTAAAGAGAAGCTTGGGAGAGAAGGATATAATCAAAAGGTACCACCTAGAAAGATTCAACAAGGGAGGCATGGTTGGAGGTACCTTTATTGTGTGGATTGATCCTCCTTATGACGAAAGGCCTAAGGAGAGGTTTATAGAGATCATAAAACATATGTGTCAAGAGCTGTGGGAGAATAAGGATATTATAAAGGTTATATATAATGTAGAGGATTTTTATAAGGCAGTGGGAGAGAGAAAGCTGGCAGTGTTACTTGGTATGGAGGGATTAAGTCCTCTAGGAGAGGATTTAGAAGGTATATATACACTCTATCAGCTGGGTTTTAGGCAGATCAGCCTTACTTGGAATGAAGAAAATGCCTTTGCCACAGGGGCAAGAGGGGATAAGGATAGGGGTCTTACAGACTTGGGGAAAGAGGCCATAAGGATAATGGAGGATTTAGGAATTATACTGGATGTATCCCATGCAAATGATAGAAGCTTCTGGGATATATATAAATTTGCAACTAAGCCAATTATAGCTTCCCACTCCAATGCAAGGGCACTTTGTCCAGCCCCTAGAAACCTTGCTGATAAACAGATAAAAGCCATAGGAGAAAGTGGAGGGCTTGTAGGCATTAATGCTTTCAATGAATTCATACATGTGGATAGGGACAAGAGAAATGTAAACTACCTCATAAACCATATTGAGCATATAGTCGAACTAATTGGAATAGATCATGTGGCCTTTGGATTTGACTTCTTTGAATATCTAGAGGAAGACACCTCTCAAACCTTTATAGAAGATCCCTATAGGGGGACGCCGGGTATAGAGGACATATCTAGAGCCCCTAATCTAATAAAGAAGCTTAAGGAAAGGGGTTTCTCAGAGGAAGACATAGAAAAGATAAGCTATAGAAATTTCTTGCGCTTGATGAATAGAATACTTAAATAAAAAATCACTCCCCTCTAATCAAATATTTGATTAGAGGGGAGTGATTTTATACTATAGGGGTGTATAAATAAGACAAGAGAACCGTCCCTCTGTCCTATTTTAGTCTATAAACACCAATGGTTTGATTAAGTCCCTTGGTTTATCAACCATTAAGTAGAAGGCTTCTTCTATAGCTTCAAATCCATCGAACTTGTGAGTGATTAACTTACCAGGATCAACACGATTAGCTTGAACTAGGGCTAACAATCTTTCCATTCTCTTTCTTCCACCTGGGCATAATCCACCCTTGATAGTCTTGTGGCCTGTTAAAGCTAATATAGCATCAATTGGAATATTGAAGGATGGGATCTCTGTAAATACATTCAAGTTTGCGATATTCCCTCCTGGCTTGGTCACTGCTATACATTTATAGAAGGTATCTACATCACCTCCAGCAATTATAGCTGCATCCACACCCTTTCCATTAGTGATTTCCATAATTTGTTCTGCTATATCTCCGTCCCTGTAGTTTACTATATGAGTTGCACCGTATTCCTTAGCTAATTCTACACAATTAGGTCTTGAACCTATGGCAATAAGTTGTCCTGCTCCCATCAGCTTAGAACCTGCAACAGCCATTAGACCAACAGGACCAATTCCTGCAACTAAAACAGTGTCTCCAAATTTTACTTCTGCTAGTTCTGGTCCGTGGAATCCTGTGGTCATCATGTCTGGAATCATACTAGCAGCTTCAAGAGATATATCATCTGGCAGCAAAGCGGCATTCATATCTACAGAACGAATTTTGATTTTATCAGCAAAGGTACCATCTTCATAGCTTGAGAAATTGATTCCATAGCATGGGCCACCTGCATGTTGATGATAGCCATCTTGGATATCTGGATGCTCCCAAGTTGGTGTTACTGCAGGAATGATTACCCTATCTCCCACTTTAAAGTCCTTAACCTCTGAACCTACTTCTATGATCTCTCCAATGCATTCATGTCCTAGGATCCTATTTATTAGGTGATCTCCCTCTAGTTCATAAGCGGAATGCACATCTGAAGAACAAGGTGCAATAGCTACTGGTCTAGCTATGGCATCTCTTGGACCACATACTGGATCTGGCTTTTCCATCCAACCTACTTTACCTTTTTCTATTACTCCAAACCCTCTCAATATACTCCCCCTCCCTTAAAAGGATAATATTGTATACATTGTTAATTATATAACCAACTAAAGCCTAATTCCATTGACAGAATTGTTGAATTGACCATTTTAGAACTATCATATATGTTAATTATTTGATATTCTTCATCTTTTCCCTTGGAATGTAAAGTGCTATAATGGATTTAAAATAATGGATTTAATTACAAAATCTATAGGAAGGGAATGAGGCAAGGTGAAAAAGCTAGGTTTTATTGGCTGTGGCAATATGGGAGAAGCTATGCTTGCTGGTGCATTAAAGGGTGGCTTTGTAAGTGGTCAGGATGTTCTTGTACATACAAATACAGATAAGAGGCTAACAGAATTAAACCAGAAGTATGGAATTATTCAGGCTAAGGACAACCAAGATGTGGCTCACAATTCAAAGATCATAGTTTTTGCTGTAAAGCCTAATCTATACAATAGGGTGATTGAGGAAATAAAAGAAGTGGTCCATGAGGATTCCATAATAGTAGTAATAGCTCCCAGCTTTTCCATTGATCTAGTGAAGAAGACATTCAATAAGAATGTAAAGGTAGCAAGGGCAATGCCTAATACCCCTGCCCTTGTAGGCTGTGGGGTTTCGGGTATTTGCTTTTCCGATAACATGACTGAGAATGAAAAGAAGGAAGTAATGGATTTCTTCAACTGTTTTGGCATAGCCATAGAAGTAAAAGAAGAGCTTATGAAGGCTGTTGGTTCTGTAAGCGGTTCTTCCCCTGCCTTCATATACATGCTTATAGAGGCTATGGCAGATGGTGCAGTCTTATTGGGACTATCCCGTAAGGATGCCTACAAATTTGCTGCAAAGTCCGTAGAAGGGGCCGCTAGAATGGTATTGGAAACAGAAAGGCATCCAGGAGAGCTTAAGGATGCAGTTTGCTCCCCTGGAGGAACTACTATTGAAGGAGTGGTGGAGCTAGAGAGAAATGGTTTTAAAGGCAACATAGTTCAGGCCATGTTAAAATCAGCGGAAAAGTTTAAAAGGATGGAAGAGGAAGCTAGCAGATAAAATAGAAAAATCCGACCAATTTACTTGGTCGGATTTTCAACTAGTCTACCTTAACTTGTGCCGCCAACAGGCTAAGCTTTTCTGCTACTTTTTTATTTCTTTCCATGGCTTCATTTATTTCAGAAATGGCTTCAACAACATTTAGATTCTTTTCTGCAATATCCTGGGTTGCTAAAGTGGATTCATCTATGGTTCTTGAAATCTCATTAATTGATGTTGTCATTTGATTTACGGAAGCAGTTAATTCTTGAGAGTTTGCACTTAAGTCTGCTAGTATGGAGTTTAATAGAGCCCCATCATCTTTGTATTGTTCTACTGCTTCAACTAACATATCGTAGTCTTTGACTACATTCTTTTCAAGAAACTCAGATAGCTTGGTAGTATTCTCTACTAGTAGGTTTACTGAACCGATTATGGTGTCATTAACTGTTTTTATTTCTTCAACAGTCTTATGGGATGTTTCAGCAAGTTTACGTATTTCATCAGCTACTACTGAGAAGCCCCTTCCTGCTTCTCCTGCTCTTGCAGCTTCAATGGCTGCATTTAATG
The DNA here is from genome assembly GCA_012735215.1 of Tissierellia bacterium. GTDB lineage: Bacteria > Bacillota > Clostridia > Tissierellales > Tepidimicrobiaceae > JAAYHX01. The sequence continues at coordinate 115,063 of JAAYHX010000006.1, forward strand.
CTAATAGATTGGTTTGCTCTGTAATCTCCAGTATAGCATTGGATAGTACATTTATCTTATCTACATTCTTAGAGGACTCTATTGCATGGGCTATCTGTTCTTTAGCCCTTCTATAGATGTTCATAGTTTCGTCTCTTGATACTTTAAACTGAACATTTAACTCTTCAGCCCTAGAGCTTATTTCGGCGGATGTATTTGCTCCTTCCTCTACCTTTTGAGCAAAATCCATTAAGGCCTTGTCTATTTCAATAGATGACTCGGATATAGATGAGGTTGTGGCAGTTATTTCCTCCATTCCAGCTGATAGCTCTTCTGTTGTAGCTGAGTTATTGTCCGCTTGTTCCAATAGATAGTTTAGCCTTTCTACTGCCTTAGAGGTTACTTCCTGGTTTATGTTGATGGATTCTCTGAGTTCTTCAGCAAATCTTCTTAAACTGTTTATGATCGCTTGATAGGATTTAAGCATGGTTCCAACTTCGTCTTTTCTGTTTAAAAGGTTCTTGCTTATATCATCCTTAAGATCAAGGTTGCCTATGTTTTCAGCTATACTAGTACAGTTTAGTATTGGCTTTGAAATAGAATTTGCCAGATATAAGGAGATTATTAAAGCTAGTACTATGATTATTCCAGCAGCAATAGCTGTAAACATAATGGTTTGATTAATTTCAGCTAGTGCTACATCAGCAGATATAGCCAAACCTACCTTCCAATTTGTTTCCTCTGTATCGCTAAGGAGGAATATTCTATCTACACCATCATAATCAGCCAAGATTCTATCTTTAATATCTAGGTTTTCTGCCTTCGCATCTTCTGCAGAAACAAAGCTTTCTAGCTTTCCATCCAATATTGATGATATGTTGGTATAGGCTTCTGCTGTTGGGTTGTACTCTTCATTGCGGTGGGTGATAATGTTTCCGTTGCCGTCTAACAGGAAGGCGTAGGAATTATCCATTAGTTCTAATTGATTCACATTTTCTATAATGTAGGTAATGGCCATATCACAGCCCATTACTCCTAATAGCTGTCCGTCCTTTAGTAAGGGCATGGATAGGGTGATTATTACGTCTCCAGTTCTAGCATCTACATAAGGCTCGGATATTACCAATTCCTTGCTGCTTGCAGCATTTTTATACCAGTCTCTATCTGTTGCTACATAGTCTTCTGGCGGAACCCATCCACTGCCTGCAATCAAGGTGTTATCTGGCAAGGCCACATAGTATTCTGTGCCTGGATTGTTGTCAGTTTCCATCTTTAAGTAGGCAAATAGGTAACCATATCTAAACTCGTTGTTATATATGACGTTGTTAGCCAATTTGGTAAGAGAGTTCTTTTCTACTGATATCCACTTGTCTATCGTCTTTGAGGTGTTTGAAGCAGTGGTTATTAAACCTTGATGTATTTCTTCCTTCAATCTGTTAATAGAGATAGCATAGTTTAGGATACTAATAGATACAATACTTATTATGGATATTAGTACAATGGATAGAATGATTTTGTTTTTTATTTTCATATATAAATCCCTTCCTTTATCATTAATAATCATATCTCACAAAAGATATCGGCATAAATGGGTGAAAAGTTGAGAAATGTAAGATTAATTAAATATTTCACAAAGATTTGGCATATTATGTCATATTTTATGTTATTGGTATCAAAAAGTAATATTATTCCATAATCCAAATTATATGATATATATTGGACTATTTGTTTTTTAGGCAGCAGCTTGTGGTATAATATATTGGGAGTCTCATTTTGGGTCAAATCAAAGGGGGAAGGTACTAAATGAAATTAGAGATATTTGACTTTATTGACAGGACTGTAGCAATGGTGGAAGATATGAAGGAGGACTTGGATGAGAGCAACAGGGAATTAGAATACTTCTTTAGGGAGAAATTTTTAAGCTATGATAGCATACTAAATATATCATCCCGGGTAAAGACTAGCAATAGCTTAAAAGAGAAGATCTTTAGAAACAACTTTTATTTATTATATAAAACCCCTGAGGAACTTATAAAAAACTTGTCAGACTTAATAGGTCTGAGGATCGAGTGTAGGTTCATTGAGGATGAAGATGATGTATACAAAAAGGTCCTAAAGGAATTTAACATCCCAGCGGAGGATGACTATTATCATACAGAGGATAATCCATGCATTCAGCTCAAGCTTGATGGAAAACAACCTCGAATACAGAAGAATGGTTTCAAAATATACAAGATAGATGGCAAATATATAAGGAAGGACATGACAATAAAATTTGAGCTTCAGATTAAGTCCCTAGTAAATGTATTTTGGGGAGAAGCAGAACACAAGGTTTTGTATAAGAACTACAAGTACCTTCTTTCGGAAGATCTATTTAGGGATATCATGTACTCTCTTAAGGAAAATCTCCAGATGGTGGATAAACAACTGATGATACTATACAATCACCTAAAGGAATTAGACGAGTCAGATATTCATAAGAGGAAGGAACAACTAGAAGCCATCTTGTCAAAGATCATATACGATATTTACTCAGATAAAACAAAAGAGGAGTTTGGAATAGTTTTAGACTATAGAAAGTCTTGCGACATACTGGTTTCCTATGTGTTGAAGCAGCACGAGCAAAGTGAACCAATGAACTATGATAAGGTATATCTAAAAGTATTATCCCGCCTATACCAGCTTAGGGAAAGTGATATGGATTTAAATGATTATATACGATTTGAAAGGGAAATCAATTTTCAAGACCAATTCTCAAGGAAGATAGGAGAGGCCATATTAGAGATCATCAACAAGGATTTCAAATGGAATTTGCTCTTTAAGATACTCTTCATGATAGAGCCTGGAAGCAATGCTGATGAATTTGAAAAGTTCATCCTATTCTTAAGGGATAGGTTTTTAAATAATCTAAAGCTTAGTGAAGGATTAAACTCTCGCTTTAATGATGAAGAAAAACAAGAAATCACCATGTATATAATGGACCTGATTGCAGATACCTTCATTGCTAAAAGGGAGATAGAGTTTATAAATGACGACAACATAAACTGTATGAACAAGAAGATAAATGTAACCTTAAAAAAGGTTATGAACTATGACATGTGGAAGGAAAACCTAAACTATTTTACTGATGAGATAAGGAGAAATATAAATGGTTATAACCACTGATCTGATGTAAGTCAGGTCAGTTTTTTTACCCTTCTTTTACCCTATTGTAACCCTTTTACGATAAGAATTGGATATACTTATAACAAAGTAGAAAGGAGTGGTGTTGGGTGAGGGAGATGAGGAAATTAACAATCATTATCTTAGTTATAGGCTTGTTTTTAGCTTCCTTTGTATACTATGCAGTAGGTTTTGACAAGGGGCAGGAAATGCAGGAAGGGGAACTGCCACAAAATGAGCAAGTAGATGAGGGACTGATATATGATTATATTAGATTTACTGGAAGGGTAATGGAAATCAATCAAGAAGAGGACCTATACTCCTTCTTGGTCGAAAGAGAGGATGAAGAGGAACCTTATGATAAGATGATATTTACCCTGGAAGAGGATGCCATATTGGTTACCAATATGCTGGATGAGTCTGTTGGTAAGGAGGATATAAAGGTAGGAACTAAGGTGTCTGTATTCTTTCATAAGGACACCCCTGTGCTGGACAGTTATCCATCTAGAGCTGGCTGTGACGTGGTAGCCATTTTGGAAGAAGGTGGAGTGTCAAATGTTGAAGTATACGAATTTGATAAGGATCTAGTAAGCACAGATGGTATTCTTATGATTCTCCCTGATGAAAAAACCATTATAGTGGATACTGGGGGCAACAAGTTAACTGAAGAGGCCATTAAGAACAAGAAGGCTATAGTACTTTATGAAGTTGCTGAATTAAGCCTACCAGCCAAAACTGTTCCCAAAAAGGTAATAGTATTTGATTAGGTAGAGGGACTTGACAAAAGCTAACATTTTTTACACTAAAATACTACAGATTACTTACAATAACTTTCTTTATTGGTGCCAGGCCATCAATAAAGAAAGTTTTTTGTGTTTTAGCCTATACTCCCTTGTGGACTCCACCAGCTTAAATATAGACTTAATTTCCAAAGAATGATAATATTTTCATAAGGTACAATTTATTTGATAGCACAAGTAGGGATATATTCCATAGAAAATCTTAATACTGATATACAGATTGGGAATATTGAGGATACATAGGAAAGGAGATGAAGATATGGATAGAATAAAAACTATTGAGTTTAAAGATAATATTCTGCATCTAATAGATCAGAGAAAATTGCCCCTCTCCTACCAAATATTTCAGTGTACTAGCTATAGGGATGTGGATTTTGCCATTAAGGATATGGTGGTTAGAGGTGCACCAGCCATAGGGGTAGCTGGGGCCTATGGAGTAGTTTTAGCAGCCAAGGAATTCATAGATTGCGATAGGGATGACTTCCTAATTCATATGGATGAAGCTTTAGAGATATTAAATAGATCAAGGCCTACAGCTGTAAACCTCATGTGGGCTATAAACAAAATGAGGAGTATAATTGAAGAGAATAAGGATCTGCCACCAGCAGACCTGTATGACAAGCTAAGACAAGAGGCAGATCGTATGCTAAAGCAGGATATTGATACCAATAGGAAGATGGGCAAGGTTGGCAATGAAATTGTTAATGAAAAAGCAACTATTTTAACCCATTGCAATACAGGAGCTTTAGCTACTGCAGGCTTTGGAACAGCCCTAGGGGTTATAAGGGAGGCCTTTTACAGTGGAAAGGACATATTCGTATATGCTGATGAGACCAGGCCAAGACTACAAGGAGCAAGGCTTACAGCCTGGGAATTGCTAGAGGAAGGTATACCTTGCAAGCTTATTGCTGATAGTGCAGCTGCAACCCTAATAAGGGATAAGAAGATTGACCTCATCCTAGTAGGGGCAGACAGGATAGCCTTAAATGGGGATACAGCAAACAAGATAGGCACTTTTATGCTGTCCGTATTGGCTAAGGAATATGAGGTGCCCTTTTACGTAGTTGCTCCAACAAGCACCATAGACTTTGATATAGAAACAGGAGATGAAATAATCATAGAAGAAAGGGATAACTCCGAAGTTACCCACATGGAAGGCATAAGGATTGCACCAGAGGGAATAGATGTATACAACCCTGCCTTTGATGTAACTCCCCATGAGAATATAACTGGCATAATTACTGAGGAGGGGATTATTAAATCTCCCTTTAGGGAGAACATATTGAAGCTTAAATAAGAGGAGGATGAAATCATGGAAAAGGCCATAATTGGAGGAACGGGTGTATATGATGCTGGCAAGGGAGCCTATTCTAAAGTTATAGAAACAGAATATGGAAAAGTGGAAGTAGATGTACTTAAGCTGAATGGAGAAGAAATAGTCTTCCTAGCTAGGCACGGAAAAGGTCATTCACTACCACCCCACAGGATAAACTACAGGGCAAATATGATGGCATTAAAAAAGTTGGGAGTAAAATGTATATACGCTACCGCAGCAGTAGGCTCATGTAATGAATATTATGCTCCAGGGGATATTGTGGTAATTAGGGATTTTATTGATTTTACCAAGAGTAGGCCAGTAACCTTTTTTGAAGGAGAAGATGGTACTGTAGTCCATGTGGATATGAAGGACCCCTACTGTAGAAATTTAAGGAAGAGATTTTATGAAGCGTCCAGTTCACAACTATTACACATTATAGGAGATGCAGTATATGCCTGTACTGAAGGGCCTAGATTTGAAACAGCAGCAGAAATCAAGATGTATAGGATGCTGGGAGCAGACGTGGTAGGGATGACTTCTGTTCCTGAAGTGGTGTTAGCAAAAGAGCTGGGCATGTGCTATGCTACTGTAGGCATAATCACCAATTGGTGTACTGGCTTTGAAAAGGATATGGCTATAGGCAATATGCAGCAAATTCTTGAAGTCAGTAGATATAAGGTTACGGAAGTTTTCCTACAGGTATTCAGGGAAGGGTTAGACCAAGATAACTGCAATTGTAATAATTCAATTTTAAAACTTTGATTAGGATATAAGCTAGAAAGGAGTATACATGTAATGAAAGACAAAAACTATAAATTTGAAACCATGGCCATACACGGCACAGGTGATAAAAATGCAAATAATGCCCTAAATCCTCCTATATATCAGACTTCAACCTTTGTATTCAATGATATCGATCATGTAGAAAAGGTCATGTCCTTTGAAAGCGATGACTATGTTTATACAAGAGGAAACAATCCTACTCTACGCCTATTTGAAAACACTATGGCCCTTTTGGAAGAAGGGGCTGGTGCCGTTGCCTTTTCATCAGGCATGGCTGCTATAAGCTCTGTGCTCTTTTCCCTATTAAAGCCAGCAGATAAGGTAATAGCCCATAAAACCCTATATGGGTCTACTTACAACGTGATTAACAGCTTGCTTCCTAAATATGGCGTAAGTTCAGAGCTTGTGGATTTAAGGGAAATAGGCGAGCTTGTTGATGTAATAGATGAGAAGACTAAGGTAATATATTTTGAGACCCCTTCCAATCCTGACCTTACAGTATTGGATATAGAGCAGATTTGTGCCCTTGCTAAGAAAAGGAATGTAAAGGTTGTGGTTGACAACACTTTTGCCACACCATATTTTCAAAAGCCTTTGACCTTAGGTGCAGATGTAGTAGTACATAGTGCTACCAAGTATATATGTGGTCATGGGGATGTAATAGGAGGGGTAGCAGTTGCAAAGGATTTAGACTATGTTCACTATCTTAAATTTGACTACATGTGTGAATTTGGCGGGGTTATGAGCCCCTTCAACGCCTGGCTGCTTCTTAGAGGATTGAAGACCCTGCCCATAAGGATGAGAGAACATGAAAAGAATGCTATAAAGGTAGCTGAATATCTAAATAGTCATCCTAAGATCAAGAAGGTAAACTATCCAGGACTTGAGAATTTTGATGGCCATAAGCTGGCTAAAGAACAGATGAGGGGCTTTGGCGCTGTTATAAGCTTTGAGGTAGACGGAAGCTTGGATGAAGCTAAAAGGGTGGTCAACTCCGTTAGGCTTGCAAAGCTAGCAGTATCCTTAGGGGACTGTGAAACTCTTATAGAGCTTCCAGCAGCCATGACCCACAGAGGATACCCTAAAGAGGAACTTGAGAGATTTGGATTAACAGAGAGCATGATAAGAATCTCTGTTGGCTTAGAGCATTATGAAGATATAATTGAAGATCTGGATAGGGCTTTATCTTCAATCTAAAGGATATTGAAGAATAGACAGCCATAGAGAGGATGATATACATGTTGATGGAAAAAGAGAGAAGGCTTATTGTAGAATTTGGTAGAAGGCTGGTGACTTCTGGCCTTACCAGTGGCACGGGAGGGAACCTGAGCATATATAACAGGGAAGAAAAACTAATGGCTATTAGTCCATCTGGAATAGATTACTTTGATATTGAACCAGAAAATGTGGCAGTATTGAATATTGAAGGGGAAATCATAGATGGCAACAAAAAGCCCTCCAGCGAAGTGGAACTCCACAGGATATTCTATGAAAGAAGAAGGGATATTGATGCCATAATCCATACCCACACAATCTATGCAACTACTTTAGCATGTTTAAACTGGGCCCTGCCTCCAGTACACTATATGGTAGCTTTAGCAGGAAAGGATGTAAGATGTGCCCCTTACGCCACCTTTGGTACTAAAGAGTTGGCAGAAAATGCCTTTGAAGCTATGAAGGATAGAAAGGCAGTTCTTTTGGCAAACCATGGTTTACTTACAGGAGGCAGTAGCTTGGAAGAGGCCTTTAATATTACAGAACAGATTGAATACTGTGCTGAGCTATACTACAGGACTAAATCCATAGGTGAACCAGTAATACTTTCCCAAGAAGAGATGGACCTAATGAAGGAAAAATTCAAAACTTATGGTCAAGGTAAATGATAAAAGAGGCTGTTTCAAAATAGAAAACCCATAAAGAAAAACAGGTCAGAGAGCGCTAGCTCAAAGACCTGTTTTTAGTATAATTTAACTGGCATGAAAAACTATACTAGAGTAATCATAAATCAAAAAAAGCAGCTGATTTTTAGTTTAGATTTGACTAATAATTTTGATGGGAAGACGAGGTTTTCCTGTTAGTTGTTAACTTTGGTATAAAAAAAGAGATGTTTAATAACTAATTTATTAGTTATTATACGGCATCTTTTATGTTATATTAAGATTTATTTTAAACTTTGTTATAAATATGTCATAAAAACATATAATTGGGTATAAATATTCAATGAAATAATTGACATAGGGATTAGTTTAGGTAATAATAATAGGAAATAGTGTTAATATTCGTTATCATGAATGTTCACCTATGCAATATTGCATAAAATAAGACTAAAGTCCTAGAAGTGAGGAGGGAATTAACATGATTAGCAACAATGATATTTCAAAAGCAATGACCATTGACCTAGGTCACATATTTGATGAACTACCTCCTATGCCTAAATTTGTAGAAGGTATAAGGAGAGCACCAAAGAGGGAATTTACACTATCCAAGAAGGAAACAGAAATAGCACTCAAAAATGCTCTCAGGTATATACCAGAAAAGTGGCATGAAGAACTAGCGCCTGAATTCTTAGATGAACTTCTTACCTACGGCAGAATATATGGATACAGATTTAGACCAGAAGGAAGAATCTACGGAAAACCAATAGATGAATATAAGGGAAAATGCGTTGAAGGAAAAGCTTTTCAAGTAATGATAGATAACAATCTTGACTTTGAAGTAGCCCTCTATCCCTACGAGCTAGTTACCTATGGAGAAACAGGACAAGTATGCCAAAACTGGATGCAGTATAGGTTGATAAAGAGATACTTGGAAGAATTAACAGATCATCAAACTCTAGTAATAGCCTCAGGGCACCCATTGGGATTATTCAGATCCAATCCTAATAGCCCAAGGGTGATAATAACTAATGCTTTGATGGTAGGCATGTTTGACGATCAAAAACATTGGATAAAGGCTACAGCTATGGGAGTTGCCAACTATGGCCAGATGACTGCAGGAGGTTGGATGTATATTGGGCCTCAGGGCATAGTACATGGAACCTACAACACCATCCTAAATGCAGGGAGAATAAAACTGGGCATAGAAGATGACTTAAGAGGGCATCTATTTGTTAGCTCCGGCCTAGGCGGCATGAGTGGAGCCCAAGGAAAGGCCGTAAAGATAGCCAAGGGAGTAGGAATAATAGCAGAAGTGGATTACTCAAGGATACAAACAAGGTTAGACCAAGGCTGGATAGATATAGTTGTAGATGACATGGAGGAAACTTTCAGGCTTGCAAAAGAGTACATGAACAAGAAAGAACCAATAGCCATAGCCTATTATGGTAATATAGTTGACTTGCTAGAATATGCAGTGAAAAACAATGTACACATAGAGCTCTTATCAGACCAAACCTCCTGCCACGTACCCTATGATGGCGGTTACTGTCCACAGGGAATTACCTTTGAAGAGAGAACTAGGTTACTTGCTACAGATAAGGACAAGTTTGTAGAGCTTGTAAACAAGTCCTTAATTCACCACTTTGAACTCATAAAAGAACTAGTAAACAGGGGAACTTATTTCTTCGACTATGGAAACAGCTTCATGAAGGCTGTATTTGATGCAGGAGCAAAGGATATAGCTAAAGACGGAGTAGATGAAAGTGAAGGATTTATATTCCCATCCTATGTAGAGGACATAATGGGGCCAATGCTATTTGACTATGGATATGGACCCTTCAGATGGGTATGCTTAAGTGGAAAGCATGAGGACTTAATCAAGACAGATAAGGCAGCTATGGAGTGCATAGATCCAAATAGAAGATTCCAAGACAGAGATAACTGGGTATGGATTAGAGACGCAGAGGAGAACAAGCTAGTTGTAGGAACTCAAGCTCGAATCCTATATCAGGATGCCCTTGGTAGGATGAATATAGCCCTAAAGTTCAATGAGATGGTAAGGAAGGGAGAAATAGGTCCAGTGATGATAGGAAGGGACCATCACGATACCGGAGGTACTGATTCACCCTTCAGAGAGACATCTAACATATATGATGGAAGTAATATAATGGCAGACATGGCAACCCACTGTTTTGCAGGAAATGCAGCAAGGGGTATGAGCTTGGTAGCTTTACACAATGGGGGAGGAGTAGGTATAGGCAAGGCCATAAATGGAGGCTTTGGACTAGTACTAGATGGAAGCGAAAGAATAGACAATATAATAAAGCAAGCAATGCCTTGGGATGTAATGGTAGGAGTGGCAAGGAGATCCTGGGCTAGAAATGAAAACTCAATTGAAACAGTGATTGACTACAACAACAGATTTAAGGATTCAGACCACATTACCCTTCCATACATTGCTGATGATGAGTTGGTTAAAAAACTAGTGGGAGAAAAATACCATAAATAGTATGATAATCTGCGGCTATTATGAATTCAAATACTAGTGAATGAATATAATTTAATGACAGTTAATCATGTTGATTACTGTACCTGTAAATACAATTGCAAAGGGGGACCTGTTTTGAACAAGGTGATCGTTAATGGAGAAACTTTAACTTTGAAGGATATAGTTCAAGTATGTAGGTATTACAGAGAGGTTGAACTATCTGAAGAAGCAAAAGAGAGTATCTTGAAATCAAGAAAAGTAGTTGATGACTTTGTAGAAAATGAACAGGTGGTATATGGAATAACAACAGGTTTTGGGAAGTTCAGTGATGTAACCATATCTAAAGAGGATTCAAAACTATTACAGCATAATCTTATAGTATCCCATGCTGTAGGAGCAGGCAAGCCTTTCCCAACAGAAGTAGTTAGAGGTATGATGCTTCTAAGAATAAACAGCCTTGCAAAGGGTTATTCAGGGGTCAGGCTTGAAACCATAGAGACCATGGTAGATATGTTGAATAAGGGAGTACATCCTGTAGTTCCAGAAAAGGGATCCTTGGGATCCAGTGGAGACTTGGCTCCCCTTTCTCACATGGTTCTACCAATGATTGGCTTAGGTAAGGCTGAGTATAAGGGAGAGGTAATGGATGGAGCCGAGGCTATGGCTAAGGCAGGAATAAACACTATCCAATTAACATCCAAAGAAGGCCTAGCTTTGATAAACGGAACTCAAGCCATGACATCAGTTGGTGCCCTTACTCTATGTGATGCTATAGATCTGATGAAGGTAGCGGATCTAGCTGCTGCACTAAGCTTTGAAGCTCAAAATGGAGTTGTAAATGCCCTTGATAGCAGGATTCATATGTTGAGACCTCATAAAGGCCAAATAGACACAGCCAAGATAATACTAAACCTCCTTGAGGGAAGCAGGATGACTACAAAACAAGGAGAAATCAGAGTACAGGACGCCTACGCTTTAAGATGTGTTCCACAAGTCCACGGTGCAAGTAAGGATGCTATTAACTATGTGAAAGGAAAACTTGAAATAGAAATAAACTCTGTTACAGATAACCCATTAGTATTTCATGATACTAAGGAAGGGGTTTCGGGAGGTAACTTCCATGGTCAGCCTATGGCCCTTAGCTTTGATTTCTTAGGTATAGCCCTAGCAGAGATTGCCAATATTTCAGAAAGACGTTTGGAAAGACTGGTAAATCCAGCCTTAAGTGGCCTACCTGCCTTCTTGGTTGAAAAGGGAGGATTAAACTCTGGATTTATGATAGTCCAGTATTCAGCAGCTGCCCTTGTTTCTGAGAACAAGGTCTTGGCTCATCCTGCAAGCGTGGATTCCATTCCATCCTCAGCTAATCAGGAAGACCATGTATCCATGGGAACTATTGCAGCTAGGAAGGCTAGGGAGATAATGGAAAATGTAAGAAGAGTATTAGCTATGGAAATCATGTGTGCATGTCAGGCCATAGATCTAAGAGGTAACAAAGGGCTTGGAACTGGAACAAAGGTTGCTTATGACCTAGTAAGAGAAAAAGTAGAAAGGTTGGTAGATGATAGGCCTCTATATGAAGACATAAATGCCTGTGAAGATCTAATAACTAGTGGGAAACTAATCCAAGCAGTGGAAGAGGCAGTTGGAGAAATAAACTTTTAGCTAGAAAGGATGAGTGCAAATATGAAATCTAATCGTATTTGTACTCATCTTATAAAATAATATAAATAGAAAGGAGGGATTAAGTACTAAGTACTTAATTTTTGAGGAAAGAGAAAAAATTAAGGTGAGGTGAGATTTATGCCAGTTATTGTGTCTGTTATTGTCATGACCGTATTGTGTCTACTTAAGCTAAATGTAATTATAGCTTTGATCATTTCAGCCTTAGTGGCTGGTGTAATGGCGGGGATGGGACTTACTGAAAGTATGTCTACTCTAATAGCTGGTATGAGCGGTAATGCTGAAACAGCTCTCAGCTACATTCTACTAGGGGCTTTGGCAGTGGCCATCAACCGCAGTGGTATTGCTAATAGGCTTGTTGTAAGACTTAGCAAGGCATTAAAGGATAAAAGAGTCTTGTTTGTTTTACTTATAGCATTTATCTCATGCTTTTCACAAAACCTCATTCCTGTACACATTGCTTTTATCCCTATACTAATCCCACCACTACTTGGAGTAATGAACAAGTTAAAAATTGATAGACGTGCTGTTGCCTGTGCTTTGACCTTTGGTTTAAAGGCGCCTTATGTAATGCTTCCTGTCGGATTTGGATTGATATTCCATAATGCTATAAGAGATGCACTTATAGATAATGGAATGGAAGTAGCTACAGGTATGGTTTGGAAGTCCATGCTGTTACCAGGAATTGGTATGATTATTGGATTGTTCTTAGCTATAATTGTATCATATAAGAAACCAAGAGAATACAAGGATATTAATGTAGACAGTGAATTAGCAGCAACTACAGATGTAAATTCTAAAATGACCAAGGAAGAAATTGGGGTACTTATTGGAGCCATAGTTGCTTTTGCAGTACAGCTAATAACAGAATCACTTCCTATAGGTATATTGACAGCCCTATTGGTAATGCTTCTCTTTGGATCCTTCAAGTTCAAGGATCTTGACAAGCTAGTTGACGGCGGTATAGGTATGATGGGCTTTATAGCTTTCGTAATGTTGATCGCATCAGGTTATGGTAATGTATTAAGGGAAACAGGAGCAGTAGAAGCCCTAGTAAACAGTTCAGTTAATATCATAGGAGGCAGCAAGCTAGTGGGGGCTTTCATGATGCTATTAATCGGACTAATAGTTACCATGGGAATTGGAACCTCCTTCGGTACTGTTCCTATTATTGCCACCTTCTATGTGCCCTTGTGTATCCAGTTAGGATTTAGCCCAGCAGCTACCATCTGTCTAGTAGGTGTAGCAGGAGCTTTAGGAGATGCAGGTTCCCCCGCTTCTGACAGTACCCTAGGACCAACTTCAGGACTAAATGCAGACGGTCAACATGATCACATTTGGGATACCTGTGTACCTACATTTATCCACTACAATATTCCATTAATAATATTTGGAACAATAGCAGCCATGTTACTATAGGTAAAATTATAGGGACATACTGCACATGTACAGTATGTCCCTTTTTCATGCTTTTTGTAATCTCTGGTTTACAAAATTTTAATTAGACTTTCTCTAATTTGATTATAGAGATTATATATGCTTTCAAGCATATACACATCATCATCCTTTAACATTATGTTTTCTCCACTTTCTATCCTTGTCAAAAGATTTTTATAATATTCCCTTACATTATCTAAATTTATTTTTTCTGCAAATTTATACTTATCACATAAATCTTGAAGTTCAGTACTTATATCATTATTTATGAAGTAAGCCTTTTTCTTGAATCCAAACAAACTTTTGTCTAGATTATCATGATACATCATAAGAAGTTGTATATCTTCATATTCTATATACGCTTCATCTATGTTTGAAATGATGCTGTCAATCTTACCTTTGCTTTTAATGATTAAGCTGTTAATAGTATATATTAATTGCTCTTTATCCTCATCTACATATCTTCTAAATCTGGAGTTTATACTGATAGTGCTATAGAGCAATATAATAACTAAAAGTATCAATATTATTGTTTTCCACCTATTAAGTATCCCGATTATAAGCCCTCCTCTTATAATAATAGCTTAACATAATACCAATCTATACCCAATTCTTATTATATGTAGACTATGCCTTCTGCTACAATTTCTACCAAACCATTAAGCTCAAGGCCAACTATCTTACCCACCTTCCATTCAGCGGTAACTTCCAGGCTGCCTCCAGGCTGATATATGGACCTTGTTATTGGCTGATTTTCTTCGTAGGCTAATGCCGAGCCTAAGGCACAGGTTCCAGAGGCACAGCTTCTTTCCCAGTATAAGCTGTCTGTAACCTTAACATATACTAGAGGCTCCATATAATCTTTTTTTCTATCATAGAACATGATGCCGAAGGCTTCATAATTCCCCTTATCCATCTCAGATTTTACTATTTGGAAGAATTGCTCTTTATCTTCAATCAAATTAGCATCAACTATAATATGAACTATTCCTGGTAGGTCCACTCTTACGGTATTTATAGTTTCTCCCTTCTTATAAAAGGACTGGTCTTTTACTGCTAGGGGAAGGGGCATATCTATTTGGGAGTAGTATACATTTTCCTTATCAGTTGGCTTTACAATACATTTAATGGTATTGGTTACTCCAGAAGCCTTCAGTTCCACTTCATATCCACCATCCATCCTTCTTATACCTGGATAGCTATTGTAAACCATATAGGCAGCTAAGGATCTGGTGGCGTTTCCGCAGAATTCGCCTCCCATCATCTGTAGTCTCATATAAGGGTCCTCCCTCTGGATAAAGCCTACCTGTTCTGCGTAAATATTATTGTAATTCATAAGCCTATTGGCAACTTCCTTATGGTATTCTGTAGGAAGTTGATCCAGTACCAAGATTGTCATATTCTCCACCGGGTTTACCTTAACAAAACGTAATTTCATATAGCTCCCTCCTTTACAAAAAAGGATAAATATATGGCATGAAAATTTCAATACTTTTTTGAAAAAATAAAACTTTAAGTAAAAAGGAAGCTTGTTAATTGTTCAAGCCTGTTATAACCGACTAGCCACAGGTATACTGTCAATGAAACTAAGTTTTATAGGTTTTCTTTAAACAAAAGGTGAAGGATTTTCTGAATCTATATAGAAGATATTACTTGGAGGGGTATTATGGCAAGAAAGGCTAGAATCCAATACTATGGAGCAATCTACTATCTGATGCAGCAGGGAAGGAGTGGAGAAAAGGTCTTTATATATGACCAGGACAAATCCTACTTACTGGAATTGATAAGCGAGGCTAAAGAGGAAAAGGATTTTAGAATATTTGCCTATGCGGTTATGGATAATTGCTATCACTTACTTATACAGACCTTAAATGTCCCCCTAAGCAGTATAATGCATTATATAAACTTCAAATATGCCAGGTATTACAATGAAAAGAATAATAGGACAGGGCCGGTCTTTCAACAGAGGTATAAAGCTATTTTGCTTCAAGATGAGAGATATATTTTACCAATTATGAAATACATCCATAGATGTCCCCTATTAGCTGGCTTGTGTAAGACCGTAGAAGAATATAAATGGACCAGTGATGTTTTCTATAGGGTAAATATGGAGAACATGGTGAATATAGAGCAAGTTTTAGCCATCTTTTCCCCTAATAGGCTTGAATCCATAGAAAGGTACATAGAGTATATGGACGGGGGAGAGGATGGGGATTGCAGCTGGGTGCATAGTTCCATTGTAGGGACTGAGGATTTTATTAGGCGGATGGAAGGGAAGGAAACTAGAAAAAGCTTGGATGAATTGCTTAGGGCTTCCTGCCCTACAGAAGTAGAATTTAAGCTTATCAAGGATGGTTCTAGGGATAGGTATCTAACCCAGTATAAGATCAAGTACATATTAAAGGGGAAGAGTCTAGGATATACCTATAAGGAGATAGGGGAAAACATAGGTATTACTGGGGCGGCTGCTAGAAGCTTAGCAAAGAAACAGATCTAGAATAATTAGCAAAAGGAAGAATACATGGTAGGGCAATCAGGCCAGCCCATACCATATTTGATGGGGATACTATCTTTGCTTTAGGAACAGAAAGGTGCAAGCTGATATAAATGTGGTGGGATTTCTAGCAGTTACGGCTGTAGAAAGGGCTATTGTAAATGCTATAAAAAATGCAGAGGCCCTTCATGGCTACAAAGCCTATAAGGACTTAAGGGGAATATTGAATACATATCTATTAATATAAAGCAAAATATCGGATAATAGAATTATTCTATTATCCGATATCCATATATTTATAAAAATACTAATTAGCGTCAATCTTCATGTTGCTAAACATCATTTGTAGCTCTTCAGCTAAAGCAGCTAAGCTTTGGGTAGAAGAAGCTATCTCTTCCATGGATGCCATTTGTTCTTCTGTTGCACTGGAGGAATTCTCTATTTGAGAGGATATATCCTGAGACATCCTTTCCATATTGGTTGCTGAGTTTACTAGGGAGCTAATATGCTCTTCTACTTTTATTATAGCCGTTAGTACTTGATTTATCTTGCTGGCTATTAGTTCCACCAATCTAGCTATTTCTTCAAACATCTCCCTGGCGTTGTTGACAGCCTCAGCTCCCCGTCTAACTTCTTCACTATTAGAGTCCATTTTTTCATTAGACTCTTTTATGACCATATTGTTCCTCATTATCATATCCTTTATCTCCTTGGCAGATTTTTTAGTTTCTTCTGCCAGCTTCCTTATTTCATCGGCTACTACTGCAAAACCTAAACCGTACTCTCCAGCCCTAGCAGCCTCTATGGTTGCATTTAAGGCTAGCAGGTTAGTTTCCTCTGATACATTTTCAATAAGCTTCAACATCTGTTCCATTTTATTTGAGCTTTCGCTAATATCATCTAGGGAGGCCTTCACCAACTGGGTGCTGTTTTGAATGTTGTTCATCTGGGAGATGACTTCAAATATCCTATCCTTTCCAATTATTGTTTTATCCAATATTTCAGAGCCTAAGTTCTCTGTATCCTTAGTTTCACCTGAAACGTAGTCAACCTGATCAGATATTTCCTTTATAGCATTGGTTATATTGGCTATTTCCTCATGCTGTTTTAAGGAAGCATCAACTATACTGTTTGCTGATTCGGCAATACTTGTAATGGCAGCTGTGGACTCTTCTGATATAGCAGCCAGCTCTTGAGAAGATGCTGCCACTTGATGGGCAGATTGGGATATTTCTTTAGCAAACAGCTTCACATTATCTATTACACCCTGTAGAGCATTAGCCAAAATGCCCAACTCGTCCTTTCGTGTTAGCAGATCCTTATCTATATCCTTGGTAAAATCCAGCTGGGAAATTTTATAGCTGTATTCTGAAACCCTAACTAATGGCTTTGTAATTTTTCTGCTTAGTATAATGGAGAATACAAGGGCCACAAGGGTAGCAAAGGCCATCACATACACTAGTATAAGGGTTAAAGAATTTAATTTTGATAGTGCTTCTACCTTATCTAAGGCAGTTACAAGGCTCCAGCCTGTTGCTCCAATTGGTGCAAACCCTATGTGCATTGTTTTTCCATCCTGGGTATAGGTGCCAATTCCTGCTTCTCCACTTTTGACCATTTCTTCTACCTTGGCTATATCATCTATGGAATCCTCATCTACTAATTCTTTTAGGCCGCTTAAATCAGATGATTCCCCTTCGACGGTTGCCCCTGATCTGATGGTAGGGTGGGCTATAACATCTGCTGTTTCGTTTAGTATATAGGCGTAGCCGGTCTCTCCAAACTTGATACTCTGTGGAATTTGGTAAAAGTAATCGGCTGGTTTGAAGGCAACCAAGGCACCTTGAATGCTGTTATTATGTATTAAGGGAACAGTAATTACTATTTCTAAATTACCAGTAAATGGATTTGTTGTAGGTTGAGAAAAGTAGGATTTTCCTGCTTTGGCCTGTTGGAAGGATTTTTCTTCTTTTATATCCATGGTTTGTCCATCATCAAGGACCAATCTCCCCTCTAGATCTGATACTCCTAAGAAGGTGAAACCTAACCTATCCTTCTCATACTTAAGTACTGTTGATTTTTGCTCAAGGGGTATAGCTGGATCAGCAATGGAATCAAGCATTCCCAAAGTCTCCAGGACCACTATATTTTTTTCAATTTGCTCGTTTACAAGTTGTGCCGAATCTACAGCCTTATTGTAGAGCATCAAGTCGTAGGTGGATAAGAGTTCCTTCCTTATAGTATTGTTATTGATGAATCCAACAATAAGCACAAAAACAATAAATATTCCAATGGTAGTCATTGACATTTTTCTGCCTAGGCTGTTCTTTACCTTTAAAGTATCCTTTTTGATTTTATTATCATTCATAATATATCAACTCCTCTTTATAATCCCTCTTGATTATCCGACAAAGAAGTGGTTTTATATTATTTATTAGATTATAATACCCTTCTTTAAAGGCATATAACAGAGATGACCAATCTTTTATATTTCTGACCTGCAGCTATTGTAACTATTATGTAACCAATTTTTACATATTAGAATATATAATGTGTACGATAGCACTCCCCCAAGTGTATAGTATATTGTATTAGAGATGCCCCATACAGTTTGTATGGGGTAAACTATTGACTTAAAATTCCTCTTAATAGATTTTTTATATTTGTTAGAATTTAATTATGATATAATTTACTGGTGGATGTTGAAAAAAAGTAATTTAAGATAATATATAGAATTTAATGAAAAGGAGAATAATCATGTCCAACAAAATAGCTCAATCAGCAGTGATGATATCCTT
Source organism: Tissierellia bacterium (assembly GCA_012735215.1). Lineage (GTDB taxonomy): Bacteria > Bacillota > Clostridia > Tissierellales > Tepidimicrobiaceae > JAAYHX01. The sequence goes on from JAAYHX010000006.1 coordinate 133,882, forward strand.
TTTTACCCTAGTGAGTAAGCTATTAGGATTTGTTAGAGAAATGCTTATAGCCTCAAAATACGGTTCTGGTTATGAAACGGACACTTACTTTGTAGCTATGACAGCTACAACTATGATAATGACTGCTATTGGAACATCTTTAAATACTAGCCTGATTCCAGTTTTTACAGAAGTGGAGGAAAGGCAAGGAAGAAGGGGTAAACTAAAATTTCTAAATAACATATTCAATGTGGTTTTAACCATAACCTTGATACTGACCCTGTTAGGCTTCTTTTTATCTCCCTTAATAATTAAGATAGTAGCTGGAGGTTTTAAGGGGGAACAGTTTGAGCTGGCAGTAAAGCTAAATAGGATAGGTTTACCAATTGTAATATTCTTAGGCTTTACATATGTCTTTTCTGGATTTTTGCACAGCAGTCAGGTCTTTGGACCGCCAGCTATAATGGGACTTCCATACAATTTAGTTTTTATCGTTTTCTTGCTCTTTATGGCCAATAAGGACAATATTTTTGCCCTTATGATTGCTAGTGTGGCAGCAAGTTCCACTCAATTTCTGATCCAATTGCCAGCAGTTAGGCATAGAGGTTTTAAATATAAGTTTAGTGTAGATATAAATGATATTTATATTAGGAAGACCATTATGCTAGTTCTACCTGTTCTATTGGGGTCGGCAGTTCAGCAGATAAATACAATTGTAGACAAGACCTTAGCTTCTGGATTAGTTGAAGGCAGTATATCAGCCTTAAATTATTCTGCCAAGATAAATGATGTGGTAGTTTCTGTTTTTATAGCAGCCATTACTACAGTAATATTCCCCATGCTATCTAGGGCTTTTTCTCAAGGAGACAATGAACAGGTTAAGCAGATAATGTCTCAAGGAGTAAATATAATACTCATAATAACCGTACCGGCAACTATAGGCATAATGGTGCTTGCTGAACCAATAGTAAGGATATTATTCGAAAGGGGACATTTTAGTTCTACAGATACTATCATGACCTCCAAGGCTTTATTTTACTATTCTTTAGGCTTGGTGGGCATATCATTGAGACTTATGCTTAATAAAGTGTTTTATTCCTTACAGGACACTAAAACTCCAATGATAAATGGTGCTCTTGCTGTAGGAGTTAATATAGTACTAAATTTGATTTTTATCAGATTTATGGCCCATGCTGGACTAGCTTTAGCTACTAGTATTTCCACCACCTTTACTTCTGTAATGCTGTTTATAAGCTTAAGGAAAAAGATAGGACCAATTGGACTAAGAAGCTACCTTAGAAACTTGATCAAGATCCTCTTAGCAGCTCTTATAATGGGTGTAGTAGTACGTTTTACCTTCTACGGCTTAATAAGTAAATTTAGTATCAATAGATTTTTTGAAATGATATTATTGCTTTTATCTATAGGTGTGGGAGCTGTAGTGTACTTTGTTTTATGTTTGCTCCTAAAAGTAGATGTGTTAAAATTTCTACAAACAAATCTTAGAAGGACTAAAGGCTAAACGTTGCTTAATAACAAGGCTTAGCCTTATTTTATTGAAAGTAGACAAAGCTAGGCTTATGTTAATTTAGAGAACATTCAAACTATACGAAACCGTCCAACACATAGAAATTATCAGATATTTTGTAATAATTTAAAAAGTTTTTTATTTGCTAAATTGATAAAAAAATGCTAATATATATACATTGTAAAATATACATTCAAAAATTAATGACTACATAAGGAGGTATAACTTGTGAACAAGAGAAAAGACATACTTGTGTTAGGGGCGGCATTGTTCTCAATGTTCTTTGGTGCAGGTAACTTAATTTTTCCACCCTTCTTGGGAAGAATAGCTGGAGACACTTGGATATTTGCTATTATAGGATTCTTATTAACGGGGGTAGGATTACCTTTCTTAGGTATTGTAGCTTCATCCAAAGCTGGTGGAGATGTGGACAAGCTAGGAAGAAAAGTATCTCCAGCATTTGCTAAATTCTTAGGTATTACAATAATTATTACTATAGGACCATTATTGGCTATACCTAGGACTGGAGCTACAGCTTTTGAAATGGGAGCACAACCAGTTTTCCCAAATCTTAGTCCAATTATATTTGCAATTATATTTTTTGCTATCAATTTATACTTCGTAATTTCACCAAGTGGTGTAATGGATAAAATAGGTAAAATCCTTACTCCTGGTTTATTCTTATTGTTAACTATCCTAATTGTTAAGGGAGTATTTGCTCCAATTGGTACAACGGTAGAAAGTACATTAAACAACTCCTTCTCAACCGGTTTCTTAGAAGGATACCAAACTATGGATGCCTTAGCGGCTATTCTATTTGGAGGAGTTATATCGGCTTCATTAGTAAGCTATGGATATACAGATGAACAAGAAAAAATGTCCATGACTATTAAGGCTGGTGTAGTTGCTATTCTAGGACTTGCCTTTGTATATGGGGGTTTAGGTTACCTAGGAGCAAGTTCTGGAAACCTATATACAGCTGATATAGATAGAACAAATTTAATTATGAACATCTCAAATGATGTTTTAGGTGGATTTGGTAAATATGGATTAGGATTGGCTGTTATGTTAGCTTGTTTAACTACTTCTGTAGGACTGACAGCAACAGCAGGTCAATATTTTGATCAAATAACAAATGGTAAGCTTAATTATAGATTAGTAGTTGTTGTTACAAGTGTATTTAGTGCAGTTATGTCATGTATTGGTGTAGAATCAATAATATCTTTAGCTGGACCAATATTGGCTTTCATGTATCCAATAGTAATGGTATTGATCCTACTTACAGTATTCTTAGGAAAATACATTAAAAATGATAACGTATACAAATATGCTATATATGCTGCCCTAATAGTAAGTGCAATTGAATCATTAACCATATTTGGAATTGGTAGCGGATTGGTAAATTTGATAAATAAGTTACCCTTAGCCTCATCAGGTTTTGCTTGGATACTGCCTGCCCTAATAGGTGGTGTAATTGGAAATTTTATACCGCAAAAATCTGAAAATATAAGTGATGCTTAAAAGAAAAGCTCGGATAAAAATCCGAGCTTTAATGTTTTTTTTATAATTATTAAGCAATGTTAGTAGCTTTTCTAAATATGAAAGAAAATAAAAAATATTCTAAATTTTAGCTTGACATAGGGTATCTTATAAAATATAATATTAATAAAATCAAAATACGGAACATTGTACCGTAGAACGGAACAACTATCGATTATAGGATTATCTTACCAACTTTCCTATCAATAAATATATATTCTTATATATCCACTTTTCATTACAATATTCCCTAATAATATATTTAGTAACAAAAATCTATAATTATGGAACCATTAATCTTATTTTAAGGACAAAATACGATAAAGGGGTGACTATATGTCCAATGGGAAAAAGAAGATGACCATTGCAGATTTTAAGAAGTATAAGAAGGAGGGTAGGAAGTTTTCTTATGTAACTGCCTATGACTATACAACAGCTACTATAGTCAATGAAAGCGATGTGGAGGTTATACTAGTTGGTGATTCCTTAGGCATGATCATGTTAGGCTATGATGGGACTACTCCAGTTACATTGGAGGACATCATTCACCATACCAAACCTGTAGTTAAGGGAGCGCCAGATACCTTCATAGTAGCAGATATGCCTTTTGGTACTTATAATGTGAGCATTGAAAAGGCCATTGAAAACGCTAACAGACTTTATAAGGAAACTGGATGTGACTGTGTAAAGCTAGAAGGTGGAGTAGAAGTGGCTGATACAATAGCTGCTATAGTAAAAGCAGGAATACCTGTTATGGGACACATAGGCCTTACACCTCAAACGGCTGGAATGTTAGGGGGCTTTAAGGTACAAGGTTCAACTCCAGAAGGAGCAAAGAAGCTAATAGAAGATGTTAAGGCTATAGAAAAGGCCGGAGCCTTTTCAGTGGTACTAGAGTGTGTTCCTAAGGGAGTAGGCAAGGCCATAACCGAGGCAGTAGAGATACCAGTACTAGGAATAGGGGCAGGACCCTATGTGGACTGTCAAGTGTTAGTAACACAAGACCTACTAGATATGTATGGAGACTTTAAGCCAAAGTTTGTGAAGCACTTTGCCCACATCAGAAAGGAAATGGTAGAAGGGCTTAATAGATTCCATAAGGAAACTATTGAAGGAACCTTCCCATCAAGGGAGTACTGCTTCAATGCTCAGGTAGAAGGCTTTGAAGTAGAAGACTAAGGGTTATGAATTTAAATTATAAGGGGGGTAAATATGTCTAAGTCAGGTGCAATGGATTATTCGAATGTATTGGATTATCTGAAGGCTGATGAATTAATAGAGTTTGTTCAAAAACTTGTGAGGATTGAAAGCGTATACGATCCAGAGGTAGAAGGGGCTAATGAATCAGAAGTTGCACATTTTATATACGAGTTTCTAAAGAATGAAGGCTTTGAAGTCCATATGGATGAAGTGGTTCCAGGAAGACCAAACGTGATAGGTATCTTTAAGGGAGAAGAGGAAGGCAAAACTTTACTATTTGAAGGACATACAGATGTGGTTTCTGTTGGAGACAGAGAAAAGTGGACCTATGATCCTTTTGGAGCAGAGATTGTAGAAGTAGATGGGAAGAAGAGGATGTACGGAAGAGGAACTATAGATACTAAAGGGAATGTAGGAGCCATGATATATGCTGTTAAGGCCATAAAGGATTCAGGCATACCCATAAAAGGAAATATAAAACTATGCATACCTGTTGATGAAGAAGGACTTATGATAGGTATTAAGGATTTTATAAAGAAGGGGTGGGCTGATGATGTAGACGCAGCAATTATATGTGAACCGGAAGAGAAAAACTTGTGCATTGTAGCTAAGGGAGCTTTGAGAATTGGCATTCAAATCAACGGCAAAATGTCCCATGGCTGTATGCCGCTAGCAGGCAATAATCCAATGTGGGGGGTGGGAAGGCTAATAACAGAGATTAGAAGTCTTGAAAATGCAGAAAAGGACAGAGTAGGTAAGCACGAATTTTTAGGCTGGCCAAGTATGACTCCAACAACTGTAACTGCTCCAATTAAGGGAGTGGCTCAAATCAATGTTGTACCAGATGATGCTTATGTAACCTTGGATATAAGAACTGTACCAGGACAAGATCACGATGCAATAATAAATCAAATACAGGGAATACTGGATAGACTAATGAAGCAATATCCAGATGGGGATGATAAATTTGATGCTACATTAGAAGTAATCGATAATAGACCAGTTGTTGAATGTGATAAGGATGAACCTGTAGTTCAAGCTCTTGCAAAAGCCTACGTAGATATCATGGGTAAAGACCCAATTTACAATGGAGTTCCTGGAGCAACAGACGGCACCTTCTTATCTGCATGGAAGGATATTCCAACTGTTGTTACCGGTGCTGGAGATAGAGAACTTCCCCATCAGGTGGATGAGTATGTTGAGTTAGATGACTTAGTTGAAACTGCAAAGATGTACACCTTGGCAGCCCTATATTATTTAAATGACTGATAAGGATCTAGAGACAGAAGGCAGATTCCTAGAAGAAAAAATACATCCTTAAAGGAAATGACATGTTAAAATCTATTGTGTCATTATTAAAAAAGAAAGGGATGGTGAGTGAGTGTGAAAGAAGTAGATAACATCAAAATGGATTCTACTGAAGGTTTTATGGAAGATCCAAGATATAAGCAATGCAACAAGGAAGCCCGATACGGAGTTATCTTAGGATTATTAAATCTAGTTTGGTGGTATGTATTTGGTTATGGGTTAGGAGATAAGCCAGTAGAAGGATACACATATATACTAGGATTCCCTTCATGGTTTTTCTTCAGCTGTGTCTTAGGGGCTATAGTCTTTATAGGTTTAACATTTTTCATGGTAGACAAACTATTTAAACACATGCCTCTTGATAAGTTCACTGAGGAAGAAGCCAAAGAATATCTTAAATCAATTGAAGGGAAGGAGGCTTAACTATGGGTAATCTAAACTTATCAGTCCTTATTCCGATAATCGTATACTTTTCTTTGATGTACATTATAGGTATATATGCTGCAAAAATACTTAGTAAGGTTGCTAAGTCAAAAGGTGATGGCTCTCAATACATGGAAGAGTACATGACAGGTGGTAGGGATACAGGTGGATTTGTATTGGCCATGACCCTGGTAGCAACTTATCTTAGTGCTGGAAGCTTTATAGGAGGCCCTGGTACTGCTTATACAATTGGATTGGCATGGGTATTTCTAGCTATGTCCCAGATGCCAACAGGATATTACACCGTATCAGTTTTAGGGAAAAAGTTTGCAATAATTTCTAGAAAGGTAAACTGCAATACGATAACTGACTTTTTAAGGGCAAGATATAGAAGTAATGCTGTAGTAATATTAGCTTCCCTTTCCATAATTTTCTTCATTACTGCTGCTATGGCTGCCCAGTGGATAGGTGCAGCAAGGCTATTACAAGGTTCTACAGGATTGGATTATAAGGTTGCCTTGTTCTTCTTTGGTATTACGGTTGTAGTCCATACGGCTATAGGTGGCTATAGAGGAGTAGTATTAAATGATACCCTACAAGGTATAGTGATGACCATATCTACTGTAGCTCTATTTGCAATGGTATTGGTTAAAGGTGGAGGAATAACAAACATAATACAAAATATGAAAGCAATAGACCCAGGAATGATATCTCCTATGGGTGTGGATCCAGGATTTACGTCAAAGGCTTGGGTCACTTCCTATTGGGTACTAGTTGGATTTGCGGTTATAGGTCTTCCTAGTGTTGCCCAGAGAGCTATGAGCTATAAGGACACTAAGAGTTTAAGCTCAGGTATTAAATATGGTACAGTTGTTTCAATAGTACTGTTACTTGGTATGCACTTAGTAGGAGCCTTTGGTTCCACCTTGGTATCTGGAATAGAGTCTGGAGACTTAGTAGTACCTACATTAGCGGTATCCCTATTCCCAGATGTATTAGCTGGTATAATGCTGGCAGGTCCGTTGGCTGCTGTAATGTCAACGGTTGACTCGCAACTATTAGTTGTAGTTGGAGCCATAGTGAATGACCTATATGTAAACTATATAAAACCTCAAGTAGCAGAAGATGCGAAAAGGGTTTCCAAGCTAACAATTGGAACTACAATAGTTATGGGAATAGTCACCTTCCTACTTGCCATAGATCCACCAGAGCTAATGGTTTGGTTGAACCTATTTGCAACAGCAGGCCAGATTTCCACCTTTCTATGGCCAACTATACTAGGACTATATTGGAAGAAGGCTAATAAGGAAGGAGCTATTGCAAGTATGATAGTTGGTATGGTATCCTATGTAATCTTCAACTACAACTATCCAAGGCCTTTAGGAATGCACGCAATAGTAGCTTCCTTGATACTATCGCTTATAGCCTTTGTTGTAGTCTCCAAGTTTACAAAAGAACCATCTAAGGATATAATAGAGACCTTCTGGGGCATTTAAGGAGTAGAGCCTTAAGGGCTCTATTCCTTTGATTAACAGGCTCTTAATTATGTTCAGTAAAGGGGGATTAGAATGTCTGACTATGAAAGAGTAAAAAAGGAAAGCTTATCATACAATCTATTTTCCTGGTCAGCTCAAGTAAAGCTAAATCCAATAGCTGTTGAAAGGGCTGAGGGAATCTATTTTTGGGATTACAATGGAAAGCGTTATGCAGATATGTCATCCCAATTAGTCCATGTTAATATTGGTTATGGCAATAAAAAAGTTATTGAAGCCATAAAGAAACAAGCAGAGAAGCTGGCTTATATGGGACCATCCTTTGCAGTAGATGTGAAGGCCGAAGCTGCAAGAAAGATCTTAGAAGTAGCACCTGACAATATGGGAAAGGTCTTCTTTACCAATGCAGGGGCAGAGTCCAATGAAAATGCCATAAAGATTGCCCGCTTGTATACTGGAAAATACAAGATATTCTCAGGCTACAGGTCCTTCCATGGAGCATCCTATGGTGCTGCAAATCTAACTGGAGAAACAAGACGATTTGCAAGCGAGCCTGGAATTCCTGGCTTTGTTAAATACTTCAACCCCTATCCCTATAGGGCGCCAATAGATTATGAAACTGAGGAAGAGGTAGCTGAATACTATCTTACTCTTTTAAGGGAGCAAATTGAGTTTGAAGGACCAGAAAATATAGCTGCTATTTTCCAAGAGACAGTTGTAGGAAGCAATGGAGTATTGATCCCACCAAAAGGCTGGTTAGAAGGAGTAAGGAAGCTTTGTGATGAGTATAAGATCCTCATGGTATGCGATGAGATAATGGCTGGATTTGGAAGAACAGGCCAATGGTTTGGGGTAGACAATTGGAAGGTAAAACCAGATATTATGACCGTTGCAAAGGGATTAACTAGTGGATATGTTCCCCTAGGTGGAGTTATAGTCAGCAAGGAAATAGCAGAGCACTTTGATAACAATGTACTATACTGTGGTCTAACCTACAATGGGCATCCAATGGGGTGTGCTGCAGCTTCAGCTTCAATAGATGTGTATAAGGAAGAGGGGTTAATAGAAAATTCAAGGAATATGGGTAAGGTACTAGGTCAAATCCTTGAAGACTTGAAGGAGAAACATCCCTGTGTGGGCGATGTAAGGTATATAGGACTATTCTCTGCTGTTGAATTGGTAAAAGATAAGAAGACAAAAAAACCCCTAGTACCCTATGGGAAGGATCCAGAGGGACTTATGAAGAAGATTGTGGGCATGCTAGTAGAAAGAGGTTTCTGGACTTATAATCACCAGAACAGGATAATGGTGGCACCACCATTGATAATCAATGAAGAGCAATTAAGAGAAAATCTGGCTATTTTGGATGAGGTTTTAAGCTATGTAGATACTATTATATAGCAGAAAATACTGGTATGGGCTTATTGAGATAGATAAGGGGGACATATTATGAAGGATTATGAGAAGATCAAGAAGGCTATTGATGAGGCAGTGGAAAGTTTAGAAGAAGAGCTGATTGAATTTGCAAAGGAAATTGTAAGCATACCTACTGAAAATCCACCTGGAAGAGATTATGAAAAGTGTGCTAAAGCAATAGGGGACATGATGGAGAAAATAGGCTGTGAAGTAGAGTATGTGTACGTGCCGGAGGATCAGCTTGAAAAACTTGCGCCTCACGGAGAAGGCCTTCCAAGAGTAAGTGTGATTGGTAAATATAAAGGGGCTGTGGAAAGGCCAAGTATTCATTTTTCTGGCCATTATGATGTAGTACCTGCGGGAGAAGGTTGGAGTGTGAACCCCTATGAGCCAGTGGTCAAAGATGGGAAATTGTATGGCAGAGGTTCTTCGGATCAGAAGTCTGGAATTGTATCCCAAATATTTGCTATATATGCTCTAAAAAAAGCAGGCATAAAACTAAAGGGGACTATTCTTTCCAGTGCCACACCAGACGAAGAAACAGGAGGAGACGCAGGGGTAGGTTATTTGGTCAAAAATGGATATCTGGATAAGGATAATACAGACTATTGTGTGATTACAGAGTGTTTAGATGTAGATAAGGTCTGTTTAGGTCATAGGGGGACCCTGTGGTTTGAGCTGATTACAAAAGGGGTACAAAGTCATGGAAGCATGCCCGATGAAGGAGTTAATGCCATAGATAATATGAAGAAGGTGCTAAATGCTATGGATGAGGAAATAAAGCCTCTCTTGATGGAAAAGTCCAAGTATCCTATACAGCCTGAAGCCTGTAGAAAGAGTACATTAACTGTTACAACCATAGAAGCAGGGAACAAGGTAAACACTGTGCCAAATTTATGTAAAGCTACCTTTGACTGGAGGTTGATTCCAGAAACTAGTGTAAGCTGGGCCAAGGATAAGATTATATCCATATGCGAAAGGCTTAAAAGGGAGGATCCGGATTTTGATTATGAATTCAATATTATAATGGAGGTTGATCCTACCATAGTTCCCGATGATACAGATGTAGTAAAGGCATTTTTAAAGGCAGGTATGGAATATCTAAACAAGGAAATGGCTTTTTCCTTAAGTCCAGGCAGTGATGATCAGAAATACGTTGTAAAGGACGGAAAGCTAGAGCAATGTATTGTATATGGTCCAGGACCTTTGGTATTGGCCCATAAGGTAGATGAGTACGTAGAAGTAGAGGATATGAAGGCTTCTGCAAAGATTATGGCCTTAGCAGCGTGTATGCTTCTAGGTGTTGATGAGTAATTACAATAGGGGATAAGAGTTAAAAGGAATAGGCCTGATCCTAATAGCAGAACATCATTCTGCAACGCGGAACATACAAAAATGCTATTACCTTATTATACCAATCTTATTTAATATATCAATGGTATTTTTTATGGTAAACTTACTTTTTATAACATATTTGTTTATTGCTACTAATAAGACTAATAAAAGGAGGATTCAGCATGTCAGTACACAGCAAAAAAGAACCAAGCACACCTAATGGTAAAAAGAAGATGACTATTGCAGATTTTAAGAAGTATAAGAAAGAGGGCAGAAAGTTTTCTTATGTAACTGCCTACGATTATACAACAGCCACTATAGTTAACGAAAGTAATGTAGAGGTTATACTAGTTGGAGACTCATTGGGCATGATAATGTTAGGCTACGATGGGACTACTGCAGTAACATTGGAAGATGTAATTCACCACACTAAGCCTGTAGTTAAGGGAGCACCAGATACCTTCATAGTAGCAGATCTACCCTTTGGTACTTATAATGTGAGCATCGAAAAAGCTGTTGAAAACGCAAACAGACTATACAAGGAAACTGGATGCGACTGCGTAAAGCTAGAAGGTGGAGTAGAAGTGGCTGATACAATAGCTGCTATAGTAAAAGCAGGAATACCTGTTATGGGACACATAGGCCTTACACCTCAAACAGCTGGAATGTTAGGTGGTTTTAAGGTACAAGGATCAACTCCAGAAGGAGCAAAGAAGCTAATAGAAGATGTTAAGGCTATAGAAAAGGCCGGAGCCTTTTCAGTGGTATTAGAATGTGTACCTAAGGGAGTAGCTAAAGCTGTAACCGAGGCAGTAGAGATACCAGTACTTGGCATAGGAGCTGGACCCTATGTGGACTGTCAAGTATTAGTAACACAAGACTTACTAGATATGTATGGAGATTTTAAACCTAAATTTGTTAAGCACTTTGCCCACATCAGAAAGGAAATGGTAGAAGGGCTTAACAGATTCCACCAGGAAACTATTGAAGGAACCTTCCCATCAAGGGAGTACTGCTTCAATGCTCAGGTAGAAGGCTTTGAAGTAGAAGATAATTAAGTAGAAGGGTGATGGATATGAAGATAGCCATAATTGGCTCTGGAGCCATGGGCAGCCTATATGGCGGCATACTAGCAGAGGAAGGCCATGAGGTATACTTTATAGATGTATTTGAAGAACATATAAATAGGGTAAATGAAAAGGGCTTGTGCATAGTAGAAAAGGGTGTAGAAAGATATGTTAAAAATATAAGAGCTACTACTAATGCAGAGGAAGTAGGTATAGTAGATTTGGCTATTGTATTTGTCAAATCCACCATTACTGATCTGGCAGTTGAACAGAATAAGGCCGTAATTGGGGAACATACAACTATACTGACCCTTCAAAATGGCATTGGAAACATTGAAAAGATTAATAAGTATGTAGGCAAGGACCAAATAATTGCAGGCACAAGTGCCAATGGTGCTAGCATGATTGAACCAGGTAAGATAAATCATGCTGGTAATGGAGGAACAGTAATTGGGGAGATAAATGGTCAAATTACAGACAGGATTA
>JAAYHX010000007.1 GCA_012735215.1 Tissierellia bacterium
CAATGGTTAATTCCTATGAAGTGTTTAAACATGCCTTTGAGCCAACATTTACTGATAGAGTCATAGCAGAATATAATAAAAATACAGATTTCTACGGTAGAATATTACAGGATGAAAGCTTTAGAAAAAAGTTAATGGAAATGCTGATGCTTGATATATATACATCTTTTAGAGAAGAGATGGGGGCTTAAGATGCACTAGGGTCAGCCCCTGGTGCATTCTGTAACAAGAATTGAAGAATAGTATATTGTTTTATGGTAGCAGAATGAATGTAAATATGGTATAATTAATCTTGCGTTGTAAATATAGGTTATACTTTTTAGTTGGGGAATTTTCTGTCCTCGACTTTTTAGTTTTTGATAATGACGAGGTGGTATTATATGCAAAAGAGGAATCCAATGGGACATGAGAAGATTCTTCCTTTACTCATAAAAATGTCCTTACCAGTTATGCTATCAATGTTTATTCAATCCTTATATAATATTGTAGACTCATACTTTGTAGCACAAATAAGCGAAAAGGCCTTAAGGGCTGCTTCCTTATCCTATCCTATTCAGATAATAATTATTGCCATAGGAGTAGGTACAGGAACTGGTTTAAATTCACTAATATCAAGATCCCTAGGGGCTAATAATCAAGAAAAAGCAGATCAGGCGGCTATGCATGGACTTTTAGCTGCCATATTGTCATCCCTTTTATTCATCATATTTAGATTTACATTAATGGATGGATATTTTGATTATTTTACTAAGGACCCAACTGTCAAAGCTATGGGAATGGAATACTTAGGTCTAGTAAGTGGCTTTGCAATATTTTCCATAGTACAGATTACAATAGAAAAAGCAGTCCAAGGAACAGGGAAAATGGTCTGGTCTATGATTATACAGTTATTGGGTGCAGTAATAAATATTATTTTAGATCCTATTATGATTTTTGGCTTATATGGTTTTCCTGCTATGGGAATAAGGGGTGCAGCAATTGCAACTTTAATAGGACAGGCTGCAGGAGCCCTATTGGGGATATTGTTAATATTCTCTAAAAGAAGTGATTTAAATATCAACTATTTAAACTTTAAATTTTCAACAAATATAGTAAAAGAAATATATGATGTAGGCTTCCCAAGCATAATAATGCAATCAGTACACGCTTTAGTAACTACAATTATGAATTTAATACTTATAAGACACTCTGAAATGGCGGTTTCTGTCCTGGGAGTATATTTCAAACTACAATCATTTGTTTTCATGCCAGTCTTTGGATTAAGCCAAGGAGTATTACCTTTAATTGGATATAACTATGGGGCAGAAAACAAAGAGAGAATAACGGAGGCCTTTAGATGGGGAATGAGGCTCTCTGCCCTTATAATGGCAGTAGGTACTATGCTATTTCAATTGTTCCCAAATCAGCTAATGAACATGTTTTCAAATGATCCTGAGATGGCAAGTATGGGTGTATATACTTTGAGAATCATATCCCTATCTTTTGTATTTGCAGCAATAGGAATAACCAATTCAACCTTTTTCCAAGGCCTGGGTTTGGGGAAATACAGCCTAATAGTAACATCATTGAGGCAGTTGATTCTAATAATTCCAATTGCTTATGCCCTTTCATTCCTGGGATTAAATTTTGTTTGGCTGGCTTATCCTATATCAGAAGTAATTGCTACAATAGTTTCTGTAATGCTGCAGAAAAGGGTAAAAGTAGAATATGTAGATATACTGTAATGTATGAGACGGGGTTTGCATAGGTTTAGAGCAAACCCTTTGTTTATGATACAGCACAAATATCTACTTGACATAGCCATATATTTATTATATAATTATCTCGAATACGTAATATATAAATTAGAAATAAATGATTTAAAGATAAATTTGGAGGGTATAATATGAGTAAGAAAAGCTTAAAATTATTAGTAGTCATGTTGAGGGCTGCTCAGACTGTAGAAGATTTAGTAAAAAAGGACATGAGAAGATATGGAATAAATCCAACAGAGTTTGCTGTTTTAGAACTATTATATAACAGGGGAGAACAGCCTATACAGAAGATAGGGAAGAAAATACTCTTGGCAAGCAGCAGCATAACCTATGTAATAGATCAGCTGGAAAAGAAAGGACTTGTTAAAAGGATTGATTGTCCTGAAGATAGAAGAAGCAAATTAGCTACCATAACTGATGAAGGGAAGCAGTTTATGGATGAAGCCTTCCCTAAACATGAAGAAAGGATTGACCAGATATTTAGCCATATGACAGAAGAAGAAATGGATACAGCTATAGAGATTCTAAAAAAGATTGGGCTACAGGAGTAGCCATTTATTTGAAGTAGATACTTCGAATTCGAAATAATTTATTGGAGGTTTTATTATGAAAAAGAAAACTAAAGGAATTCACCATATAACATCAATAGTGGGAAATGTTCAAGAAAATGTGGATTTTTACGCAAAGGTATTAGGCCTAAGATTGATAAAGAGGACTGTAAACTTTGATGACCCACAAACCTATCACTTATATTTTAGTGATGAAGATGCGACCCCAGGAGCTGTAATAACATTTTTCCCCTATGAAAATGCAAGACCTGGAAGAATTGGAAATGGGCAAGTAGGTATCACCAGCTACCTTATACCTGTAGGAGCTTCTAAGTTTTGGGAAGAAAGACTTAAAAGATTTAATATAGAATATAAGAAGACTAATAGATTTGGGGAAGAATATATTCAGTTTGCAGATCCTCATGGCCTAGAAATAGAGTTGGTAGAAAGGGAAGGTGGCCATGAAAACACCTGGGCTGTAGACGATATTACTCCAGATGTGGCCATAAAGGGATTTGCTGGAGCAGTGTTTTACTCCCATAGTCCAAAGGAAACAGTTGAAGTGATAGAGACCCTATTAGGCCTTGAAAGGGTAGGAGAAGAAGGTGAATTTATCAGATTTAAGTCATCTGCTGATATGGGCAACATAATAGATATAAATACTAGCTCCATGGCAAGGGGTATTACTAGTGTAGGAACTGTACACCACATAGCCTGGAGGGCAGAAGACGAAGAAGACCTATTGGCATGGCGTAGTCTAGTAAAGGAAAATGGCTTTGCTGTTAGCCCAGTGAGGGATAGAAAGTACTTTAAATCCATCTACTTTTATGAAAAGGGAGGCATACTATTTGAAATTGCTACAGATATTCCTGGCTTTGCAGTAGATGAGGATAAGGACTCATTAGGACAGAAGCTGATGCTGCCTGATCAATATGAAAGCCTGAGGCCAGAATTAGAAAAAAACTTACCACCTATTCATATAGAATAATGAATATATAAAATCCCCGGAGGCATAAACCTCTGGGGATTTTATTTCTCTATTACAATATTTCCATAAATGCAGCTATTCTAGTTTTGACTTGTCCTATATTGGAATCAGAGTAATCCGTTTCTATTGCCATATATGGAATGTCCAAATTATGCATTAGTTTTTTTACTTCTCGGGCTTCGACAGTATAGGGATGACAGGTTTGAAGCAGTACTTCAACAACCCCATCAACTTTGAATTCTTCTATTAGTTTTGGTAATAGCTCTATTCTACTAATATTTGGTGACATTATAGAGCAGCCTATTTTTAAATATCTATCGGCAATGGCTTTTACAATGTCATCAGAGTCCACATTTATATTGTTTCTAATAGGCTTTACACCATCACAATTTTCAAAACAGACAACTACTCCATCATTGGATTCAATGGTACTAACAATCTTATCCAATACTCCCCCTAGTGGACAACCAGTAATTAGTATTCTCTTAGCCTTGTCCTTAATAGGTCCCTTACCTTCTTCATAATCCTTCTTTATTCTATTAATTAACTCCTCTAGTTCCTTGTATTCTTCATCTAGGTCAAAACTGAACTTGTATCTTTCAAGTATTTTATATGCTTCATATCCTGAAATGGCAGGAGGATCCAGTTTGCTAAGTTCAAAGAGCTGACCATATAGGGATCTATATTTATTTCTAAAGGAAACAGCTTTCCTTAACTTTTCCTCTGTAATCTCTACATTAAACCTTTTTTCTAGTACTTTGATCAATAGTCTAACCTCATTTTCCCACATTAGGGGTGAATAGGGTCTGTAGGCTCCCTGTGGTAATTGCATTATGTGTGAATCCTTAACTTCACTTAATAACTCATACATTTTTTTCTTTCCATCACAGGTCATTTCTCCAATGATGAAATCAGCCAATGAGAAATAGCTATTGTTAGAAATTGCAGCGCCATAGCTTGATTTAATAAGGGGGCATAAATTTGTTGGAAGGTCTGATTCAGCATAGGATATGTATTCATCAGTGGAACTATTTAAGTTTATTATATGAAGGCCTGCTGCATCCAGTATTTCTACTGGCACAAAACTGCAAAAGGTACCAACTATTTTACCACCCTTTTCCTTAATCTCTTTTATTCTTGATATTCTTTTATTTATGATATTGAGATTATCCATACTTATCCTCCTATAATTATTTGGTATTTGGCCAGTAAGGATATAGAGTTTTAGAAAAAGTTTTATGACAAGACAATTATATAACAATTCTATAATAAGAATAATTACATTTACCTATAACGTTCACAGCAAATATTAAATTTTTTTATAACTATATAAATGGTTTTTAAAATTTGCTATATTATACTTGTTAAATTTACTATAATTGTAAAAGTCAAAAATATATCAAGGACTAATGTGCGTGATATGGTATGAACATGTTAAAAAAAATCATATTGTTTTTCTTGGCCTTTTTAATAGTTGGACTTACAGTTTTTCTTTATCTGCCAAGAGAGGAGAAAGCTGATAACTCAACTGAAACTTTAAGAATTGGTGCAGGTGATGATATAACAGGTTTACTTCTTGAAAAGATAATAGATGTAGGAGAAGAAGTAAAAATAGAGACTACAAACAATGATCTTAAAGAATCATTGTTTAATGATTATACTTTTAAAGATTGTTGAAGCAATACTGCACAATGGGCCTTGAGCTCAGATGAAATTGATATGGCTTTTTATTGCAACCATATGGCTTTGCATTTGGTAAGAGAAAATAGTGACTTTGAAATATATGCTCCAATAATCATGAATGCAGAAGTACTAGCCTATAAAGAAAGAATTGAGGATGTACATGTGGTAGGAATAAGCCATAAAAGGGAACACCTACATAGTTTAGTCCGAAATACCTACAAACATGTTGAAGACATTATTGAGATTATGCCTGTAGCTTTACCCTATTCTGTAGAGACCTCTCAAGTTGATGGAGCAGTTTTAGATATTACAAAAGCATCCTTACTGTCAGACTTTAACTTTTCATCTATTTCAGAAGAAGATTATGTTTCATATTGCTTAGTTGTAAGGAAGGATATTATAGGTACTAAAGCTTTTAAACAGTTCAAAACATCTTATAATAGGGTAGCTGAAACATTAAATGATGTAAATACATTAAAAGGGTATATAAGTATGCCTGAAGAATTTTGGCCCAATGTCAAGATAAAGTTTTTAAGTCTTGAATAACAAGGAGGAAATTATGTCTATATCAGTACAGGGAATTACTAAAGTTTTTGCAAATAAGAGGAATAAAAAGTCTGTGAATACGGTCTTGAAGGATATATCTTTTGATGTAAATGAAGGGGAGTTTGTATCGCTACTAGGACCTTCTGGCTGTGGAAAGACAACTACCTTGAATATTATTGCAGGCTTCTTAAAACAAGATGGGGGAAGAATTGTTGTAAATGGAAAAGAAGTAAGCAAACCAGGTCCTGATAGAGCCTTTGTTTTTCAAAACTATGCTTTATTTCCCTGGATGAAGGTTGGAGAAAACATCATGTATCCTATGAAGATGAAAGGGATACCTAAGAAAGAACGTGAACAAAGGTTACAAAAGTTGTTAGAAATGGCTCAGCTTCAAGACTATGCTAACTACTATATTCATGAGATATCTGGAGGAATGAAGCAAAGGGTTTCTTTACTGCGTGCCTTAGCATGTGATCCAGATATTCTATTAATGGATGAGCCTTTAGGTGCTGTGGACTTTCAAATGAGACAGTTGTTGCAGGTACAATTAGAGAATATCATACAGGGAAGCAATAAAACAGCCCTTATGGTTACCCATGATGTTGATGAGGCTATTTACTTATCGGATAGGGTTATAGTCATGTCTCGAGATCAGGGTAGGATTCTAGCAGATATTGCAATTGAACTTCCTAGACCTAGAGATAGAAAAGATGAAAGATATCACCAATATATGAATCAGCTATCAGATGTATTGAGGGCTGCATTAAATGGTGGCGTGAAAACTAAAGGTGATGAAGAACTATTGGAATTTGTCCAGAAGACTGAAAGTAGGGAGGATACAAGAGTTACTTTTCCACAAAAAAGTGCCCTTCAAGAATAATAGAAAACTATAAAGTTTAAAGAAGGAGAGTAGTTATGGCAACGTTACCAGAGCGTTTTGAAGAGTTTGCTGATGCTAGAAGACAAGGATTTATTAAAGTAAAGGAGCTAAAAGATAAGGGGGGCAAGCTGTGTGGTACCTTTTGTCAATTTGCTCCTAATGAAATAATAGATGCGGCAGGAATTTATCGTGTTAGCTTGTGTGGTCAAAGTCCAGAACCAATATTAGCAGCAGAAACAGAGTTGCCAGCAAATCTTTGTCCTCTTATTAAGTCTAGTTATGGATTTGCTTTGACTCAAACCTGTCCCTTTGCATATTTTTCTGACCTAGTTGTTGGAGAGACAACTTGTGATGGTAAGAAGAAAATGTATGAAATGCTTGGTGAAATAAAGGACGTTCACATAATACATTTACCCAATAATCCTGATCCTGAAAGGTCCTTAGAGTCTTGGATTATGGAACTACGTCATTTTAAAGAAGTTTTAGAGAAGAAGTTTGATGTTACCATTACAGATGATAAGCTGAGGGAAGCAATTAAATGGGGCAACAAGGAAAGAATCCAAATGGCAAAATTATATGAGTTAGGTAAGTATGATCCCCCAGCTATTACAGGCATGCAAATGCGTCATGTAATGGAAGGAGTTCAATTTATATTTGATAGACAAGAACGCTATAACATGGTTCAAGAAATTATTGATAAGTGTGAAGAAGATTGGAAGAATGGTAATGGTCCTATTCCCAAAGGAAGCAAGAGGCCAAGAATTTTAGTGTCTGGCGGCCCCAATGGTGGAGTATTCGAAAAGACCATTAAGGTCATAGAGGAACTTGGTGGGGTTATTGTTTGCTATGAAGGCTGCAGTGGCATTGTTTCTAGAAGAAGACTTATTGAGGAATCTGAAGAAAAGGATCCTATTGTGTGTATAGCAGAAAAGTATTTGGAAGTGCCTTGCGCAGTTATGTCACCAAATCAAAGAAGGCTGGATCAAGTTGCCCTTACCATTGAAGAATGGAAGATTGATGGTGTAGTTGGAATAATCCTTCATTCTTGTAATCCTTTTGGAATAGAATCAACAAACATCAAAAAAGTTGCCAATGAGTGTGGAGTACCATATTTACACCTAGAAACTGATTATGGTGAAGGTGATGAGGGACAATTGAGAACAAGGATTGAAGCCTTTTTAGAAATGTTATAGGGGGTAAAGTATATGAGTGCAGAAGATAGGAACATAAAGAGAATGGCTCAAGCAACCAATATGAGGGATAGAAGTAAATGGAGAAAGCTTAATGGTAAGGAGTTCAATATCTATACTCCAATTGCCCTTGTAATTATTGCAATAATATGGACAGTAGCAGCAGATGCTGTAAATCAACCCTTTCTCTTCCCCTCATTAAAAAGCATTGCAACAGCTTTTGTACAGGCTATCACAGATTTGTATGTACTTAGAAATATTGGTATTACTATGAGAAGAGTTTTAACTGGTGCTTTTTATGCATTTATCATTGGATTACCTATTGGCATGATTATGGGATACTCAAAAACCATGTTAAAAGCTTTGGCACCATTTATAAACTCTATAAGGCAAGTGCCCATTATGGCATGGGTGCCTTTATCTATTATTTGGTTCGGTCTTGGAGATGGACCAACCATTTTTATGATCGCATTTTCTGGTATTTTTACAATTATATTAAACACCATTTCAGGTATACAAGATATTAGCAAGGACTTTTATAATGCAGCCCGTAGTATGGGTGCTAATACACTGGACATCTTTAAAGACATTGTTTTGCCAGGCTCCCTACCAGGAGTGATTACAGGAGTAAGACTAGCCATTGGAATGGGTTGGATGTCAGTCATCTGAGCGGAGTTTATTGCTACCAGTGCCGGGTTCGGCTACTGTATGGTTGAAGCTCAAACTAGAATGCAAACTCACACGATAATTGCATATATGTTTATAGCTGCCTTAATTGGGTTTGCTATTGATAAGTTGATGCTCTTAATTGAAAGCTTACTACTTAGATGGAAGGCAGAATAAATATCTATCAGGAAATCTGATAGATATTTTTTCTAAAAAGCTGACAATTTCTATACAAATTCTATTTTTTTATATCTTGACCTTAAAGTCGACTTTAAGGTTTATAATAGGAGGTACAGGCTATGCTATTAATTAAAGATGTTTGTAGAATTACAGGACTAAACAGCTCAACTATTAGGTATTATGACAGTAAGGGTCTCTTAGGAGAGGTTGAGAGAAGTGACAACAACTATAGGGTATTTGGCAAAAAGGATGTAGAAAAACTACTTTTTATTAAAAAGGCCAGAGATTTGGGATTTGAGTTGGAGGAAATAAAGAAGGTATTAATATTAAAAGAAAGTGGAGTACCTCCTTGCAGCTATGTAAGCCGTAAAATACAGGAGAAAATTGCCTTGATAAAAAAAGAGATAATAAGGCTAGAAAAAGAAAGAAAAAAATTAGAAGATCTTTTGCAAGAGGCGCAAAAGGTAACTGGATGTAGAGGCAAAATATGTCATTATATTGAAGGACTTGAAGAAGAACAAGAGTTGGAACTTGAGAATGCTATTAAATAGGATTTTTAAGAAATTCATATTACATATCAGAGTAGGGGGAATATGTATGAATAGGAGAATTATTTCTCTTTTTGTGTTATTAGCAATGAGTCTTACTTTTTTATCAGCTTGTACTGATAGCAGTAAAGAAAGTGCAATTCAGGAAGTAGATTATGATCCAGTAGCAGAAGTTGCAAAATATGACCTTGGTGAAATACCAGAGGAAGATAAGAACTTTGTAATCCAAATGGGCTATAGGGATTGCGATCACATGGTAGCCTCTATTATAGGAGAATTGGCTGGTATCTATGATGCTCTAGGCCTTAATGTTGTGGTTACTAAAACTGGTAAGATTATGGAGGCTATGTCTTCGGGAGAAATGCATGTTGGTTACCAAGGTATAGAAGGTGCTATCAGATCAGTAAACGAAGGGGCACCATTATTTATGGCAGCAGCTAATCATGTGGGAGGCTCAAGATATTTAGTTGTTAGTAACGATATTAATAAGTCAGAAGATTTAGTAGGAAAGACATTAGCCATAGGAAGTAGCGCAGAAGTTAGGCCAGAATGGAGAAGATGGGCTGAAGAACTAGGGATTCCAATGGAATTAAGTAACTATGAAGTAGTAGATATGGGAGATAAGGATAAACTCTTTGCATTAAAGGCTGGTCAACTTGACGCTTTTTCCTGTTGTGACCCTTATGCATCGCAAGCAGAGTTTGAAGGTGTTGGTAAAATAATGGCTGTAGGTTGGGGAGCTCATGTTTCTGATAGCTTAGAAGAAGGCTGGGGAATGTGTTGTATTTACTGTATGAACAATGATTTCTTAGAAGAACATCCAGAACTAGCTAGAAGATTGGTTCTTGCTCATGCACTTGCAATAAAGTACATGTATGAACATCCATACAATGCAGGTATGATGTTTGCTGAGGGCTTTGGAGTGCAACCAGAAGTAGGCCTAAGAACTATTTATATGAAGACTGTAGCAGAGGGAAGAACTATTACTTGGGAGTTTTCAGAGGAGAATTTAAACAATTTTATTCAATACTATTATGATTACAATATTCCAGAAGAAGAAATACCAAAGATAGAGGATATAAATAGATTTATGTCTAAAAACTTATTGGAGACATGTGGTATAGAAGATTTTGAAACATTCCTTAAAGAAGCTAAAATAGATGAAAACTTCCCAATAGGACTATCTTTTGAAGAATGGTTAGAAAAAGCTATGGCCATAGATGGTATAGATGCTGAAAAAGCAAATTTAGCACAAATGCCAGAAAACTGGTTTGAATAAATTAAAAGGAGCCTTTCATAACTAATTTATTAGTTATGAAAGGCCTCTTTTTTTATACCAAAGTTAACAAATTTTATATTTCTTTCCTAACAGCAATCTTCCATACCTTCACCAAACAGATCCCTTATTTCTTTATCATCAATTAATCTAAATATAGCGTATCCGTGTTTCCCGTCCTTAGAACCCGATACTATGAATTCTATTGGACCAGTTTTATCAATATCCTTAAATACAATTTTGGGATTTTCCACTGGAGCATGGGTATGATCTGATAGCTTATATCCATCTCCTGTGTCTATAACTGCAATCATTGCATTTTTCCTATAACCTTCTCTATATATTACTAGTAAGTCTTTTCTACCATCATCATTTAAATCTTCATATCCACATAATACTACATCATTGTTAGGGTGAGTTTCCTTAAAAAATAAGAGCAACTCATTATCTGGATCTATTCCTAGGTAGTTGGTATCCGTGTTTTGCTTTACATAGTAGCCATATAGGCCTAGGATAAAGAGGACTGATAATATCAATAAACGCTTAATGTTTCTTTTCATTTATTTACCTCTATTCACACTTAGTTTTGAAAATGCACTTTTTACGCTAGGATATACGGCCCTTAGGAAAAACATGAAAACTATGAGAGAACATAGGTATTTAAGGGGTTCTGGTAATGTAAATAGTAATTTATTTGCTCTTTCAATGGTACTGTCAATTCTATTATAGCTAATAACTGGTTGAAAATCGGGCATAAGCAAGAGATTTGTTATATATCCAACCATTAAAGAAAAAGCAGATATTACAAAACCATAAATCACTGCAGTTCTCTTGCCAATCATCTTATATATACTCAATAGTTCAGGAAAGTTAGTAGCTGCTCCTGCCATCAGAAAAGTAATTGCAGCACCGGGTGAGGCACCACTTGCAATCAAAGCAGCTATAAAAGGAATATGTCCTACAGCACAAACGTACATAAAGGCACCTAAAACTGCCACATTCCAAAGGGATAACATACTAGGATTTCCTAAGTATTTTTGAATAAAGGAGTCTGGAAAGGCAGTTAAAATGAATCCTCCAAATAACATTCCAAGAACTACATACTTACTTAGCACAAGGGCAAAATCATTTATTGCCCAATGAAGGCCAGATTTGAATTTTTCTAATAGAGGAACTTTCTCATGGCAATCATGACAATGGGTAGCCAATATCTCTTCCTCTAAACCAGGTTTACTTATTTCCTGGCCGCTGAAATTATTACCTATTATGCCTATTATAAAGGGGAGCAAGAAGCCAGACGCTATATTTATCAGTGTTAATTCCTTACCAAGCAAACCAAAGCTGAGTATCAAGGCTATGGGATTTAATACAGGAGTTGAAGCCATAAAGGCTAGGGTAGGTCCTACGTAGGCACCAGAATAATATAAACTAATACCAAGGGGGATAGTACCGCAGCTACAAATGGGTAAGCACATGCCTGATAATGTTACTTTTAAAATTGAGCTAATTTTTGTGTTGCCTAAATGTTTGTGAAATCTTACAGGAGTTATAACGTCATGAAGAAGGCCTGCAACTATATAACTAAAAACCAGCCAACCAGAAGTGCCATTAAGCAAACTAATAGATGTTAATAATATATCCTTTAAAAAATTTAATACTATCAACTATTACTCACCACCATTATCCAATTCTTCAACTGCTAAAGCTATTTCTTGTTCTATGATCTTTCTAGATATTCGTTGAATCTTTTTCTTTTCGTTTATAATAAGAGTACCCCTAAAAATTACACCATATTTTTTTATGTATTCCGTATTCTTGCCTGCATAATATATTTTCACATCAACCTTATCTTTGTATTTTGCTGCAGCCTCCTCTACAGCACGGCTGTAGCCGTCGCAACCGGCTCATGTATTAATAAACTCTACCAATACTTTCTTCATAGTACCCCTCCTACATAAAAAGGCCCATATAAAACGGACCTTGCTTTAGAATGTGATTACTTGGTCTAGTTCTACTGAACCAAGAGCACCATATAGTACTGGGAAGCATCCAATAGAAGCACCTGGGACAAGGTCATTTTCTATTTGCCTTTCAAAAGTACATTGATCACATGCTAATAGTATCATGCCAGTTTCTTCATGGAGCTTTTGAAGTCTTTCGCCAATATCTGTGTTCTTTAACAATAGGAATGTGTTGTCAAATACGAAAAACATACCTACTACTTCTGCTCCGTGTCTTCCTTCCTCTAATTGTGGAATTACCATATCATGTAGAATGGTTCTAGCATTGTGGGAACTAATAACATATGCAACTTTCACTAATAATTACCCCCTTAAAAGTATGGTTAATTGATTAAAATTAATATTTTTCCCTAATATGATAGCATAATTGCTGAAAATATAACAATCGAAATAAATTATGAAAAATAGACAAACTATAGATAAAATTAATTGAAAAAAAGGACAAAAAAAACACTAAAAAACCTCCAAGTTGAGAGTCAAATTAAGCAGACTTTCAACTTGGAGGTATATGTTTAAAAGGATTCTCTAAACTCTAAACTTGTTAATTTTCTTAGGTATATGATTAAGCTCTCTTGGTCCCTGCCTGTAATTATAAAACTGAGCCCTGTCAGTAAAGTTCAACAGCATTTGCATTAAGTCTGAACCAAACATTCTTATGCTGCCTTTGGCACAGTTTCTTTCCCCAAAGGAAGTTACATCATCAACCCTTGTGTTTTTTCCTATAAACATAATTGGTACCGGTTCACCAGAATGGATGACCCTGGATCTACAGCTTGGTGTAGTATGATCACCAGTTACAACCAAAAAGATTTCTTCATTTAGTGCCTTGTCTACTAGGGGACCTATTTGCCTGTCTATTTCTTCTAACACCTTTACTTTATTACGAGGGTCCTTAGTGTGAGCAGCCTCATCAGTTTCCTTAGCATGTAGGTGGACAAATTCATAGTCATTGTTTAAGGCCAACTGAACCCCTTCTTCAAAGCTATCATACCTAATAAAATCCATGCCTAAAAGCTTGGCAATACCGTACATCAATAATCCTGATCCAACTATACAGGCCTTTAGCCCATGCTTTTCTTCAAAGGTTAGTAAGTTTGGCTTTCTCCCAGCCCATTTGGTTAGCAGGAAGTTGGCTGGTTGTTTGTTATTACTTATTCTTTCTTCATTTACCTTTGAGCTTTTAAGACCCTCATAGGCCTTCTTCAAAAAGATGTTCAGTGCCTCTGCCGTTTGTATGGCAGCAGGGCTATTGGATTCAAAGGCTTCAACCTTCATCACATAGCTGTTATCATAAAAGGGATCGCTATCGGATATATCACTACTGATATTTTCACCCTTTATCTCAAGGACACCGTGGATGCTGACAGATTGCTGCCAGCGGAAGGAATAATTATCTATGTATCTGGGCAAGACCTTTTGTAGTTCCATGATTTCTTCTGTAGATAAGTCTTTAGTAAATCTTTCCTTGATAGCAAGCCCATCTTCTTCTTCAACCCAAGCCCAAGAGGTACACAAGTAAACTGCATTGTCCTCTATTTCTACATCTCTAGACAAGGCGTTGATTATGCCTCTGCCGGGGAATTCCTTCATATCATAGCCAAAGAGGATGAAGTGGGCAACCTCAGTGCCTAAGGGAAGTCCCTGCTTCCAGGGGATCATTATACCCGTTTCTGCATGTTTACATAGCCTGTCCAGATTGGGGGTATTGGCATATTCTAATGGAGTTTTGCCCTCTAATACCTTATGGGGCCTGTCCCCTAAACCGTCTAATAATAGAAGGACTATCTTCAAATAATATCACCTCTGTCCTTTAAAGATTGAATCATTTCGCCTAGAGAAGCTTCTCCTTTATTTACTAGCAGCTCTCCCAGAGTAATACATACAGGATAAAGGTATTTATCAATATACTCCTTTAGGGCAGCTTTATCGTAGCTAACTTGACCATCAATGCTAACATAATTTTTGCTGAAGGCACATCTTTGATGGTCTTTTCCTTCCTTCCATTCCCAGCCTATGATCTTCTCTATTTGGTCTCCATCGGCTACATGTCTAATGGGCATAATTAGCTCTGCCTTTAGATCCTTAGCTATCCTATCATAGGCATTTAGGGCTTCGGCTGATTGATTGATTTTAATCCTTCCATCATGGCTTTCTCGTTCACCAGCTATTATTTTCTTACTGAGCTTAAGAGCAATGGGTATTCTAAGTAGGTGAAAATATGCATGACAGCCTACACAGGGTGTATAGAAGTTAAACTTCTTAATGATAGAATCAACAAATCTTCCATTCATCACAGCCCATAGATCAAAATTACTATAATAGATTAGTGGGAATATGGTTTTTTTATTGCCGTATAAGGCCTTTGTCCTTTCTACCATTTTATTGTAGTTGGATTCCAGTATTTCAAAATTACCATATTCTGTTGGAGCAAAAGAGGCTATAGGCAGTATATTATTTATTGAATCCTCTTCCATGGCCTTTAAAATAGCAGCCACACTATCCCTTCCAGCAAATTCTCCTATAACTGTGTCTTGTGGCAACCCTTTTATCAAATGGTATATCTCAGTTAAACTCTTTTGTTTCATCACTCATTTCTCCTTTATACAAGCATTTACTCTTTGTTGTGCCTAATATATCATAACTTTGGCCAAGGATAAAGCATAAAATGTTTTAGAAGCACAAGGCTTATTAATAAAAATTATAAATAATATATATGTATTAAATATTTTTATACCACAATTAATTCTATGAATAACATGGTAAAATAATATTACTGTTGTAAAAAAAGGTGGGTTGATATGATAATAGATTGCCATGTACATGATAGTAAATATTCAGCAGACAGTCATTTGGATTTATACGAGGCTATTGATGGTGCAAAATCCATGGGACTGGATGGAATTTGCTTAACAAACCATGACAACAATACACTTAAGGATGAAATTGGTGAATCCGCCATCATAAATGGAGTTTTGGTTATAGTGGGAGCTGAGGTAATAACCTTTGAAGGGGATATTCTCACTTTTGGTCTTAAGGATATACCTAAGGAAATGGTTAGTGCAGAGGAGCTATTAACTTTAGTTAAGAAGAATAATGGGATAGCTATTGCAGCTCATCCATTTAGAAATAACAATAGAGGTATAGGGAACAATATAATAAGGCTATCTTCACTATTAACTGGTATTGAAGCCTTTAATGGGAGCACATATTATGAGCACAACATGGAGGCTTATAGCTTGGCTAATAGATTAAATCTTCCAGTACTTGGTGCTAGTGATGCCCATAGGTTAGAGAAGCTAGGAACCTATGCCACATATTTTGAAGATAGTATTAGAGATCATATTGATTTCATTGAAGCAGTAAAATACTCAAATTATTATCCTGTTATGAAAACTGAGGCAGGTTTTATGCCTGCAGTTCTAGGATTAGATAAAATACTACCCTCCATTAAAATAAGTTAAGGGATAGATCTATTCTATCCCTTACTTTTTTCCTTCAAAACATGAGCTTATCCTATAATAGAATAGGCATGACCAGTCAGCATATTCCACAACTAACTTAAAATTGAAAATGTGTTAATAATTTTTTATTTAACAATCTATCATCATGTATTATAATAATAATGGAAAAATTTTTGCAATTCCTAGTAAAAAACTAGGAATTATAATCAAAATTGGGTATAATTTAATAAGTGTTATCGTTAATGTTAGAAGAGGTGAAGCAGTGAAAAAAGAAAACTTTTTCTTGTTATATATATTGATTAGTACAAGCATACTTTATTTGGCCTATAGGAACAATGAATCCCTTTTAAATAGGCTTATAATTCTTGGCATAATAGCTTTTTTCGGAGTAGCTTTAATAAATCACTTTAGAGAAATTAAAGGCTCAATCAATGGGAATAGTAAAGTGAAAATAGACTATGAGAGCTTATTATTAATAATCGGCACTGCTCTATCAGCAGCTCTAACCTGGTATCTAAACCATGGGTTAGGATATGGGCCAATAATAGCCAATGGAATAGTTGGAGTAGTGGTTGGACTTGTCTTT
Organism: Tissierellia bacterium; assembly: GCA_012735215.1. Lineage (GTDB taxonomy): Bacteria > Bacillota > Clostridia > Tissierellales > Tepidimicrobiaceae > JAAYHX01. The sequence continues at coordinate 16,328 of JAAYHX010000007.1, forward strand.
TCCTCTAAGAAGGCAGGAGCCTTTTATACAGCTTCCTTTATTGGAATGTCCAGTCAAGGAGTAGTTTCCTCCATGACTTTGGCAGGATTGATTGGCTTAGTGGCTGGTTTTGTCATAGTTTTTTCTCAGGATGTATATGCTGGTGTTGGGGGAAAAGGCGGTACAACAGCAGCCTTATCAACTCAGTTAATAAGATTACTAATGGGATTATTTACCTAAAGGTGGGATGATTAATAGTGATAGCATTGATTATAGTAATGGCCATGCTGGCTGCTAGTTTGACCTATTTCATCATATATAAGCTACAGAAAGGACCTGTAATTGCTTCAGCTATTGTAACCTTGGTTTCGGGAATTGTTTTACCTCAATTTTTTCCTGATAAGGGACTATTACTTGCTACTGTTGCAACTGCAGGATCCTATGCAGCTATGGTATCTAAGGAAAAGTTTCCGCGAATTTTAGATATAGCCTTTGTAGGGGCCCTGTGCGGTATAGTATTTCTCCTAACTGAAGACGTATTTGTAGGAGTAGGAGGAAGATTGGGATCTATAGCTGCCATATCATGTTTTACCTGGCTAGGGATTAAGAAGATAAAAAATCTGTTTATCAAATAAAGGAAGGATTTAGGCTATGCTGCTTAATTTAGCAGCATGGCTTTTTTTATCCTTATACATACGTTGGTCAGCTATGGTTATAAGCTCTTCAATAGTATTTGCATCCACCCTTGAATAAGAGACTCCCATAGCAACACTGAGCTTTACTTCTACTTCCTCTTGGTTATATCTTTCAATTTCTCTATACAGGCTCTTCTTAAACCCCTCTATATCCTGCTCAGTACAGTTTTCAAAAATTCCAACAAACTCATCGCCACCGTTGCGGGCAATTATTCCATAGTCTTTACTGATTTCTCTTATTATGTGGCTAAAGTCTTGTAATACCTTATCTCCCGTATTATGCCCCAGGGAATCGTTAGTGGTTTTCAGGTTGTTAAGATCAAAGAAAATACAGGCTAATGTTGGTAGTGGTTTTGTCTTCTTATACTTAGCAAGGACCTGATCCAGGTAGGTTCTATTTGGAAGCCTTGTAAGGGAATCGTAATATGCTAGTTGTTCCATTTTGTCTTTGTTGCGTTTTAGCCTTCTTATGGAGTAGTTTTGGTAGAGATCTACTAGTATCAATGCAATTATGGATAGGTATAGAAGATGCCCCATGTATCTGAGAATTATTACTTTATCTTCAGAGTATTCTTGGACATAGTTTACAAAGTCGTTTGACTTGTTGAAGAAGTCTTCACTTAACTCATATAGCTTTTGAGGATCCTTACTCTGCCTATACCTGTATATTTCCTGTACAAGATTTCCAAAGGATAACTCAATATTTGAAAGCTTGTCTGTAAATTTCTGCTCCTTTGCCAAAAGGAAGATCTTCCTCTTATTATATTCCTTTAAGCTCGATATAATACCATATATTTCATCAATGAGCTCATCATTATCAATGCCCATTAGTTCTTGCTTTACTAATTTCTGTGTAGATGCTTCAATACTTCCAGCATAATTTAGTATTTCAGAGTCCCTATATAACATGTAGAATGACTCATCATAAATTATATCTATGATTATAGATATAAAGAGCAGTATTGTTATTAGTTTTATTATAAATCTCTTATTCTCCATCTATTATACACCTCGAATATTGCAGTTTTATTCAATAGGCTCAGCAAACTAATTTTAACCCCAAATTAGATGATAAATCCTAAGGGTCACCAGTGGACCATAAATCATACAAATTGATAAAATTTAACAAAAGATGAAATATTAGTATATACCATTTTTATTAGAAAATCTACTGCTATTTGACATATTTATAATATAAACCTTTCCCATTATAATGACTATAAAAATTTTAAATAAAAAATGGCATCCCCAACAATTCATTGCATTCTTTATTTTTGTAAAAAAATTACAAAAAAATCTTGCAAGATTGAATTTATTCGATGTATAATTTTTATTATTTTTTATTCTAAAGATAAAGGGGATGTAAGAATGAACAAAGCATTTACCAGCAGACAGGAGCATATTGATTATATCAAAGGTATTATCAAGGACAGAAACGTAAGGTTTATAGTCTTACAAATATCAGACATCTTAGGCTTTGCAAAGAGTACAACCCTACCAGTAAACCAAATAGATAAGATATTAAGTAATGAAATCATGTTTGACGGCTCATCAATAGACGGATTTGCTCGCATAGAAGAATCAGATATGTACTTGTATCCTGATCTATCAACTTTCACCATACTCCCATGGCCAACTCTTAATGGATATACAGTAGCAAGGATGATATGCGACGTATACACCCCTGATGGCAAGCCCTTTGAAGGATGTCCAAGATACGTGCTTAAACAAGCTTTAAAAAGAGCTGAAGAGTTAGGATATACTTTCTATGTAGGACCTGAACCTGAATTCTATATATTCAATTTAGATGAAAAAGGCAACCCTATATTGGAAAACATCGATAAGGCTGGATATTTTGATATGGCACCCATGGATAAGGGAGAAAGTGTAAGAGAGGCTATTACTATTGCTTTAGAAAATCTTGGATTTGAGGTAGAAGCCTCCCACCATGAATGTGGGCCAGGACAATATGAAATAGATTTCAAGTATGCAGATGCCCTAACAACTGCCGACAATATTATAACCTTTAAGTATGTGGTGAAAAAGTTAGCTGATGACTTTGGATTGTTTGCAACTTTTATGCCTAAGCCAGTTGAAGGAATTGCTGGTTCTGGAATGCATTTAAACATGTCCTTATTTAAAGATGGAAAGAACATATTCTATGATGAAAGCAAAGAAAATAAGCTAAGCGATGAAGTAATGTACTTTATAGGTGGAATACTTAAGCATGCTAAAAATTTTACTGCTGTTACCAACCCAATAGTTAACTCATATAAGAGGCTTGTAAGCGGTTTTGAGGCCCCAGTAAACATTGCTTGGTCAGAGAAAAATAGAAGCCCTCTAATAAGAATTCCTGCGAAAAGAGGATTGAGTACAAGAATTGAACTTAGAAGTCCAGACCCATCATGCAACCCATATTTAGCTTTAGCAGTAGTTTTAACTGCTGGTTTAGATGGAATAATAAACAAGATACCTGCTCCTGAACCAATAAATAAAAACATTTATGAAATGGATACAGAAGAAAAGAAACAAAACCATATTGAAACACTACCTAGGAGCCTATATGAAGCCTTGACTGAGTTATCTAAATCTGAACTCATAAAAGGAGCTTTAGGGAAACATGTAACTAATAAATTCATCTCTGCAAAGATGAAAGAATGGCAAAGCTATGCTTCGAAAGTTCATAGATGGGAATTGGAGCAGTATTTGAGAACATAAGTTAATAATCTATATAAAACATTAACCTACCTATAGATAGGTAGGTTAATGTGATTTTATTAAATAAAAATAATATCTTTAAATAATAACCATATAAGAGTAATAGAAAAGAAAAAAATTGATATTGTATATAATATGATTGTACTGATTAAATGAAATTTAGTAGGCTTTCTTTTTTTTCTCCATAATATTATAATTTCAACTATCGGCAATATACCTCCAAGAAAATGATACAAATACCAAGTATACATATTTTTTTGTGTATAAAATAATAGATAAAAATTGAGTATCATCAAAGCCAATATTATTATTTCCAACGTCGACAACCTTCTTCTATTTTGTTAATTTAGATAGTTAACGGATGGAAACCCCCATCGTGAATGTAAATCTATACCTAACTGAATATCTCGCTGATCATTCGGATCATCAAAATACGATTTAAACCATGATAATTTAGCAGTATTACTATATATTTGATATAGACCAGCTGCTGACTTTAAAACAGAAGGTTTAAATAAATATGACCCTACCGTTCCATAATGCATATTACCTATTGATTCACCAGTATAAACTCCATAATAATTTTTCATATAACAGTAATATGGCGTATTTTTTCCCATAAAACTTTTATAATCCCAGTCTCCTCCACTTCGTACTTTATCTACAAAAAATAACCCTGAGTTAAACCATGCTAATCCTTGATTAAGTCCTAAATCTATATATGAGTAAAAAGTATATGAGAGTAATACTGTATTGCGTAGTGCTTCATTATAATAATCAAACTCTAACATTTGTGGACGTATTTCAGAAGATTTTTCTTTTGGAATATTGTTATCTATATGATTTATTATATTATTTAGTTCTTCTACTGGGACAATACCATAATATTTGCCAGATGGATTAATACATTCTTGGTATAAAGCATCATAATCAATTTTTTTATTTGTTGCTAAATTAGATTTTAAATTAGAATAATAAGTTTTTTCATCATAATTATCTATTATTTCACCATTTGAATTAACTTCTATAGCACCTATAGCTATTAAATAATTTATAGCTTTTGAGTATTTATCAATAGTTCCATTCTTTGTAGATATAGTACCGTCTGCATTAATAATATACGAATCTTTAATCTTATAAATTGTTTCAGAATCGCTTTTAGCAATACTATTAACCGATAAAGAGAAAATTATTGTTAAGATTATAATTATACTGACTGTCTTTTTAATTATTATCCCACTTTTCCCTTTTAAATTTATTTTTTAATGTTTCATTTAAATATTAGTTTGATTATACCATGATTATATTAAAAACTATGTCAAAGTTTGTAAACAAGCAATAAAATTATTTTATAATTTAATTAATTTTTTAATGCTGAATAATATACCACTTTCCATTTGGCATTATACCTTCTTTATTATATAATTAATTAGAAACGAAGATTAGGAAGGTGTGAATTGATGGACTACCTTAAAGGACTAAACGAAAGACAACGAGAAGCCGTTCTGCATGGAGAAGGGCCTTTATTAATTTTGGCAGGGGCAGGAAGCGGCAAGACTAGAGTGTTGACCTATAGAATTGCCCATTTAATAGAAGAAAGAGGAATATTTCCAGGAAATATTTTAGCCATCACCTTTACCAATAAGGCAGCTAACGAGATGAAGGAAAGGATTGGAAGGCTGCTAGATGGGGATGTGGATAACCTATGGATGGGAACCTTCCACTCCGTATGTGTAAGGATTCTTAGGCGTGATATAGATAAGATTGGATATGAAAGAGGATTTTCCATTTATGATAGGGATGATCAAGTTACTCTTATTAAAGAGTGTATAAATGAGATGAACTTAGACAGGGATTATTATAGAGAAAGTTCAGTTTTAGGAACCATTAGCCATCTAAAGGATAAGTTGATAGCTCCTGATACCTACATAAATGAAAACTACAGCAATCTATATGCCAGAAATCTAGGAAAGCTCTATGCCCTATATCAGAAGAAGCTGAAGCAATACAATGCACTGGACTTTGATGATCTGATCATAAAGACTGTAGAGCTCTTTAGATCAGCTCCTGAAGTAATAGACTATTATCAAAGAAAGTTCCAGTACATTTTTGTAGACGAATTCCAGGATACCAACAAGTCCCAGTATGAACTAATTAGGGCTCTTACAGGCAAATACAAGAACATATGCGTAGTAGGAGACCCGGACCAGTCCATATATGGCTGGAGAGGGGCGGATATTACCAACATATTGAACTTTGAGAAGGATTTTAAGGACACTACCACCATATTGTTAGAGCAAAACTACAGATCCACTAAAAACATACTCAATGTAGCCAACCATATTATCAAGAACAATATGGAGAGAAAGGATAAAGAATTGTGGACTGATAATGAAGAAGGGAATCAGGTAATAGTAGAAAAACTATTGGATGATAAGGTTGAGGCAGAGTTCGTGGCAAACAAGATAGAAGAGTTAGTTGATGAAGGATACAGCTTAAATGACATGGCAATCCTATACAGAACCAATGCCCAATCTAGGTCTTTTGAGGATGCCTTAAGAAGAAGGAATATTAACTATAAGCTAGTTGGCGGCGTTAAATTCTACGATAGAAAAGAGATAAAGGACATTGTTGCATATTTGAGGCTTATCCAAAACCCATCGGATGATATATCCCTGAAAAGGATAATAAATGTACCTAGAAGGGGAATAGGTAAGTCCACTCTGGAGAAGATAGAGAAGATGGCCCAGGAAAAGGACGAGAGTATGTACAGCGTCCTTATGGAAATAAGTCATATTAAAGGCATTTCCACTAGGGCAAAAAACAGCATAAGTGCTTTCGTGGAAATGATGAGCAACCTTATGGCTATGAGCGAAATCATGAGTATAGACGATTTTATCAACCATGTGGTCCACAAGATAGGATATATGGAGGAACTGGAAAAGGAAGGAACCATTGAAGCCCAGAGTAGACTGGAAAATATTAAAGAGTTCATATCTGTTGCGGTGGATTTTGTAGTTGACAACCCTGAAGGCAGCCTGGAAGATTTCCTTTCCAGCATATCCTTATTATCTGATGTGGACAAAACAGAGGATATTGAAAACTCAGTGACCATGCTTACGGTACACTCTGCCAAGGGATTGGAGTTCCCCGTAGTATTTCTAGTTGGTATGGAGGAAGGGCTATTTCCAATAGCAAGAGCTTTAGAAAAGGATTCAGATCTGGAAGAGGAAAGGAGGCTCTGCTATGTAGCTGTAACCAGGGCAGAGGAGTTGCTATATATTACCTATACTCAAATGAGGACTATTTATGGAAGAACCAGTTATTCACAGCCATCTAGATTTATAGAGGAGATACCAGAGGAGCTAATAGATTCATCAACAGTTCATAGGAGAAAGGTTGATCTGAGAAGTCCATTTATAAATGTAGTTGATTACACAAGGGATGAAGGATTGAAGCCTAAAGATACAGCTTCAACAAAAGTTGATGGGGGAGACATGGACGTAGGAACCAAGGTGAGTCATAAAAAGTGGGGCCAAGGGACTGTTGTCCAGATGAAGGATAAGGGAAATGACAAGGAAATAGTTATAGCCTTTGATACAGTAGGATTGAAAAGGTTGTTATTATCACTAGCTCCAATAGAGATAATCAAATAATAAAAAGAAGGTAGTGGTGATATGGATAAGATAAAGAGAATGGAGGAACTTATAGAGATAATCAATGACTTAAACTATTATTACTACACTTTAGATGAACCTAAGGTAAGCGATAAAGAATACGATGAGCTCTATGATGAACTGGTAAGGCTTGAATTAGAGACAGGCGTAATAAGGGAATATTCTCCTACCCAAAGGGTGGGAGGAGAGATCTTGGATAAGTTTGAAAAGCATGTCCACCTAGGTAGACTTTACAGCCTTGACAAAAGTCAGGATTATGGCAGCCTAAGAAATTGGGACACAAGGGTAAGGCGTATGATAGATGAGTACAATAACAGCCATGATGAGCAATTACCTCCTCCTACCTATATAGTTGAATACAAGTTTGATGGTCTTACAATCAATCTAACCTATAGGGAGGGAGTATTAGTTCAAGGGGCTACCAGAGGTAATGGTGTAGTAGGAGAGGCCATCTTGCCACAGATAAAGACTATAAAGAGTATTCCCCTTACTATTGACTACAAGGGCACCGTAGAAATACAAGGAGAAGGCCTCATGCCCCTGTCTGTCCTAGAAGAATATAATGAAAAGGCAGTAGAGCCCCTTAAAAACGCTAGAAATGCAGCAGCTGGAGCATTGAGAAACCTAGATCCTAAAATAACAGCTGAGAGGAAACTAATAGCTTTTTTTTATAATGTTGGATATATTGAGGGAAAAGAATTTAAAAGCCATATGGATATGATTCAGTTCCTAAAGGATAACAAGCTCCCTGTCTACAGCTATATAAAAGCATGTAAAACTATAGAGGAAGTTATAGAAGAAATAGAAAAGATTGATAAGGAAAGGCAGCATATGGATGTCCTTACAGATGGAGTAGTTATCAAAATAGATGACATAAGGACTAGGGAAGCACTAGGTAGCACTATGAAGTTTCCACGCTGGGCTATGGCCTATAAGTTTGAAGCGGAGGAAGTTACAACCAAGCTATTGGATGTCCAATGGAATGTAGGACGAACTGGCAAGGTTACCCCTACTGCCATCCTAGAGCCAGTGGAAATAGCCGGAGCCACAGTCAGGCGTGCAACCTTGAACAACTATGATGACATATTAAGGAAGAAGGTGGCTATAGGGTCTAGGGTATTAGTTAGAAGGTCCAATGAGGTAATTCCAGAAATACTAGGAGTAGTGGATTCGGAAGAAGAAACCCAGGAAATAGAAAAACCTACCCACTGTCCATCATGTAATTCAGAACTGGTCCAAAATGGAGTTCATATATTTTGCCCCAATTCCTTATCTTGCAAGCCACAACTGGTATCACGAATAGTCCATTTTGCAAGCAGGGATGCCATGAACATAGAGGGACTTAGCGAAAAGACTGCAGAGAAGCTCTTTGAAGAGCTGCACTTAAGGGACATTCCACAGCTTTATGAGATAAGGTTTGAGGATCTGATGAAGCTGGAGGGCTTTAAGGAGAAAAAGTCTAAAAATATAATTGATGCCATAGAAGGCAGCAAGGACTGTACATTGGATTCTTTCATATACGCTTTAGGCATACCTAATGTGGGCAGGAAGACGGCGGAGGACTTGGTGAAGCATTTTAAGACTCTGGATAAGATAAGAAATGCTAGTTATGATGAATTAATAACTGTACCAGCTATAGGACCGATAGTTGCTGACAGCATAGTAGAATTCTTCCAGGATGAAAAGATAGCAGAGAGCATAGACAAGTTGTTAGAGTTAGGAGTAAAGCCTAAATATGAAGAAGAGGAAGTAATTGAGTCCATCTTTTCTGGAAAAAAAGTAGTGATTACCGGTACCATAGAAGGCTATAAGAGGAGCCAGCTGAAGGATATAATAGAAAAGATGGGAGGGCAGGTATCTGGATCTGTCAGCAAGAATACAGACTATGTAATAGTAGGGGAAAATCCGGGATCCAAGTATGAAAAGGCCCTAGAGCTAGGCATTGAAATAATTGATGAAGAAAGGCTGCTACAGATATTAAATAGTCATTAAATATTGCATGATAATTATGAACCTATGACTTTGTTGATTTTGTAGCATACTAAGTGATACAATACTAATAGTTCCCATAAGTTTTCAGTCATAAATTTACTGAAGTAAAAAGAGCTAATGTTGATAAGGAGGGAAATCCATGTTTTCAAAAGATGATGTTTATCATATAGCAGATCTGGCTAAATTAGACTTTTCAGATGAGGAAATAGGCAAGTTTACAGATGAATTTTCTAAGATAATAGAGTATGTTGGCCAGTTAAAGGAAGTGGATACTGAGGGAGTAGAACCTACTTACAATATCACTGAGAAGGTTCAGCCCTTTAGGGAAGATATAGTAAAACCTAGCCTGTCAAAGGAAGACGTGTTAAAAAATGCGCCAGAAGAACAGTATGGATATTTTAAACTACCACGGATAATAGATTAGAGGGGTGATTCAATGGATATCATAAGCTTATCAGCACTTGAAATGAGAGAAAAACTGCTTAATGGAGAAATTTCATGTAGAGAAATAGTTCAAGCCCATATAGATAACATAGAGAAAATTGAACCTGAAATTAATGCATTTGTAACCTTGACCAAGGAAAAGGCATTGAAAAAAGCAGATATAGTAGATGAAAAGATAAGAAATAAGGAAGAAGTAGGAATACTTGCAGGAATACCTGTAGCAGTAAAGGATAATATTAGCACTAAAGGGATTAGAACAACTTGTGGATCTAAAATGCTGGAAAATTACATACCCCCTTATGATGCTACAGTTGTAGAAAGAATAGAAGAGGAAGATGGGATAATAATAGGCAAAACAAACATGGATGAATTTGCAATGGGATCATCTACTGAAACCTCATACTTTGGACCTACCAAAAATCCTATTGATACCACAAGAGTTCCTGGAGGATCCAGCGGTGGTTCTGCTGCAGCAGTATGTGCAAAGGAAGCAGCTTTGGCCTTGGGAACAGATACTGGTGGTTCTATTAGAGAACCTGCTAGCTTTTGTGGAATTGTAGGAATTAAACCTACATATGGATTAGTGTCCAGATATGGAGCAGTTCCCATGGCTAATTCTTTAGACCAAATAGGTCCTTTTGGAAGAAATGTATTAGATGCAGCTTTGCTCTTACAAGCAATAGCAGGCCACGACCCTAAAGATTCCACTTCAATGGATTTGGAAAGAGTGGATTATCTAAATCAAATAGTTGATGAAGTAAAGGGTATGAGAATAGGTATACCTAAGGAATATATGGAAATTGAGATTGATGAGAGTTTAAAAGAAAAAATCATAAATGCAGTTAATATGCTTGAAAGCTTAGGAGCAGAGCTTGAAGAAGTATCTTTGCCAAATCTTAAGTATTCTCTGCCAGCTTACTACATTATATCTACTTCTGAATTAAGTTCAAACCTATCTAGATTTGATGGTGTAAGGTATGGGTACAGAACAGAAGAGTACAACAGCTTAGATGAGTTATATAAGAAATCCAGATCTGAAGCCTTTGGAGAAGAAGTAAAGAGAAGAATAATGTTAGGAACATTTTCTCTAAGCAAGGGTTATGCTGATGACTACTATAAGAAAGCATTAAAGATAAGGACCCTGATAAAAAATGATTTCGATAAGGCCTTCAAAAAGGTGGATGTATTGGTTGGGCCAACAGCACCTTCATTACCCTTTGAACTAGGATCCATATCCGATCCAGTTACTATGTATAAATCCGATTCCTTTACAGTAGCTATAAATTTAGCAGGAGTATGTGCCCTTTCCATGCCCTGTGGAAGTGTAGATGGGCTGCCTGTTGGATTACAGATGATTGGAGATAGATTTAAGGATATTAACATCTTAAAAGCAGCCTATGCTTTAGAAAAGAATTTAGGGGGTGTCAGATAATGGCATATGAGACTTTAGTAGGCTTAGAAATACACGTAGAACTTTCCACCAAAACCAAGATATTCTGCGGTTGTTCCAATGAGTTTGGAAAAGATGCCAATACCCAATGCTGTCCTGTATGTTTAGGCTTACCAGGAGCCCTACCAGTACTAAATAAAGCAGTTGTGGAATATGCCATTAAAGCTGGATTGGCTTTTAACTGTGATATAGCTATAGATTCCAGAATGGATAGGAAAAACTACTTTTATCCTGACTTGGTCAAAGGTTTCCAAATAAGCCAAAATGACATCCCATTGTGTTCCAATGGATATATTGAAATAGATACAGAAGAAGGTCCTAAGAAGATTAGGATTAGAAGAATTCACATAGAGGAGGATACGGGAAAATCAATTCATACTGAAAGTGGAGACTCTCTACTTGACTATAATAGATCAGGAGTTCCTCTTATTGAAATAGTAACAGAGCCTGACATAAACTCAAAGGAAGAAGCACAAAAGTTTCTGGAAAGTTTAAAATCTACATTACAATACATTGAAGTTTCAGACTGTAAGATGGAAGAAGGCTCTTTAAGATGCGATATCAATATAAATGTTGTAGATGATGAAAGAAATATTAAGTCTAAGATAACTGAAGTAAAGAACTTAAACTCCTTCAGTGCTGTAGGTAAAGCGATTGAATATGAAGAAAAAAGACATATTGCCTTACTGGAAGAAGGAAAGAATACCCTAAGGGAAACTAGACGTTGGAATGAGGTAGATAACGAAACTATAGTAATGAGAAGCAAGGCAGAAGCTGCAGATTATAGATATGGGGTTGAACCAGATATAGCTCCTATAAAAATAGATCCAGAGTGGATAGAAGATATAAGAAAGACTATGCCAGAGCTTCCAAGACAAAAGAAGGCTAGATTTATTGAAGAGTACGGAATACCTGAATACGATGCAGAAGTTTTAACTCAATCAAAGGATTTATCTCATTTCTTTGAGGAAACAGTTGGATTATCTGAGGATCCAAAGCAAGTGAGCAACTGGGTAATGGGAGATGTTTTGAGAAGATTAAACGACGAGGGAGTAGAAGTTAAGGATCTAAAATTTACTCCTAAGGACTTGGCAGATTTGCTAAAGCTTATAAATGAAGGTAAGATAAGCAACAACATAGGCAAAAAGGTATTAAGGGAAATGTTTGAAACTGGCAAGAAGCCAGATGATATAGTTAAGGAACAAGGACTAGTACAGATCAGTGATGAATCCCAGCTGAGAGAAGTGGTAAGCAAGATCTTGGAAGAAAATGAGCAATCTGTCATAGACTATAAAAATGGGAAGACTAGGGCTATGGGATTCATTATCGGCCAGGTTATGAAGGCTACAAGAGGAAAGGCCAATCCTCAATTGGTCAATGAAATAGTGAAAGAGATGCTTGACGAAAAATAAGATGGAAATTATTCCTTTTCCATCTTATCTTTTTCCCTTTCTTTACTTTTATCTACAAAATAAGGACATTCTTTTAAAGGAGAATTAGAGGATGAGGTTACCTCAGTTAAGTTACACAGGCCCTCTTCCTGATAGATGCAATTTTCTGAGCAAGGAATAAGCATATAAATCCTCCTTATAATGTAGAATATAGATTATTTTATCCAGACAAGAATAAAATTATTAATTATTATAAAGTGTATGGGAATTGTGTCAAAAGTGTCTGCATTTTGGTACAATATAATCATACAGTTATCATAAACTAGATACGGTAGATAAGGAGGAATTACAAGTGGAAATAGGAAAACTGCCCAATCACTTGCTTGAAGAAATAGTATTCAAAAATATAAAAAACAAGCGGAAAGAAGTATTAATGGGAGCGGCCATAGGAGAAGATAACGCCATAATAGATTTTGGTGATGAAATATGTGCCATATCTACTGACCCCATTACAGGTACCACAAAGCATATTGGTAAGCTAGCGGTATATATCTCTTGCAACGATGTATCCAGTTCTGGAGCAGAGCCTATAGGAGTACTTTTGACTATTTTGGCACCTCCCCACACTACTGAAAAGGATATAGAAACCATAATGACAGATGCAGGAGAAGCTTCTAAGGAGTTGAATGTGGAGATAATTGGTGGTCACACTGAGATTACCGACGCTGTGAATAGAATTGTAGTATCTTCCACAGTTATAGGAAAGCAAAAGAAGGAAAAGATGATAGACTCCAAAAAGGTAAAAGTAGGAGATAAGATTCTCATGACCAAGTATGCTGGTATAGAGGGGACTACAATCCTAGCAAAAGAATTAAGGGAATACTTGATTGGTAAGCTTGGTAAGGATAAGCTGGAAGAAGCCAGGAGCTTGTACAAGCATATATCTGTCATGAAGGAAGGCATTATTTGTGGGAAAGTAGGAGTAAACTACATGCACGATATAACAGAAGGAGGAGTTCTAGGAGCAATATGGGAGGCAGCGGCAGCTATAGGCAAGGGTGTAAAAGTATATGAGGACCTAATTCCAATGAAGGAGGTTACAAGGGAGATCTCAAAGATTCTAAATATAGACCCCTATAGACTTATATCTAGTGGCAGCATGCTCATAATAGCAAAAAAAGAAAAGGTGAGCTTGCTTAAGGAAAAATTGAGTGAAGAGGGAATTGAGGTAACAGAGATAGGAGAAGTAATAGAAGAAGGAATATATTTACAGAAGAAGGATGGATTAGCAGAAATAGCCCCTCCATCCAGCGATGAGTTATATAAAGCTTTGTCCATAAAGGAATAACAGGAATCTAGTATTAAATTGACCCAATTGGTTGACATTAAAGGTCATAAAATGGTATAACTATTGTAAGTATGGTAATTCATAGCACAATTTGCAGAAAGGGGGAAGACGATGAAGAAGTGGAAGGTGTTTCTATCTTTACTACTCGTCCTTATGTTTATGAGTACCTCGGTATTTGCAGCAGCCTATCCAATCAAGTGGATTACGGTTAGGATTGATGGGAAGAATGTATCCGTAAGAGAAGTGCCAGTAGTCATGGATGGAAAACAAATACATTTAGATGTGCCTTCTTATATAATAAAGGCCGGCTATACTTATGTACCAATAAGGTTTGTAACTGAACGCTATGGAGCTAAAGTTGATTGGATTCAACAAACCAACACAGCAGTAGTTAAGACTGCAAAGGGCACTGAAATTAAACTCACCATCAATAGCCGGAATGTCTATGTGAACGGCAAAAAGCAAGTAATACCAAGTGATATGGTTCCTAAGTTTACAGTTTTCAACTATGGAACGAAAAAGGCTGATGGTAGGACTATGGTACCCTTGAGATTTATTTCAGAACTGCTAGGTTATGAAGTAGGTTACGATAAAGCAAAAGGGCTGCCATTTATCAATACTCCTAAACAAGAGGAGCCAAGTAGGGGTGGAAGCACTGCTGTAAACAAGGTAACAGAGATCAAGAAAGAAGTAGTTAATGGTAAAGAAGCTATAGCTGTATATAAAACTGCAAATGTGAAGGTCAACACTTCAAAATTGACCAATCCACAGAGGCTTGTATTTGATTTACAGTCTTCAATTTTAGCTAGCGGCGGAGGCAGCTACCAATACAATATCAGCATAGGACCTGTTACAAAGGTGAGGGTATCACAATTTTCTTCTGATGTTGTTAGGGTTGTACTAGATATAGCAGACGGGGAAAAGAATCCTGAAGTTGAACTTATCAACAATAAGGACAAGCTATACATCATACCCAAAGGAGTAGCAAGTACACCTAGTAAACCTAATATAATTATATCTCTAGATCCAGGCCATGGTGGAAAAGATCCAGGTGCAGTACAAAATGGCATCAACGAAAAGGATATAAACCTACTAGTAGGTACTAAGCTAAATGTTGCATTAAAGAATGCAGGCTATGATACCCTAATGACAAGGGATTCTGATGTGTATGTGGATTTGAAAGATAGGGCTGAACTAGCAAACAGTAATGAAGCTAACGTATTCATAAGTCTTCACTGCAACTCATTTACATCTGATGGAGCTAAAGGGATAGAGGTCCTATATAATCCTAATAGGGCTAACAGTCAGCAATTGGCACAAATGCTACTCGATGAATTGGTAAAGGCAACAGGAGCTAATAATAGAGGCATAAAACAGAGAACAGATTTGGCAGTATTAAATCAAACTACTATGCCTGCAGCATTGATAGAAATGGGCTTTATAAGCAACAAGGAAGAAGCAGAAAAATTAAAGGATCCTTCCTATCAGAATAAAATTGTACAAGCGATAGTAAATGGCGTAGAAAAATATTTCAGCACTTATGGTAAATAATATATTGTGATATAATATAGCGGAGTCATGACTCCGCTATATTATAGTTAATGAGGTGATAAAGAGGATATGTTTCTAGGATATCTATTAATATTTACTGCAAGAGTATTAGACGTTACTTTGGCCACTTTAAGGATGCTTATGGTGGTTCAGGGAAGAAAGCTATACTCAGCCTTTGTAGGATTTTTTGAAATAATCATCTATATTACTGCACTAAACCAAGTAGTCAGCAACCTAGATAACATAGGAAATTTGTTGGCATATGCTCTTGGCTTTGCTTGTGGTAACTATGTGGGAATAATGATAGAAGAAAAAATTGCCCTTGGAACCTTAGAGGTGCAAATAATCCATAAAGGTAAGAGCAGCGAAGAAATGGTAGAAGAGCTGAGAAATGAAGGTTTTGGAGTAACCATATTGACAGGACAAGGGCGGGAAGGCAGTAGGGATGTAATAAAAGCAGTAATTAGGAGAAAGGACTTGATGAGGATAAAGAAGCTAGTTTACAAGTATGATCCCAATGCCTTTATCATAACCAACTCCATAAGCTCTATAAGCGGAGGCTACTTTAGAGCCATCAAAAAGAAATAAGTATCATAGTATCCCTTACCCTTTAATATAATGTAGTAAAAACAAGGAGGGGGGTAAGGGATGTACAACAGAAACAGAACAATAATACCCATTTTACTCTTGATCTTGGTACTTGCA
This sequence comes from Tissierellia bacterium, assembly GCA_012735215.1. Taxonomy (GTDB): domain Bacteria; phylum Bacillota; class Clostridia; order Tissierellales; family Tepidimicrobiaceae; genus JAAYHX01. The sequence goes on from JAAYHX010000007.1 coordinate 32,278, forward strand.
ATAGGAGCTACACTGAAGCTTAAAGGTAGAGATAAGGAGCAAGGTTCTGATTTATTGGAAGATGAAATTGAAATAATAAGATCTGATGATGAGCACAAACTTGATCCAACTGACGATGATAGTATGAGAGAAACAGTTTTATACTTTAAGGATAAACAAGGCCTCTTGGTTCCTGTTATGATAAAATTACCATGGGAAGAGGGGATTGCAAAGCTTACTCTCAAAAACATGGTTGATAGCCTGGAACTTAGGGAAACCCTTGAACCTACTGGACTGATTCCTATTATACCTGCAGGTACACAAATACTAGGTATGGCAATAGATCAGGATACAGGTTTATGTAAAGTGGATTTAAGCAAAGAAGTATTAAACTGTGAAACAAAAGAAGATGAAGAGGATATGATAAATGGTATTGTATATACTTTAACTGAGTTTCCCACTATAAAGGAAGTCCAGCTATTAGTGGAAGGTAAAGTAGTACCTACCTTTACCCATGGCACTGATACATCTACTGCTTTTAAGAGGGAAAATATAAATCTAGCAGGGAATTTAAATGAAGAAGGGTCCAAGGTGGTAGTTTATTACAAGGGAGAAAATAGTGAGGAGAACTTCGAATACTATGTGCCTGTAACGATTCCAACCTTAGCACCTGTTCCAAACGTATATACTGCTTTGGAGTTATTGTTTGACGGTCCTCCATCAGGGCTAGAACTAGGTTCTGATATTCCAGATGGAGTAAGTTTCCATGGGGTAGATGTAAGTGGCAAGACTGCCCATGTGGATATATCCTTTGATTATAAATATCCAGATAACATAGCTGCAGTGCTAAAGAATATGGCAAGAAATATTGGACTTACTCTAAGTGAGTTTGATGAGATTGAATCGGTAGAACTTCTCATTGATGGCAAAACCCTTGAAGAAGCGGGGCTTGATGTCTACATAAACGAAACAATACCAACCTTTGCCAATGAGTATTAAGCTGTCTTAGGGCAGCTTAATTTTATTTACAAGAAAATCTATAAATGATAAAATAAATCATAATATACGAGGGAAAGAAGGTAAAGGGAGATATGAAGAGAAGGACCTTAGTGTTATCAACAGGTAATAGGAATAAGGTAGAGGAAATAAAGGACATATTAAAGCACTTGCCAGTAGACGTGCTTTCTAAAGATGAGTTGGGGCTAAAGGATATTGACGTTGATGAGGATGGAGAGACTTTAGAGGAAAATGCCATCAAAAAAGCTAAATCAATAAAGAATAAGGTTGATGGCATGGTAATGGCCGATGATACTGGCTTGTTTGTTGACTATTTAAAGGGAGAACCAGGTATAAAATCAGCCAGATATTCAGATCCTGATGCTAATGATGAAAAGAATATTGAAAAGCTATTAAGTAAACTAGAGGGAGTCCCACTTGAAAAGAGGACTGCCATATTTAGGACAGTAATTGCCTTGATCACTGAAAAGGGAGATGTAATTACTGTTACTGGAGAATGTAAGGGATACATTGGTTTTGAGAAAAAAGGCCATAGTGGATTTGGATATGACCCTATATTTATTGTAGATGGATATGGTAAGACCTTTGCTGAATTGGGTAATGATATTAAGAACAATATAAGCCATAGAGCGAAAGCATTAGAAAAAATGAGAAACGTAATAACTGATATAATAAAGGATGGTAGAAATGAGGATAATAGTTGTCAGTGATACCCACGGCAGGATAGATAGTTTTGTAAAAAGCATAAAATCCATAGAAAGACCAAAGTTTATTATTCATCTAGGAGATTATGTGGAAGATGGGGAGAAAATCCAATCTATTACAAATATAGAAACAGTTATAGTTAAAGGCAATGGGGATTATTTTAACCAAAAGTATGAAGAAGATAAGCTGCTAGAGATTGAAGGAAAGAGATTCTTCATAACTCATGGTCATAAGTATTCAGTGAGAAACAGATTGGATACTATTATGTACAGGGGAGAAGAGTTAAAGGCAGATATAATTTTGTTTGGTCACACCCACGTACCCATCATATTAGAGGAAGCCAATATGATGATAATGAATCCAGGAAGCCCCTCTTATCCAAGAGGAGTTGAAAGAGAAAAAACTTTTGGTATAATAGATATTAGTAAGGAAATTAATATGTCCATAGAAAGAGTAAAGGATATTTAGGATTTTCCTATTGACATATGGCATTTACTCTGCTATAATTATTTATTGTCAGCGGCATTAATTATATAATTGAAAAGGTGCGGGTGTAGCTTAATGGTAAAGCACTGGCTTCCCAAGCCAGCCACGAGGGTTCGATTCCCTTCATCCGCTCCAGGAGACGTGGTGGATATGGCCTAGCTGGTTAAGGCGCCAGATTGTGGCTCTGGAGATCGTGGGTTCGAATCCCATTATCCACCCCATTTTTTTGACCCATTAGCTCAGGCGGTAGAGCACCTGACTTTTAATCAGGGTGTCCGGCGTTCGAGTCGCCGATGGGTCACCAATAAGCATGCGGGAGTGGCGGAACTGGCAGACGCGCTAGACTTAGGATCTAGTGTCTTTGACGTGGGGGTTCAAGTCCTCTCTCCCGCACCACTAAA
>JAAYHX010000008.1 GCA_012735215.1 Tissierellia bacterium
CAGAGAAGGAAGTAACCCATTAATAGAACTACAGTAGAATGTAAATGGTAAAAATAAAAAAAAGAGTCCTGCGGCTCGATTGCCATTAATAGAACTACAGTAGAATGTAAACCTATATGTTGGAATTAAATATGGTAATGATGGCGTTCCATTAATAGAACTACAGTAGAATGTAAACAATGATTGCAATAGTGATGCAGAGAAGGAAGTAACCCATTAATAGAACTACAGTAGAATGTAAATTTACAATATGATACTAATATAGACTTTGGATGGTATACCTTTAATTGAACTATATTTGAATGTCAATTGAAACTACAAAATTGGGATTTTTCAGGTCATTTAATAAATATACAGTCAATGGTTTAAATTGTGCAAAACCGTCCAAAGGTTGATAATAATTGTGTAAATAGATGTTATAATCTGGATAGTTGCTGGTAAAATAGTTAAAGGAATATTAAATAATTTAATAATTAAGCTCCTTGACAAAAATAAGGTATTTAATAGTATCAATGTAAATAATGAATTTCTAGACTACCTATAAGGATTTTAAACAATCCTCCTTTTACAACCTTTTTAATAAGTCCTTTTCTGTTATATCATTACTTAATAATTTAATAATGTCATGTTTTACATCTTCTAATGTATTGTACTCTTTAAGAATTTTACATAAACAGTAATTATCGTCTGTTATTTTGTGTATTACATAACCTTGTTTTTTACCTATCTGTTTAATATTATCACTCCTTTATAATATTAGAATTATAAAATGCAAACTTCTTATGGAATATTTTTAATCTCTTTTGTCATTCTTTTTAAATTCACGTAATAATTCCTCTCTTGTTATATTTAATTTTTTACATAAGGCCTCCATAGCTTCTTCAAATGTTTCTTCAAATATTAAATCTAATTCTTCTTCTGAATACAATTGTAGTTTTTCAATCCCTCCTTTACTATGAATATAATCTTTTAAATATGTTAGTAACAATTTTTCTATTTCTTCTAATTTTTTGCTGCTAAATAAAGTCCCTTCAAATAAAGCTGGTATTTCTCTAGTATAAATTCTACACATTTTTGCTATGTCCATTTCTGGTACTTCATATCTAAAATTTGATAAAAACAATTCCACAGAAGTACCTACATAATAGTCCCATGTTTGCTTCGGCGTTAGTCCTGTAAATGGTTTTTTCATATATATCACCTCCTTTCCTTTAATATATCCATAAGCTTACTAGAGTGTAAACTAAGTTAATTATATTGTTGCTTTTCTTTTTTCTTTACTTGATTTGACCTTATATCTTCACACTAAGGAATCTTTGTCTTTCTGATGTGTAGTCTAAAAATCTTGGCTAAGAACTAGACCCTGAAGATTTGGTGATATGAAAGCAAAAGTCTGGTATAATATAACATGTATGGTATCTATATATAAAAACAAACCAAGGGGCTGACAAAAATATATGAGTTTATAATCACTTGAAATGAAAGGATAAGGGGGATAACAATGGGAAAGAAAAGGTTTTGTATTATATTTCTCATTACTCTTATTTCCTTAATATGTTTTACAAGTGGATGTACTAGAGAAGAAACAGCATTTAGTAGGGAAAGAATTCCATCAGAGGAAGACTTGCTAAGCTTAAAAAGGCCTTTTCAAATTAGCGATGAAGACATTTCTTCCTATATAGATCCAAGCCAAACTGTAGCCAAACAAATAGAATACATAAACCAGTACTCTCTTGAAAAGGAATATAAAAGGACGCAAATTTTAGATAAAAAATCGGCTGAAGAGGACGTGGATTTATTTTTTAATATATTAAAAAATTGCTATGCAGGATATTTGCCTAATGGAGGAGATTTGCGGTTTAATCAAGCCAAGGAGGCAATAAAGGAACAAATTGGTTCACAAGTTAAGGCTATGGATTTAGAAGTACTAATAAGGGATAATATGGCTTTTGTTGAGGACAGCCATTTTACAGTGGGAAGCAAATTCTATTTACAAAACAAAGCTTGGTATACTGCCAATGATGTAATTATAGATAAAAAGGATAATGGCTACATAAATATTAAAAATGGAAAGTACATAAAAAATTCAGAAGAAATAGAGCCTTTAATTCAACCAAGCCTATTAAAAGGCAGGTACCTATACTATCAGTTATTTGCTCAGGATATAAATGAACTACCAAAAAGGATAGTATATGAGGATGGAACCAGTGATGATATAGAAGCTAAAGCCATATATCCTTCTCAGGATTTAAATAAAGGTCCTGTGTTTAAAAGGAAAGGAAATGTAGCCTATTTAAGAATTCCCAGATTTTACTTTTCCCATGAGGAGGATGAGTACAATATAGTCATTGAAGGAGCTAAAAAGATGGCTCAAGAAAATTATGGACTACTGGACCTAAGAGGCAATGAAGGGGGAAATGCTATTTTAGCTTATAAATGGTTTGAATATTATACAGGCGAAAAGCCTACACCTTCCTATGATGAAATGGGTATAATAAATCCAACCATATTTGAAAATTTGGATTCTGCACAGACCTGGGAAGATTTTATGGAATTTAGCGGTGCAGAAGTATATGGGGAAAACCATGTAATCACTAAGCACAGTAGAAAAACCATCCCTAAAGAAGGAATTCTTATAGTTCTGATAGATGCAGCCGTTGGATCCGCAGGAGAAATATTAGTTGATTTTTTACACCATCTTGAAAACACCGTCTTTATAGGCATGCCAACGAAGGGCTGCTGTAATGGCTCAAGCATGGTAACTTTATATATGAAGAACTCCAATATTCCATTTAATTTTGGCAACTTCTGGAGGATTTTTCAAAAAGATTATTTTCAAGAAAACAGAGGCTTCTTGCCGGATGTTTGGGCACCTGATATAGACTTGGATAACATATTTGAATTACTGAATGGCTATGCTGAATAAATTATTGATACTACTGTTCTGCTAATTTTATCCAGACAACTCTGATCTATATCCTCCTGTGAGGATAAACAAGGTGGTGAAGTAATGTCTCCGGGTACTGAAGGTGCCGCTGCCAAACTTCTCATCCTCTTCTTCATTTGGGCAGGAGTTAAGCTTTATAGTTATATTAAGAATAAAAGGAAGAATTACTAATGAAAAACCTATAGCCTACCTCTAAGGAATTGAAACATGGTATGTACAACACCTGCAAGGCAGTTTATTCTGATTTGTTAATAGCCTACCTACGAGGATTTTGCTTTAATGTATCCAATATGAAACAAGTAACTACTGAAGCTAGATATTAGCTTCTTTTTTATTTGCCAATTAATTTATTTGAAATAAAATCCTGGTGGAATTTCTAAGGAACATAGGGTACAATAAACATAAAATATAGGAATAGGTGGACTTGGATGGATAATAGATTCATGTCTGTATTTAGACATATCATATTTGGATTGCTGATAATAGGCTTGGCAGCCTTTAACAAGGGAAGCATAGATGAATATGCCATAATACTTCTATTTTTATTTGTCATCAACAACAACCTCAGGTTCTTTACCTTTAGAAATAAGAAAGCTTTTGTGTTTATATCTATAATTCTTGAAATATTTCTATCTAGCATAATCTATGAGTACTATGGTGGAATAGTCTTGTTTTACTTTATATTAAGCATACTAGATGGGGTTTTGTTCTTAGGAGATAGGATATCCTTTCTTGTTGGATTAATAATATACTTAACGGCAATTTATATGATCAAGGGTACAAGTCCGGAAATGCTAACCTTAAATCTGGGAGTAATCACTATACTCCTTCTCATATCCTACTATATTAAGCGTGAATACCATAAGAAGCTAGCAGCAGAAAAGCTGTATTATAAGCTGCGGGACTCAGAGGACAAGCTGAAGAAGGCAAACATGGACTTGGAAACATATGCAGAGTCCATAAAGGAGCTAACAGCCATGAGGGAAAGGAACAGGATTTCAAGGGAGATTCACGACAGCGTAGGCCACAGCCTTTCCACTATCATTATCCAGCTGGGAGCCATAGAGAAGATGGCCAAAAAGGACGGCAATGCTGCAGCTGGTATGGCAGAAAATTTAAGGGAATTTGCCAAGGCTGGTTTGGAGGAGATAAGAATGGCTATTAGAGAGTTAAAGCCTGTGGAAATGGAGAAGTATGAACCCATAATAGCCATTGAAAATTTGACAAAGCAGTTCAGCAAGCATACAGGCGTAGATGTAAAGTTAGGTTTTTCAAAGGATAAACAGGCACTAACTAGCCATGAGTCTACTGTAGTTTACAGGATTGTGCAGGAGTTCCTTTCCAATTCAATCCGGCATGGTAAGGCTAGTAAAGTCAATATATTTATGAACTTTAATGAGGATCAGTTGATCATCACCTTAAGGGACAATGGCATAGGAACGGATGAGCTTAAGAAGGGAATGGGCTTAACCAATATCTGGGAAAGGGTAGAGGAGCTAGGTGGTCAGGCCCAGTATAGCACTGAGAAGGGCAAGGGTTTTCTGCTTAGGGTGGTATTACCATTAGAAAGAGAATATGTAGGTGAACAATATGGCTAAGATTAAGGTTTTAATAGTAGATGATGAGAAGCTTATAAGGGAAGGGCTAAAGATAATCCTATCCACCTATGAGGACATAGAGGTTGTAGGCCTGGGCAGCAATGGTCAGGAAGCCTTGGAGTTTATTAGGAAGAATCAGGTCGATGTGGTTTTGATGGATATTAGAATGCCTGTATGTGATGGTGTTTTAGGTACCAGGATCATTAAGGAGGAATTTGAAGACATAAAGATATTGATCCTGACCACCTTTGATGATAGGGAATACATACATGAAGCCTTAAAATATGGAGCTTCAGGCTATCTTTTAAAGGACAGCTCTTACGATCTCATATATGAAGGAATCAAGGTGGCAGTAAAGGGTAGTTTGGTAGTTCATCCCAAGGTGGCAGACACCATCATATCTAGTGTTTCAAAGGCAGGAGACTATTCCAAAGAAATTGACAAGTACGACCTTACAGACAGGGAGCTAACCATCATAAAGGAAATAGCTAATGGCCTTTCCAATAGGGAAATAGCTGAAAAGCTCTATCTGTCAGAAGGGACTATTAAAAACAACATTAGCAATATACTATCCAAGTTGGACTTAAGAGATAGGACTCAAATTGCCATCTTTGCATTTAAGGTCGGGCTAGCCAGATAAAGTGACGAAAGTCACCCTAGTCTGTTACTGGGGGCAGTAGGCAAACCTCCTTAGATTTTCTATTATATTAGTAGAAAGTTTAAGGGGGTTTTTTATATGAGTTTAATTGAGGTTAAAAATATTACCAAGCGCTTTGATGAAAATATAGTCCTTGACAATATAAGCTTGTCCATAGATGAAGGGGATATATTTGGCCTAATTGGACCCAATGGTGCAGGAAAGTCTACCCTCATCAAGATCATGACTGGCCTATGGGATAGCAACGGTGGAGATGTGATAATTGATGGATATAACATAAAAGAAGAGCCATTAAGGGTAAAGGAGCAAATTGGGCTGGTGCCACAGGAAATTGCCTTATACGAAAGCATATCTGCCTATGACAATCTGGAGTTCTTCGGCTATCTATATGGCCTAAAGGGAAAACAGTTAAAGGCAAGGATAGATGAAGCCTTAGAACTTGTCGGATTGGAAGGGAAGAGGAAGGAAAAGGTACAGAAGTTTTCAGGGGGAATGAAAAGAAGGCTCAACATAGCCTGTGCCATCCTTCACCATCCAAGAATCCTAATCATGGATGAGCCTACAGTAGGTATAGATCCCCAGTCCAGAAACCATATATTTGAGTTTACAAAGAGAATCAACAGGGAAAACAAGACTACTGTCATATATACCTCCCACTATATGGAGGAAGTTGAAATGCTCTGTAACAACATCTTCATCATAGATCTTGGCCAGGAAGTGGCCTATGGAAGCAAGAAAAGCATAAAGTCCATGATTAGCAATAATGATAGGATCCTCTTAGAGGTGTTTGATTATAGGGGAGAGATGATATTGGCCATTAAGTCTTTAACAGGGGTTAGTGAATGTATTGAAGAAGAGGGACTGATAAAGCTCCTAGTAGACAAGAATGACTTTAAGCTGGAGCCCCTTTTGAAGATTATAGAGAACCATGGTGGTCAGATAAAGAGCATTAATTTTGAAGAGCCTTCCCTGGAAGAGGTCTTTTTAGCATTAACAGGAAAGAGACTAAGAGACTAGGAGGGATAGGATGAAACTATTGGCTTTTATTAAATCGGCATTTAAGTCTACTTATAAGAATCTACTGCCCTTGCTTTTCACCTTCTCCATCTTTCCCATAGTGCTAGGGGTGTTAACAGGATACTTTAACGAAGATCTCTTTGTTCCAGCAGCAGATATGCCAACCATGGCTATAAGTATAATAGATAAGGATGATTCACAGGCATCCAAGAGTCTTATAGGTTTATTAGAGAGGGAAGAGATGCAGGAACTAGTAGAAGTAAAGGAAGAAGGGGAATATATAATTACAATTCCAGAGGGCTATGGAAAAAGCTTCTTGAGCGATGAAAAGCTGCCAATAGAAATTGAGGTTACAGACAAAGGATCTGGACGGCAAGGAAGTATGCTGGCTGAAATAATTGATAAATACAATGAGGAAATGTATTTCAACCTAAGGGTTCAAGAGAGGATAGAGGATAGGGGAGAAACTGCAAAAGAGAAGGAAGACCTCTATCAGAGGGTTTACAGCAAATTATCAAGTATATATGATAGGGGATTGATTGAAAATACTATAATAACCACAAGAAAGAGCTTGACCAGCTATGAGCATTTTTCCATAACCTTTTTAAGCTACATGCTCCTTATGGTTATAGCATCTTTGACCAATGGAGAATACGTGGTAAGGGAAAATGATCTGTACGCAAGGATTATGGCTGCACCCCTTACAGAAATCCAGTATTTTAATTATAACTTAGTATCCAGCTATATGTATGTATTCCTGTTTAACCTATTATATGTATTAGCTTACAGGATTATAGGTTTATCCTTTACAGGCTCCTTGTCATTGCTTCTAGTAATTGTACTTGTACAAAGCCTCTTAGGTACGGTTTTGTCTGGGATACTGTCCATATTTCTAAACAAGCGGGTGGCAAATGTTATTTTGAATATCCTAATAACAGTTCAGATTCTTACAGGAGTTACCTACGGCTCCTTAACCAAAATGGGCAATGGAATCCTAGCTAATATAGTGGATAAGTATTCGCCAGATGCTTTAATCGTTAGTACCTATAGGAATTATCTAATATACGATGAATTTAATTCCATTAAGATGGGGCTGCTAGCTATGATTGTCTTGTCCATGGTCATATACGGTATAAGCCTTATTGGGGTTAAGAGAAAGAGGGGTGAGGCATGGTGAAAATCCTAAGACTAACTTATATAAACTTCAAACTATCCTTAAAGGATTTTGGGAATATTCTCTCCATGATAATTGCACCCTTGGCAATGATCTTGGTGTTGAACTTTATAATCAACAAAGGAGGATATGCCACTGATACTAGCTACGCCTTTAACATAAAAGATGAAGGGATCTATGGAGAAGAAATCCTACAGGCTATGAATATAGGAGATAACATATTTTATGATGAAGAGGACAAGGCCTTAGAGCTCCTTCATGTAAATGAAGTAGTTGCAGTATATGAGCTTGAAGAAGATTTTACTGATAAGATAAAAAAAGGAGAAAAGCCAAGTGTTAGAGCCTTTAAAAGGGAAGAAGGTAATACCACCTTAGCCTTTGAGCTGCAACTAGAGGAGGAGATAAACGATAGAATCAAAAGGGAAGTCTTAATTAAAGAGGGGATTATTGATAATATAGATGACTTAGGTACTTATGATGCAAAAACGGAAGTTATAGTTTCTGGAAGCAATAAGCTGGACAGCCAATTTATGCTGGCCATGTTCTTGGTCATATATTTTATAATACTTTCTTCTAGTGTTATTGGTGAAAAGATGATCAGTATGAAAAAGCAAAATATATTATCAAGGGCCATGTCCACTGCCAATAGGGGTTATGAGATAATGGCTAGCTTATGCTTATCTATCCTGGCTCAACATGTTATCCTAAACATAGCAGTTGTCATCATCAGCAAGTTTATAATAGGTTTTACTATCCCCAGTTACTTTATAATGATGGTAAACATAGTCTTAGCCAGCTTGTTTTCAATAACCTTTACCATGTTTACCACCAGAATATTTGAAAACCAAGGGGTTGTATCCTTTGTTTCCGTTATATTCAGCGTAGCCAATGTATTCTTAAGCATAATTGCCTCCAGTTCCAACTCATTTTCTAAACTACCATATATAGTTAGGAACCTAGGGAAGTTTACCCCCTTCTATTGGTTAATGGATAGTATAGAAAACTTAAAACTATTTCCCAATGCAATAGTAGTTCTGCTCATGATACTGGCCTTGTTCAGCGCTGGAAATTATAAGCTGAAGAATTTTATAAATAGAATTTAAAAAGTAGTTGGTAAGCTAGATTTAAGCTACCTTTACAAAGACTAAGTTGAGGCTTAGTCTTTTTTCATTCCACAGGTGTATATTCCAAAAACTTGAGAATCATAATATACATAAGCTTATTTAAGGTCACTTACATGGGAGGACTATATGGAGGGTACAGATTATAACTTATTTTGGCAGTTAGTATTGATATTCATATTGACCATGCTCAATGCCTTTTTTGCTGCAGCAGAAATATCCATAGTTTCTGTTGATAAGAAAAAGGTTTCAATTAAGGCAAATGAAGGGAACAGAAAGGCGCAGATGCTTTTGGAAATGCTGAAGGAGCCTTCTAGATTTTTGTCAACAATCCAGGTGGGAATAACCTTAGCTGGCCTGTTTTCATCTGCATCCGCAGCAGTTGGAATTTCAGAAAGGCTGGGGAGAGCTCTTAGCAGCTTAGGTATTCCTTTTGGACAAAACATAGCTTTTATTAGCACTACCATACTGCTGTCTTACTTTATACTAGTTTTTGGGGAATTGGTGCCCAAGAGGATCGCCCTACACAGTTCAGAAGCCTTTTCCATGTTTGCTATTAAACCTATTAGATTCATAGCAAAGGTATTGAGGCCCTTTATAAGCTTACTGTCCTCTTCCACCAATTTGGTTCTTAGGATTCTTGGGCTTAAGGATGAATCGGTGGAGGAAAAGGTGACCCTGGAAGAAATACGGTCCTTGGTCAAGGTTGGACAGGAACAGGGAATCATAGATCCGGTGGAAAGAGAGATGATTGATAGTGTAATAAGCTTTGATGATAAGACGGCAGAGGAGGTAATGACTGCAAGGACAGAAGTCTTTATGATAGATGCAAAAAAACCCATCCAAGAGAAGCTGGATGATATCCTGGACCTAAGCTATTCAAGAATACCCGTATATGAAGAGGATACGGATAACATAATAGGGATACTTTACTTAAAGGACTTTCTATTAGAGTCCTATAAAGTGGGATTTGAGAATGTAAATATTAAGGATATATTGCGGCCTGCCTACTTTGTGCCAGAGTATAAGAATATAAATGAGCTCTTCTTAGAGCTGCAGAGTCAAAGGCAGCATATGGCCATATTGATCGATGAATATGGAGGCTTTTCAGGTATTGTAACCCTAGAAGATCTAATTGAGGAGATTGTTGGAGATATAGAGGATGAGTACGATATTGACGAACCCCAGATCAGGAAGATTGATGATAATAGCTATTATGTTTGCGGTTCCATAGCCATAGAGGATTTAAATGAGGCCTTTAATTTAGAACTAGAGGAAGATTTGGAAGTCTACGATACCCTAGGAGGAATGTTAATCTACTTATTAGGCTATATACCTAATGATGGAGATAAGGTGTTAGTAGAACATAAGAATATAAAATTCCATATAGAGGAAGTGAAAGAGAGGAGAATTCAGACAGTTCGGATTGTATTTGATGAAGCTAAACCAGAACCATAGTTTTTCATATTTAAGACTATGATGTATAATATAATCACCACATATGAAGGGTGATTAGGATAAAATGACTAGAGATATAAAGGTGTCTGTGAGGAATTTAGTTGAATTTGCCATGCGATCAGGGGATATAGATAGCCGGTTTATGAGCAACCTAAGGGCTGTGGAAGGGACTAAGGCTCATAAAAAGGTAAGGGACTTCTATGGAGATGAGTATAGCCCCGAGGTATTTTTAAGCTATACATTGGACTATGATGGTTTTGTCATAGAAATTGAAGGCAGGGCTGATGGGATAATAAAGAGGGATGGAAAGGTTATAATTGATGAGATAAAGAGCACCTTAAAGCCCTTAGAGGAAATCCAAGAGGATTACAACCTTCTCCACTGGGCTCAAGCCCAATGTTATGGCTACATATATGCAAAGGCGAATCAACTAGAAGAATTGGACATCCAGCTTAGCTATTTCAACATAGAATCTGAAGATATAAAGAAGTTTGTAAGAAAATACACCCTTGAGGAGCTGGAGGACTTTTTCATATCCCTGATTGAAAAATACCTGGAGTGGGCAAATCTGACTTTTTATTGGGTAAAGGTAAGGGATGATTCCATAAAAGAACTATCCTTTCCCTTTAAGGATTATAGGAGGGGCCAGAGGAAGTTGGCTGTGTCTGTATATAGGACTATTTTAGATGGGAAAAGTATATTTATCCAGTCTCCTACAGGCATTGGCAAGACCATTTCCACCCTATTTCCTGCTGTCAAGTCCATAGGGGAAGGGCTAACATCAAAGGTCTTTTACCTGACAGCCAAGACCATAACAAGGGAAGCAGCATTAAAGGCCATTGATATCATGGCTGCTAAGGGTTTAAGGGCTAAGACTCTGGTGATTACAGCTAAGGAAAAGATATGCTCAAATACAGAGGTCAAATGCAATCCTGAAGACTGTTCCTGTGCCAAGGGCCACTATGATAGGGTAAATGGTGCCATAATGGATGTGCTGAAAAATGAAGATGTGATTACTAGGGACATAATATTGAAATACTCTAAGATTCATAGGGTGTGCCCCTTTGAGCTATCCTTGGATTTAAGCCTGCTAAGCGATGTGATCATCTGTGATTATAATTATGTTTTTGATCCCAATGTTTATCTGAAGAGATTTTTTGATGTGAAGGCAGACAATTATGTATTCTTGATAGATGAGGCCCATAATCTAGTGGACAGGTCTAGGGAAATGTATTCAGCTCAGATACATAAGGCCCAATTTCTAAAGTATAGGAAGCTGCTAAAGGAAGATTACCCTAGACTTTCTAAGGCTTTTATGAGATGCAACAACATGATAAACAAGCTGAAGAGGGAATATCTAGGGAAAGAGGACTATTATTATCAAAATCAGGAAATAGCAGACATATACCCTCCCATAAAGAGGCTTCTTACGGAGTTAGAGGAATGGCTGATGAAGGGTAAGAGGGACCAGTACTATGATGAACTCTTGGATGTATATTTTGATCTGTTTAGGTTTATCAATATGGCCGAGCTTTACGATTCCAGATATGTCACCTATATAGAGAGGACAGATGAGGATATTATTGTAAAGCTGTTCTGCGTAGATGCTTCATACCAATTAGCCAGAGTATTAGAGATGAGCAAGGCAGCCATATTCTTTTCTGCTACCCTAACTCCATTAAAATACTATAGGCATATCTTAGGAGGAAATGAAGAGGATTATATTATCAGGCTTCCATCTCCTTTCCCTAGGGACAACCTGTGCCTGTTAATTGGGGACAAGGTATCTACCAGGTACAAGGATAGGGACAGGACCTATATGGAAGTAGTGGATTATATAGAAGAATTTATCTTGGGGAAGGAAGGGAACTATTTAGTTTTCTTCCCCTCTTATAAGTATATGGAACAGGTATATAATATATTTGCACAGAGGAATCCCCATATTAAGACTATTATACAGGATAGTCTTATGGATGAATCTGAGAGGGAGGATTTTCTCAGCCAGTTTGACTCCTATGAGGAATCCCTGGTAGCCTTTGCAGTTTTAGGGGGCATGTTTTCTGAAGGGATAGACTTAATTGGTGATAAGTTGATCGGGACTGTTATTGTTAGTGTGGGGCTTCCTCAGATCTGCCATGAACGGGATATCATAAGGAACTACTTTGATTCTGAAAATGGATTGGGCTATGAGTATGCCTATATGTATCCTGGTATGAACAAAGTATTACAAGCAGCTGGAAGAGTTATAAGGAGCGAGAAAGATAGGGGAGCCATACTTCTTATTGATGATAGGTTTACTACTGTAAAGTATAGGAGGCTATTCCCTGAAGAATGGCTGCATTATAAAAGGGTTGGGAGTTCTAAAACTATAGGTAAATATTTAGACCAATTTTGGAATGGACCACAGTAGATTGCCTGTGGTCATATTTTTGTTTACAATACACTTATTTTTTTGTCCATATGCTGATATAATAACTGAGAAGGAGTGAGAACATGGCAAAAAAGAAGAAGATAATTGAAACTATCATAATAGATAGCATGTTTCCAAATAAATCAGTAGCTAAACATGAAGACAAAACTATAATATTCAAGGGGGGAATAAAAGGGCAAAAGGTTAGAGTGCTATTAGGTAAGAAAAAGAAGGATTATATAGAAGGTAAGCTTTTAGAGGTATTTGAAAGATCTCCTTTAGAGAAAAACCTATCCTGTTCCTATGACGATGAATGTGGAGGCTGCACCTATCAAACCCTTTTATATGAGGATGAGTTGAAGTTAAAAACTGATCAAGTATTAGCCTTGTTTGAAAAGGAGAATATAAAGGATTTTAGCTTCCTAGGAATAGAAGCAAGCCCAAGGGTAGAAGGCTATAGGAATAAGATGGAGTATACCTTTGGTGATAGTGAAAAGAATGGCCCCTTAGTATTAGGCCTTCATAAGAAGGGAAGATTTTATGAGGTAGTGGATTCAGATGCCTGCAATATAGCAGATGAGGATTTCACTAAGATTAGAAGAAGGGCTATGGAATATTTTAGAAAGTCAAATACTCCCCATTATAACAAGAGGAAGCATGAGGGGATCTTAAGGCATTTGGTTATCAGAAAAGCTATATCTACAGGAGAAATTCTTATCAACTTGGTGACAACCAGTCAAGGACCTGTTGACACTGATGGATTTGTAAGAGAACTGTTAGAGCTTGATAGCCTAGAAGGCAAAATTACAGGTATACTTCACTCTATAAACGATGGATTAGCTGATACTGTGAAGGCAGATGAGCTGCATCTTTTATACGGCAGAGATTATATAACTGAAGAAATATTAGGCCTTAGATTTAAGATATCTCCCTTTTCCTTCTTCCAGACCAATACTTTTGGGGCTGAAAGATTGTATTCCATTGCAAGGGAATTTGCTGGAGATGTGGATGATCAGATAGTATTTGACCTATATTCCGGTACAGGGACAATTGCTCAGATTATGGCTCCTGTAGCTAAAAAGGTAATAGGCATAGAGATAGTAGAAGAAGCAGTAGAGATGGCCAGAGAAAATGCCAAGCTAAATGGCCTTAACAATGTGGAGTTCATAGCAGGAGATGTATTAAAAGAAGTTGATAATTTAAAAGAAAAGCCCGATTTAGTCATAATAGATCCACCAAGGGATGGGATCCATCCTAAGGCAATAAACAAAATCATAGATTTTAATCCAGATACCTTTGTATATGTATCCTGCAATCCCATAACCCTAGTTAGGGACTTAAAGGTCTTTGAGGAAAGAGGATATAAGGTGGAAAAGGTTAAGCTAATGGATATGTTTCCAAGAACAGCACACGTTGAGTGTGTTTCCTTGATGTCACGGGCGGAGATGTAGGGTCTATTCAAAGCACTGCTAAATAAAGGGTTTCCTGAGATTGCATTTTCTCTCGGCAACTTTGCCGAGAACGCTAA
>JAAYHX010000009.1 GCA_012735215.1 Tissierellia bacterium
ACCTCCTTTTTATGTTTTTTTAGCCAATTAACATTTTAGCAGGTTTATTTCACGAGTGCATTTTATTTTTAGAAAAAATAAATGTTAGGGTAAATTATTTTCCACCCCAACATTTATTATAGAACCATAAAAAATAGTGGGATTAATCCCACTATTTTTTATTTGTTTGGCTATTATTAATAATTATTTTGCTAAACCATTAATTGTATTGGTCTATGATCTGATATATCAATGGTCAGTACCCTGCACTTTAATTCATGGGTTGAAAATCCTCTTACAAAGAAAAAATCTATTTTAGGATTGTTATAATTATCATAGCATTCTATGGTACATATCCCCTTAGGCCCAGCATCAATCATATGGAATCCTTCATCAATCATCATATAATAGGCCTCTGAGCTTTCTTTTGCATTTAGATCTCCACCAAGTATCATTTTTTTATTAAGATAGTTATGATTGTTCAGTACATTTTTTATTTGCTGGGCTTGAATAGTTTGATCTCCTCGTAATCCTAAGTGGAATGTGCCTACATATATAGAAAGATTATTCACATTGATATTTGTAAGAAGAAAACTACGGTCTTCCTTGCCTTTTATCCTTGGCAAAGGGATCTTTAAACAGGCTTTTATAGGATAGCAACTTAGAATTGCATTGCCAAAATATCCTGGCTTCATATTTTTCGAAACAATATATTCAAAATTCCAAGCTCTTCCTGTTACTAATGAAAGTCTATTAGCAATGTATTCAGCCTGATGAATACTGATACCTGATCGCAAAGTGTATGCATCTACTTCCTGAAGGCATACTATTGAAATCTTGTTGTCTTTAATAACATCTACAATTCTATTCAAATTTTTAGTTTTTATAATTGGATAACTGCCCTCTTTATTTTGTCCTGCTTTAATGTTCCATGTAAGAATACTTATGCACATATTTACACCTCAAAATTATTGCTCTTAGCTTTATTTTATGTTATTAACTGTATGAATGTCACCCTTATATATAGCTGTTTGTATATTCTTTTTAAGTTATATATTAGCCCAGTGGAAAAAGAATTAAAGGAATTACTAGGCTTAAGATTGTTAAACATGAACCATATACCCAATATAGAGATAATCAGTTAAGCATCATCCATAAAACACCTTTAAAGCCAGTATAGATATTTATGGAGAGCCTACAGGAGGAAAGCCTAGCAATTATGGTGAAGCAGGAAATATAAAACTACCTAATTCTAATCTAACCATTAATTATTAAAAAATTTTTTGATTCATCAAATAAGGATGATTCACTATATCCAGATGAAATAATTGAAGTTTTTTATTATGAATACATTCAAGAGATAGATCATGTCTTAAACAAAATTTTAGATAAGCTGAATTAGTTAGGAGCACAAACAAAAAGGAGCCTAGGCTCCTTTTTTAAGACATCTTCTTTATAAGCTCTCTAATCTTATCCTCTACTTCATTTTCCTCAGGGAATCTGTCTAATTCCTTCTTTGAAAAGATAGACTCTCCATTAACTGCTACCTCAAATACTCCTCCAGATGAAGGAATGATTATGACTTTGTCTATATCATTCTTGTGTTCATCTAGCAGGTTTTCTGCAAGAGCAACTGCTCTACTTAGGTAGCCTCAAGAAGTACAGTATTCAATACTTATAATCTTATCCAAGAATATCACCTCATATTTTTTATTGATAATGTTTATCAATTACCCAAATATTCATGAGTGGCTACAATAATATTATTAATGAGAAGGCAAAAATCATTTATGGAAAAAAGTTCAATTTTAATATACAATATATTTACCATTATCATAGTTGAGGTAGGTGCAGCCAATGGAAAAGTTTATACAGATGGAAAATGTTACAAAGATATATAAGATGGGAGAAGTTGAGATAAAGGCTTTGGATAATATTTCCTTTTCTATAGAT
Organism: Tissierellia bacterium; assembly: GCA_012735215.1. Taxonomy (GTDB): domain Bacteria; phylum Bacillota; class Clostridia; order Tissierellales; family Tepidimicrobiaceae; genus JAAYHX01. The sequence continues at coordinate 1,933 of JAAYHX010000009.1, forward strand.
AAGGGTCAATTTGTAGTTATAGTTGGACCCAGTGGTGCAGGTAAAAGTACCATATTAAACATTTTAGGGGGCATGGATTCCCCCACCAGTGGAAGTCTCTTTGTTCACAATGAGGATATAGGCAAGTATTCTCCGAAAGAGCTTATTACCTATAGAAGATATGATATAGGCTTTGTATTTCAATTCTATAATCTAGTACAGAACCTAACTGCCCTAGAAAATGTGGAGCTGGCAACAGAGATCTGCAAAAATCCTCTTAATCCTGAAGAGGTATTGGAGCAAGTAGGTCTTAAGGATAGGAAGAACAACTTTCCAGGACAATTATCTGGAGGCGAACAGCAAAGGGTCTCCATTGCCAGGGCCCTGGCAAAGAACCCAAAGCTGCTCTTGTGTGATGAGCCTACAGGAGCCTTAGACTATAACACTGGCAAATCAGTTCTAAAGCTATTGCAGGATACTTGTTATAGAAACAAGATGACTGTAATAGTAGTTACCCACAATTTAGCTATTACTCCAATGGCTGATAAGGTCATAAGGATTAAAAATGGCAGGGTTGAATCTGAAGAGATAAACGAAAATCCAGTACCTGTAGAAAGGATAGAATGGTAGTATGAAAAGCTCATTGATGAAGGACACCTTTAGACAAATAAAAAAGAGCTTTAGCAGGTTTCTATCCATTTTTTTGATAGTTGCCTTGGGAGTAGGTTTCTTTGCTGGTATAAAGGCCACATCTCCAGATATGAAGATAACTGCAGATAAATACTTTGATGATTACAATCTAATGGACATGTGGCTCATATCTACCATGGGATTTGATGAAAAGGATATAGAAGCTATAGAAAGGCTTTCGGAACCAGAAGCAGTATCTCCCGGCTACTCAGTGGATCTTTTAGCCCAATATGAAGAGAATTTCACAGTGGTTAAACTCCTTTCTATTCCTATGGATGATATAGAAGGAGAGGATAAGGACTATATAAATCAAGCCATATTGGTGGAAGGAAGATTTCCTGAAAAGCCTGGAGAGATCTTGGCAGAAAGCGGTAATGGAATAAATCCATCTTTTCCTATAGGTGCAAAGATTAAACTGTCTACAGGAAAAGATGAGGATATTTCTGACATACTGAAGAGGGAGGAATACACTGTTGTTGGATTGGTGAATAACCCTTATTATCTTTCCTTTGAAAGGGGCACTACTAGTATTGGCACAGGAACTATTGATTGTTTTATGATGCTGCCAGAGGAGGAATTCAAGCTTCCAGTATATACTGATGTGTATTTAACAGTTAAAGGGGCTAGGAATGTAAATACCTATGGTGATGACTACGATATTATATTAGATCCTGTTAAGGAAAAGCTAGAGGATATAGGCAAAATACGGGCCAGTGAAAGGTATCAAGAGATATTGGATGAAGCTAATGAGGAGCTCAACAAGGCTAAGGAGGACTTAAGAGAAGCAGAGGAAAAGCTGCAGGATGAGTTGAACAAGGCTGAAAAGGATTTGGAGGAAGCTAAGAGAAAGCTAGATAAAGGAGAAAAGGAACTATTAGCCAATGAGAGGCAGTTTAGAAACCAGATAGAGAGTGCAGAAAAAAGGCTGAAGGAAGAACAAAAGAAACTGCAAGCTGCAGAGGCGGAATATGAAGAGAATTTAAAACTATTTAATGAAAACAAATCTAAAGCCTTAAAGGCCATAGAAGCATCAGAAGCTGAGATAAAAGCTGGAGAGTTGGAAATAGCAAACAGGGAAGAACAAATAGAACAGCTTAAGGCCAGCTTAAACTTTATTAAGGATGAAGCTGAAAGGATAAAAACAATACAGCTTATAGAATATGGGGAACAAGAACTTATAAAGGCTAGGGAGGAAATAGAAGCTGGAAAGCTAGCCCTTGAAACTGCTAAAAAGGAGCTGTTAGAAGGGGAGAAAAAACTAGAGGCTGCAAAAATGTCCATAGAGGAGGGAAAGGCTCAACTTAAGGAAGAATGGAATAAGCTGGAGTCAAATAAAGAAAAGGCTTTGGCTGAATTTGCCAGTGCCCATAGGGAATTATCAGAAGGACGAAAAGAATACCAAAAGGGATATGGGGACTACTTAAAGGCCAAGGAGGAAGGATTAGAGGAAATTGGGAAGGCTAAGGAGGAGATAGCTGAGGCAGAGGAAGAGCTAAAGGAAATAGAAAAGCCTAAATGGTATGTACTAAAGAGAAGCGAAACAAGAGACTATATAGATTTTGAAATGAATGCAGACAGGATAGATGCTGTAGCAAGCGTATTTCCTGTATTCTTCTTGGCAGTTGCCCTTTTAGTTTCCCTAACTACTATGACTAGGATGGTAGATGAGGAAAGGAGCCATATTGGAACACTAAAGGCCTTAGGCTATGACAAGATGGACATTGCTTCTAAATATTTAATCTATGCAGCTTTGGCAAGCATCAGTGGAAGTATAGTTGGCTTGCTTGTTGGTTTTAAGGTATTGCCTACTGTCATATTTAATGCCTACAGGATCATGTATATTATGCCGGAAGTTATAACCCAATTTAACTTAACCTATGCTACTCTATCCTCTGCAGTGGCTATATTCTCTACAGTCATTGCTGCATGGTTGGCTATAAGAAGTGAGCTTAAGGAAACTCCTGCCCTGCTCTTAAGGCCAAAGGCTCCTAAGCCGGGCAAGAGAATCTTTCTAGAGAGGGTAACAATTATTTGGTCAAGAATGAAGTTTACCCATAAGGTTACTGCTAGAAACCTGTTCAGATATAAAAAGAGGTTTATAATGACAGTTTTAGGTATCAGTGGATGTACTGCTTTGTTGTTAACAGGCTTTGGCTTAAAGGATTCAATAGTTTCCATAGTCAGCAAGCAGTTTGATGAACTGTATAGATATGAACTTGCTGTAGAGTTAAAGGAAAATCAGGAAAAGGAAGAAGTAGATGAAGTTATTGAATTTATGAATACAGACAAGAGGATTAGGGATTATATATTGGTCAATGAAAAGAGCATGGATATTGGAAAGGGGAATATAGAGAAAACTGTTAGCCTAGTTGTACCAGAGGATTCCAGCAGGATACAGGACTTTATTACACTGAGGGAGCGTAAGAGCAAGGAAACCATATCCCTAACAGATGAGGGAGTAATATTATCTGAAAAGATGGCAAAGCTTCTGGAGGCTAAGGTAGGGGATGAGATCTATATTAAGGATGAAGATGATAATGAACTTAAGGTGAGGATTACAGGTATTACCGAAAACTATGCATGGCACTATATGTACATGTCAAGGGATCTATATGAAGAGGTGTTTGGTAAAGAAGTAAATTATCAAAAGATACTATGTAAGACAATAAGCACTGAAAAGGAATTTGAAGATAAGCTTTCAGAAGAACTGCTGAAGATAGACAATATATCATCGGTAAGTTTTACGACTGGTATAAGTGATAGCTACAACGATACCCTTGGAAGCCTTAACTATGTCATCATGGTCATCATAATAGCAGCAGGTGCTTTAGCTTTTGTGGTGCTATATAATTTGACCAATATAAACATAGGGGAAAGATATAGGGAAATTGCCACCATAAAGGTCTTAGGCTTCTATGATCATGAAGTGGCTAGTTATATATACAGGGAGAACATGATACTTACCATTATAGGAACGGCTTTAGGCCTTGTTTTGGGACTGTTCCTCCATAGGTTTGTAATTGTAACCACTGAAATAGAGTCTATCATGTTTGGAAGAGAAATAAGGCCAATAAGCTTTGTATACTCAGCAGCATTAACCATCATGTTTTCTGTATTGGTTAGTATAGTTATGTACTATAGGCTAAAGAAAATAGATATGGTAGAATCCCTAAAATCAATAGATTAAGCTGACCTAATCTTATAGGTCAGCTTTTTCATACTGGTATTAGGCATATAGGATACTGTAAAAGATCCAACTTTTTGCTTGCCAATATGATGCATATAGCAAAGATCGAGTCCCCGAACTCCTAGATTTGCGAAGTATCAAGGCTTACAAAACCGATTTGCGTAACAGCTTACCCTTTGAGACGTAAATCTTATGGTTTAGCTGCTTGGATACTTCATCCATATTTTTTCAATTTGGCTCTCACCTTTGCTGATATACATCACCGCAACTAAGCAAACAGCATAATATATAAAGCGATAAGCCTGACTTTGGAGAAATTTGGTGAAAGCAACCCACGAAGGAAAATCAAAAAGATTTGCAACCAAAAGCGCAGCGGTTTTGCAAATCGATTTTCCGAGTGGTGATGCTTTCCAAATTTCGTAAACGGAGGGCTGCGCTTTATATATTATTGCTAACTAAATAATACAGTAGTTGAGGCTGGAACTTTGCTGATATTATGTTTGACTCTACCTTTTACTTCTCTCATATTGCACAGGCCAATCTATATCATATCCTAATTTTTTAGCTGCTTGTAGTGGCCAATATGGATTTCTCAACAGTTCTCTTCCCAAGAATACTAAATCAGCCCTATTGTTGGCTAAGATTTCTTCCGCCATCTCTGGCTCTGATATAAGTCCTCCTGCTATTACGGTTAGATTTGTTTTTTCTTTGATTACTTCAGCAAACTTTACCTGATATCCAGGATACACTTTTATTCTTGCTGGTGCAACAGCCCCTGAACTTACATTTACTATATCTACCCCTTCATCCTTAACTAGATTTAGTATCTCAGCAAGAACTTCTGGATGGTTTCCTTCTTCTACATAGTCCTCAGCAGAAACTCTGACTATAAGAGGCTTGTTTTCAGACCATACCTTTCTAACTTCCCTTATTACTTCCTTTAAGATTCTTGCTCTATTTTCTACACTTCCGCCATACTCATCGGTTCTCTTGTTGGAAAGAGGAGATAGGAATTGATTTATCAAATATCCATGGGCAGCATGTATTTCTATGGCATCAAAGCCAGCTAGATGGGCCCTTCTTGCCCCCTCCTTAAAGGCCTGTATAACGGTATTAATATCTTCATAAGACATTTCCTTTGGAACTTTATAGTTTCTGTTGTATGCTATAGGACTAGGAGCGATTATGTTTTCAGCTTCTACTTCACATTTTCTGCCAGCATGGCCTAGCTGTATAGCAACCTTGGCCCCATATTTTTTGCATAGATTTACAATTTTAGAGAGGCCCTCTATATGGGAATCATCCCATATTCCTAGATCACTGTCAGTTATTCTTCCTCTTTTCTCTACAGCAGTGGCTTCTACTATTATAAGACCAGTGCCACCTACTGCCCTAGTTGCATAGTGTACATAGTGCCAATCATTGGCATAGCCCCTATCGTCGGTACTATACATGCACATGGGAGGCATTACTATCCTGTTTTTTAACTCCATATCCTTAATCTTTATGCTTTCAAATAGTTTAACCATATTCTCAAACTCCTTTCTATGAAATTTAATATACCCATAATATATAAGTTTATCTACATATGCTAGGGTATATCCACAGAAATAGTAGAGCAGAATTACAAATGTGGGAGATTATCCACAGCATAAATTAATAAAATATTTACTACTTTTTAGTCTTTACTATAATATTAATAGTGGTATAATTACTTAAGTATCATTATTAGTAGAGCAGGTGATGATTAAATGAAAGTGATGATTGTAGGAGCAGGCAAGTTAGGATATAGATTAGCAGAAGCAATGAACAATGAAGATATAGATGTAACCATAGTTGACATAGATGGCAGTAAACTAGAGAGAATAAGCGATCATCTTGATGTATTAGCTGTAGAAGCCAATGGAATACAGATTGGAGCTTTAAAAGAACTTGATATAGAATCCTACGACTTACTTGTTGCTGCTACAGATAGTGATGAAACAAATGCACTTATATGTACTATAGCAAAGAAGCTTAACTGTAAAAGGACAATTGCAAGAATAAGAAGCCCTGAATTTATTGAAGAATTAGCTTTTATTAAACAACAGCTGGGCATTGATCATATAATCAACCCAGACTTAGCCATTGCTATTGAAATAGAAAGGTATATATCAAAAACTTATAATTTTTACTCAGGAGATTTTGCAAAAGGGAAGGTCTCCATGGTTGACCTTCATTTAAGCAGTGTTAATGAATTTATAGGCAAGAAGATAAAGGAATTGGAAGGTTTGGAAGGGCTTTTAATTACTGCTATATTGAGAGATGGAGAACTTATTATTCCTGATGGCTCTACTGAACTAAAGATAGACGATGTTTTATATGTAATAGGGAAGAGTAAGATTATAAATAAGCTTGGAGAGCGCCTTGGAATAAATATGAACAAGAAAGAATCTAAAAAGGTCATGATCTTAGGCGGAGGGAAAATTGGATACTATTTAGCAAAGAGATTGGAAAAGCTAGGAATTAACGTGACTATAATGGAAATTGATAAAGAAAGGTGCGAGTATCTAGCGGAAAAGCTTGATCATACCTTAGTGATCTGCGGAGATGGCACCGATGTTGACATATTAAATGAGGAGGACTTAGCATCCTACGATGCCTTTGTAGGTGCTACAGGAATAGATGAGGAAAATCTCTTGATGGCACTGGTAGCAAAGCAATCTGGAGTAAATAAGACTATTGCTAAGATAAGCAGGCCTAATTATGTTCGTATAGTGGATAAGCTGGATATAGATGTAGCTCTAAATCCTGTGGATATAACCGTAAGCAATGTGTTAAAGTATATTAAAGGTGGCAAGGTATTATCAGTCTCTTTACTTCTAGGAGGAGAAGGAGAAGTAACAGAAATGATTGTCAGCGAGAACTCTCCTATGGTTGGCAAACCCTTATCTAAGTTAGGACTTCCAAAAGGCATAATTGTAGGAGCAATCATTCATGATGGAGAAGTAATAATACCAAATGGAAATAGTGTAATACAAGCTAATGATAGGATAATCGTATTTTCACTTAACTCCGATATACCTATGCTGAATAAATTAATAAGCCCTGATAATAAAGGAGGCATTTTTAATGGATTTTGGGGTAATCATTAACGTATTGGGATATCTGCTAATAATAGAAGCTGGGCTAATGGTTCCCTCCCTATTGGTTGCTCTTTATTATGGTAGCTATGACTGGAAGGCAATACTCTTAAGTATTATAGTAACTGGTGTAGTAGGGTTTGTGATGAGTAGGATCTTTAAGTATAAAGATGATATTCAGTCAAAAGATGGCCTAGCAATAGTTGGGTTTGGATGGATTCTAGTATCCATATTTGGGGCATTACCTTTCATATTTTCGGATACTATTCCTTCATGGATTGATGCATTCTTTGAAACGGTGTCAGGATTTACAACTACGGGGGCCTCAATAGTTGATAATATTGAGGCATTTCCTAAAGGAGTACTGTTTTGGAGGTCCTTTACCCACTGGATTGGTGGAATGGGTATATTAGTTTTTACAGTTGCCCTATTACCAATGTTTGGCATAGGGGGTTTTCAAATGTATAAAATGGAAAGCCCTGGTCCAGCGCCAGATAGGATTGTACCTAGAGTTAGAGATACTGCTAAGATTCTATATACCATATACACTGTAATAACCCTTATAGAGATTGTTTTACTCGTTTTAGGAGGAATGTCTCTTTATGATTCAGTTCTTCATACCTTTGGTACAGTAGGTACAGGAGGTTTTGGAATTAAGGCAAATAGCGTAGGTTATTACCAAAGTACCTATATACACTTGGTAATTGCAATATTCATGACATTATCTGGGGTAAACTTTTCCTTATATTATTTACTTATTAAAGGAAAATGGAGAGAGGTTCTAAGAAATAGTGAGTTGAGGTTTTATTTGGGAACTATACTTTTTTCAGTATTATTTATTTCATTAAATGTTTATAGCCAAATGAAGTACAACAATTTTGGCACAGCATTAAGGGATTCCTTTTTTCAGACATCATCCATTATAACTACTACCGGCTATGCTACAGTGGATTTTGATAAATGGCCAACCTTTAGTAAGGTAATATTGTTTGCCCTTATGTTTATAGGTGGGTGTGCTGGTTCTACGGCAGGTGGAATTAAGAACATCAGAATTGTGGTCTTGTTAAAGTCAATTAGAAGGGAGTTTTATAGGATATTACATCCTAGAGCTGTATTACCCATAAAGATAGATGGCAGAGTTATATCCAGCAATACAGTTGCTGCCATATCAAGTTTTTTTGCTCTATTCATACTTATATTTATAGTAAGTACTATGATAATTTCCCTAGATGGAGTTGATTTTGAAAGTGCTTCAAGTGCTGTAGCTGCTACTTTGGGGAATATTGGTCCTGCTTTTGGATTTGCAGGTCCAGCCAGAAGCTATAGTGGATTCAGTAATTTATCAAAATTGGTTATGTCTGCTTGTATGTTATTAGGGAGACTAGAAGTATTTACACTAATGATACTATTTAATCCAAGTATTTGGAAATATGAAGCCTTTTCTAGAAATGGTAAGCATTATTAATAATCAAAACACCAGTACATACTGGTGTTTTTATTTTCCCTGCAATTCCTTAATATTCTTCAGGATAATAGAAATAGTTCCATCAGGATTGTTTATGAACTCCACATGGTTGCTTTCGGTTAAGTAGGATACGGGGATCTTTATTTCTATGCCATTGTTTGCTACAAGCTTTTGAGTTTTAGGAACTTTCTTCTCCAGACTTTCGCTTACTGGTATTACCCTTTCAGTTAAACCTCTTTTAGCTATTTCCTCATCATACTTATCATATAGTTCTACATTGTTTTTAAATACTTTAGATTTTATATGGTCTATATCTATTGAATTAGTGTCCTCAATACTTTCAACTATAGCCTTTTTCATTTCTGCTAGCTTTTCAATATCGTTCTCATAGTATTCTTTAATCATCTTCTTAGATACCTTGTTCACTATATCTATTTTTTCCTTATCCGATAGTATAGGTTCTAATTTTAATATGTGTTTTGATATATAGTAATCCTTTTCTCCATTGATCTCATATTTTTTCTCTTTTAATAATAGGGAATAATCCTCTAAGTTGATAATTATGAATTCATCTACTTTTTGATTTTCATTGGGCAGGGCTGTTTTTTGCTTTGTAATGATATTTAGCCTGCCTTCAGAAGATTCATCTACATAATGCATGTAGGACGATTTATAGTTGAATATGAAGAATCCTAAATATCTTATTCCTTCTCTTAAAAAGAGTGAGCAAACCAAATCACAGGCAGGTATTGTTGTATTTTCAGCCATTACATCATACATTATCTGAGCAAACTCTATAGTTTTTTCTCTAAAGGTGAGGCTGTTTTCTGAAACTTCTATTGCTAGTTCTCCGATTGGGTTGTTGTTTATGTCAAAAGCTACTTTTCTAATGTCAATATCATTGAAGGCCTTTTCTATATGATTTGCAATAAAATCCATTATTTCTCCCTTAAAGGGATGTTCTTTTTCTGAGAATAAAGGAAGGCCTGTTGAATTATCCAAGACATGAAGTATCATCTTCTCAACACTTATACTGCTCAATTAAACTTCTCCTTTCATAAAGACATATACTAATTATAATTTGTAAAATTTTAATATACAAGCAAAAAAGGCTAGCTTTTATACTAGCCTTGATTATTATTATCTTTAGGTATCTCCACATAGAAGGATACCCCTTCTTCTTCATTTTGGGCCCATACTCTTGCATTATACATGTTCACAATCCTTTGAACAATTGCCAATCCCAATCCAAATTGTCCCTTCTGTCCCTTGTTGAATCTAGTAAACAGGGTCTCCAATACTTCAGCTTCTATATTGGGTCCGTCATTCCAAATCTTTAGTAATGCTTTCTTATCTTCCTCATGGGTTAAAGATATGAGGACAGTGTTATTTGCATATCTGATTTGATTATCCAATAGGTTCTCTATTACTAGCCTCCACTGTTCTATATCTCCCTTTATGTTCATAGGGGAAAGCTCCAACTGCCAATCTATATCCTTTCTATTCCAGGCTAATCTTTCCACCACATCCTTTATCAGCTCATCCAAGGAAAAGTCCTGCATGGTTATGCCCTTCAGATCTATATTATCCAGTTTGGTAATATAGAGTATATTTTTAATACGCTTTTCTAGCCTTTCAGCTTCCTCATCTATGACCTTTACCGAACAGTCCAGATCACCTTTTGGATAAATTCCATCACTAATTGCCTGGGCATAGCTGCGAATTACCATTACTGGGGTTTTCAACTCATGGGAGATGTTTTGCAGAAAGGATTGCTGCATTTCTTTTTGATTTATAAGCTGATTTCTCAGCCATTCTATGGATTTGCCCAGCCTTCCTATTTCATCCTCCCTATCCACATCTATAGGTTCATTCCATTCGTAATTGGCCAGCTTATTTACCTTTTTCTCCAAGCTAACTAGTGGCCTAGATAGGTATTTGGCAAGCAAGATGGCAGGGATCCAACCTAATAGAAAAACTGCTGTAGTCACTAGTGCTAACCGTTTAAACAGGTTTTGAACCATATCCTGCCTATAGGAATCCCACATATAGGATACCAAATATACATCTTGATTGGCGGCTTTTCCCTTAGTGATCACATAGAAGATCTTTTCATCTCCGACTGTTCCCCTATATCTCTGGCTGTTGTCCAGTTGAAGCTGAGCTTGTAGCTTAACCTGTTCAACAAAATTTGTTTCCAAGGGGGAAGTGAAGAAGATCTGATAGTCATCCATTAGGAAAAAGTGGTTTACCGTTCGGATACTCTCTAGAGCCTGCCTTGTATCCCCTAAATCATCGGATTGAAGAAATTCCCTAAGGGAGGGCAGATCATATCGATTGAACATTAAGTTTTGTGCAGATTCTATTGTAACGTATATTTCCTCAGTGAAAAAGCTTCTTAAGGTTAGGGGTAGGATTATGGTCAAAACTAGTGACATGAACAGGGTAATTGCGGCAAAGACCATCCAGATTTGAACTGATAAGGGTTTGTTTTTTATCCTCATATGACAATCATCCTATATCCATGGCCGTAAATGGTTTCAATATTTAAATCAGGCATCTTTTTTCTAAGCCTCCTTACCAAATCATCTACTACCCTATCTGTACCGAAGTAATCTTCTCCCCATAAGGCCTTGAGAATCTGTTCCCTAGATAAAGCCTGATTCCTATTTTTAATAAGGTATTCTAGCAAATCAAATTCCTTGGAAGTAAGATTTATTACCTTTTCACCTTTTCTTACCCTCCTGCTTCTTTCATCAATACTATAAGGAGGAAAGTTTACAATCTCCAAGGGCATCTTATATACCCTTTCCAACAATTTTTTTGTGCGAATAACCAGCTCCCTTGGCAGGAAGGGCTTAGATAGGTAGTCGTCACTGCCCAATTCTAATCCTAGGATTCTATCGATATCTGCATCCCTTGCTGAAATGAATATGACTGGTATATGAGGGGTAGCAGATTTTATCTCCTTTATTATCTGATATCCGTCTATATCTGGCAGCATTATATCCAATATCCATATATCAGGAGGATTATTTATTGAGTTTAAGGCCTCTTCCCCTGTGAAGAAGGATGTCACAATCCAACCTTCCTTTTTCAAGTAGGTGGATAAAATCAAATTTAAGTTTTTATCATCCTCTACTAAATATATCTTATAGCCCACTTATATCTACTCCTTAAACCTGTGAATAATACTTTTGTTAAAATATTATATCAAAATGGGTAATATATTTCATGGCAACTTCTTGTAATAATTATGGTAAATTGTGAAAAGGAAAGAGGCTATTTATTACAAAAAACCGTATTTTATTTATATTTATTTTACATTTATTTAATATGATAAATGTGAAATGGAAGGAGGCATGTGTATGGATAATGACAAAAGGGATTTAGATAGGACCTTGGAAATAATTGAAGGTATAAATAGAGAAATAGTAGAAAGTGATAAGACAGGTTTACAAGATAAGGATAACTTAGCAAATAACAAGGATAAGAATTCAAGGAAAAACAGCATATTGAAATATATAGCTATAGCAGTAATTTCTTCACTGATAGGAGGCATAATATCTCCCTTTATAGTATTAAAGTATATGGATATGAACCAAGAGGAAGTAGAGATTAATAATCCTAATGGGACTATAAACATAGAAAGCATACTAGAAAAAAGTGAAGGCGGAAGTAATGTAGCCTTGGTTGCTGAAAGTGCAATGGAAAGTGTTGTAGGCATTACTACTGTAAGGATTCAACAATATGGATTCTTTCAGCAGGAGGTAGATGGGGTAGGTTCTGGTGTCATAGTAGATAGCAATGGTTATATACTTACCAATGCCCATGTTATTGATAATGGTAAAGCAGGCAACATAAAGGTGCTTTTGAATAATGGAGATGAAAAGGAAGCTAAGGTGTTATGGTATGATTCCCTATTGGACTTAGCCATGATAAAGGTTGAAGCTAGTGGGCTGCCAGCAGCTAAGCTAGGGGATTCAGATAACCTAGTAATAGGGGAGACAGTAGTTGCCATCGGCAACCCCTTGGGTTTAGAATTTCAGAGTACTGTAACATCAGGAATAATAAGCGGTCTTCATAGATCCATAAATGTTGATGGGAATGTAATTGAGGATTTGATACAAACTGATGCCTCTATCAATCCTGGGAACAGCGGTGGACCCTTATTAAATGCAAGGGGAGAGGTAATTGGAATAAACACTGCTAAGATTACTTCTGGAGAAGGTTTAGGTTTTGCTATTCCAATTAATTTAGTAAAACCTGTTATAGAACAGATAATAAAAACTGGAAACTTCAGGTCAGTATACATTGGTATTGTAGGTACAGAAGTTGAACTATATGAAAGGCAGTTGGGAGTAGATCTACCAGCAGATAAGGGAGTAATTATAATCAATGTGGAAAGCAATTCACCAGCAGATAAGGCTGGCTTAACTAATGGAGATATAATTATCAAGATAGATGATAAGGAGATTCAAACCATGAGCCAGTTGAAAAAATCCCTTTTCAATTATGGAAAGGGTGATAAGGCTAAACTATCCATACTGAGAAATGGAAGCGAAAGGACAATAGAAATAGAGTTTACCCAAGTTAAATAATATCTATAAAAATTATTAATACCCCCCTTATTTATTATAGATATATTTAATTGGTAAATTAGCCTCCTTTAGATTAAAATTATTTTTGAAAAAATCTAAAGGGGGCTACTTTCATGACAAAGGAACAATTGATAGAATCAGTAAGAGAAGAAGCTGAAGGCTATTTTAGAAGAGGTGAATTTTTCTGCTCAGAAGCAGTTGCTCAAACTATAAACCATTTACTTGGAAAACCCTATGATGACAATATAGTTCGAATGGCATCTGGATTCCCAATTGGAATGGGCAAAGCCGGCTGCTTATGTGGAGCAGTAAGTGGAGGCCAAATGGCTCTTGGTATGGCTTATGGAAGAGTTCATGGAGAACCAATGAATGAGAAGATGTTCCCTATATCAAAGGCTCTACATGACTTTATTAAAGAAGAATATGGTTCCACTTGCTGTAGAGTTATAACTAGACAATGGGCAGGAGATAACTTCCAAAGTCCAGAAAGAAAGCAACACTGTATAGCCATAACTGGAAAAGTAGCAGCTTGGGTAGCTGAAAAACTTATAGAAGATGGTGTTGTTAAAGTAGACTAGATGTATATACTTATTAAAAGGCCCCTCGTGAATGAGGGGCCTTACTCTTGTTATTATCATCTATTTTGCATTGTTTTCAACAATCTTCACGATTAACTGAGAGGCAAGTTTCATGGATTCTGTTGGTATTAGCTCAAATCTTCCATGGTAGTTGTACCCACCTGAGAATAGGTTTGGACAGGGAAGTCCCATATAGGAAAGCCTTGCTCCATCTGTACCACCTCTAATTGGCTTGATAATTGGTTTGATGTTAAGCTCTTCCATGGATTTCTTGGCTAGTTCAATTATTTCCATATGGGGTTCAATCTTTTCCTTCATGTTATAGTAGCTATCCTTAATCTCAAGGTCTATTATATTTCCATACTTATTGTTCAGGAAGTCTACAACCTTTTGCATATATTCCTTCTTGTACTCAAATTTTTCCTTAGAGTGATCCCTGATGATATATCTCATTACAGTGTGGTCTACACTTCCTGATAGGTCTACTAATAAGTAAAATCCTTCATATCCTTCAGTATATTCGGGCTTTTCATTTACGGGCAGCATATTTTCAATTTCCATAGCTACTCTTAAGGAGTTGATCATAACATTTTTTGCAGTACCTGGATGGACATTTTTACCCTGGATTTCTATTTTTGCGCTTGCAGCATTGAAGTTTTCATATTCTAGTTCTCCTAGAGGACCACCATCTATAGTGTAGGCAAAATCTGCCCCAAAACCTTCTACATCAAATAGGTCTGCTCCCCTACCAATTTCCTCATCTGGTGTAAATGCTATTTTTATATCTCCATGCTTGATTTCTGGATGTGAAACTAGGTATTCAACTGCATCCATGATGGCAGCGATTCCCGCCTTGTCGTCAGCTCCTAGAAGAGTTGTTCCATCAGTGGTAATTAGCTCTTTACCTACCAAATCCTTTAGGGAAGGAAACTCTTCAACTGTCATGCTGTATTCATCATTAAGTTTAATGTCTCCACCTTGATAGATAAAAATTTGTGGATTTGTACATTTTCCGTCCATGTCAGGGCTAGTATCCAAATGGGCAATAAAGCCAATTGTTGGTACTTCTTTATCAATGTTTGATTTTAGGGTGGCATATACATAGCCGTTTTTATCCTGTCTTGCATCCTCTAAGCCTAGCTCCTTTAATTCCTCTACTAATAGAGCCCCTAGTTCCAATTGGCCTTTTGTACTAGGGCAGCTTTGGCTATTCTCATCAGCCTTAGTGTCTATGGCTATGTACTTTTTGAATCTTTCTACAATCTTTTCCATTCTATCATCCTTTTCTATTAATTTTGATATTTTAATTTTATATTAAAGCTTTTTTATACACAAGTACAGTCCTTTAAATATTTATAGAGGGGTATAAAAAGAGGGCACCTATTCTATATAGATGCCCCTTTTATCTATCCTTTAACCTTTTCTTTTGAAAACAAAAATCCAATATACCTAAACAATACATATAGGACCATTACTACTGCAACTACCTCTTCAAGCTTTACCAAGTATTTGAGCAATTCAATAGTATGGCCAGCATTTATAAGGAATCCATTAGTAACCTTTAGTGCTATTCCACTAATAACCAGTGGGAAAGTAAAGGCAGAATAGCTGGGGTAGAACTTTAACTTTAAAAGCTTTGGCAATGTAAGCAATATATAAATATAGGTTGCCTGAGATAGGGCAAGAAGTAAGTAAACTATTGCCATATTCTTTTCCTGAAAGGCATTCATATATCCTGTAAGACAAAGGCTTGCAGGTGCTGAAAATATAACTATTGTAGGAAGTGCTGGTTCTGGTATATTCTTTACCTTTAATACCCTATAAAGTACTATAGGGAATAATACTAAATAGGAAATAAATCCAAACCAAAAGGCTATCTGCCCAACACCTGTCATGTTAAAGGCAGGAGAAGTAATACTTGATACGGCAATTCCCACATATACTATAAACCAGCTTGGAAATACTTTTTTTATATTAAAGTTCACTAAATAGTTTTTTGAAAAGATGATCATAAGTAAAATATGGAGTATAAGTCCAATAATCCACATGCCAAAGGCCAAGGCGCCAGCATAAGGTTTTAAATAGGTAGCAAGCAACATAATTCCCATGGATAAGGTGGGGAATACGCTAGCTACAACAGGATTATCTAAGCTCTCTTTAACCTCCTTTGGATACATGACAATTTTAATCAATACTAATAACAATAAGATAGCTGATAAGCAGCCAAAAATATTTCTATAGGTGTCGCCATAGGATAAAACCAAATTACCAGTAGCTGCTAGACCTAGCATTAGGCCAACTATTGGTATAGGCAACTTCTTAATAATTCCACCCATTAATATCACCTCCTATTTTTTTACACATTTTAAAATAACATGTATACATAAACAAATCCAATTGATAATATTTATTGAACAACTTTTATCTATTAGAAAATCTTATGGATAAGTCTGTAAATAGATTAAGGATATTTGTGTAGACTTTTCTTATAGATTAATTATTACACAATTGTTATAATCTAGTTAAGCCAATGGATAAATTTTCTATATAGCAAAAAATCTATACTTAAAAAGCTGTCTGTTTTTAGCATAATATGAATATCTTATGGGTAATATTATTCAATAGACAAGTTGCTTACAGTATTATATATGAGCTACTAGGAGGTTGTTATATGAATTTTGAAATCTATAAAACTTACCACGGGTTTAAGCTTATAGAAGAAAGAGATGTACCAGAAATACAATCTAAGGCAAGGATATTTTACCATGAAAAGAGTGGAGCCAAACTACTCCAGTTGGAAAATGATGACGATAATAAGGTGTTTTCTATAGGATTTAGAACCCCTCCTTCAGATGATACAGGAGTACCCCATATAATAGAACACTGCGTTCTTTCGGGCTCAAGAAAGTATATAACCAAAGAGCCTTTCATGGATATGGCCAAGGGCTCACTGCAGACCTTCATGAATGCCATAACCTTCAGCGACAAGACCTTATTTCCAATTGCCAGCAGAAACGAAAAGGACTTTTTCAATCTAATGGATGTTTACTTAGATGCAGTATTCTATCCTAAGATATATGAGATACCTGAAATATTTATGCAGGAAGGCTGGCACCATGAAATATTTGGAGAAGATGAGCCCATTATATATAAGGGTGTAGTATACAATGAAATGCTGGGAGCCTACTCCTCACCAGAGAGAATTCTAAGTGATAGTATTAGCAAATCCCTATTTCCAGATACTTGTTACAAGTATTCCTCTGGGGGAAATCCTGAAGCAATTCCAGACCTATCCTATGAGGAATTTCTAAACTTCCATAGAAGGTATTATCATCCTTCTAACAGCTACATCTTTTTATATGGAAATGGAGATTTAGAAAAACAGCTGAGACATATAGATCAACACTATCTGTCTCACTTCGATAAAAGGGATGTTGATTCAACTATAAGGGAGCAAAAGCCATTTATATCCAGAAATCAAGTGGTTGATTATTATCCCATATCTAAGGATGAACCCGAGGAAGACCGTTCTTACTTGAGTCTAAACTTTGTGCTAGGTAAAAGCACTGACCCAAAAACCTACTTAATGTCTAATATATTAAGCCAGCTCTTAATAGTATCGGAAGCAGCTCCCCTTAAGAAGGCCCTCCTTGAAGAGGGAATAGGAGAGGATGTATTCCAAATCTTGGTAGATGGGTTGCAGTTGGGATTTGGAATAGTAGCAAAGAACACTTCCCAGGACAAAAAGGATCAGTTCAAAAAAATAGTATTTGATACCTTAAACAAAATTGTAAAGGAAGGCATTGACAGGGAGCTAATTGAAGCCTCCATAAACGTTATTGAATACGATTTAAGAGAAGCTTCCAATTTCCCTACAAAGGGCATAGTATACAATATGCTTTCTCTTGATAGCTGGCTATATGATGGAGATCCTCTAGCCCATATTCAATATGATGAGTCTTTAAAGGAAATTAGGGAGCAAATTGACACAGGATACTTTGAAGATTTTATTGAAGAGAGGATAATTAATAATCCTCATAGCTCTTTAGTTATAGTAAATCCTAAAAAGGGCCTAGGGGAAGAGAAGGAAAAGCTAGTAAGGGAAAGCTTGGATAAGTATAAGGAATCCTTATCAAAAGAGGAAATTGATGCATTAATTGAGAAGAACAATAAGCTTAAGGATATGCAGATGACTGATGACTCCCCAGAGGCAAAGGCTACGATACCCAAGCTATCCATATCCGACGTAAATCCAAAATCAGAACATATCCCTCAGGAGGTAATCAAGGAAGAGGATTATACAATACTAAATCACAATATATTCACTAGCAAGATTGCCTATGTGGACCTATACTTTGATACTAGCATGGTGGATGAAAGCCTGATTCCCTATGTAAGCTTGCTTGCAGGAATACTGGGGAAAATAGATACAAAGAAAAAATCCTATGGTGAATTGTCCAATGACATATATGTAAATACAGGAGGTATCAACTTTAGCTCTAATGCATATGTTGAAAAGGATGACGACAATATATACTATCCTAAATTTATAGTACAAGGTAAGGCTATAGGAAAGAACATACCAAAGCTAATGGAGCTTATTTCTGAACTGATAACAGAATCAAAGATTGAAGATACAAAGAGGATTAAGGAGCTGTTACAGCAGATTAAATCTAGAATTGAAATGTCTATATTCAATAACGGTCATTCAGTAGCTATGAGAAGGGTAGCATCCTACTTTTCACCCTCAGGCAAATATGCCGAAAGGCTGCAGGGATTGGACTTCTACTGGTTCCTTAGTGACATCTTGAAGGACTTTGATGAAAACAGCCAGAAAATCCTGTATAATTTGAAAAAAGTATATGATACCATATTCAATAAAAACAACTTAATAATAAGCTTTACTGGAGATCAGGATGACTTTGCAGTGGTTAAAGACAATATGAAGATAGTAATAGATAGTATAAGGAAGGATAAATTTGAATCTCAAGTATACCAGTTCAAGGAGGAGAAGTTAAATGAAGGGATACTATCATCAGCAAATGTTCAATATGTATCCAAGGGCTACAATTATAAAAAATTAGGTCATGATTACCACGGCAGCCTACTAGTTCTATCCACCATATTGAGTAGGGAATATCTTCACAACAAGATCAGGGCCCAAGGAGGGGCTTATGGAGCAGGTATAAGCATTGATAGATCAGGAAGTTTGATTACCTATTCCTATAGGGACCCTAACCTTAAGGAGACCCTAGAAGCCTATGATAGTATGGCTAATTATATAGAAAACTTGAACTTAACCAAAAATGACTTAACTACCTTTATAATAGGTACCATAAGCCGCATAGATCCAGCTACAACACCTCATATGAAGGGGCAAATTGCTACAAGCAGATATATATCTAATGTAAGCCAGGATGATGTTCAGAAGAATAGGGATGAGATATTGGGTACTAGAGTAAAGGACATTAAGAATGCTGCAGATCTTCTAAAAGGGTCCATGGAAGAAAACTATATGTGTGCCTTAGGAAATGAAAACAAGTTAAGAGAAAACCAGGATCTATTCAATAAGCTAGTCCAGTTAAAGAAGTAAACTAACAAGACCTTTCCCCTGCATAAGGGAAAGGTCTTTATTATTTCATCTCCTCTTGGGAAAAGGATACTTCTCTACTTAAAGCCTCTACTACTTCTTCTAAGCCTAGGGATCTAGAGGCTTTAACTAGCATCAAGGAATTTCCTTGTATGACCTCTTTAACTTTATTAATCAATTCCTTCTTATCTTCACAATGGATTATTCTGTCTTTACCAAACCTATCCTTTGCAGCCTCTCCTATATGTTTGGCAAGGGGACCTATGGTCAATAGATAATCCACCTCCTTTTCATCAATAGTTAAACCTATTTTTTCATGGGCTCTGACCTCATCTTTTCCTAATCCCAGCATATCTCCAATGACTGCAATTTTTTGATTAAAGCCCTTCATACTGTAGAGGGTATTTAAGGCAGCTTGAAGGCTATCTGGGTTTGATTTGTATGAATCGTTTAAGATGGCAAAGCCTTTAGCATAGATTAGTTCATCCCTCATACCTGTCTTATCCACTTGGTATAAGCCTTCTTGTATTAGATCTAAAGGTATATTAAAATACCTAGCTACTGCTATAGCAGCAGTGGCATTATACATATTATGTTCTCCTAATATAGGAAGGATAAAGTCCTTGTGGGTGGGGGCTTCCAAGGTAAAGGATAATCCCCTTTGGTCCATGCTATTTAGTCTACAGCGATAGTGATTGTGTTCCTCTGTACCATAGGATAGGGCTTTGTGTTTTATAGGATAGTCTTTTAATACCTTCTTAAGAGTCGGATCATCTCCAAAGTATATGAACAATCCTTCTGGGTCTAGCCCTTCTAGTATCTCAAGCTTTGCCTTTGCTACATTCTCTTTGTTAAGCAGATGTTCTAAATGGGCTTCTCCTATGCTTGTTATTATAGCTACATCTGGCTTTACAATAGCGGTTAGGGTAGATAGCTCCCCAAACATTTCAGTGCCCATTTCAACAACAGCCATTTCAGTGTCTTCATCTAGACTTAGAAGTGTAAGGGGAACTCCAATAAAGTTGTTGTAATTGCCCATGGTTTTTTTAGTTTTATATTTTGTGCTAAGTAAGCTGGCAGTAATGTCCTTGGTAGTGGTTTTACCATTGCTGCCCGTTATTCCAATTACTTTTACCTTTAGCTGCTGCCTATATTCCTTTGCCAATTGCTGAAGGGCAAGCAAGGTATCATCTACTAGTATAAAGGGAAAGTCTAAGTTTGGAATAGGCTCATTCTTGCTCCAAAGGGAAGCTCTGGCTCCCCCTTCAATGGCTTGGTTAATGAACTTATGGCCATTAAACTTATCCCCTACTAAGGGGACAAAAAGCTGTCCCTCTTTTATAGTTCGTGTGTCAGTTGAAACACCTTCTATAAGTATATCCTTGTCTTCTTTCTTTATCCCTGTACCCTTGGACATGAGCTGTATTTCTTGCAGAGTACGCTTTATCATCTATTTCACCTCGTTCTTCTAAGACTATTTTTCTGTTCATATCTTTCAAAGGCAAATGCGATCAATTTTTCCACTAGCTCTGGATATGTAGTTCCATCAGTAGCCTTCCACAATACAGGTGTCATACTTAAGGCTGTAAATCCAGGCATTGTATTTATTTCATTTAGGATAACTTCATTGTCATCAGTAACGAATATATCCACCCTAGCAAGGCCATAGCAATTTAGAACCTTGAAAGCTTCAACAGCCAATTCTCTAACCTTTTCAGTTACTTCTGGTGTTAGTCTGGCAGGAACCACTGGAGTAGTGCTCTTATCGTTATATTTTGCCTCATAATCGAAGAAGGGCCTATGAATGATGAATTCTCCTGGGAGAGAAGCTTTAGGATTGTCATTTCCTATAACAGAAACCTGCATTTCCCTACCAACAACTTCTTCTTCTATTATTACCTTTGTATCATAAATAAAGGCTTCATCTATGGCTTTTCTTAGTTCTTCCCTATTTTCTACCCTGTTTATTGCTACACTAGAGCCTAGGTTAGCAGGCTTTACAAAATAAGCATATGCTAACTTTTCTTCAATCTCATCTAATACTTTTTCCTGATCCTCTTTCCAAAGATGTAATTTGGTTGAAGAGTATTTTGTTATTGGTAGATTGTGCTTTGCACATATATCTTTCATTATCACCTTGTCCATGCCTACTGCTGAAGATAATACTTCATTGCCTACATAGGGAATATTTAGAATCTCCAATAGGCCTTGCAATGTACCATCCTCACCGAAGGTTCCATGGATAGCAGGGAAAACCACATTCCTTTGTTTTTCATCTAGCACTTGGGTTAAGAACTTCCCTACAGAACTGGATACGGAATCCTTAGTCTCTACCTGTAACTGCTCCACACTTTCAATTTGTTCCTTTAATAAACCTAGACAGGACCAAACCCCTTCTTTGCTTATATATACTGGGTATACATTATATTTATCCTTATCTAAAGCATTCAGTATAGCAGAAGCACTTTTTAAAGATACTTCATGTTCTGCTGATTTGCCTCCATAAAGTACGTAAACATTTGTCTTCATATTATTCCCTCCAAAAATAAGGTTATTTTTATTGTTGTTGTAAAAACTATAGTTGTTTGTATATACTTATAATAATATAATAAAAATCACAATATGCAAAGTTTTAATTATTAATAAGTGTTTGCTGCTTATTACTATTTTTCAACAAATTTACTTAAGTATATTCTACAAATATTCATTTTATGAAATATCTGGTATAATATTCATATTACTAAAAAAGGAGAATTATGATTCCATGGTAAAGGATAAGCATTTAAGAAATTTGATAATGATCAGCTTAGTGCTGCTCATATTGCTATTGATGACTAAGTTAAAAGACCTCTTTTCTCCTATAATAGAGATACTTAACATAATCATAGTACCAATAATAATATCCATATTTCTATACTATATGATTAGGCCTATTATTAGGAGGCTGGAAAGGGGAAAGATACATAGGGGACTGATGATTGTATCCGTATTACTTGGTCTCATCTTATTGATAGGGATATTCTTAGCCTATGGAGGAACTGTTCTAAAGAGTCAATTTGAAAGTGCTTTTGTAAGCTTAAGCAAGGATATTGATATTAAGGGCTTTGTAGATGGGGTATTAGACTTTATACCTGATGGCTTAATTCCCAAAAACGTGAATATGACAAATGTAGTATTAAACAGATTAAGGCAATTCATGTTAGATATTAGCCAAAACCTATTAGGCCTGATATCTAAAGTAGGGAACTTTGGTACTCAGGTAGCCCTGGTGCCATTTATACTGTTTTATTTCTTGAAGGATGATAGAAGGTTCTATCAGACATTTTTATCCCTAATGCCAAAGAGATATAACAAGAACATAGATAAAGCCATGAGGGAAATTGATGAAGTCCTTTCCACCTATATATCCAGCCAACTGCTGGTGAGTTTCATCCTTGGAGTCATCATGTATATAGGTTATTTGATTATAGGACTGCCTAATGCCCTTATTATGGCCTTCTTTGCAATGATAACCAATATTATACCTTTTATTGGACCCTTTTTAGGAGCACTACCAGCTGTACTTATTGCCTTAACAATAGACTGGAAGATGATTTTAAAAGTGGCGGTACTGGCGGTCATTGTCCAGCAGGCTGAAGGGGACCTTATAACTCCAAGGATAGTAGGGAACAAGCTGAAGATTCATCCACTGGCTGTTATATTCATAGTGCTAATAAGTGTTCATTTGTTTGGTATATTTGGAGCCTTCATAGGAGTTCCTTTATATTTAATACTAAATATTATCTTAAAGGCTTTAACTCATATTAGAGATGACAAGAAGAAGGAGAAATTTGAGTAATAAAAGAGACCCTAAGGCCTATACAGGTCTTAGGGTCTTCTTATTACTCTGCTGTTTCCAATTCCTCTTGTATTTCTTTTTCAACTTCCTTGGTCATGGTACATTTCCCTTGGAAGAAGCCATTATCGTATATAACAAGGTTTGCTACCTTAATATCCCCTTTCAGTATTCCACTAGGGAATAGGGTCAACTTATCCTTTGCATTAACATTTCCATTTACTGTTCCAGATATGTAAATATTAACGCCGCTAAGATTGCCATATACTACTCCTGTTTCACTTATGGTTATATCACCTTTACAGTCTACATCTCCTTTTATTTCTCCATCAATCCTTATATTTCCCTCTCCTTGAACCTTACCTGTAATCCTTAGCTTTTCTCCTATTAGAGAGTCTATTTCTTGAGAAGGAGCAGTATCCATTTTGCTTTCTTTTTTACCAAACATAATTTCCCTCCTTCTTCACTATTTTAGAATAGTCAGAGGATCTACCGGATCGCCCTTGTAGTGTATTTCAAAATGAAGATGTGTTCCAGTACTTCGTCCAGTGCTGCCCATCTTTGCAATAATTTGCCCCTTATCCACCAGATCTCCTACATTGACCAGCAGTTTGCTGTTGTGAGCGTATAGGCTTTTATAGCTGTTTTGATGATCAATTATTATAAGCCTTCCGTATCCGCTTTTGTAGCCTGAAAACACAACCTTTCCCTTTCCAGCAGCATAGATACTTGTTCCTCTTGAGTTAGCTATATCAATTCCCCAATGAAAGTCTGTTCTTCTGGTTATGGGGTGCCTTCTACTGCCAAAGGTAGAAGTCAGCCTGCCTTGGGCTGGCCACTGATCTGGAACTGTTTCCAAGTATTCAAACCTTTCCTCTATTTCCTCAACAAAGGCCTTAAATTCCTTTTCCTTAGCCTCTAGTTTTTTTTCTAAGGCTTCAACATCACGTAAGCTTTCTTTAGATGTAGATCTATTTCTATCGGTTAAGGAAGTTCCTCTAGAGGAGCTGTTTATTCCCGCCATCTTTTCCAGCTGCCTCTTTAGATTTTCCAACTCTGTTATCTTATCTTGGATTTCTGATGATTTTTCATCTACTAGGGCTATTTGCTCCTCTAGATTTTTGTTTTCTTCTACTAAGCTGTCCATCTCCGAAACTTTGGCCTTGTACTTTGCTTTAAGTTTTCCATGGGATATTAAAATGCTGCTGAAAATCAGGATGGCTACTAATCCTACAGCAATAGCTGCTTTAAGGAATCTTACAGGAACTGTAAGCCTTCTTACCTTATCAGTAGGAGGAATTATTACAACACAAATATTGTGATCCTTACTCTTGTCCTTAGTACTCATTGCTGTTTCTACCTCTTTCTTATACAAGTGTTTCCATATATTTTCATATTCTACAAGAAATCAAAAAAACCTTCTTATTTTCCTGTTGCCCTATCTGCCAGTTCAATAAATTTTTCTATATCCTTTTCAATCAGTTTTAGTGAGCTTCTATAGAAATCTACAGAATAAATATCTATATCCATAATATGGGCTACATCTGCTATATTATTCTTTCCTGTTTCTCTTAGGAATTTATCATATCTTTCCACGAAGGCTTCCCTATTATCCAGGTATTTGACATATAGTCCCTTGGAGAACAGCTGACCAAAGGCATAAGGGAAGTTATAATAGTTTCTTCCAGCACTATAGTAATGGGATTTGTTGATCCACATGTATGGGTGAAGGTATCTTTCATCCAGCCCGCTGCCATAGGCTTTCTTTTGAGCATCTATCATCATTTCCTTCAGCTCCTTAACAGGCAGTGAATGGTCCCTTCTCCTCCTAAATAGCTCATCTTCAAAGAGGAATCTGCTATAGATATCAACTATTACCTGGCCTGCATCTTGAAGGGAAGATTCAAGTATGCTCAACTGCTCCTCTTCACTAGCCTCCTCTAGGGCCCCGTTTACTACTATAGTCTCACAGAATATGGAGGCAGTTTCTGCTAGAGGCATGGGATAGTCACTATTTAAAATGGACTCATCTATCAAACAGGAACCATGATAACCATGGCCTAGCTCATGGGCAAGGGTGATTACATTGCTGAAGCTGCCATCAAAGTTTGCCATAATCCTGCTTTCCTTAATAGGATGAATATTTGAGCAGAAGGCTCCACCGCTTTTACCTTCTCTAGGCTCTGCATCTATCCACCTGTTTTCAAATGCCTTATCAGCGAAATCTGCCAACCTATTACTAAAGCTTCTAAAATTGCTTACAATATATTGCCTTGCTTCTTCATAGGTGAACCTTTTATTCATCTTACCCACTGGGGCAAACAAGTCGTAGAAGGGAAGGCCGCCTTCATGACCTAATAGCTGGGCCTTCTTTTTATAATATTTATGAAATACTGGCAAGTATTCCTCGATTGCTGTAAACATGGTTTTTAAGATCTCTTCATCCATTTTGGATTTTATCAGAGTCTCTTCCAAAGGGGAAGAATATCCCCTTAAATCACAGATGGTTATAACCTCTCCCTTAATTCCATTTAAACAGGCAGCAGAAGTCTCTTCAATTTTCTTGTAGGCCTTAAGCTCTGCCTCATAGGCTTTTTTCCTTAAAGCCTTATCAGGGCTGTAAGCCATATTTCTAACTATTGGTAGAGGTACCTTTTTCATCTGGCCATCTATCTCTAGATCTACTAATAGGGTAGAAGTAACCTTGTTTTGCAGCTTGGTCCAAGCTTTAGAACCAGTATTTTTCATCTTTGAAATCAATATTTCTTCTGCCTGGCTCAGGAGATAATTTGTACTTAATTTGATTTCATTTAGATAAAATCTATGCTCCTTTAAGAAGTCTGAAGACTCAATTATCTCATCTAAGTTATCAATAGAATGGATAAATTTTTTGAACTGATAAAAAGGCTTGGTGGTTTCTGTGTACTTCATATGCAATATGTCTAGATATTTATGTGCCAGTTCATCCTTGGCATTAACTGATGATCTTAAACTAGCAAAGGTAATCAGTTTTACAAAGGGAAGGGAAAAATCTATTAGCTTATTTAAATATGTTTCTATTTTGGTTGCTGGGTTTTCTGGAGACTTAAGATTTTTATCTGACCAGTCCATCAAGTCCTGTAAATACTTATCAACTCTTTCTAGATCCTCCATATACTCTTCTGATTCAAATGACGAATACAGCTCATCTAAACTCCATCTCATCTACTAACACCCCCCTTTATTTTCTTAATACTATGATACCTACACCAAGATAACAATTCAACTTAATTTTTCCAAACAGTAAATATTAAGTAAATTTTTTTAATATTTTCCTTGTAAATGGTACATATTACATATATACTTGTAAGTACTTATAAGAAGAAAGGATGCATATGATTAAGATGAGATTTGATGAAATAAGCCTATCAGATGAAATATATAGGGCTGTTGAAGACATGGGCTTTGAGGAGATGACTCCTATACAGGCGGAAGCAATACCAGAAATACTAGAGGGCAGTGATGTAACCGGCCAAGCACGAACTGGAACAGGCAAAACTGCTTCTTTTGGCATACCCATTGTTGAAATGATAAATGTAGGAGAAAGGCAAGTTCAGGCCATGATCCTCTGTCCAACCAGGGAGCTATCAATACAGGTAGCTGAAGAAATAAACAGGATTGCAAAGTATAAGAAGGATATACTGGTACTTCCTATATACGGAGGTCAGCCTATAGAAAGGCAGATAAAGGGCCTAAAGAAAGGGGTTCACATAATTGTAGGAACTCCTGGCAGGGTTATTGACCATATTAATAGAAAGACCCTTAAGGTTGACCATGTTAAGATGTTAGTCTTAGATGAAGCAGATGAGATGTTTGACATGGGCTTTAGGGAAGACATAGAATTTATTATAGAAAAACTGCCTCAGTCAAGGCAGACCATATTCTTCTCTGCTACGATGCCTAAGGCCATATTGGATTTTGCAAAGAAATATCAAAAAGACCCTAAGTTTATAAAGGTAGTGCCTAAAGAGCTTACTGTGCCCAAGATAGAACAGTATTATTTAGAGCTAGAAGAAAACATGAAGACTGAGATATTGTCTAGATTTATAGACATATACAACCCAAAGCTTTCTTTGGTCTTCTGTAACACCAAGAAGAAGGTAGATGAGCTTACTCTCCAGCTGCAGGCAAGGGGATACTTTGTGGATGGACTTCATGGAGACTTAAAGCAAAGCCAAAGGGATAAGGTGATGAACAAGTTCAGAAATGGAAATATAGATATCCTAGTGGCCACAGATGTAGCTGCCAGAGGCATAGATGTAGAAAATGTGGATATGGTGTTCAATTATGACATACCCCAGGATGTAGAGTACTATGTTCACCGAATTGGTAGGACAGCTAGGGCAGGAAGAGAAGGAATAGCTATAAGTTTTGTGGTAGGAAGAGACAGATATAGAATCAAGGATATAGAAAGGTATACCCATTCAAAAATAGAAAAGATAGCCATCCCTACCCTGAAGGACATAGAGGATAAGCAAAGGGATATACTGTTGCTAAACTTAAAAGAAGAAATGGAAAAGGGTAAGTTGGATAAATATGAGAAGATGATAAACATATTGCTGGAGGAAGGATACAGCATTTATGACACAGCCGCAGCCCTATTAAAATTCTATCTGAAGGCCAATAAGCTTAGCGAACATGAGGAGCTGGAAGCTGTTGATTTTGGTGAAATAACAGTTAAGAATAATAGCAGGATATATATAAATGCAGGTAAGAAAAAGGGCATAAGGCCAAGACATATAGTGGCAGCCATTGTTGAAGAAACAGGGGTACCTAGAAAGTATATAGGGGATATTGATGTTTATGACAAGTTTACATTTATAGATGTCAATAAGAAATATGCTAGTCAAATAGTTAAGAATCTAAACAATAAGAGGGTAAAAGGCGTAAAAATAATAGTTGAAATGGCTAATATGAAATAAAAAAGCTTCTTTGAAGCTTTTTTATTTGTTTTTTGACCTAGGTCAAAGCAATAATTGTTGATATTTTGTATAGTTAAAGTAAACAATAATTGGGGAATAAATAAGTCAAACAACTAATTAGGAGGTTATTTAGTGAAATCTATAGAAATAATGATAAAGGAACATGAAAATGTAATCAGAATGGTGGAGGTTATCAGGAAATATTGCTACAAGGTATTAAAGGATGAAAGGATAGATTATAAGGACTTCTTCAAAATAATTGATTTTATAAGGAACTATACAGATGCCCATCACCATGCTAAGGAAGAAGATATCCTCTTTAAGATAATGGGGGAAGAGATACCAAAGCTAGCAAACAATGGAGCCATAACAGGCATGCTAATTGAACATGACATGGCAAGGCTTTATATCTCCAATCTGGAAAAGGCCCTAGAAGAATATGAAAAGGGAAAGGATGAAGCTAGACTTGATATAATTGCCAATGCCATTTCCTATGGTGATCTATTAACAAGACATATTGACAAGGAAAACAATATTATATATAAGTTTGCGGAAAAGATGTTGGCTGATGATGTAAAAGAGCAGATAGATAGACAATCTGAGGAGATTGAAGAAAAAGCAGAGGGAAGGGGAACCCAAGAGAAATATATAAGCTTATTGGAGGAATTAGAAAATAAGATCAACAAATAAATCTAATTTACCCTTCTTTTTGTGGGTATGATATTAATAATAAAGGCAAAGAGGTGATAAAGGTGAGTGAATTAATAAACAATAGGGAGCACAGGAAAAAAATAGTTAAGGATGTAATTAGACAGCTTCACGAAGGAGCCAGTGTAGATGATGTAAAAGATAAATTTGCAAAGGTTCTAAAAGGTGTGTCTCCAACAGAAATTACAGTAATAGAAGGGGAATTGGTAAAAGAAGGTCTGCCAGTAGAGGAGATACAGCGTCTATGCAATGTTCACGCAGAAGTGTTTAAGGGCTCCCTTGACGAGATCCATCATCCTGACCAGATTCCTGGCCATCCAGTATATACCTTTAAGCAGGAAAACAGAGCTATAGAAAGGCATATTGAAGAGGACCTTAACCCTTACTTAGAGAAGTTTAAAGAGGATGACAGCAAGGAGAATATAGAAAATCTATTAAGCAGTATTAACCTATTATGGGACTTAGACAAACACTACAGCAGGAAGGAAAACCTAGTATTCCCATACCTTGAAAAATATAATATAACTGCTCCTCCTCAAGTCATGTGGGGAGTGGATGACGAGATAAGAGCCATGTTAAAGGATATCAAATTGTCCCTAGTAAATTATAAGGGCAATAAGGATGAAATAGTTGAAAAGGTAAATAAGGCTGTTAATGAAATAAATGAAATGATATTTAAAGAGGAAAAAATACTGTTCCCAATGGCCCTTGATACCTTAACTGAAGATGAATGGATAAGCATATATGATGATAGTGATGAAATAGGTTTTTGCCTAATAGAACCTGAATCTGAATGGAGAAAGAAAAGGGCAGAGGCAAAAAAAGAAGTTGTTGAAGAAGTTGAGGAAAAAGAGGTAGAGGCCTCTGAAGGCTATATTAAGTTTGAAACTGGGTACTTTACTAAAGAAGAATTAGAGAGCATGTTAAACAGCATGCCCGTAGATATAACCTTTGTAGATAAAAACGATAATGTTAAGTACTTCTCCCAAGGCAAAGAGAGGATATTTGCTCGTACTAGGGCAGTAATAGGCAGGACAGTACACAATTGCCATCCACCAGCAAGTGTTCATGTTGTTGAAAAGATAGTGGAAGACTTTAAATCGGGCAAGAAGGACCATGAAGATTTCTGGATTAAAATGGGAGATAAATACGTATTAATTAGGTATTTTGCAGTAAGGAATAAGGACGGCCAATATCTTGGTACATTAGAATTTACACAGGACATAGCTCCAATTCAAGCCCTTGAAGGGGAAAAGAGATTATTATCTGACTAAGATAGAAACTGATCATAAGGAAGCTAGAAAGACTTCTAGCTTCCTTTTTTATGTTTCTTCATGATTACCCATTTCCTTTGAGTATTTGTTTTTATATATAAAGCGCATTAAGACCGATTCAAGTTTGTTAATAGGTTTAACCTTGCCAAATAGGGAAGCTGCTACCCAAGCCTTACAGCATTTAATAGTCACTAGTTCAGCTGCATAGGCATCTTCTCTACTAGGGCCACAACAGAAGGCTCCATTATCCTTCAGGAAGACTCCGTTATTTTTCTTCAAGGCCTTAACTATATCTCCATCAGTTTTAGCTGTGCTCATAGAAGGGCCGATAATCTGTGCAAAATCATCCAGTAGGGGATATACTGTTTTGCCCACTTTTGATACAGTAAGAATATCCTCTTGTTTGGTATGAGCAATTGACCTAATATCCTGCCTGCTATTGTATATTAATCTATGGAGTTCTCCTTCTGGCACCCCTTCTCCAGAGACAAGCTCTCCACTTACTAGGTCAATTTTGCTGGTTACCTGGCCTTTGCTGTAGAGATATATGGTATTTCCTATTCTTTCACTATCATAGGCATTGACTTCAGTAGCGAGAGACATATTTCTACTGTTTTTTTCCAGATACAGATCATTAAGTTCAGATAAGATCCTGTAGGATTTCCTGTAAAGCCTATTGCAGTAGTTCAAGAGAAAATCTTCACAGGCCTTTTCCAGCTCACTGGCTACCATAAAAGCTTCTTTAAGATCCTCTCCCAAGCATAGGGCTCCATGTTTAGCCATAATTATGGCCTTGCTATTAGTGCTTGTTAGCTCATGGCTAATGTTTTTTCTAAGCTTCTTTGTGCCAGGAAGGGCATACTTGGCAATGGGGATGTCAGATCCAATGATAGAATACTTTTCATTAAGCGGTAGGGCTCCTAGGTCTAGGGTGCTCACTATAGAAGCATTAACCTGATGGGTATGGATTACAAAATTTATATCAGGTCGGTGCTTGTATGCCTCAGCATGGATTCCCTTTTCTGAAGAAGGTTTCACATCCCCAGGGTAGCTTAAGTCTTCAATATTAACAAGCACAATATCATTTAATCTTAATGTGTCATAGGCCTTGCCACTAGGGGTGATAACAAATTGCTTATCACTTACACGGCAGCTTATATTTCCCCAAGTCCGGGCAATCAAGCCTCTTTCAATGAGCATTTTACCGGCCTTGACAACTTGATCCTTGGCTATTTCTATATCCATGAGAAGGCCTCCTTAATTATTCCTTTATTCCTACATTGGCAAATACCCTATCAAAGCATTTTAAAGCCTCATTTATCATATCTTCATCATAGGCAGCACTTGTATAGAGCCTGCTTCCAGCCAAGGTAACCAATCCTTCTGCCATATAGGCTGCCCCCATATGCTCCATTTCCTTCTTGCGTATAGATGTTTCTTTGATGACACTAGGAATTGTCCAGGGTTTTTTCCAGTTGATAGAGAAGTGCATTGTTCCAACAGTTTCAAGATGGCAAATTGAACCTTGATTAAAGGCTACAAAGGGCAGATTATATTTCTTAATAAGCTCCTTAAGTCCCTTGACTAATAAGTCCCCCATCCTTCCTGCCCTTTCACAGGCATTAGTTCGTTCAATTTCTTCCAAGGTGTAGTAGCCAGCTACACAGCTAATGGGAGTTGCTGCCATAGTTCCTCCCACAAGGGCCTTCTTGACCTTATCTCCTGTTTGAATTCCTGCAGCAAGATATTTCATGACCTCTTTTTTGCCTCCCAGCCCTCCAGCTCCTGGATAGCCACCTGCAATAGTTTTTCCAAATACAGTCAAATCAGGGGATACATCAAAATAGCCCTGTGCTCCTGACATGCCTATACGGAAACCAGTAACTACCTCATCAAATATTAGTAGGGCATCGTATTTGCGGCAAAGATATTCCACATTTTTATTGAAGTCATAATCTAAGGGCCAGGTACCGCTTTCAGGACCTACTGGCTCTATTAGGACAGCTGCAGTTCCTCCCTTAAGCTTATTGATCTTTAGCTTTCTTTCCAAATCATTTAAATCATTGGGGAAAAACTCCTGGACATGTCTGAATATGAAGCGGGGAACCCCATGGGCCTGGGTCCACTTGGAGCCGGGTATCCTAATGCCGTAGGCTAGCTGATCGCTCCAGCCGTGATAAGCTCCCCCCATTTTTATAATATTCTTCTTTCCTGTAGCCAACCGGGCTACCCTAATAGCTGCCATACAGGCCTCAGTACCTGAATTAAACATCCTAAACATCTCTACACTGGGCATACTATCGCAGATTTTTTTGGCAAGCTTGTATTCGTATTCATGAAAAAGTCCTGTAGAGGGGCTTCCGTTGTTGAGTAGGTTAATTACTTTTTCTCTAACTGAAGGGGGATTAGAACCTAATACTGTAGGGCCTCCTGCTTGTAGAAAATCGAAATACCGGTTACCATCGATATCATATAGATAAGCACCTTCTGCTTTAGTGAATACTAGTGGAAAGGGGTGGTTAAAGGCAAGATTGTGCTGTACTCCACCAGGTATGATCTCTTTAGCCTTGCCTATCATTTCTTTAGATTTAGCACATTTTTTATCAAAGTATTCTGTTTCGTATCTTTTAAGGGCCTCGGCCTTAATAGTATAGATGGGCATTTTTATAAGTTCATCCAGCTGTTGATTAATGGTTTTAGCATCAAGATATTCTGTGATTGCAAAGGAGCTGCTCATATACTTTACCTCCCAAAGAATTTATTGGATGTGAAAAAGAAAGGCGGTGAATCGCTACTCACTTATACTTTACCATAAATAAAAACTCCTGTAAATATTTTCCTGATAAATTGTTGAAAGATTCAAAATATATGATAAAATTAATGTGAGTGAACACTCACTATTCTTTAAATCTATAAAAATACAGGAGGGAATATGAGCCAGATACCAATTGATTTAAATAGGGAAAGAAAGTTCTATAAGAATACCTTTGCCAATATTTCAGAAGATAAAAGAAGGCACATATTGGAGACAGCTATCAAGGAATTTGCTGACAAGGGATACAATGGGACCAATATTAATGTGGTGGCTAAAAAGGCTGGCATAAGTGTTGGGGCCATGTACAAGTATTTTGAGTCTAAAGAGGACTTGTTTTTGATGATTATAGATATTTGCATGCAGTTTCTAGAGGATACCTTAAGGAGGGTAATGGAATCTGATGACAGTATAATGAAGAAGGTTGAAAGGATTTTTAGGGAGATTCAAAAGACTTCCCGGGAAAGCAAGGACCTGATTTGCCTCTATAACGAGATGACTACCATAGGGAATAAGGATCTAGTAGAGAGGGTTTCTAGGGACATTGAATCCATATCAGCAAAAACCTATGCAGAACTCATATCCAAGGGGCAGGCAAGTGGAGTGATTAGACAGGATATAGATCCAAAGTTGGGGGCCTTCTTCCTAGACAACTTGTTTATGTCACTTCAGTTCTCCTACTCCTGTGATTATTATATGGAGAGATTTAGGACCTATTGTGGAGATGATATTGAAGAAAAGGATGAGCTTGTAATTGAAGAGATGTGCAAACTGGTAAAATCAGCTTTTTGCCCTAGCTAGGCTTATCTTTACTAGGGCAGAGAGGCTTAAAGGGGGATAATTATGAATGGTAATTGGCTTGTTATTACCTATGATGTAGGTACTACGGGAGTTAAAACCTGCCTATTTGAAATTGGTAAAACCATTAAAATGCTTTCATCTACCATGCAAGGCTATTCCCTAAAGGTCCTTGACAATGAAGGAGTAGAGCAGGACCCTAAGGAATGGTGGCAAGCCATGTGCTCTACAACCCAAAGGCTGCTAAAGGAAACAGGTCTAGACCCTTCAGAGATAAAAGGGGTCTCCTTTTGTTCCCAAATGCAGGGCTTGGTTTTAGTAGATCAGGAGGGAGAAGCTGTAAGACCTGCCATGAGCTATATGGATCAAAGGGCGCGAAAAGAGTTACAAGAAGGGCTAGCCTATGGTATACAGGTAGCTGGAAGCAATATTTTTAAGCTGATTAAGGCCTTGAGGATAACTGGTGCTGTAGCAGCCAGTGTTAAAGATCCAGTATGGAAATACAAATGGGTGGAAAAGAATGAACCAGAAAACTTCAAAAGGGTTTACAAATGGCTTGATGTTAAAGAATATCTTATCTGTAAGCTGACGGGAGAGTTTGTAATGACTGAGGATTCAGCCTTTGCAACCTTGCTCTATGATATCAGAAAGGGGAAAGAGGGATGGAGTAATGAAATTTGCAAAATGTATGGAGTAAATATTGAACACTTGCCAAGGATTATCAAATCAACAGATAAAGTGGGAGGGATTACTAAAGAAGCGGCAGCCCAGATAGGATTAAAGGAAGGAACTCCTGTATTTGGGGGAGGAGGGGATGCTTCCCTAATTGGAGTGGGTGCTGGAGCTACTGAGCTTGGAGACACCCATGTTTATCTAGGTACTTCTGGCTGGGTATCAACTGTTGTTGATAGGAGCATGGTAGATACTTCTGCTAGAATAGCTGCCATTGTAGGAGCTCAGTCTGGAAAATACAATTACTTTACCGAACTGGAAACTGCAGGCAAATGCCTTGAATGGGTAAAGGATCATCTTGCCCTAGATGAAATAAACATTTATCTTGAAAAAATAGATGTTGTCCAGTCCAAGGAAAGCGTGTATACTAGCCTATACGATTACATGTCAGAAGTTATCGATTCCATACCTGCGGGTTCGGGTGGGGTTATATTTACTCCTTGGCTACATGGCAATAGATGTCCCTTTGAAGATCCCAATGCAAGAGGAATTTTCTTTAATATTAGTCTAGAGACTGGGAAAACAGAGCTGATAAGAGCAGTAGTAGAGGGAGTATGCTTTCACATACGCTGGTTTTTGGAAACCCAAGAAAAGAAAGTAAGGACCTCTAAGGTTATCCGCTTGGTTGGGGGAGGGGCCTTATCTGAGGTTACCTGTCAAATACTATCTGATTGTACTGGTAGAATAATTGAAACTGTAGACAGTCCACAGAATGTTGGTGCCGTAGGAGCCTGTGCAGTTGTAGCAGTAGGCCTTGGAATAATAGATGACCTTAGTGTGGCAAAGAAACTAATATTGCCTAATAAAACCTTTAAACCTAATGTGTACAATAAGCCTGTATACGATAAAAACTACCATGTCTTTAAAAGGCTCTATAAGTCAAACAAGAAGAATTTTGCCCTTTTAAATGGTAATATAATATCCCAGCAATCACAAATACCTAAACAGGGAGTCTTGACAGGAAATTAAAAGACTAAAAAAAACAGTTGGAAATTAGTTATGCTTATAAATAATAACCATATAATATTGGAAATAATGATAAAATATAATTACTAGTTGTTTCATGCTTGTAGATTTATCTGAAACAAATAAATATTATTTTCAAGGAGGGGAAAAATGAAAAACAAAATATTAGCATTAATATTAGTAATTGGAATCATTTTTTTCCTAACAGCATGTAAACAGGACAAAAATGTATTATTACCTCCAGAAGAGGATGAAACCTTAACTTTCAAATTTACAAATTTAATTTACCAAAATGATGAAAGTACATCATATTCTATCGGGGGAGTTGGTTCTCAATTTACTTTTTCTAAGGACACCCTTATTGTCGAAGACGATGGAGAAGTTAAAACCTATGAAATATCTTATGATGAGGTACCTTTAACAATAGAAGAATTTACAAAGCAATTTACTAAAAATAACCAAATCCCTGATATATCCTCTTATGATAATACTGTCCA
Source organism: Tissierellia bacterium (assembly GCA_012735215.1). Classification (GTDB taxonomy): domain Bacteria; phylum Bacillota; class Clostridia; order Tissierellales; family Tepidimicrobiaceae; genus JAAYHX01. The sequence goes on from JAAYHX010000009.1 coordinate 37,728, forward strand.
GTACAATCTATGTACATCTACTAATGATTCACCAGGATATAGACTATACATATTAGATGATCAATATTGGATTGGTACATTATATAAAAACTATATATGGAGGATTGTTTCTGTAGATTTAGTTAATGAAGAACTTTAATATGGCAGTTTACTACCATTGACCATAACATGGAAGGGGCTGTTTCAAAATAGTAAACCTATAAAGAAAAACAGGTCATAGAGCGCTAGCTCAAAGACCTGTTTTCTAGTATAATTTAACTACCATGAATAACTAAACTAGAGTAAATCGTAAATAAAGATCAAAAAAATGCAACTAACTTTTAGTTTTTCATAGTAAGAAGATTCTTATTGGTTGCTTAAATATATTTCTCTAAACTTTCCCTATCCAATATGACAATCTTTCTATGGCCAATTTGCTTAATTAAGCCTCTATCCTGAAAATAGGATAGCTTTCTGCTTAAGGTTTCCTGACTCATGCCCATATAGGAGGCCAGATCCCTCTTGCTGATATCCAGATTGATTTCCCCCTTTTCATCAGCTAAGTCCAAGAGGGTTTGTACAATTCTTGTTTCCACATCACTAGCCCCTAGCTTCTCTATTAGGTTTTCAGCCTTTTTCAGCCTGGTACTAAGTTCTTCCAATACCTTAAAGGCTATAGTGGGATATTTTCCCATGATTTCCTTAAGCTTATCCCCATCTATAATGCAGACAGTGGTATCTTCCAAGGCTTCTGCATTGTTGGTTATGGGTTCGTCGTTGAAAAGGGATAGCTCTCCCATAAAGTCTCCAGGGCCTATTATGCTTATGACCTGCTCCTTGCCGGAAGCTGATATTCTAGTTATTTTAACCTTGCCCTTATGGATTACATAGAGCTTCTTTTGCTTTTCTCCAGCTATATAGACCATTTCTCCTTTTTGGTAGGTTTTGCTGATGGTTATGCTCGCTACCTCCATCATCTCATCATAGGTTAAGGTACTGAATATGGGAACCATTTGAATGCATGTTTTAGCTGACATATCTCCACTCCGTTTCTTAGGTAAATACTATTATTATATTACCCACTTACTAGACCATATTGTATAATATTATATAAGATTTTTATGAAGGAGCCAATCTATGTGGGGAAATAAAAGATATCATACTTTGAACTATGAAATGAGAAAGACCTTTGGACAAAAGGTAATTAAATTGTCCTTAGACGGTGGGTTTACATGTCCTAACAGGGATGGTAGGGTTGGAAGTAGGGGCTGTATATTTTGCGGAGAAGAAGGTTCAGGAGAGTTTGCTGCCTCCAGGTGTTTGAGTATAAGGGAACAGATAGATGAGCAAAAACGTCTCCTGTCACCAAAGTGGAATACAGATAAGCATATAGCCTATTTCCAGAACTTCACCAACACCTACTCTTCCTATACGGATTTGAAGGATAAGTACTATGAAGCCCTATCACAAGAAGGAATAGTGGGTTTAGCCATAGCAACAAGGCCTGATTGTCTTCCAGAGGACATTTTAGATTTGTTGGAGGAGCTAAACCAAAAGACCTACCTATGGGTAGAGCTAGGCCTTCAAACCATACATGAAAGGACTTCTAAGTTCATTAGAAGGGGCTATCCCCTGGAAACCTATGATAAGGCTGTAGAGGAACTTAAGAAGAGAAAAATAAAGGTGGTTACCCATCTGATCTTTGGGCTGCCTAATGAGTCTAGAGAGGATATGCTTGAGTCAGTTAAATATGTGGCCAATACCAAGACCTGGGGTATAAAATTCCATCTTCTATATATACAAAAGGGAACGGACCTGTATCATTACTATTTAAAAAATCCCTTTCCCCTATTGTCTAGGGATGAATATATATCTTTGGTAGTAGATGGATTAGAGTATCTTCCTCCTAATATGGTGGTCCACAGGGTAACGGGAGATGGAAAGAAGGAGTTACTATATGAACCAAAATGGAGCTTGGATAAGCTGAGGGTACTATCAGGCATTGATAGGGAACTTATGATGAGGAATTCATATCAGGGAAAGAAATGGGGCTTATCCTATTAACAAATGATCTCCTTTCTGCATATTATGTAGTGCAAACAAAATATGTATGAAAGGAGATTAATTATGCAAGAAGAATATAGAGTAGAACAACGCTGCCCACAAGGTAGCTTTGCTTATACTATAAGACCAGGAGATACCCTATTTTTGCTTGCCCAAAGATTCAATACTACAGTGGCAGCAATTCAAAGACTAAATCCAGGAATAGACCCAAACAACTTAAGAATTGGTCAGGTAATATGTATACCAGGAGCAATTCCACCACCATTGCCACCCTGTGAAAATGGATTTTACTATACAATAGTGGCAGGAGATACCCTCTTCTTACTAGCTCAGAGGTTTGGAGTAAGTGTAGATGCAATCATCAGAGCAAATCCAGGTATTGATCCAAACAATTTAAGAATAGGTCAAACAATTTGCATCCCAAGAGCTGTTACTCCAATTCCACCTTGTCCAAATGGATTCTACTATTCTGTAAGGCAAGGGGATACCCTATTCCTAATAGCACAACGATATAATGTAAGCTTACAGGCCCTAATAAATGCAAACCCAGGAATAGACCCAAACAACTTAAGAATTGGTCAGATAATCTGTGTACCAACTTTCTAGTATAAGAGAGCTGTTTTGCTCTCTTTTTTTTAACATAAGGACCACCTTCTGCATATTATATATTGCAAAATATAGTATAAAGGAAGGTGAAAGATGTGACAGACAAACATCATGACAAACATCCAGATAGTAAAAGATGCCCTGCTGGTAGTTTCCCATATACCATTCAGTCAGGAGATACCCTATACTTCCTAGCTATTAGATACAATACTACCGTTGAGGCAATAATGAAGTTAAATCCAGGAATAGATCCAAACAACCTACAAATTGGTCAGGTAATATGTATTCCAGACAAAGGAGTTTCACCAATGCCACCATGTCCTAATGGCTTCTACTATACCATAAGGGCAGGAGATACCCTATTTTTACTTTCCCAGAGATTTGGAGTAAGTGTAGATGCAATCATCAGAGCAAATCCGGGCATTGAGCCAAACAACCTACAAATTGGTCAGGTAATATGCATACCTGTGCATCAAAGACCAGAAATGCCACCATGCCCCTATGGAGTTTACTACACTATTAAGCCAGGAGATACCTTCTATCTAATAGCCCAAAGATTCTGTATAAGTGTTCAGGAATTAATGAGTGCAAATCCTGGAGTGGATCCAAATAACCTTATGATTGGTCAGGTAATCTGTATACCAAAGAGGTGTGTAATATACTGCTATTAGAAAAAAGGCCCATGAAAATGGGCTTTTGTTTTTCTTGTGACCTATAAGTTAGTTTAAGAAATTAATAAAAGTTCATCAAGTGGAATAAATATATTTAAGTCCACTATTAAGACAGATTTTTATCATTAAATAAATATGTAGTATAATATACATAAAGCAAGGGTGTAAATCTATTAATGAGTATTTTACAGAACAATAGGGCTATTGTTGGTATTTGCAGCATTTGTAATTAATATTCAACTGTGCTATAATTCTTTTAATCTAGTTAGTTTAGTGTATAGAATAAAGTTAGTCTATAAAAAGATGAGGGGGAAAGCAGTTTTTCTGCACTGATATGATTAACATACGTTTAGGATTAGATGTAGGTTCTACTACAGTTAAACTAGTAGCTTTAAATTCATACCATAAAATAGTGCACAGTGTTTACAGAAGACATTACTCTGATGTAAAAAACTGTGTTAAGGAAGTACTGGCTGAAGCCTATAAGAGATTCAAAAATGAAGTTGTAACCATCATGGTTACTGGTTCAGGAGGGCTAGCTGTTCATAAATGGTTGAGAATACCCTTTATACAGGAAGTAGTAGCTTCCACCACTGCCATAAGAAAGTTTATACCTGAAACAGATGTAGCCATTGAGCTAGGTGGAGAAGATGCTAAGATAACCTATCTAGCAGGAAATGTGGAGCAGAGGATGAATAGCATCTGTGCAGGAGGTACTGGAGCTTTTATTGATCAAATGGCTTCTTTACTTGAAACGGATGCTGAGGGGCTAAATAAGCTGGCTCTAAAACATGAATCCATATATTCAATAGCTTCAAGATGTGGTGTATTTGCAAAAACAGATGTACAAGCTCTAATAAATCAAGGAGTTTCCAAGGAGGATATAGCGGCCTCGGTTTTCCAATCTGTAGTTAACCAAACTATATCTAATCTAGCCTGTGGAAGGCCAATAAGGGGAAAGATTGCCTTCTTAGGTGGTCCTTTGTACTTCCTATCAGGCCTAAGGGACAGATTTATAAAAACCCTCCGATTGAAGGAGGATGAAATAATATTTCCTGAAAACTCTCAACTATATGTGGCTATAGGTGCAGCAATTGCATCAGAAGAAGAAAAGCCCATAAGGTTTGAGGAGTTAAAAAATAGGGTGGAAGACTTTAAGAGGCCTATAGAGTCAGAAATAGAAAAAATAAGGCCCTTATTTTACAACCAAGAAGAATTGGATGAGTTTAAGAGAGAACATGAAACCAACAAGATGTCCTACAAGGATATATCTATACATAAAGGTAAGGCCTTTCTTGGAATTGATGCAGGCTCAACTACCACTAAGGTAGTTTTGATAGATGAGGATAACAATATACTATATACTTACTATGGGAACAACAAGGGGAAACCCTTAGATTTAACTGTGAAGATTTTAAAGGATATTTATGATAAGCTGCCAGAGGGACAGAGAATAACCTATTCTGCAATTACTGGATATGGAGAGGAATTTATAAAAGCTGCCCTTCGCATTGATACAGGGGAAGTGGAAACTATTGCCCACTATAAGGCAGCACTGTTTTTCCAACCGGAAGTGGACTTCATCCTCGATATTGGCGGGCAGGATATGAAGTGTATGAAGATAAAGGATGGAGTAATTGACAGTATATTCTTAAATGAGGCTTGCTCATCAGGCTGTGGCTCCTTTTTAGAGACCTTTGCCCATTCGGTAAACATGACAGTGGAAGAGTTTCAAAACAAGGGACTTTTGGCTGATAATCCTGTAGATTTAGGTTCCCGCTGTACTGTATTTATGAATTCAAAGGTAAAGCAGGCCCAAAAGGAAGGGGCTACTGTTGGAGATATAGCGGCAGGTCTGTCCTATTCTGTAATAAGGAATGCACTGCAAAAGGTAATAAAGATAAGGGACCCTAAGGAATTAGGTGAAAATATAGTAGTTCAGGGTGGTACCTTCCATGGAGATGCCATAGTAAGAAGCTTTGAGCTTCTTTCAGGTAGGAAGGTGGTAAGGCCAGAGATTCCTGGACTTATGGGAGCCCTAGGAGCGGCACTAATAGCCAAGGAAAGATATGAAGAAGGGAAAGAATCCACCATCCTTACTAAGGGGGACTTGGATAACTTCTCCTATACTACTAAAAAAGCTAGGTGTGGCCGCTGTGGCAACAACTGTTTATTGACCATCAATATATTTGAGGATAATAAAAGATATATTACTGGAAACAGATGCGAAAAGGGGGCAGGAATAGACAAGGATAGGGAAGAGATTCCCAACCTGTTTGAATATAAATATAGAAGGCTTTTTGATTATGAACCTTTAAGGGCAGAAGAGGCTAAAAGAGGGACAGTAGGGATACCAAGGGTCCTTAACATGTATGAACACTACCCCTTTTGGCATACCTTCTTTACTGAATTAGGATTTAGGGTAGAGCTGTCTTCTGAGTCCACCAGAGAAACTTATGAAAAGGGAATTAGCTCCATACCTAGTGAAACAGCATGCTATCCAGCTAAGATTTCCCATGGCCATATAATGAGCCTGATTGAGAGGGGAGTTAAATTCATATTCTATCCATCCATATTCTTTGACAAGAAGGAGGACCAAGAAGCGGATAACCATCTAAACTGTCCTGTAGTAATAGGCTATCCTGATGTTCTGAAGTTGAATATAGAAGAAATAGAAAAGAATAATATCACTTACATGAATCCCTTCTTAAGCTTTGACGATAAAGAGGGATTGAAAAAGAGGCTGTATGATGAGTTTAAGGAGTTTGGCATTACTCAGAAAGAAATCAGGGAGGCAGTAGACAAGGCCTGGGCTGAGAGGATGAGGTTTAAGGAGGATATAGAGAAAAAGGGAGAAGAAACCCTAAGATATATTGAGGAAAAGGGAATAAAGGGAATTGTGGTGGCAGGTAGGCCCTATCATCTGGATAAGGCTATAAACCACGGCATTCCCCAACTGATTGCTTCTCTGGGCATGGCTGTCTTAACTGAGGACTCAATAGCCCACCTAGGTAAGACAGAAAGACCTATTAGAGCCTTAGACCAGTGGGTATACCATGCAAGGCTATATAGGGCAGCTAACTTTGTTGCCAAGAATGAGAATCTAGAGTTAGTACAGCTCAACTCCTTTGGTTGTGGATTAGATGCCATAACCACAGATCAGGTGGAGGAGATTTTAAACAGGTACGGGAAGATATATACTGTGCTTAAGATAGATGAAGTTAGCAACTTAGGGGCTGCAAAGATAAGGTTAAGATCCCTAAAGGCCGCATTAGATGAAAGGGATAGGCAGGGCTATAGAATAGGTGCAAGGTATCCATTGTCAAAGAGACAGGTATTTACAAAAGCTATGAGAAAGGCCCACACCATATTGATGCCTCAGATGGCACCTATACATTTTGAAATCCTTAAGTCAGCCTTAAGTTCATGTAACTATAATTTAGAAGTACTACCTTCGGTGGATGCCCATGCGGTTAATGAAGGCCTTAAGTATGTAAACAATGACGCCTGTCATCCTTCTATTGTAGTTATAGGTCAGTTCATATCTGCCTTGAAGTCAGGAAAATATGACTTGGATAATGTATCTGTAATGATATCCCAAACAGGGGGAGTATGTAGGGCTTCTAACTATGTGGCTTTTATGAGGAAAGCCTTCAAGGATGCAGGGTTTGGTCATGTACCAATTATTGCAGTATCTGCTCAAGGTATAGAAACTAATCCAGGCTTTACAATAACCCCTAAGCTAGTAAAAAGGGGTATCATGGCAGTGCTATATGGGGACTTGATCATGACAATGCTTCATAAGACAAGACCCTATGAGAAGATCAAAGGCTCTGCCAATATGCTGGCACAAAATTGGATTAAGAAGTGTTCAAAGGCTGTTAGAAATGGAAGTACCAAGGAATTTATAGAAAATGTAAATCACATGGTCAAGGATTTTGATGATATAGAAATTGATGAGAATATGGTGAAGCCTAAAGTAGGAATAGTAGGGGAGATATTGGTTAAATACCATCCTGAGGCAAACAATCAAGTAGTAGACTTGCTGGAAAGGGAAGGGGCAGAGGCGGTAGTCACTGATCTGACAGACTTTTTACTTTACTCTTCCTACAATGCAACTTTTAAGTATGAATACCTATCCAAGGGCTTGCTGCCTAAGCTAGGAGGAGATTTAATAATAAAATATATAGAACATTATAGAAAGTACTGCAGAGAGGCTTTGAGAAACAGCAGAAGGTTTGAAGAACCACAAACTATAGAACAATTGGCAGAAAAAGCCCAGGAGTTAATATCAATAGGTCATCAGTATGGAGAAGGATGGTTGCTGACAGCTGATATGATAGAACTGATTCATAGGGGAGTAGATAATATAGTCTGCCTTCAGCCCTTTGGATGTCTGCCCAATCACATAACAGGAAAAGGTGTCATTAAGGTAATAAGGGATAGATATCCTAAAGCCAACATAGTGCCCATAGACTATGATGCAAGTGCCAGCGAAGTAAACCAGCTAAACAGAATTAAGTTGATGCTTTCAACAGCATATGATAATATAGAAAAAGAAAGGGACATGACACTAAAAGCACTGCAGTAACTAAGATGAATCAATAAGGCTAACAGGCTATAGAATTAGTTTGTTAGTCTTTGTTTTGTAACCTCTTTGTAACGACTTTTTATAGGATAACTGATATATTTAATACAAAACAGCATACCAAAATAGTAGTGGAGTAAGGATCACAACTAATTTATGAGAGAGGTATACCTATGAATAAAAAACTATTAACTATAATATTATCCTTCATCCTATTGACGGTGGGATGTACTGCAGATATGAAGCAAAACGAAAAAACCTTATATGAAAGCCTGGAAAAGGACTCCTATAGTCCAGATGATAATAGTGTAGATAAGCTAATAAAACAATATAAAGAAATAGCCAAAAGTGACAATGAACCCTTTACCCTCGTAAAGTTCATTGATGATAATATTAAAAATGCCACTGAACATGAAGCTGTAGCAATGGTATTAATACTAGAAGAAGTACAAAAAGATTATATACAAAGATATACTGATGAACTATTTGTGGACAACAACCAGCAGGAACTATTGAACCTGTCACCAGAGGACCTGTTCTTTAATGAGGAAAAAATAGAAGACATAAAGAATGCAGATTTAAAAGAACTTATTTCTAAGATAGTTGACGGTAAATATAAGCTAATAAATATTGGAGGAGTATTTTATCCAGTTGTAGATTATGAAGGACTGAAGGCTTATGCTGATTATCTGCCAAAGGAAATAAATGATTACTTGGATATTAAATCACACAGCTATAACAAGCCTACGGTAATCGATGGTGAAATGGTTGTTTCTCATGAGGAATTGGGACAAAGGTTAATAGATATAGAAAAGTACCTAGCTAAATATCCAAACAGCATAAAGCGAGAGGATGCCTTAAGGTGTTATGGAGAATGTTTGAAACTATACTTAGAAGGAACGGTCAATTCTCCAATATTTGATGTTGAAACAGGAAGGATAAAGGAAGACATAATGTCTAGCTACATCAAACTAAGTTCAACAAGGGATCTGGCTACTTCTAACATGATTTCAAAATATATTGAAATAATACAGGACAACCAAAATACGATTGATGAAAGCGTATTTTCCCATGTCCCAGAAATATACAGCAGCGCTATTGCAGCTCTAGAAAATGTTCAATAAGGCTAAAAAACATAGTTCCAATAAATTTGGAGCTATGTTTTTTATTGTTGATGATTGTAATATAATTTATGTAGATAAGACGTATAATAGTTATATGACTAAGGATGAAAGGAGATAAAGTGTGAAGCTTGGCAGAGAATTTTACAATAGGGATACTATAACAGTAGCAAAGGATCTTTTAGGAAAGGTACTGGTTCACAATAACAAGGGCAACATAATGAAGGGGAAGATTGTTGAAACGGAAGCATACTTAGGCTTAAGGGATAAGGCGGCTCATGCTTATGGAGGCAGAAGGACCAAAAGGGTTGAGGTTATGTACGGCCCGCCAGGAGTAGCCTATGTATATTTTATATATGGAATGTATTATTGCTTCAATATAGTAGCCCAGGAAGAAGGTGTCCCAGAAGCAGTCTTGGTAAGGGCAATTGAACCTATAGAGAGTATTGACCAAATGGCTATCAATAGATTTAAAAAACCCTATGAGGAGCTTACCAGATATCAAAAGAGGAATTTAACCAATGGACCTGGGAAGCTATGTATGGCCCTAAATATTACCAAGGAACATAATGGTTTAGACCTATGTGAAGATACCCTATATGTAGAGGAAGGGGAAGAGGAAGATTTTAATATTATTACTAGCAAGAGAATAGGCATAGACTATGCAGAGGAGGCTAAAGACTTTCCCTACAGGTTCTATATAGAGGGCAATCCTTATGTTTCTGCAAAGTAGTCTGGCAAGCTGTTGGCCTATTAGTATTAGATTATATTTCCAAAATTGTAACCGTATTTTAATTGAAATCTGCATATAAATTTAGTATTATTTAACTTAAAGACTTGCACTTTTGGATGCATATTTGGGAGGTAAAAATGAAAAAGAAATTTTGGACTACATTTCTTATATCTTTAATAGTTTTTTCAACTATTTATGGTTTTATAGGTAATTATATATTGAAAAAGGATCTAAGCTATTCAGCAGATAATAGCCAAGAAGACCAAGAGCAGGTTGAAGAGGAAGAAGCAAAAGGAGAGATATTGTTTCTGTTGATAGGTATAGATGACATGGAAGGTGTCGGTGGGGTAAAGAGAGTCAAGGAACTAGAAGAGGATGAAAATGGCTACAAGAGTACAGGCATGAGATCTGACACCATTATTCTATGCAAGTTTAACTATGAAACTGGTGAGATATCAATGCTTTCCATACCTAGAGATACTAGGACCAACATAAGGGGCAGAAGGTATCAAGAAAAGATCAACCATGCCTATTCCTATGGGGGACCACAGCTCTTAGTTCAAACTGTAAAGGACTTGCTAAAGGTGGATCTTGAATACTATGTAACTGTAGACTATCAAGCTGTAAGTGAAATAGTTGATGCTATTGGTGGTGTTGAGATAGAGGTACCTCAAAGAATGAGATATAAGGACCTGGCAGCCAAGCCACCATTGATAATTGATTTACAGCCTGGATTACAAACCCTTACTGGGGCTAAATCCTTGGAATTTTTGAGATTTAGATCTTATCCCGATGGGGACTTAGGAAGAATAGCGGCCCAACAATATTTCCTAAAGGAATTTATAAAGCAAGCCCTAACCCCTAAAAATATAATCAAGATTCCTAAGATGATAAAGACATATTTCGACTATGTGGATACAAATATTCCATTATCTGCAGCTTTAAAGGTGGTACCTAGCCTTGATAATATTAGTATGGACAACTTAAATGTTGTTAGGTTGGAAGGGGAAACTCCAATTATCAATGGACAATCCTATTTCATACCCTATGAAGATCAAAAAGAACAGTTGGTAATGGAGGTCTTTGGAAACTTTGTATTAGGTACAGATAGAGAGTGATTATATGATTGAGAATATGAGGAAGGACAGAAAACAGCAGCATATTGATGAGTATATGAAATCCACCCATAAGAATTCGACCTTGTTGGAGGATGTTTTTATAGAACACAATGCCCTGCCTGAGCTCGATTTTGATGAAATAGATACAAGAATCAACTTTTTAGGCAAGGGGATTGACTATCCACTAATGATAAATGCTATAACGGGAGGAACGGAATTTTCCCGGGAAATAAATAGAAACTTGTCAAAAATAGCTAAATCCTTTAATATTCCCATGGCTGTAGGATCTCAAACCATAGCCCTAAGGGATGAGGAAAGCCATAGCTCCTTTAGCATTGTAAGGGAAATAATGGGGAAGGATGGAGTAGTACTGTCAAATCTGAATGCCCATGCTACTATAGAGGATGTAAAACTGGCAATGGAAATAATAGATGCAGATGGCATCCAACTCCACTTAAACCCTGCCCAGGAGCTGGCCATGCAAGAAGGGGACAGGCACTTTAAAGGTATACTAAAAAACATAGAAAACATAGTTAAGGTCAGTCCTAAGCCAGTTATTGTAAAGGAAGTAGGCTTTGGCATATCCAAGGATGTGGCAAAAAGGCTATATGATATAGGTGTAAGCTATATAGACATTTCTGGTAAAGGTGGCACAAACTTCATTGAAATAGAAGATAGAAGAAATGATGATGTGGATTTTACAGATATGTATGCCTGGGGCATACCTACCGCTTTAAGCCTAATTCAGTGTAGACAAGTAGGGGACAAGCTCAATTTAATTGCAAGCGGTGGCATAGAAAAAAGCACAGACATAGCTAAGGCCTTGTGCTTAGGAGCTGATATGGTAGCCATTAGTGGAACTCTACTGAGGGTTCTTTTAGAGGATGGCTATGATAAGGCTTATAAGTACATGGATGATTTAACATATAAGTTGAAGATGATCATGCTCCTTACAGGCAGCAAAAATGTTGAGGAGTTAAAAAAGGTACCCTATAGGGTACAAGGACAACTAAGGGATTTATTACAAGAATTGGGTTAAAGAACCCAATTCTTGTTTTTATTTAGAAGCCTCCAGCTCCGCCACCGCCGGCTCCACCGCCGCCACCTGCAGAGAAGCCTCCTCCTGAACCAATAGATGAGCCTGTGCTAGTAAAGGATTGATTAAAATTCTTTTCAAATACATTTTCTCCATTAGAATTGCTGAGGAACATCCAGTACATCCAATAATTTGGCATATAGCTATCCTTGACTAAGGGCTTAAATCTCTTAAGTTTATCAAAACCTATACCCAAGGCCAGCCCATATATTAAGGCTTTGTCTAGGGATAGGAATAGGTCTCCTATATTCAGGGAGCTGCTCATCTTTCTCAGGTCCCTCATGAAAATTCTCCACCTTTTAATCTGAACATACCCATAGTCGGATTTTCTTCCAAATATTGTGATGCTGTATATAAATGATGGAAGGGCTGTTAATAGCAGTAGAAGACCAAACATGCTTTCATGAGCTAAGGAGGTTATTGCTATAACAAAGCCTATTATGGATAGTATAAGGAGGAGAATGCCAAAGGGTCTTGAAGCCTCATCATAGTAGCCTCTTTTCCTTGCCTCTTCCTTAATGGCCTTAACCCAATTAGTATGGTCTTTATAAAAGTCCATTACTTGATCCTTGCTATAGCGCTTGATATCCCTTGACTCTACTGCCTTTCCGTCTCCCATCTTGTCAAAAAGCCAATTTATGAGAAATCTTTCATGTTCTAATAGTTCAGATTCATCCTTTTTTAGTCTAACTAACTTAAAGTTGTTTATCCTTTTCGTATCTTCAGCCTCTATGGATATATATCCTTTTCTTGCAAGATCGAATATAGTAGCCATTAGTGCTGGAGTAGATACTGTGGAATTTAAGAGGTAGCTTACTTCAGCCGGGGATGTATCGTCAGGATATGGACTGTCCATGGAGCCTTCATAGAAATCTAAATTTCTTCTCAACTTCCTGATTACCATAACTAAGGATACTATAAGTACTCCAGATAGGGTTTTGGATATGTTGTTGAAGAGGACTTTTCTCTTCTCCCTTCTTATTTCCCTGTCCTTGATTTCCTGTATATAGGACAATTCTTCTTCAATTATTTCATCATAGGCATTTTTATCTACCAGCTTAGATGACATGGGGATGAAGTCTGCTGGGAAAAGAACTCTTACTTCAACAAAGGTGTCTGTAGGCACTCCTTCTACTTCAGCCCTAACCATATTATTTCCGCTAAAGTTTATGGTTCCATTGGTTGGGCCATGGGCAAAAATCTTAACTTGATCGTTAATATTTTGTGGCAGCTTAATATTTATTCCTAGAAAACCTATAGGAGTTTCATTTTCATCACCTAGGAATTTATAATATAGCTCACCTGTATCCATATATTTTACAGCTACGTTCTTAACAGTATATCCAATCCGGAAGGTTTTCTCTTCATCTTCAGAAGGAGAGAAGATCTGTAATACCAGCCTATCCCCTTCATCCTTTACCATAAATACTTGCTTATCTCCCTTTTCTGCCTCATCAACTTGAAGATAAGCCACTTCCCTTCCTTGGTCCAATTCTGAAACCTTGATATTATCCAAACCATCAGTTTTATCCAGTACAAGCTCTCTAAATACACCATTGTACTCATCGTTGAACCTAAATGTAATATCTTCAACTATTTTTAAATCTCCATTTTTTAAAAGTTCAGCTTCTATTAGCCAACGGGGAATGGTTAGACTCTCTTCTGCCTTAGTATTCCTGGGAAAAGCAATTATTATTGAAAATGCTAGTAGGAAACTGATAACAAGCTTAAATGATCTTTTTATAAGGTCCACCTCCATTCTATTGTAAAAAAGGACTATCAAGAAATATTTTTATGAGAACATCTAATATTATTATAAGTTATTATCTATGGCAATGGTATAATAAACATAAATTAAATTTAGGATGTGATTTAATGCTGGATATGAATAGTATTGAAAGGCATTTAAATACAAGCTTTATTGGTAGATATATGGAGTATCATGAAAGCATAGCCTCTACAAACAGCAGAGCAAAGGACTTGGCCCATCAAAAGCAAGAAGGCACAGTCATAATAGCTGAGGAGCAGACCCAGGGGAAGGGCAGGTTGAGCAGGAAGTGGCTATCTCCAAAGGGAAAGGGGCTGTGGTTTAGCATTTTATTGAAACCAGATCTGGAAGCTGATAAGGTGTATAAGACCACCCTGATTGGTGCAGCAGCAGTTAATGAGGCCTTAAAGGATATGGGAATTAAGTCTTATATAAAATGGCCCAATGACATCATAGTAGAAGGCAAGAAGGTATGTGGAATCCTTACGGAGATGAGTTGGGGAAGGGATAGGGTAAACTACGTGGTAATGGGTATTGGGATAAATGTGAATCTGGAAGCAGAGGATTTTGATGATGAAATAAGGGAAAAGGCAACTTCTTTAAAGATAGTTACAGGCAAGGAAATAGAAAGAAATCGGCTTTTAGCCAGTATATTAAACCAAGTAGAAAAGCTCTATACTCCCTTTAAGGAAAGGGGTGACCTAAAGGAAACCATTCAAATATGCAGAAGGGAGTCCATACTAATAGGAAAGGATGTTAGGCTTATAAGAGGAGATAGTGAGGAAATTGGCAAGGTCTTGGATATAGATGAACAAGGCCAGCTAGTGGTGGAATATGCAGATGGTAAAATAGAAAAAGTCCTGTCAGGAGAGGTATCCATAAGAGGTAGGGAAGGATATATATAACCCCAGCATGAGCTGGGGTTATTTTATGTTCAAGATGCTATCAATGGCTACCTTGGGCATTCCTATTGCTTCCACAATCACCTGACCAGTGTATTGGGAGTTGTTAATGAGACCTTTCTTCATAAGCTGCATGGTTACTGTTTTATTGGCCTTTACAGAGACTCCAAGAACTTCTCCCGTATCTGAGTGCATACCAGAAGGTATATCTATGGACAGGATGTAATTGCTGTTGGCGTTAATAGATGTGATGACATCCTTGTATAAGCCTTCTACCTTCCTTGAAAGGCCTGTTCCAAATAGGGCATCTATGGTCATGCCAGTAGATTTTAAGGAGTGGTTAAGTGTCTTCAAGTCCTCTTGAGAATTTATGTGGACCAGGTCCAGCCCTATATTTTTTAGTATTTTATAGTTTATGTCAAAATCCCTGCTCCCCTTACCTATATTTCCTATAAGAAAGACTTTAACCTCTTTACCTAATACATACAGATGTCTGGCTACTGCCAAGCCATCCCCACCATTGTTTCCAACTCCACATACTATGGTAAAGGAAGTAAACTCATCCAAGTCTATATTCTTAACTACCTTCAATGCTGCATTTTCCATGAGAACAATGCCGGGAATTCCTAGTTTTTCTATGCAATAGTTGTCTATTGCCTTCATTTGATTACCAGTTACACTAATCATCAAATTCCCCCCCTCTTAGCTATTGTACCATACCCTTTTGGCAAGTTTAGATGCAACAAAGGAAGCTACTATAGCCTTTATTATATCTCCAGGAATGAATATTAAACATCCAATCTTAAGTACTGTTAATAGTCCAAGCTCTTTTCCTACTACATAGTTAAAAATAAAGTACATGTAGGGAATGCCAATTAGATATATGATAAAGGTCCCAAGAAGGCTAGCTATAAATATCCTTTTAAAGCCTAAGGAAGCTCTTTTATAGGTCATCTTTCCAACTACATAGGAAGCAATGATAAAGCCTATTAGAAATCCAAAGCTTGGTTTAAAAATATGCTGAGGACCTCCTGAAAAATTTGAGAAGATTCTAACCCCTAAAAGGCCTAACAATATATACAGGCCTTGGGATAGGCTTCCCAGTTTAGGACCTAAAAGCATTCCTGATAACAAGCTAAACATGCTTTGTAGGGTAATGGGAACTTCCCCAAGGGGAATGCTCAAAAATGCACCAATTGCAGTTAATGATGTAAATAAGGATACCAGTATCATTTCCTTGGTCTTCACCTTCATAACCCCCTTAATATAATTGGAATTATATTAATACAAATTATTTTTGTCAATAAGGTCAAAAATGGTATTGACATAAATATGATATGGGTATAAACTGTTAATAAGACATATATACAGTATAAACATGATATACATAGTACACACTATAGCATCCAGTATAAATAAGTGGTAAATAGGAGGATTTATATGAGGATAATCATATCGAATTCCTCAGATGAGCCTATATATGAACAGATATCCAAACAGATAAAAGGAGCAATTTTAAGGGGAGAATTAAAGGAAGGGGATTTACTTCCTTCCATTAGAGGGTTGGCAAGGGATCTTCAGATATCTGTCATAACTACTAAAAGGGCCTATGAGGAATTGGAAAGAGAAGGTTATATTGAAACAGTACAGGGGAAGGGTTCCTATGTGGCAAGACAAAACAAGGAACTTATGAAGGAGAAGAAGCTAAACATAATAGAAGAAAAGCTTGCTCAAATAGTTGAGGAAAGCAGGGCCTTAGGAATAAGCTACAGGGAAATAGAAGAGATGTTAAAGATTTTATTTGAGGAGGTATAATATGGACTATATTCTTGAAGTTGAGAAATTGAGAAAGGAATTTAAAAATTTCACCCTAGATAACATAAGCTTTAAATTGGAGCCAGGTTATATTATGGGCTTTATTGGACCAAATGGAGCAGGGAAAAGTACTACCATTAAGCTTATAATGAACCTTTTGAAGAAGGACGGAGGAAGCATTAAGATATTTGGAAAGGATCATGTAAAGTACGAAAAGGAGATTAAGAATAGGATTGGATTTGTATACGATGAAAACTACTACTACGAAGACTTGACAATTAACAGCATGAAAAGCATAGTAGCTTCCTTTTATTCTAACTGGGATGACAACCAGTTCAATAAGTATATGAAGGAATTTGATCTCAACCCAAAGGCAAAGATCAAAACCTTGTCAAAGGGAATGAAGATGAAGTTTTCATTGGCTGTAGCCCTATCACACAATGCAGACTTTATAATCATGGATGAGCCTACATCAGGGTTGGATCCAGTATTTAGGAGGGAAATATTAGATATCCTCTACAGCGTCATCCAGGATGAAAGGAGGAGCATCCTATTCTCTACCCATATAACTACAGATTTAGAAAAGATAGCAGATTATATAACCTTCATAAACAAAGGGAAAATAGTATTCTCCCAATCCAAGGACGAGATACTACAAAACTACGCCATAGTAAAGGGAGGCCTAGATATACTAGATCAGGACAAGAGAAGGGAATTCATAGGCTTAAGGGAAACAAAGGTGGGCTTTGAGGCCTTAACAGATAATATGGATAAGATGAGAAGAATGTTTGGGAACAAGGTGTTGATTGAAAGAGCAACACTGGAAGATATAATGGTCTATAGTGTAAGGGGGTAGTGATATGTTAGGAACATTAAAAAGGGATTTATTGCTCATGGTCTCCAGCAAGCAGGTGATCATTCTATGGCTTTTTTATATTCCCCTTCTCATATTTGTTGTAGATTCCTTTGTGCCAGAAGTATTGTACTATATGATAATCGTCTTCTATACCTATTTAGCCAGCATAACATCCTTTTCCTATGACATAACTGGTAAGTCAAAATACATTATGAATTCTTTACCCATTAGTAGGAGGGAAGTGGTTTTATATAGGTATCTGTCCACCTTCATATATTTTGCCATTACCATTGTGTATGCTGGGATTTATTTGTGGATAATTAATGCTTTAAAATTGGCTCATGTGGATTATTTTAATCTAAGGGCTATAGTAAATGCTATACCAGCAGTTATGATATCTACATCCTTGGTATATCCAGCCTTTTTTAGGTTTGAGCCTAGAATAGCCCGGATAGTCCATATGGTAGTATTTATGACCTTCTTTGTAGGACTAAGCAACATATCCATGACGGGAGAAAAGGGGATACTCAAGTATGTAAGCTTGTTAAAGTGGGAGCATGTAATGATAATAGCCCTAGTCATGTATATTCTGTCCTTAATACTATCCATGCAGATATACAAGAACAGGGATATTTAGGGGTGATACTGTGGTTAACTTGGTAAAGAAGGACCTTAGGCTGTCATTTAAGGTGAACATTTTTGCTGTACTATATGCCTTGTTTATCTCTGCTGGGGGTTTAGTGAGGGATGATGTGGTATTAGCAAACCTCCTCTATACATTAGGCATATTGATACTTACATTTATTACAGTCATATATACAAATGGATACGATGACAAGTATAAAAGTGAAATAGTGTTAAACAGCTTTCCTATAGATAGAAGGGATATTGTAAGGGCCAAATATTTAACCCTTATGATCTTCATCCTTCTATTCTCTGGAACCATACTTGTATTTACAAATGTATTACCAGTAATCATTTTTATAGAAGGGGCAGTAGGGGCAAGTATCCACACTGCCATCCTTGCAATAAATATCTTGCTCATATTTTATTCCCTTTACTATCCCGTTTACTTTAAGGTAGGGGAAGGCCTAAGAAGCTTCAATACAATATTATGGTTACTGTTACTGATTGCACCAGCAATTATGAAAAGAGGAGTTGAGTTTTTAGCCAAAAGAGGACTATTGGAGAAACTAGCCCAAGTGGACTTAAGCAGGATAAATCTATATCTCTTAGGAATATCCCTTATAATCTATTATATATCCTTACAGATTTCAAAAAAGATCTACATGGGAAGGGAATTTTAGGAGCCAATGTATAAAGGAATAATAGAGAAAAGGGACTCATTTAGATGAATAGTTGAATATTGGACTCCAATGCATCCTTTAGATAGTCTTCTGCTGTGACTATTTCCACATTATCAAGTAGTTCATTTTGTTTAAAACCCATTATTTCACAGGACAGCTTGCAGGCCTGCATCCTTATTCCTTTTTCAATAGCTCCATTTAGAAAGTCTGTAAGAGTTGGTGCCTCCTTATCCTCCATCATCTCTTTCAGCATTTTCTTACCCATGCCTGCAAAATTCATCTTGGACAGAGGAAGATCTTCCAGGTACCTTGGTGTCATGTTAGCAAACATCTTTTCATAGGCAGTCTTATCTTCCTCTGACATGCTATTGGGATTTCTCACAAGGAGCAGTCCCCAAAAGGCAAAAAAAATAGTCACCTCTATATCCATCTCCTTTGCCGTATTGGCTAAAATCAAGGCAGTTAGTGCCTTATCGTAGTCTCCGCTAAACATAAGTATATTCATCTTTTTGTTCATAACAAACCCTCCTTACCATTAGTCTTAGTAAGGAGGGAGGGATTTATACTTTTTATTATAAAAATCTATCTTGTTTCCAATATGCTTTAACAACTCTATCAACACATTTATTTCTTTATAATCATTATACATTCCATAGCTTATCCTAACGGTTCCAGGTCTTTGAAGGTTTTTGTCCCTCTTGTACTTTTCTATCTGATCCTTTGATACTTTTAGAAGCCTTTGAACATAGGGTTGGGCACAGAAACATCCATTTCTTACTCCTATGCCGCCTTCCAGGGAAAGGATAGATGCTACTGTTCCATGATAGATTCCATCAAGATTGAAGGATACAATGGATACCTTATTGTCTACATCCCCATCATCATACAGTATTATATTTGGAACTGTTTTAAGCCTTTCTAGTGTATATCTGGTTAGGCTCTTTTCGTAGTTGGATATTTTCTTCATATCTAGTTTTTTCAAAACTTCTATGCTTTCAATTAGAGCTACTACTCCTAGAAGGTTTGGTGTTCCACCTTCTTCTTTATCAGGGGGAGGAGACCAGATAACTTCCTTCGGGGTTACCAGATCTACTGTGCCCCCTCCTACTATATCTGAAAATCCTTCTGTGAAGGTATCCTTTGGAGCAATCAGCACCCCTATTCCAAAGGGGGCATACATCTTATGGGCTGAAAAACATAAAAAGTCAATGTGGCCGGGATCATCTACTGATTTCATATCTACAGGATGGTGGGGCACTAGTTGGGCTCCATCCACCAGTATCTTGCTTCCGTATCTATGGGCAATTTTTGCTATATCATGAATAGGATTTACATATCCTGTTACATTAGAAGCACCAGTTACAGCTACTAGCTTCACCTTACCCTTATATTTCCTAAGCAGGTATTCCAAATGATCTAAGGACAACCTTCCTTTTTCATCCACATCTACATAGTCTACATTGTACTTGGTTCTCCAAGGTAAATCGTTGGAATGGTGTTCCATATAAGTGGATAGGACTATACCGTCCTTTATATAGTCTTTAAGCCTATAGGATATTTTGTTTATGGCTTCTGTTGTATTCTTTACAAATATGGCTGTGTAGTGTCTAGGATCTGCATTGACAAAATCCAGTACAATATTTCTGGACCTATCATAAAATAGGGATGATATTATGGATTTGTAGCCGGTGCCTCTATGAATAGAAGAATAAAAGTAGGAAAAGCCATTGATCTTATCCATAACAGACACTAGAGGAGGAGTAGTGGCAGCATTGTCAAAATTTATATATGGAACCTTGTTGCCATCTTCTAAAGGGACAAGAGTATTTAAACCGTGTATGTATTTCCTAAACATATAACCACCTTTTTGCCATATTATAATAACATTATATTCTCCCATAGCAAAAAGGTGATTATATTTGATCTGTTATTTTCTTTGCCTGTATTGTTCCATTATTGCTGAAAATATTTCTCCAGTGGATGGAGGAGTATAAGTAATGGCATTTGCTCCTGCTTCAATAGTCTCAAGAATGGTTTCGTCGGTTGGCCCTCCCGTAGCAATTATTGGAAGCTCTTTACCGTACTCATCTCTTATCTTCTTGACTAAATATGCAGTCTTAGAGCCACCAGATATGTTCAAAATCCTAGCTCCTGCTTCAAGCTTACCCTTGTAATCGTCATTTTCTGATACTACAGTTGCAATGATAGGTATATCTATGGTTTCGTATATCTCCTTAATTACATCATTGGGAGTTGGAGCGTTTACCACTACACCGTAGGCACCCATAAGCTCTGCCTGAAGGGCTATATTTACAGATCTTGTTCCTGTAGTAAGACCTCCGCCAACTCCTACAAATACTGGAACAGGTGCAACTTCTAAAATAGCTTGAGTAATAGATAGTTGGGGTGTAAAGGGATAAACAGCTATAATAGAGTTAGCATTAGTATTTTTAATTACTGCCACATCTGTTGAAAAAAGTAAAGACTTAATTCTGGTACCCAAAATCTTTATACCTGTAGCCTTGTAGATTACAGAAGGAACCTCTATTATCCTAGTTCTTAAATGTGACTTAATTTCAGGAACATACCTTTCCATCTTCTACCTCCTTATTATTAGTATCATAAAAACTATACCCATCAAAACTAACTTAAAATAGAAATCTTCAACAATTAGAGTTTAAATCTTATTTGTTGAGATATAAGTATAGTATAATATATTGTGATACAAGTAGTAAAATATTATTTTAGGGGGTATATTATGTTTAAATGGAGAGAGGATTTTAATGTAAATGTGTCCAAAATAGATGAACAGCATAAGGAATTATTCAATATTGGCAATTTCCTCTATGACCTAATGTCTATAAAAGATGACATAGACAGATACGATGAGATAATGACAGCATTACATAAGTTAAGGGACTATGCTATATACCATTTTGAAACAGAAGAAAAGCTAATGCTTGAGCATGGCTACCCTAAATATGAAGAACATAAATCTCAGCATGACGCATTCATAGCAAAGATCAATTCCCTAGATGATGATCTGATAGATATGGATCAGAGAACAGTAGAAATGGACTTGCTAATCTTTGTTGCCAATTGGATAGAGCAGCATATACTCAGAACAGATATGGAATACAAGGAATTCTTTAATGGGAAAGGTGTATATTAAGGGTTATGGTAAAACAGGTGGAGAAAAATTCTCCACTTTTTTACGTTTAGGGACAATTTGAAAGGTATTCTTGGGTCTATATAAAATAAATTGAAAATCTATTTCACAAGTGTTATTATAAAAGTAGATACACTTTTGAGATATTACAAAACTGTACCCATACACATGTAGAACGGGAGGGATTTCTATGGCAAATTCAGATCTAAAGACCTTGATAAGGTATTCGGTACTCATAGCATTAACTACAGTAATGACCATGGTAATTCATATACCTACCCTTGGAACTAATGGGTATTTGAACTTAGGAGACATGGTTGTATTTATTGCAGCTTTAACAATGGGGAAAAGGGCTGGCTTGATAGTTGGAGGTGTAGGCTCTGCCCTAGCTGATTTGCTTTTAGGATATACTCACTATGCACCTATTACCCTTGTAGTTAAGGGCTTAGAAGGATATATAGCAGGAAGAATACTAGAAACCAAGATAGGCAGACAAAAACCGCTAATAGCTACAGCAGCAGGTGGTATTTTTATGGCCCTTGGATACTTTGTGCCTGAAATATTCATGTATGGAAAGGGGGCAATAGCCTCCATACCAGGGAATATAGCCCAAGGACTCCTAGGAGCTTTTTCATCCGTAATCCTGTTTATGGCTTTAAGGAGGGCTAGATATTTAAAATAAAAATAGTGGAGAATTCATCTCCACTATTTTTGTCTTTAAAATGCCCAATTTCCATTTTCAAATATTTGAAACTTTTCTCCTTCTCTGGTTTCTCCAACTATGCTCAAATCCTCTGTGCCTATCATAAAGTCCACATGGGTTAAGGAATCATTTACTCCAGCCTTATCTAACTCTTCCTCCTTCATATCAGTACCGCCCTTTAGGTTAGTTGGATAAGCCTTGCCTAGGGCGAAGTGGCAGGAAGCATTCTCGTCAAACAAGGTATTGTAGAATATAATGTTGGAGTTTGAAATTGGAGAATCATAGGGTACTAATGCAACTTCTCCTAATCTCTTAGCGCCTTCATCTAAATCCAACAGATCTTTTAACACCTCATAGCCTTCCTCAGCTGTAAAGTCTACAACTTTTCCTTCCTTGAAGGTTAGGCTGAAGTTGTTGATTAGATTGCCTCCATAGTTTAGGGGTTTGGAGCTGTAAACTATGCCATTAACTCCGTATTTGTGGGGCATAGTAAATACTTCCTCTGTAGGCATGTTGGCTACAAAATATATGTCCTTTGAATTCTTGCCCCCACCGCCAGCCCAGAGGTGGCCTTCGGGTAGTTCCACTTCTAAATCGGTGCCCTTTGAGGACTTATAGTATAGCTTTTTAAAGTTCTTTTCATTGAGGAAGTTAACCTTATCCTCGATATTCTTAAGATGTTTTCTCCAAGCTTCAACAGGATCATCTTCATATATACGCAAGGCCTTAAATATAGCATCCCATAGCTTTTCTACTGCTTCCTCTTCACTAACATCAGGGAAAACTCTCTTAGCCCATTTCCTTGTAGGGATGGATATAACGCACCAAGCGTTAATATCGTTCATGGTGTAATTTCTAAACTTCATCAAGCCTATAGATGTGGCCTTGTTGTTTGCAGCTATCTTTTTAGGATCTATTCCTTTAAGTAAATAAGGGTCCTGCGCTGAAATAGATAGGAAACCAGCTCCCTTTTCTGCATAATCCTCCAAGCCATCTGCATACCATTTTGGGAAGTTTTCAAAGACTTCCATAGGAGCATATTCATATTTCATTCTAGTTAAGTCCCCATCATTCCAATTAACATGAACTTCTTTGGCCCCAGCTTCATAGGCGTGTTTGGCTAGTAGCCTTACAAACTCAGCCCCTTCTACAGGTGCATTTATTACTAAGGGCTGATCTTTTTGAATATTGATACCTACCTTAATACATAAGTTGGCATACTTCTCCAATAGTATATTGAAATTTTCCAAAGTATCACCTCACAGTTTATCAATACTAGGTTATAGATATAGTTTACATGATTGGCAATGGCTTGTAAATGGATTCTACAGCTTTAGAGATTTATTAAAATAATCTTAAGAAAATTAGGACTTTGGGAGGAAATTTGAGATGTTTATAGAAGTAGTATATATCCATTTTATTGTTCCTATGAAAATTTATTTGATTATTTTTATAGGGGGAGCAAAAATGTCTAGGGTCTCAAATGCTCTTAAAATGTATATGCTGTTACAAGGAAGGCAGCTTATAAAAGCTGAGGAATTAGCTTATATATTAGAGGTATCTACAAGAATGATACAAGAGTATAAAAATGATCTAGAAAAGGCTGGTATATATATTGGCTCAAAACGGGGAAGGAATGGAGGTTACTATTTAGAAAACACCTTTGACCTTAAGGGTATAGAATTTGGGGAAAATGAAATTGAAGCACTAAAAATGGCTACAGAAGTTATAAAGAGTGGTAATTATCCGTATTCAGTTGATTTTCAATTGTTTTCCAGCAAGATACTTAATGCAGCAAAGGATTATGATTTTACATCGTACTATAGCAAACCAGCATTTAAGCATAAAAGTATGAATGACAAAGAGAAAAGAATATGGCAAGATATCAACAAGGCTATAATGAATAAAAAGAAGGTAAAAATGAATTATACTTCTATGAAAGAAGATAAAAGAAGCACGAAAGTAAGGATAGTTCATCCTTATGGAGTTTTTGATTATGAAGGTTCTACATATTTTTACGGGTATTGTGAGTTAAGAAAAGAGGTTAGATTTTTTAAGATCCCTAGAATACATGATTATGAAATATTGGATGAAAATTTCTGTATAAATATCAAATATGATATAAGAGAAGTTGTAAGTAAATCCTTCGGTATATACAATGATGAACTAATAGATATAATAATTAAAATACATTATCCAATGAGCGAGATAGTAAAAGAAAAGCAGTATGCAGTAGAACAGTTTATAGAAGAGATAGATGAAGATACTATAATGTTCAAAGCAAGGATGAAGGGTTATAAGGAAATAAAATCTTGGGTTTTAAGCATGGGAAGTTTAGCAGAAGTAATTGCACCTAAAAAGCTTAAAGATGATATTCTAGCTGAAGTGAAAACTATGATTGAATTATATGAATAAAAGGTTATTGCTAACCTTTTATTCATATTACACCAAATATTTCCTATTTGTTTGATATAGTTATTTTAAGTACAAATCTTTTCTAATTTAGTTCTATTAAATAACTTTTCTAACAAATCACAAATATAAATTTACATTCCATATAGACAACTGGTTCTATTAAATTTAAATACAATAAACATTATACTACGACAAGAGTAAAAAATAAATAGCAAAAATTATTTGACAATTCAATTTATTTATTTTACAATATAAACAAGACATTCACAAAGCACAATTATAATGGAGATAAAGGGAGGTGAATTAATGAGATTTAGTGTAGAACTACTTTTAGACAATGAGAAAATCCCAAAAGATAAGAACAGGATGATTCTCTCACTATTAAAACACAGCTATATGTCCTATGACCAGAACTATTACTATGAATTGTATGAGAAAATGCAAAACAAAATGAAAAGTTTTACCTTTTCAATGTATATGGGGAACTGTGAATTTTTGAGAGAAGAAATATCTATACCAAACAAGAAAATTATTTTAAACTATTCTACTTATGACACAAAAGATGGGATCTTATTTTATAATTCTTTTCTAAATATCAAAGGCACAAGATATCCAATAAAAAATAATGCAATAACAATAAATAATATAAGATTAGTTAGAGAAAAACACATAGTAGACAATGTGGTAATGTTTTCAACCCTTAGTCCGATTTCAGTGAGGGAGCATCAAGGCAACAATAAACAAACTTGGTATCATTCCTTAAATGATACTAAAGGTCAAGAAGTGTTTATGAACAATCTTAAATTTCAGTTAATTAGTTATTTTGGAGAGGAAAGAGATTTAGATATTGACGAGGTTGAATTTGAAGTATTGAGAAATAAAGAAGTAAAAGTAAAACATTATGGAATAGAGATTTTAGCAAATATATGCAATTTGAGAATAAAGGCAAAGCCATATATTTTAGATTTTTTATATAAAGGGGGAATCGGAAGTCAACGAAGCACTGGATTCGGAATGGTTGACTTGGTATAAGGAGGTGAGGAAGTGTCTGAAAAGATTAGAGTAAGTTTAGCTGACTGGCAGTTTAATGCTGGGGTAGTGGGACTATTTAATATTCTAAAACATGCTGGAGATCAAGTAGTTGTTAAAAAGAATTATTTAGAGTTTGAATCAGAATGTCTAGAAAAATTTGAAATAAAATATTTTAATTATCTTATAGATAAATACTGGGAAGTATTATCAATCAATAAGATAATTTCAATCGAAAAATTTATATCATATTATGAGGAAAATGATTTTGAAGAATTTGATGACGATAGTTTAGAAGCTATAAACAAATATATTAATGATGTAAAAAGATATTTAAAAAGCAATAGCTATAAATCAGCTTATGATTTGATTGATTCAACTAAAGATTGGTTAATTTTAGAAAAAAAACTTAAGACCATAAAACTAAAAAAGAAACAGGATATAGATGATATTATACCAGAGATTAAAGGTACGTTTGACGTACTTAAACAAATTATAGAGTTTGCAAAGGCAGAAGAATCTAGAAAATATATTGGAGCAAAGAATGTTATTTATACAATAGTTAATAACGCATGGGATGGAGTTTGCTTTTTAAATCGCCAGACTAAGGAAAAAGATATGTATATAGATTATAAAAATTATTTTGTAGTTCCTATAATAGAGTATTTAGAAGCGGATAAATCTGAGTTCAAATATACTTGTTTTTCCTGTGATAGAGAGATGAAAGACTTTAATAACGACCTTAGTTTCTTAGTAAATACTGGGTTTGATGTGAGTAGGAAAACATCACATGTATGGGATTTTCAAAATGATGTAGCAGTATGTCCCATTTGCAAATTAGTATATTCATGTGTCCCTGCAGGGATTAGTTATATCTACAATAACGGTATATATGTAAATGATAATTCAAATGTGGAAAATGCTATCAATATTAATAACAAGATATTTAAAGAGATTTATAAGCAAAAGGATGAAGATAAAAAGCTGACCTATAGAGCACTAGTTAATGCTATAAATAAAGAATATAGCGATAAAATAAAGTATGAACTTGCTGACATCCAATTAGTTAGATATGAGAATGGCAAATATAGATTTAATATATTATCTAGGAAGTCATTAGAAGTTATAAGAGATTCCAAGATAGAATTAGATAGATTAATAAACTGCAGTTTTAAAGAAATAAACACTTATTTCAATATATATGAACTAGTAATTGATAGGCTTTTAAACACTCAGAATATGTTCACGTTAGTTCAAAAACTATTATACTACAAGCTATCAGCTCCTAAAAATTGTTATTATAATGCGTTTCATGTATTAAATATTCTAGATGTTAATACAAAATTTATGAGGGGGGTAGGCTATATGAAGCATTTAGAAAAGGACATAGTCAAACTTGGAAATACTTCAGGATACTATTTGAGAGAGAGATACAGAAATAAAGGCTCTATTGATAAATTAAGTGGTATATCTTATAGATTGCTTAATGCATTAAAAACTAATAATGTAGCTAGTTTTATGGATACTTTATTGAATTGCTACTTATATGCTAAATTACCCGTACCTGAAGTATTCGTAGATGCTTTAAGAAATGAAGAGCAATTTAAAACTATTGGATATGCTTTTGTGGCAGGTCTGATAGAAGGGGAAAAAAATGTGGAGAATGGAGGAGAGGTAAATGAAAAATAATTTACAACCAAAAGGATTAACAATATCAATGATATTTGAAGCTGACAGTGCAAACTATGGTGAGAGTGTTGGTAATGTAGCATCCCTAAAAAAAATGACAAGAGATAAGGGAGAGCAATACACTTATATATCAAGACAAGCTATAAGATATAACATTGTTGATCAATTAGGGGAAAAGTTGGCACCAGTAAATGCTGAAGGAAGTGGAGATAAAAAAGTCATCCAGTTTTCTAAAGATGCAACAATAGAAGATTATCCTGAATTAGATTTCTTTGGTTACTTAAAAACGGAGAAAAGTACAGGTGGCAAAAAGAGGTCTGCAAAAGTAAGACTTTCTAATGCTATATCTTTAGAAACATTCAAAGGAGATTTAGATTTCTTAACAAATAAAGGGTTAGCAGATAGAATAAACGAGAACATGAATATAGCTCAATCAGAAATTCACAGGTCTTATTATAGATATACTATAGTAGCTGACTTAGAACAAATAGGTATAGATGAGGTTTATAATATTGAAATAGACAATAAAGAAAAGATTAGAAGAGTTCACAAGCTGCTTGATACAATTGCATTTTTATACAGAGATATTAGAGGAAGAAGGGAAGACTTAAAGCCTATATTTGCCATAGGTGGGGTTTATGATATAAAGAATCCTGTGTTTGAAAATGCGCTAAATGTAAAAGATAATAGATTAGTTGTGAAACAAATTGAAGGAGTTATGTTTGATGTATTTAAAGAAGAGACAGTATGTGGGCTTGTGGAAGGTAAATTTGATTATGATAATGAAATAAAAGAAAAATTAAATGCATTGTCTATGCCTGAATTTTTCAATGAATTAAAAAGCAGGGTGAAGGATTATTATGAAGGAAAATAAAAAAGCTGTAAGATTAAAATTATATCAAAGTACAGCCAATTATAAAAAACCAACTAGCTTTCAATTAAAGGAAAGCTATCCTTTGCCACCATATTCAACAATAATAGGTATGGTTCATAATCTTTGTAATTATGACGAGTATAAGGAAATGGAAATTAGTGTACAAGGAAAGTACCATTCCAGAGTTAATGATTTATTTACAAGATATGAATTCAAAAATGGAATGAAGTATGAAGCTGAAAGACATCAGTTAAAAGTAGGTGAATTTGGTGTAAGCGTAGGAGTATCTCCAGTAGAGTTATTAGTAGATGTGGATCTGTTAATTCATGTTATTCCTAAGGATCAATCTTTGATAAAAGAAATTGAACAAGCTTTTCAATATCCTAGAGAGTATCCATCTTTAGGAAGGAGAGAAGATCTTGTAATTATAAAAGAGGTTAAAATTGTTGATGTCTTTGAGAAAGAACTTAAAGAAGACCTTGAGCTAGATCAAGACATTGCTGCTTATATTCCACTAAATTTATTAGAGAATGAATCAATTATCCTAGAAGGGGCAGATTCAGGAATAAGAAATAGAGGGACAAGATATAAAATTACAAAGAATTATGAGCTTGTAAACTATGGAACTAATAAAAAGCCAAAAATATTTAGGAAGTGGAATAAAGTCGATGTATTATATACGACAGGAATAGGTGCTGTAGGAGGGGAGGTAATATATAAAGATAATGATAATAACATTGTCTTTAAAGCTTAAAGTGGAGGTGTGGTAAGTGAATAATTTTCTAGCTAAATCAAATCCCAGAGAGAGAATTCAGGAACACACCGATAGATTAATCGAGAATTTTAATGAGTTAAAAACAATATATCCTAATCTCAAAGTAGATTGGGATATATTGTATCTCTCTTGTCTGTATCATGATTTGGGAAAGATGAATAGGAAGTTCCAAGATAAGATAGAAAATAAAAGAAGGCATAAGGATGAAATACCTCATGGTATATTGAGTTTATCATTTATTAATGCAAAAAAATTAGAAGATCTAGGATATTCAAAGGATAGGATTAGGTTGCTTGCCCAGGCGATTGCATACCATCATGAAAGGGATTTCAATTTTGATAAAAATGATTTAAACAAAGAAATAGAGTTATTAAAGATAGAGGCTAAAGATTTTAAGTATGACAAAATTGAAAATGTAGAAGTAAAGAAGTTAAGTAGAAAGTACTTTTCTATGAATCGGATTTATGAAGAAAAAGACAATGACTTGTTTTTTAGATATGTTCTAATAAAGGGATTACTAAATAGAATTGATTATGCAGCCAGTGGATATATAGATGTTGAGATAAAAAACGATTTTTTGTTAGATAGCATGGAAAATAACTTATTACAAAAATTTAAAGAAGATGACCCGAATGCAGATTGGAATAGATTGCAAAAATTTATGATAGAACATAGGGATAGCAATCTCATAATAACAGCACAAACTGGTATGGGAAAAACAGAAGCTGGACTTTTGTGGATAGGAGATAATAAAGGATTCTTTACCCTACCTCTTAAAACGGCTATAAATGCAATGTATAAAAGGATAACAGAAAAAATAGTTAAAGGTAACTATGAAAATAAGGTTGGTTTATTGCATTCAGACATTAAAAGGGAGTACTTTTCTATAAAAGATGAAATAGACTTTGATGAATATTATAGTAAAACAAAACAGCTGTCTTTACCTCTTACTGTATGTACAATGGATCAAATATTTGATTTTGTATATAGATATAGAGGGTTTGAAGCGAAACTTGCAACATTATCTTATTCTAAGGTAGTAGTAGATGAAGTACAAATGTATGCACCAGATTTATTAGCATATTTAGTAGTAGGACTATCTTATATAGATAAAATAGGTGGCAAGTTTGCTGTACTAACTGCAACTTTACCTCAAATATTTGTACAATTACTAGAAAAAGAGAATGTAAGATTTATAAAACCTAAACCTTTTACAACGGAGAGAATAAGGCATAGTCTTAAAGTTATAAATGAAAAAATAAATACAGGCTTTATAAAAGAACAATATGACAACAACAAAGTTTTAGTAATATGCAATACAGTAAAAGAGGCTCAAAGAATATATGGTGAATTACTAGCAGATGAGAGTATTAAAGAAGATGTAAACTTATTCCATAGTGGATTTATAAAGAGAGATAGAAAAGTTAAAGAACAAAGTATTTTAGACTTTGGTAATAAGGATACAAAAAATAAGGGTATTTGGGTAACGACACAAGTAGTAGAAGCTTCGCTAGATATAGATTTTGATGTTTTAATTACAGAGCTATCTGATCTTAATGGGTTATTCCAAAGATTAGGAAGATGCTATAGAAACAGAGATTGGGATAAAGAAGGTTATAATTGTTATGTATTTGATGGTGGAGAATCCAAATGCAGTGGTGTTGGTAATGTTATAGATGAACATATATTTAAACTTTCGAAAGATGCACTAAAGGACATAGATGGACCCATTACTGAAGAAGAAAAGATATCACTTATAGATGGTATCTATACTTTGGAAAAATTAAAGGGAACTGACTATTACGACAGGTTAATTAATGCAATAGAATATGTTAAGTTAATAGAATCTTACGAAAAATCAAGTTCAGAAATAAAAAGGATATTTAGAAATATTGAATCAAAAACAGTTATACCAAGACCGATATATGAAGAATTTGAAGATGATATTAGAAAGTGTATTGAGGTATTAGGGAAAGAATACAGTAAGGACATGTCTCCAGATGAAAGAAAAGAATTAAAAGAGAAGAAGTTAGAGGCAAGAATTAATTTAGATGATTTTACTCTTGACATACCTTTATATAGAGCGGAAAGAAGGCTATTAAAGAGAATAGATATTAATAATTACGAAGCTATCGATATATTCGACTGCGATTATAATAGAAACATTGGTATACAATATAAATCCAAAGAGCAGAAAAAAGAAGAAAATAGTAGTATAGAAGATAGAATGTTATAAATATAAAGGTGATTACATGAAAAAGATAACAGGGGTTATGGTATATTATTATTTTGTTTGTAAAAGAAAACTCTGGTTTTTCAGCAATGGCTTGGATATGGAACATACTAGCGAATTGGTTGGAATTGGTAAATTGATAGATGATACTTCTTACTCTCGAGAGAGAAAAAATATAATGATAGATGAGATGATAAGCATAGATTTTTTAAAGGATTGGGAAATTATCCATGAAGTTAAAAAGTCTAGGAAATTAGATGAGGCTTCAAAATGGCAATTGAAGTATTATATTTGGATATTGAGAAATAAAGGTGTAAGAATAAAAAAAGGAATATTAGACTATCCATTACTGAGAAAGCGAGAGGAGATTTATTTAACTGTTCAGGAAGAAAATGAGCTAATGGAAGTTTTAAAAGACATAGAGTCTATATTAAATATGGACATGATTCCATCTACTATTAACAAGCCATACTGTAAGAAATGTGCATATTACGAGCTTTGTTATGTGTAAGGGGGTGATGTATTGGGGGAAACATTTTATATTTTTAAAGATGGCGATTTAAGAAGAAAAGATAATAATGTTGTAATTATAGATTTTGAAGGAAATGAAAAAAATCTAAAGGCAGAAGTAACTGATGAAATATATCTTTTTGGCGAGGTCAGCTTAAATACTAAATTATTAAATTTCCTATCTCAAAAAGGGATTATATTGCATGTGTTCAATTATTATGGATTCTATAGTGGTAGCTATTATCCAAGAGAGACTAACATAAGCGGTTATTTAGTTGTAGAACAAGCAAAATGCTATATTGATTATAATAGAAGACTATGTTTAGCAAAGGAGGTCTTAAAAACAGCAGTATACAACATATATAGAAATTTGAGATATTATAATGGAAGAGGAATAGATTTAGAACAGCCAATGAAAGAGATAAAAATTATGAGCAATAAAATAGATTATGGCAATAGTATAAATGAAATTATGGGAGTAGAAGGGAATATAAGAAAGATATACTATTCTGCTTGGAATGACATAGTAAAGCAAGATATAAACTTTCAAAAAAGGGTAAAGAGACCTCCAGACAACATGATAAATACCCTAATTTCATTTATTAATAGTTTAATATATACTACAGTTTTGAGTGAAATATATAAAACACAATTAAACCCAACAATAAGTTTTCTACATGAACCTAGAACAAAAAGATTTTCTCTGTGTTTAGACATTGCAGAAATATTTAAACCACTTTTAGGAGATCGTATGATATTTTCAATGTTAAACAAGAACCAAATTACTGAAGATGATTTTGAAAAACAATCTAGTTATCTTTACCTTAAAGAAACAGGAAAGAAAAAGATACTTATGGAGTATGATACAAGGCTAAAACAAACTATACGCCATAAGGAATTAGGAAGGGATGTATCATATAGGTATCTTATAAGGCTTGAATGTTACAAATTGATAAAGGATATTATAGATGAAAAACCATACTCAGGATTTAAAATTTGGTGGTGACTATATATTATGTACATTATTTTGATGTATGACATAGTATTGGATAAAAAAGGACAGAGGACATTGAGAAATGTATTTAAGATATGTAAAAAGTATCTAACTCATATTCAAAAATCTGTATTTGAAGGGAATCTTTCGGAATTAGAATATATGAAATTAAAATCTGAGTTAAGTGGGCATATAAGAAAAGATAAAGATTCTTTGATTGTATTTAAAAGTTGGAACGAGAAGTGGCTTGATAAAGAATTTTTAGGAGTAGTAGATGATAAAACGTCTAATTTTTTTTAGGTCATTTTTCTGTCGATATGTAGTAGTGCAAAAACACCTGGAGATTGACAGTCTTGTTAATTACAACATATACAGACAATAATTTTTGGAACTTTGAGATTTAATTTAAAAAGGATTCTTTGATAACTAATAGATAGACAGAAGAGGAATATAAATTACAGTTAAATCAATCAATACAAAAGGCAGGCCATTAATAGAACTACAGTAGAATGTAAAGGAGTCGAAAAAGGATTAACTCAAGAAGATATGGCTAACCATTAATAGAACTACAGTAGAATGTAAAGTTCGTTATAAACAACTATACTGTCGTAATCAACCATCAATTAATAGAACTACAGTAGAATGTAAAGGAAATTATTACACTTGACGTAGCAGATGCAGAATTAACCATTAATAGAACTACAGTAGAATGTAAAGTTTCTTGCATGAGATAATAACAACTAATGAAATTTACCCATTAATAGAACTACAGTAGAATGTAAAGAAAGGTATACATAGCCACCACGTGAATTTAAATCGTCCCCATTAATAGAACTACAG
>JAAYHX010000010.1 GCA_012735215.1 Tissierellia bacterium
GCAATTTTATCATTTTCATAGTCTCTTATTGTACTTTGATGAAGTCCACATAATTCAGCTAATTTCCTTTGGCTTAATCCAGATATCATTCTGTATTTGTATATGATTTGACCAGGAGTGTCTTCTGGCCATTCATTAGCGCCTAATAGATACTCATTTGTTGTATTTAATGCTTGACTAATTTTAGATAAAGTAGTAACATAAGGATTTGCATGAGATTTTTCAATTTTTGAAATTGTTTCGGGGCTGATGTTGCATTTTTCAGCTAGTTCTTTTATAGTATAATTGTTTGAGATTCTACATTTATATAGTCTCTCCCCCAAAGTAGATTCGGGTAGAGTTTCTACATTATATATATAGCACTCAAATGATATGGTTTTGCTTTTTGCTAATACATCCATGTCCCTGTGGTTATTATGGAGATCCTTATCATGAGTGTAGCTGCTCACAAAATGCCATAGATAGATATTTGAGTAAGTTGAGCAGTCCCCTTTTAGACAGGATAGATATTCATATGGAAGTGCAGCCTGTAAATTATGCCGATTTAAAGGAAGTTAAGAAAGGGGAAACTTCGAAGGATATTAGAGAAAGAGTTGATAGAGCAAGACAGATACAGCTTGATAGATATAAAAAGGAAAACATATTCAGCAATTCTCAATTAAGTCCTAAGAACATTAAAAAGTACTGCAAGCTTAGTAAAGAAGCTGAAATAATAATGGAACAAGCCTTCAAGAAGTATAGGTTTAGTGCTAGAACATATAATAAGATACTAAAAGTAAGCCGAACCATAGCTGATTTAGATGGGGAAGATATTATACTAGAAAAACATGTTCTAGAAGCTGTTAGATATAGGAGCATAGATAGACAATATTGGGGGTAGGAATAATGATAAATATTTCTGATCGGGATGTTATCATATGGCTAAATAGCCTCAATATTGGAAATAGAAATATCGAGAAGTTAATGTATCATTTAGATAGCTTAAAGGATCTGTGGACTCTATCAGTTGATGAAATATATCGATTTAAAGACATTAAAGCTAAAGTCTTGGAGAAGATTATAGTATATAGGGATGAAGATTACTTAAAGAAGTTATTTGATTCTTTGCATAAAAAAAGTATTAGGACTGTTACTATTTTTGATGAAAATTATCCAGAATGTTTAAGATATATATATGACAAGCCCTTGGTTTTGCATATGAAAGGGGAAATAACAGGGGAAGACAGTATAGCTTTAGCAGTAGTAGGGTCTAGGGAAACTACCAGTTATGGTAAGTGGGCTACAGAGTACTTTGTTAAAGAACTTGTAAAGCTTGATGTGACGATTGTTAGTGGATTAGCCTTAGGGATAGATGGCATAGCCCACCAAACTGCTTTGGAGCATGGGGGAAGAACTATTGCTGTATTAGGTAATGGATTAGATGTGGTATATCCCAAGAAGAACAGAGAGTTGTATAGATTGATACCAGAAAATGGAGCACTGATTACAGAGTACGGTCTGACTGTACAGCCTACAGCTTATAATTTTCCATTGAGAAATAGAATAATTAGTGGTCTATCTCTAGGTGTAATTATAATTGAAGCAAAAGAAAGAAGTGGGTCCTTAATTACTGCTGAACATGCCTTAGAACAGGGGAAAGAAGTCTTTGCCCTTCCTGGTAATATTAATAGCATATTCAGCAAGGGAACAAACAAACTAATTAAGGAAGGCGCTAAAATTATTATGGATATAGAAGATATACTTGAGGAAATATATCAACTTAAGGGTAGAAGGAAAAAGGGCATAGAAGAAGAAAATCTTTCACAGCTAAGCGATTTGGAAGTATTAGTAGTTGAATCTATGAAGGAAGGTCCTATCCACAGTGATATGATAGCTTTAAGGACTGGATTGGACATTTCTACTGTAAATAGTATATTAACTATTTTAGAGATTAAAGGTATTATAAAAGAAATAGCTGGGAGGGTTTTTAGCTTATAAAGCTATAATAATGGAGGTGTAGTAATTGCAGAAGAATTTAGTAATAGTTGAATCACCAGCTAAGGCAAAGACTATTAGTAAATTTTTAGGAAAGAAATATAAGGTTAAAGCTTCCGTAGGACATATAAGAGATCTGCCTAAAAGCAGCTTAGGCATAGATATAGATAATAACTTTGAACCTAAATATATTACTATCCGAGGAAAAGGACCAATAGTGCAGGAATTAAAAAAAGAAGCAAAGAAATCAGATAAGGTATATCTGGCTACTGACCCTGATAGAGAAGGTGAAGCCATATCTTGGCATTTGGCACACTTGTTGGGTATAGATGACCATGAACCAGTTAGAATAGAATTTAATGAAATAACTAAGGAAGCCATACAAAAAGCAATAAAAAAGCCCAGAACTATTGACAAAAATCTGGTTGATGCACAACAAGCAAGAAGAGTATTAGATAGATTAGTTGGTTATAAAATAAGTCCTTTACTATGGAGGAAGATAAAAAAAGGTCTTAGCGCAGGTAGAGTTCAATCGGTTGCAGTTAAACTTATATGTGATAGAGAAAAAGAAATAGAGGACTTTGAAGCTGAAGAATATTGGACCATTAAAGCATTAATTGAAAAGGATAGCAACATGTTTGAGGCAGCTTTTTATGGGCTAGTAGAAGAAGGAAATGAAAAGAAGATTGATCTTCCTAGTAAAGATAGAGTTGATGAGATAATAAACAGCATTGATAAGGACAATTTCATAGTAAAGGAAGTAAAAAAAGGAAGCAAGAAAAGAAATCCCTACGCACCATATACTACCAGTACATTACAGCAGGATGCTTCTAGAAAACTAGGTTTTTCCGCTAAAAAAACTATGAGCATTGCACAGCAACTCTATGAAGGTATTGATATTAAAGGCGAAGGAACAGTAGGTTTAGTTACTTATATAAGAACTGATTCTACAAGGATTTCATCAGAAGCAATTGGAATGGCCAAATCTTATATTATTGATAATTTTGGAAAAGAGTATTCTAATGGCGGCAAAAACTACAATAATAGGAAAAAAGAAGCCCAGGATGCCCATGAGTGTATAAGACCAACTTCAATACTAAGAAAGCCTAGTGATATCAAGGATTCCTTAACAAAGGATCAATACCTATTGTATGATTTAATATGGAAGAGGTTTTTGTCTTCCCAAATGAGCCCTGCTATGTATGATACCATATCTGTAAAGCTGTTATCCAATAATAATCTGTTTAAGGCTAATGGATCAAAATTAGTATTTGATGGGTTCATAAAAGTGTATGGGAAAAATAATCAAGAAGATAAGGAGAAAGAAACTGAAATCCCAATGCTTTTAGAGGGGGAGGTTTTATCAGCAGATGAGATTAAGCCTGAGCAACATTTTACTCAACCTCCTGCTAGGTATACTGAAGCATCCTTGATTAGAACTATGGAAGAGTTAGGCATAGGTAGGCCAAGTACTTACTCTCCAACTATATCAACAATAATTAACAGAAGGTATGTAACTTTAAAAAACAAATCTTTCCATCCAACAGAATTAGGAATACTAGTAAATGATTTGTTGGAAGAGTACTTTAAGGATATAGTGGATATCAAGTTTACTGCAGAACTAGAAGATAAATTGGATAAAATTGCAGAAGGTGATTATAGTTGGCAGTCGGTAGTAGACAACTTCTATGATCATTTTGAAAAGGTATTGAAAAAAGCAGAAGAAGAAATTACTAACGTAAAGATTGAAGACGAAGTAACAGATGAAATCTGTGAAAAATGCGGTCGAAATATGGTAATAAAGTATAGCAGATATGGGAAATTTTTAGCTTGTCCAGGATATCCAGAATGTAAAAATACAAAACCAATTATGGATAAAATAGGTATAAAATGTACTAGCTGTGGAGGAGATATTGTTCGCCTTAGATCCGGTAAAGGTAGGATATTTTATGGTTGCAGTAATTATCCTAAATGTAAGTTTATGACTTGGGATGAGCCAGTAGCAGAAAAATGTCCAAATTGTGGCTCCATAATGGTTAAGAAAAAGAATAAAAATGGTACAGTAAAGAAATGTTCAAATAAAGACTGTGGATATAGTTTAAATGAAAACTAATAAAAAAATTACTGTACTTTTTGTCAAAAATGTAGTAATCTATTAAATAAATGATTCAATATTCTGAAAATAGGGGGAACAACTTTATTTTTTAATTGATGAGGTGTTTGGAAGTGAATGGTACAACTATTGTAGCAGTCAGAAAAAATAACAAAACCGCTATAGCTGGAGACGGTCAAATTACTTTTGGGCAGCAAACCATAATGAAAGCAAGTGCAAAAAAAGTTAGAAAAATCTATAAAGATAGTGTTATAATAGGATTTGCTGGCTCTGTTGCAGATTCAGTGACTTTAGCTGAAATACTTGAAGAAAAGCTAGAACAACATAGTGGCAATTTAAAAAGGGCGGCTATAGAGCTAGCCAAGGATTGGAGAAGGGATAGGACTTTAGGCAAGCT
This sequence comes from Tissierellia bacterium, assembly GCA_012735215.1. GTDB lineage: Bacteria > Bacillota > Clostridia > Tissierellales > Tepidimicrobiaceae > JAAYHX01. Next base: position 4,485 of record JAAYHX010000010.1, read on the forward strand.
AGAGGCTTTGCTAATTGCTGCTGATAAAGATAACATGTTTCTCTTATCAGGAAATGGTGAAGTAATTGAACCTGAAGAAGGCATAACAGCCATAGGGTCAGGTGGAAATTTTGCATTAGCCTCCGCTAAGGCATTAATTAAACACACTGATTTAGATGCAGAAGAAATTGCTAGGGAGTCTATTCTTATTGCTTCGTCTATTTGCGTATATACAAACAGTAATGTAATCTGTGAAGTCATCTAAGGAGTGTGATCTAATGGAAGATAGGACTCCAAGTCAAATAGTTAAAGAATTAGATAAGTATATAATAGGACAGGATAAAGCTAAAAAAGCGGTTGCCATTTCTTTAAGAAATAGATACAGAAGAAGGTTGCTGTCAGAGGATATTAGAAGTGAGATCAAACCAAGAAATATACTTATGATTGGTCCTACTGGAGTTGGGAAAACTGAAATTGCTAGAAGATTGGCTATGTTAGTAGACATACCCTTTGTAAAAGTAGAAGCTACAAAGTTTACAGAAGTGGGTTATGTAGGTAGAGACGTGGATTCAATGGTAAGGGATTTAGTTGAAGAATCCATAAGGATGGTAAAGGCCAAGAAGCTAACAGAAGTTTACGAAAAAAGCAGATTATTAGCAGATGAAAAAATTCTGAATATCCTATTACCTACTTCAAAGAAAAGAAGTCATAATCCATTTGAATTGATATTTGCCAATGAAAAGGAAATTGAAGAAGTGGATGAAGAAGAAAGAGAATCCATAGCAAATAGACGGAAAGAGTTAATGGAAATGTTAAAAAATGGGGAGTTAGATGACCAAGTAATAGAAGTAGAAGTAGAAGATAATCACAATTCCACAATTGGGCTGTTTGGGGGACTAGGTCTAGAAGAACTAAACATCAATCTTGGCGATATATTTGGAGATATGTTGCCAAAGAAACTCAAGAAAAAAAAGCTCACAATTAAAGAAGCAAGAAAGGTCCTTAGCAATCAGGAATCTGAAAAATTAATTGATATGGAAGAAGTTGTAGAACTAGGGATAAAGAAAGCTGAGGAAGATGGGATAATATTTATAGACGAAATAGACAAGATTGCTGGGAAAAACTATACTTCAGGACCAGATGTATCTAGAGAAGGAGTACAAAGGGATATATTGCCAATTGTGGAAGGCACAACAGTTATGACCAAATATGGACCCATTAAGACAGATTATATTCTATTTATTGCAGCTGGAGCTTTTCATGTTTCAAAAGTAGAAGATTTAATACCTGAGCTGCAAGGTAGATTCCCTATAAGGGTAGAGTTAGACAATCTGACTGAAAATGATTTTATTAACATTTTGACGAAGCCCCAAAATGCTTTAATAAAGCAATACCAGCACTTAATGAAAACAGAAGGTGTTGATTTGCAATTTACCGATGAATCAATAAATATGATTGCTAAAGTTGCATTTTTAATTAATGAGCAATCAGAAAACATAGGCGCAAGAAGACTTAGTACAGTAATGGAAAAGTTACTAGAGGATGTGTCCTTTGAAGTACCAGATTTGAATGCTGACAATAAGATCATAATAGATGAAGATTATGTAAAGGAAAGATTGGGGTCATATGTTCAGCAAAAAGACATAACAAAATATATTTTATAAAAGGAGGATATAAATGACAGAAACACTATTACAAAAAACAAGAAGATTAAATAGAATGATACAAGGTTCAGGAGCTAAACCATTATCATTTATCGAGCTTAGCAAAATTCTTAGTGATATTTTAGACGCCAATGTATATATTGCTAGTAAGAAAGGTAGAGTATTAGGATATGCTTTGTCAGAAGGTACAGATTGTGATAAAATTCAGTCAGAAATAGTTAAAGAAAGAAGATTCCCTAAACTATACAATGAACAATTGTTAAGAATAACAGAGACCAAGGAGAATTTTAAAGAGATTAATGAATGTGTTTTTGATCCAGACACAGAATGTCCATATGGAGATAAGATTTGTACAGTAATACCAATAAATAGTGCAGGTGAAAGATTAGGCACTCTTGTTCTTGCAAGATATGATAGGGAGTTTAGTGAAGATGACTTGGTGCTGTCAGAATACAGTGCTACTGTTGTAGGTATGGAAATACTTAGATCTAAAACTGAGGAAATGGAAGAGGAGTCTAGGAAAAAAGCTGTTGTACAGATGGCAATTGGAACCCTTTCCTATTCAGAACTAGAGGCTATGGACCACATATTTAAAGAGTTGGATGGAGAAGAAGGCTTAATTGTGGCAAGTAAAATTGCTGACAGAGTAGGTATCACTAGGTCAGTCATAGTGAATGCTTTAAGAAAACTAGAGTCAGCTGGAGTAATTGAATCCAGATCCTTAGGAATGAAAGGAACTCACATAAAGATTCTTAATGATAAGCTGTTAGATGAACTAGATAAAATTAGAGAGTTTTAACTATAGGTTTTCAAAAAATAGTGGGACTTAACTATGTTATTTCCCACTATTTTTTTGCATTTGGGTCTTCAGTAATATTTAACAAAAATCGCTAAAATATTCTAGGATAATTGAAAAAAATATTGTATTATAGAAAAGTAAGTTCGATTTATATAAGCGGTCGGCACAATTTTGAAAATTTAGAAATAATCTGTTACAATATATTGAAGTATGGAAATGTATGTATTAACATAAGTTATAAGGGCGAAAGGAGATGAGGATATGAAGGATTTTATGAATAATGTTAACATCCTCGGGAAAGCACTTGATGGTTTATGGCTTCGTAATAAAACAATTAATCAAAATATATCAAATGCTGATACTCCCAATTATAAAAGATTAGAAGTCAGCTTTGAAGATAGCCTTAAAGCAGCATTAAAAGATCAAGGGATAATGCTAAAAGGTACCCACGATAAACACATTACTTCAGCTAAAAGTGTTAATGAAGTAACTCCTAGGATAGAAGTGGACAGAGATTATATCTATAGATTTGATGGAAACAATGTAAATATTGATGTGGAATCAGCCAATTTAGCTAAGAATGCAATTATGTATAATGCGGTTGTTAATCAGATATCAGGTGAGTTTAGCAAGTTGAAAAATGTAATAAATGAGGGGAGATAGGTAGCTATGGGCTTATTTGATTCAATTAATATTAATGCTTCTGCCCTAACAGCAGAGAAAACTAGAATTGATGTAATAAGCAAAAATATTGCAAATGCTAATACAACCAGGAGTACTGGAGGATTACCCTATAGAAGACAGCTTGTGGTTTTTGAAGAAAGCAAAACATCAAACTTTGCTGCATATTTGGACAAGTTTAGTAATAGTTTTCAGGGCAAAGGTGTGAAAGTAAGCAGAATAGTAGAAGATGATACTCCTTATAAGATGAAATATGAACCAGAACATCCAGATGCAGATGAAAATGGATATGTTATGATGCCTAACGTAGATGTAATAAAAGAAATGGTAGACCTAATAGATGCCCAAAGGGCGTATGAAGCCAATATTACAGCAATCAATACCACAAAAACTATGATGATGAATGCACTAGAAATAGGTAGGAGGTAGTTGAATGATTATTAGAACTATAAACTTAGAAAATCCTACAATAGCAGGTAATAACCAAGTAAAGACTATTCCAAAGGATGAGGATAAGCAGTTTAGTAGTTTGTTAAAAAATGCACTTGATAAGGTCAATGAGTTGCAAATTCAAAGCGAAGAATATAAACAACTGCTAGCTACAGGAGAAGTTGATAGTATACACGATGTAACAATTGCCGCTGAAAAAGCAAGTGTAGCACTACAGCTAACCCTTTCTATTAGAAATAAAGTAGTGGAAGCCTATCAGGAAATAATGAGAATGCAAATTTAGATGAATGCGTAGAAATGAGGTGTAGAAGTGGGGGAGACAATACAGCAACTTAAGAATCAATTAAATGAATATTGGCAAAGCATCGATAAGGGCAAAAAGAAGAAGATAATTATAATTGGAATTGTTACTATATTATCAATATTAATCTTAACTTTCTTATTTACAAGGACTAATTACGAAACTCTATATAGCGATCTGTCTTTGGAAGATGTGGGAGAAATAACAGAACGATTAGATGAAATGGGTGTTAAGTGGAAAACTCCAAAAGATAACCCTACTACAATACTAGTTCCCTCTGAATTAAAGGACAAGATCAAGATACAGATGGCTTCTGAAGGATTACCTAAAAATGGATATAGCTTCATGGATGCTTTTAATGAGAGTAGCTGGAGTATGACTGACTATGATAAGAAGGAAAGAATGAAATTCGCTTTACAAAGCGAATTAGCGTCAACAATCTCTCAAATTGATGGAATTAAAAATGCAACTGTGTACATAAATATTGATGATGATTCAGGCTTTGTTTTACAGGATGACAAAAATGAAACAACTGCTTCTGTTTTTATTGAGAAAAGTTCTAATAAATCCTTGGATCAACAGAAAATCACAGCAATTCAAAATCTTGTAGCCTCATCAGTCAATATGGATCCTGAGAATGTAGAAATTATAGATGATGAGGGTAACCATCTAACAGGAGATAGTAATGGATCTGACTTATTGTTAACAGATCAATTAGTAATAAAAAACAACTTAGAAAACAAGATAAATAATAGTATTAAGAGATTTTTGGAAAATGTATTTGGTATAGGAAATGTTGATGTAAGAGCAAGTGTTGCCATTAACTTTGACAGTGAAAAGACAACATCAGTAGAATTTTCTCCTCCTGTAGAAGGAAGTGATGAAGGATTAATAAGGAGCATAGAAGAGGTTGAAGAACATGTAACAGGAGGTGCTGCTGAAGGTATTCCTGGAGAGTATGAAAATATACCAGATGATGTAATGACTGAAGGCAGCCAGGAAACATATAACAAAAGCAGCAGCATCATTAATTATGAGTTAAATCAGATAAACCAAGAAATTTTGAAAGCTCCTGGACAAGTAGAGGATATAACTGTCGCAGTGTTAATTAACAGCAATGTTTTGGTTGATGGTGTACTTACTCAAAACACAGAAAGGGATATAGAAAATCTTATCTTTGCTGCTACTGGTTTAAATACTAGGCAAGTAGAAGTAATGGCGGCAAACTTTGATTCAATAGATAGGGATACTAGTACAGCAGGTTCAATATTAGAAAGAATAGGTGATAATTGGCCAGTGTGGTTAGCAGTATTAATTGGATTGGTATCTGCAGGAGGATTTATTATATACAGAAGAAGGAAGAACAAAGAACTAGAACACATACATCATTTGCAGTATCAAGAGGATGATGAAAGCACTATTCGTGCAGAGGTAGAAGATTTAGATTTTGAACCAGGTGAATCTGAGATAAAAGAAAAAATAGATAAGTTTGTAGATAAAAATCCAGAAGCTGTTGCTCAACTGTTGAGAACATGGTTAAACGAATAGGAGCTGATAGATATGACAAGAAGGTTAAGCGGGAAAGAAAAAGCAGCCATATTCTTAATTGCTTTAGGGCCTGAAAAATCAGCAAATGTTTTTAAACATTTAAATGAAGATGAAATGGAAGAATTAACTTTACAAATAGCAAATATGAGAATGGTGTCCTCTGAAGAAAAGGATAAAATTCTAGAGGATTTTTATCAGTTGGCCCTTGCTCAAGAGTATATCTCAGAGGGTGGAATTAATTACGCAAAAGAGGTTCTTGAAAGGGCATTAGGAGAAGAAAGAGCCATTGATATTATTAATAGGTTAACTTCTTCCTTGCATGTAAGGCCTTTTGAATTTGTTAGAAGGGCAGATGCTAATCAATTATTAAACTATATACAGGATGAGCATCCACAAACTATTGCCTTGATACTGTCCTACTTAAAACCAACTCAGTCTGCCCAAATACTTTCAAATTTAGATGAAAGTAAGCAGGCTGAAGTAACTAGGCGTATAGCAATGATGGACAGAACTTCTCCAGATATTATAAAAGAGGTTGAAAAAATATTGGAAACTAAGTTCTCTGGACTATTAACTCAAGATTTCACTACTACTGGTGGGGTTCAAAATGTTGTTGACATATTAAACTCTGTAGACAGAGGTACAGAAAAGAATATTATGGATGAACTAGATAGAACTAATCCAGAATTAGGTGAAGAGATCAGAAAGAGAATGTTTGTATTTGAGGATATTGTTTCCCTTGACAATAGAAGTATTCAAAGGATTATTAGAGAAATTGATAATTCACAGTGGGCTATTGCATTAAAGGGTGCTAGTGAAGAAGTGAAAGAAGTTATATTTGCTAATATGAGTAAGCGACTTGTAGAGATGATAAAAGAAGATATTGACTTCATGGGTCCAGTCCGTGTTAGAGATATTGAAGAGGCACAACAAAGCATTGTAAATGTTATTAGAAAATTAGAGGAAGATGGAGAAATAATAACTCCTAGAGGAGGAGCTGAGGTAATTGTCTAATGTTATTAAGTCATTTAAGGTTGTCGTAGGGGAAGCTCCGACGGAAGAGGATATAGAATTAAAATCTGAGACTATCAGCAATGAGGTTTTAAATGAAGCAAAAGAAAAATATAAAAAGATTATTCTTGAAGCTAATAAAAAAGCAGAGAGCATTATTGATTCAGCCCATAAGGAATATGAGGATCACTTAAATGAGGCTTATGAAAAGGCAAATTCAATATTTGAAGATAGTAAACAGAGAGGCTATAAAGAAGGATATAACTCAGGAGTAGATGAAGGTTTTAAAAAAGGATACACAGATGGATACGAAGAGGGAAAATCCGAAGCTCAAAAATTAATAGACGGAGCCTTAAAATTAAAAGAAGAATATATCAAAATGAGAAGTCAGTTGTTAGATGAAACTGAAGAAGACATTATAAACCTAGTAATTTCGATATATGAAAAGGTTATATATAAAAAAGTTGAAGAAGATAAGGAATTGATTATTTCCTTAGTACAAAATGGAATTAAGGACTTAGAGATTAAGGGCAAGCTTACAATTATAGTCTCTAAGGACGATTATGAGATCATACAAGAAAACAAAAAGCTAATATTAGCAGAAGCCACATTAATAGATGAAGTTGAGATTAGAGTAGATAATGATATGAACAAGGGTGATTGTATCTTGGAAACATCTAAAGGAGATGTGGATATAAGTATTTCAAATCAATTAGAAGAAATAAAAGAGTTAATTATTTCTATCTTAAATAATGAGTGATGAGATATGGCAGAAAGAATAAATGTGGGAAAATATATAGATAGTATAGAGGAAAAGAGATTCATAAAATTTATAGGGAACATTACAAAGGTAACTGGACTTACTATAGAGTCTAATGGTCCTATGGCTTCTATTGGAGAGTTATGTTATATATACCCTCACAATAAAGCTCAACCAGTATTGGCTGAAGTAGTTGGATTTAAAGATGATAATATACTTTTAATGCCCTTAGGGGATATGGAAGGTATAGCATCAGGAAGCAAGGTAATTGCTAGCGGAAAGTCTCTAAAGGTTCAAGTAGGAGAAGAATTAAAAGGTAGAATATTAGATGGCTTAGGCAATCCCATAGATGGGAAAGGGCCTGTTACTACAAAAAAGACCTATAATGTTTCAAACACGCCTCCTAATCCATTGGAAAGAAAAGTTATTGATGAACCTCTAACCCTAGGTATAAAGGCAATTGATGGCTTACTTACCTTTGGGAAAGGTCAAAGGATGGGGATATTTGCAGGAAGTGGAGTTGGGAAAAGTACCCTTATGGGAATGATTGCAAGAAGTAGCTCTGCCGATATAAATGTTATTGGGCTAATAGGAGAAAGAGGAAGAGAAGTAAGAGAGTTTATTGAGAAGGATTTAAGAGAAGAAGGTCTTAAAAGGTCTGTTGTAGTTGTGGCTACATCAGACCAACCTGCATTAATCAGAGTCAAAGGTGCTATGGTTGCAACGGCAATAGCTGAATATTTTAGAGATACAGGGAAAAATGTAATGTTGTTAATGGATTCTGTTACAAGGTTTGCTATGGCACAAAGAGAAATTGGACTTGCTATAGGTGAACCACCTGTAACAAGAGGGTTCACTCCTTCTGTATTCAGCGTATTGCCGAAATTATTAGAAAGAGCAGGAACTTCTTCTAAAGGAACTATTACTGGATTATATACTGTTTTAGTAGATGGAGATGACATGAATGAGCCAATTACAGATACCGTAAGGGGAATCCTTGATGGACATATAGTATTATCTAGAAAATTGGCAAATCAAAACCATTATCCTGCTATAGATGTTTTAGCAAGCGTTAGTAGGGTAATGTCAAGTATAGTGAATGATGAACATTTGAATATGGCAAATGTAATAAAGAATATGATGGCGGTGTATAAGGAATCAGAAGATCTGATCAACATTGGAGCTTATAAAAGGGGATCCAATAAGGAAATTGACAAGGCCATAGATGTAAAGGATGACATAGATAGATTACTAAAACAGAGAGTACTTGAATCATATCCATTAGATGAAACCACTAAGCTTATGAGCCATATAATAAGCAAACTCAACAGCTAGTATTGGGAGGATTGCAGATGACCAAATTTAATTTCAAGTTGGAAAGAGTATTAAATTACAAAAAGACAGTTGAGGATTATAAGAAGAATAAGTTTGGTTTAGTTCAACAGAAGCTTAATAGAGAAGAAGCTATTCTCAATGATTTTAATGTATGTAAGGAATCAGTATTAAATGAGAAAAGCAATTCAAACTTGATGAAGGTAGGGCATTTAGCTTTATACAATACCTATATTAATGATTTGAATTTAAAGATTCAAATGCAGGAACAGAAGGTTAAGGAAGCTGAAGTTGAGCTGGAAAAAGCCAAGGAAGAAATGATCCATGCGGTTAAAGAAAAGAAGATATTTGAGAAGTTAAAGGAAAATGAGTTTGAAAAATTTACCTATGAATTAAAAAAAGAAGAAGAAAAACTGAATGATACCATAGTTAGCTTTAAAGCTACAACCCAGCAGTAGGGGGGAGAAAATGGAGAATACATCGAATGTGAAAGAAAAAAAGACAAGCAAATTTAAAATAGTCATCGTAGTCATTGTGGTTTTGGTATTTTTAGCTGGGATGACTTTTGCATATTTTAAGATTCCCTCACTTAATAGCAAAATAAATAGTCTTATAGGACGGCTACCATGGATTTCATCTAGAGGTAATCAAAGTTCATTACCAGAAGGTGTAACCAGTGAAAAATTAGATGATTTGGCAGACTATTATCTATCTATAGATATGGAGGAAGCTGCTGATAAGCTGTATCTTATAAAAAAAGATGATGAAATGTTATACAGCAGTCTAATTAGATTGATGAACAAAAAATCTGCCACAAAAACTGGTGAATTAATTAAATTGGTGAGAAACTTAGAAGGCAGAGATGATTTATTAGTAGCTTTACATGATGAGTTGACTAAGGAAAAGCAAAGCAAGTTAAACGAAGAAGTAAGTAAACTAGAAGGCCAAGATTTATCAATCACATTGAGGCAGATAGAAGTCCTATTAAGTTCTGATAATAAGCATAGGGAAGAATTAGCTGACATATTCAATAAAATGGATGAGAATATATTAGCTAACATCATGTATTACCTAGATGAAGAGTTTCAAGAGCAAATTTACAGTTTGCTTCCTGAAAGTAAGCGATCTAACTTGGAAAGCCAGGTCTTATCTGTAAGCAGCAAAAAATTACAGCTAAAAGATTTGGCTAGTTTATATGAATCAAAACCTATAGCGGCGGCAATTAAGGAAATAGGAAATACTGAGCTTTATTCCTTGGAAGAGTTAGGTGTCATATATTCAAATATGTCAATCCTAAAATCAGCAGAAATTCTATCAAATATTAAGGATGATGACTTCATAAAAGATGTACTTGCTTCTATTAGAAGGGAAGATAGTTTAAACAACCAAGAATCCACTGCAAACAAAATAACAGAAGCAATAGAATTTTTAAAAGAGTATAATCAGAAAATAAATGAATTAGCTAAAGTTTATGAGCAGATGAGCCCAGATAAAGTTGCTCTTATAACTGAAAAGATGATTAACAATAACAATACTGTTACAGCTCTTCAATGGGATTCAGAACCTGTATTTGAAGTAACTGATGCTGTTATTATAACTGATGTATTATCAAAATTAAAAGACAAAACCATTTCAAGGATTATTAATTCAATGTCTACAGACAATGCTCATAAGCTAACTCAAATGTTAGCTAAGCCATAAAAACAATATATAAATATATGAAAGGAGGTGAGGGTGTGTTAAAAACAGAAGTAATGAATAATGTAAAACCAGCTATGGATAAGGTTGCTAACAAAAAAGGCAAAGTATCCAATGCTAATAGTAGTAATGACTTTGCCAGCACATTTGAAAAACTGAAAAGCAAATTAGATCAAAACGCCAGCGTGAATGCAAAGGATTCAACCCGTAATGATTGCAATATTTCGAAGAACAAAAACTCAGATAGTAAGGATAAGATTAAAGACAGAGTTGCAGAGGATATAGGGGAAGCTTTAGGCATATTGAATTCAATTAGCCAGATGATCATAACCCTTAAAGAATCAACAGCAAAATTTACAGTAGAAGATCTAGAATCTTTCCATGCAAAATTAAATGGATTATTAGATCTAGTTTCAAATTCCCTATCCAAAGAACAGCAGTATTCCTTAGGAGAAAATGAGTTAAATAGGATAAAAGAATTAGTTGCTTTTATGATGGCAAGTATTGATGAATTAGAAACTACTAGTGGAGAGGGACTATTAGACTCAAGGTTTCAAGTTGCTCTTAATCAGCTAGAAAATAAAATTACTCAATACATTAGCAGTTTGGATATGCACCAGATTGTAGTTGATGAATCAGATATTAATGAGCATAATACAGCTAATATATTAAAGAGTGCAGGTAATCATTTAGGCCAAGATTTACAGCTAGTAAATAATGGACTAGTAACAGAAAAACAGCTAGAAGATAAAGATAAACAGCAGGTAGATAACAAGTTTGCTATGAATAATAATCTTGTAAACATTGAATCCATAACTAGCAACCAAGTCATAGAAGCCAATGAATATGGACAAGCATCAACACAAGAGCTATACAGCTCTAGTTCTGATAGCCAAGTTTCAAAGGATGATATACTAGGTCAGATAGTTGACAAGTTGAGATTGAATTTAGATGACAATAAGCAGGAAATAGAGATTAAACTGAAACCTGATGTTTTAGGAAAGCTTATGTTAAAGATGGAGCTAAGGGATGGAGTGCTGACTGCTAAGATGCTTGTAGATAATATAAGGACTAAAGAGTTAATTGAATCAAACCTATTGCAATTAAAAGAACAGATAGAAGACAATGGGCTAGACATAAAAACTTTTGAAGTACATGTGGGTACCAATGAAGATTTTGAAAAACAACAAAATCATAACTTCAATTTCAAATCTAGACCTAATAAAAAATTGAAGATTAGAGATAGCATAATAGAAGGAACCCAAATGTATGACGAAGGTTTAGTCCAAGGTAGTGTTATTAACTACCATGAAGGCAAGCTGAATCTATTTGCTTAGGAGGTGAAAAGATGGGAGTAAATGGAGTTGATACTTCTTCAAATGTATACTGGATAGATAAGATGGATGATAATAAAAACTCAGCAGATAGCAAGTCAAGTCCCTTAGATAAGGATGCTTTTTTAAAGCTGTTGGTAACTCAATTACAATACCAAGATCCTTTAAGCCCTATGGAAGATACTGAGTTTATTGCCCAGTTAGCCCAGTTTAGTTCTCTAGAACAGGTACAGAATCTAAATGAAAACATTAAAACTATAGGTGTAGAAATGCTAGATTCAATAGAGACCTTAAAGTTAGGATTATCAGTGATTAATGATAATATTGTTGCAATTGCAGAAGAAATATTGGATAAGCTTAATGATCTAAACCAAAAGCTATCTGATGAGATCAAATCCAATATAAGTGATATAGAGGAATTGACAAGTTTGAAAAAGGCAGCTGAGCAATATATACAAGCAGACTAGCATGTAAATTCCTACCAAGCTTAATTTATGGAGATGATATCATGAATGAAATTAATATTAGGCGTTTGGAAAGTAGATTGATTAATACTACTCAAATTGATAGAGAAAAATCCAACAAAATAGGTGGCAAAGATTTTAGACAGGTTTTGGAAAGTGTTTACAGAAATAATCAAAACATATTATTTTCCAAACATGCTTTAGAGAGAATGGATAGTAGAAATATGGAACTAACCAGTGAAGAGTTGAATAAACTAGAAGCTGCTTTTGATAAAGCAGAGGATAAGGGAGTTAAGGATGCTTTAATTTTGATGGGAGATAAAGCTTTTATCGCTAGCATAAAAAACAAGACTATTATAACCACATTAAATAAAGATCAATTAAAAGATAATGTTTTTACAAATATAGATGGAGCAGTTATTATATAACCGGACCTTTTCAGGGGGTTATGCATATCCGATTGACAGAGGGTATGCGCTGCTCACAAATGAGGAGGTATGCTTTATGATGAGATCCATGTATTCAGCAATATCAGGTTTAAGATCCCACCAAACCAAGATGGATGTCATAGGAAATAATATTGCCAATGTAAACACTGTGGGATATAAAAAGCAGACGGTTACATTCCAAGAAGTTTTTAGTCAAGTAATTAGAGGGGCTAGTGCCCCAGAAGCTGGCAAGGGAGGTACAAACCCTCAACAAATTGGATTAGGTGTTGATGTTGGATCTATTAATACTATTCATACTCAAGGATCAACCCAAAGAACAGATAATCCAGATGACTTGATGATAAATGGTGAAGGATTTTTTGTAGTGTCAGATGATGTTAATTTGCAGAACAGATACTATACAAGGGCAGGTAATCTATCTTTAGATAGGGATGGCAACTTAGTTACAGTTGATGGTTATAAGGTTTTAGGATATGAAATGGATGAAAATGAAAATAGGACCAATACTATAACTTCAATTAGAATCAACAGGTCTCAAACAATAGAACCTACACCTACAACCAGAGTCGAAGTTAGGGGAAATCTTGATTCAGGATCAGAAATAGGCGATGAGCACCTAGCTGATACCATCATCAAGGATAGTCTAGGAAATTCATACGTTGTAACCTTTAAGTTTACTAAGGCTGCTGATGGAAATTGGGATTTAAGCATCGATGCTGTAAAGCCACAGACAGGAGATGGGACAGATATAACTGCTACATTAATTCCGGCAAGTGTAACTTTAGAATTTGATGAAGCAGGTAAGTTACTTTCCACAAACAATGTAACTTTAAATATCACAAAGCCAGGAGTAAACTTTGGTGATGGAGGAAATATTACAATAGAATTTCCTGCTGCAAACTTCACACAATATGCCAATGAAATGGATGCAAAACCTTACGCTATGGACGGCAATTCTTCAGGAAGCTTGGAAGGTTATACTATAGACTCTAAAGGAGTTGTATATGGAGTATTTTCCAATGGACAGAGCAAAGCTTTAGCACAATTGGTACTTGCAAAGTTTGATAACCCAATGGGATTGCAGAAGATGGGCAGTAACCTATTTATAGATTCAAGAAACTCTGGGGAACCCCAATATGGAGCTGCTGATACTGGAGGATTTGGCTCAGTTGTATCAGGTTCTTTAGAGATGTCAAATGTGGATTTAGCTTATGAGTTTACAGAAATGATCACTACACAAAGAGGATTCCAAGCTAACTCAAGAATTATAACTGTTTCCGATGAAATGCTACAAGAGCTTGTTAATATTAAAAGATAATTAAAAGCCCTAAGAAGGGGTTAATCCCCTTCTTAGGCTAAAAATAAGGGTGGTATATATGATAAAGTTAAAAAGATTAAATGGAAAGGAATTTGTTGTAAACTGCGAACTTATTCAATATTTAGAGGAAACTCCAGATACTGTAATAACCCTAACAACAGGAACTAAAATAGTTGTAGCAGAGACAGTTGATGAAATTATAGAAAAGGTAATTGAGTACAAAGCTAGTATATTAGACTACAGCAGGAATGCTCGGAGGAAAGAGGTGTAATAATTGGATATTTCAACAATTGTTGGTATATTATTAGGTACTGTTTTTATGATTTATGGTATCATTTTATCTGGTGACCTTGGTACTTATTGGCATATTCCATCATTAGTTATAACACTTGGTGGGACTCTAGCTTCTACTTTAGCAAGTTTTCCTATAGATGATTTTACTAATACTGTTAAAGTAGTAAAAAAGGCTTTCGTATATAAGGATATATCACCAGAAGAGGTAATTAAAGAAGTTATAAGATTAGCAAATGTGGCTAGAAAAGAGGGATTGCTTGCTTTAGATGAGTATGCAGAAAGTTTAGAGGATCATTTTTTGAAAAAGGGGATAACACTAATTGTTGATGGTACAGAGCCAGAGCTGGTTAGGAATATATTAGAGACAGAGTTAGTATATTTGGAGGAAAGACATTCTAATGGGCAGAGAGTATTTGAGACAGCGGCTAATTTTGCTCCGGCTTTTGGTATGATTGGTACTCTCATTGGTTTAATCAACATGCTGAAAACTATAGATGATCCAAACACTATAGGTCCTAATATGTCGGTTGCCTTAGTTACTACCTTTTATGGATCGGTATTGGCTAATGTAGTCTTTTCACCATTAGCTCAAAAGTTAAAGGAGAGAAACAATAGAGAAATTTTAGTAAAAGAGCTGATGGTTGAAGGTTTGTTATCAATTCAAGCAGGGGAAAACCCTAGAATTATTGAAGAAAAACTAAAAACTTTTATACCACCAAAGTTGAGAAAGAATTTTAGAGAACAGTTAGAGAAAGAGGGAGCACAATGAAAAGAAGAAGACAAGTACAAAGTGGTAGCTCTAACTGGCTTACTACCTATAGTGATATGGTAACCTTATTACTGTGTTTTTTTGTACTACTGTTTACTTTTTCAAACCTAGACGTTCAAAAGTTTAAAAGTGTACTTGCTAGTTTTCAGGGTGGAAGTGGCATACTTGAAGGAGGAAATGTAATAGAAACACCAAGTATACGTGATCAAGAAGAACTGGATTTAGAGAAACTCAGAGACATATTAGAAGATTATGCAGATAGTGCTAATCTAGGAGAAGAGATAACTATATCAATAAATGAAAGAGGATTGACAATTAGGTTTGCAGACAGAGTCTTATTTGACCCAGGAAAAGCTGATTTGAAACCTGATGCCAAAGAAATATTAAATGATGTTGCAGAGATTCTGCAAAGAAATGAATTCAAAGATAAATTAATAAAGGTAGAAGGACATGCTGATACTACTCCAGTATCCCCAAAGGATGGCTTCCCAACCAACTGGGAGTTATCGACTACAAGGGCAACCAATGTATTAAGATTTCTGGTTGAGGAGAAGGGCATTGAAGGAGGAAGGATCTCAGCATCAGGTTATAGTTACTATAGACCAATTGCCCCCAACGATACAAAAGAAAACAAGGCAAAAAACAGAAGAGTTGACATAGTGATATTAAAATCATCCTACGAAAAATATGAACCATAGTAAAAGGACGGTGTTGGACCATGAATAAGAAAAACCTTATAATAATTGTATTATTAGTATTGGTGGTTCTTCTTTCTGTTGCTGGAATAGCCATAGGATTAAAATATTTAAATAGTGATGAAGAAACTGGCGGCAAAAAATTAGAAACCTTTAGCTTAGATCTAAATGATATGTATTGTAATATAAAGGATAGCAATAAAATTGTTAAAGTCAATATCACTATTGAAACTAATAGTGAAAATACCCTTAAGGCTATAAGTGATAAAGTATATCTGATAAGAGATAATATAAATCAAATAATTAGAAATAGAACAGAAGATGAATTAGTGGGTAAGGAAGGACAAGTAAACTTGCAAAATGATATCAGAGAAAGTTTGATAAAAGTGTTTAACGATGAATCAATAACCAACGTTTATTTCAACGATTTTGTAATGCAGTAAGGAGGTAGAGGCAGTGTCCGAAATATTATCTCAAAGTGAAATTGATGCCCTACTTCAAGCTCTTAATTCTGGGGAATTAGATGTACAAGAGATGAAGGAAGTAGAACAGTCAAAAAAGATAAAGAAGTATGATTTTAGAAATCCTCAAAAAATTGCAAAAGACCAATTAAGAACCCTAGAAATTATTCATGATAACTTTGCTAGACTCTTTCATACTTTCTTGTCAGGCTACTTAAGAGTCCCAGTGAAAATGTCTATTATATCTGTGGAGCAGATTGCTTATAGTGAATATACCAATGCTATATCTAACCCTGCCTTTTTAAATATAGTAGACGTCAGCCCATTGAATGGTCAGATATTAATTGACATGTCTACAATAGTAGCTTATACAATAATTGATAGACTTTTGGGAGGGGATGGAAGCAAAGAGCAAGAAATTAGGGAATTTACAGAAATTGAACTATCACTATTAAGAAGCATGATGGAAAGGGCTATGCCATTAATTAAAGAAGCCTGGAAAAATGTGATTCAGTTAGATTTGAGACTGCAAAAGGTGGAGGTAAATCCTCAGTTTGCTCAGATAATTCCACCAAATGAAACAATAGCCCTTATTACAATGAATATAGAAGTTGGCGAAGTTGAAGGAATGCTCAATGTTTGTATACCTTATTTATTACTAGAGCCTGTTTTAGATAAATTAACAACCAGGTATTGGTTTTCATCTACTAAAGAGGAATTATCACAAAATCAGATAATTCAAATAAAAAACAGGATCATGAATACTAAGGTAGAGATTAAAGCAGAACTAGGATCGACTTTTGTTAAGGTGAAGGATATAATCAACTTACAAAAAGGCGATGTTATAAGATTAGATAATAAAGAAAAGAGTGGCATAAAAATAAGGGTGGGCTCTAATGTTAAGTTTATAGGAGAAATTGGGATATCAAATAGCAAAATGGCTGTTAAAATAACCAATGTGGTAAAGGATGGTGAGAATGATGAAGAACAATGATATGCTTTCTCAAGAGGAAATAGATCTATTGTTAAAGGGAAGTGAAGATGAAAGTAGTTTAAGTAGTGATGAAAATATAACAGATCTTGAGAAGGACACCCTCGGAGAAATTGGAAATATAAGCATGGGTAGTGCTGCAACAACCCTATCAACCTTATTAAATAGAAAAGTAACTATTACAACACCAAAAATTGAGATTACTACTACTTCTGAATTGTCAGCTGAGTATACTATACCTTTTGTAGCGGTGGATGTTAAGTACAAGGAAGGCTTAGAGGGCTCTAATGTATTAGTTATAAAAGAAGACGATGTAAAGATTATTACTGATATGATGATGGGAAATGATATAAATGTAGAACGTGAATTGACAGAACTAGACTTAAGTGCTATTTCTGAAGTTATGAATCAAATGATGGGTTCAGCAGCAACTTCACTATCTGAAATGTTCTCAAAGAGGATTGATATTGAACCACCAAGGTCCTATAACATTACGATGGCTGAAGGAGAGGAAAAATTAGAGGCCCTTCAGACAGATAAACCAATAATTAAAGTATCCTTTAGAATGATAGTAGATGATTTAATTGATAGTAATATAATGCAGCTTATACCAATAGACTTTGGCCAACAGCTTGTAGAAAACCTTATAGGTGATTATGCTGATACTGATACTGTAGAGGAGCCAGAGCTCATTGATATGGATGATTTTAATGTACATAGCAGTGAGGTAAAGGAAACAATATCAGTTGAAAGCAGTCCTAAAATGGAGCAAGAAAGGATTGCGGAGGAGCAGGTAGTAGTTAAAAAGCCAAAATTTGAAGTCTTTGGTGAAAGTCAGCCTAAGAGTAAACAAAAAGAGTCTATTGACCTAGTGGGAGACATACCTGTCGAGCTGACAGTTGAATTGGGCAGAGCTGTAAAGAAAATTAGTGAAATATTGGAATATGGACCTGGAACAGTTGTAGAGTTAGATAAATTAGTTGGAGAACCTTTAAATATATATGCCAATGGAAAGTTCATTGCTAGAGGGGAAGTTGTAGTAATTGATGATAACTTTGGAGTTAGAATAACTGATATAGATAATAATGAAAGGAACAAATTTTAATAAGGAGGAATGGATATGGGAAAAGGAATTTTAATAGTTGATGATGCTTCATTTATGAGAATGATGATAAAGGACATATTAACTAAAAATGGATTTGAGGTTGCAGGGGAAGCTGAAAATGGCTTAGTAGCTGTAGAAAAGTATAAAGAACTACAACCAGAATTAGTTATCATGGATATAACCATGCCTGAAATGGATGGAATCCAGGCTGTTAAGGAGATAAAGAGTTTAGATCCTAATGCAAAAATAATCATGTGTTCAGCCATGGGACAACAGGCAATGGTAATAGAGGCAATACAAGCAGGGGCAAGAGATTTTATTGTAAAGCCATTTCAGCAGGATAGAGTTATAGAAGCTGTAAAGAAGGCTATGGTTTAAATGACTGGAAAAACATTTATTCAAATATTGATTCTAATGCTGGCCATAAATCAAAGGGTATATGCTGCTGGGATGGACTACAGTATTGGAAGGGTAATATTAAAGATGATTTTATACTTAGGGATAATCATCCTAGTATTATTTATGGCTATGTATGGAGCCAAATTTGTTGCTAAGAATTCAAAAAGGTTTGTTACAAGCAGATACATGAAGATAGTAGACGTATTAAATCTTGGAGCAAACTTTAAAATAATGATGGTGGAAATAGATAATTTAATTTATGTAATTGCATTAGCAGGTAACTCAATTGAATTAATAGACAAGCTACCCAAAGATTCTATAGTTCAAATTGATGATTTTCAGGAGCATTTAACTAAATACACATCCCATTTTAAGGGGAAGCATATGAATAGCCTTTATAAAAATTTAGATAGAATTTTAAATCGTTTAGATACTATCAATGATAAGGAAGAAGTTGACAATGAAGAAGATAGGTAGAATTCTTTTATTAAGTTTCTTGATCTTGGCAATGCTTGGTGCAAATACATCTTTTGCACAAGTTGAAAACCCAATATCTGGTATATTAGAAGGTAGTGAGCCTGGGGATTATGTTTTTTCCTTAAGGCTTTTGATAATATTGACAATACTAACATTAGCACCATCTATCCTTATAATGCTAACTAGCTTTACAAGGATAATCATTGTTTTATCCTTTATTAGAAATGCAATGGGAATGCAGCAAACACCGCCAAATCAGGTTATTGTTGGATTGGCTCTTTTCTTAACCTTTTTTATAATGGCTCCAGTTGCAACTGAAATTAATTCTACTGCCCTACAGCCATATATGGAAGAGGAAATTACCTTTGATGCAGCTTTAGATAGGGCTATGGAACCAGTAAGAGAGTTTATGTTTAAACAGACTAGGGATAAAGATTTAGCATTATTTCTAAATATAAGTGAAACACAAGCTGAAAAACTAGAAGAAATTCCAAATCACGTGTTAATTCCATCATTTATAATAAGTGAGTTAAAAACTGCATTTCAAATAGGCTTTGTAATATATATTCCGTTTTTAGTTATTGATATGGTGGTTTCCAGTACACTAATGTCGATGGGTATGATGATGCTACCTCCAGTAATCATATCCTTGCCTTTTAAAATATTGTTATTCATTTTAGTAGATGGTTGGAGTTTAATAGTCAAATCCCTTGTTATGGGATTTAATTAGGGGTGATTAGATGAATCAATCTGATACATTAAAACTAGCTCAAGATGCCATAAGGACAGTTTTGATGATGGCATCGCCAATGTTAATATCCAGCTTAGTAATAGGATTATTAATAAGTATAATCCAATCTGTTACACAGATACAGGAAGCTACCTTATCTTTTGTACCTAAAATAATTGCTGTACTTTTAACCTTGGTAATATTTGGACCTTGGATTTTAAATATTATAACAGAGTTCACAACAAACTTATTTACAAATGTTAATTTGTTTGTTAAGTAGATAGGTGTTTTCTATGGCTAATGAGATAAACATGTTATTAAGCAAATACCAATTGTTCTTAATAGTCCTTGTTAGGGCATCAGGAGTATTTATTGTTTCACCTTTTTTTAGTTCTCAGAACATATCCAATACTGTTAAAGTTGGTTTAACAGTTTTTATTTCTATTATTTTGACATTGACATTAGATGTAGATATCCAAGCTTTGGAAATTTCAACTATAGTATTAATAATTAAGGAACTAATGGCTGGAATGATAATTGGTTTTATTTGTTACTTATTTTTTACTACATTTTATACAATGGGACAAATTGTTGACATGAGCATTGGCTTTGGAATGGTAAATGTTATTGACCCCCAAAATAGGATACAGGTACCTTTGATGGGAAACTTCTATTATATTTTGGCATTCTTGATTTTTTTGGGTATTAATGGTCACCATGCCATTATAAAAGCTTTGATGGATAGTTATAAGTTTATACCTATAGGTGGTTTTACTTTTGATGAGAATATAGTATTTTTAATCATTGAAATTTTAGGAAGAATTTTTGCCATTGGTTTTATGATCAGTACTCCAATTGTTATTAGTGTTTTTCTACTAAATTTGGTATTGGGGATTTTAGTAAGGACCATACCCCAGATGAATGTCTTTGTTGTAGGACTACCTCTAAAAATATTGGTAGGTCTACTAATTATGATGATCACAATGCCAATTTTCAGTTCCATAGTATCCAAACTTGTTACTTTGATGTGGGACAAGATCTATGAGTTTTACAAAATACTATAAAGGTAGATGCTATGAAGATATATATGAATTTACAGTTATTTGCGGAGTCTGAAAAAACTGAAAAACCGACCCCTAAAAAGCGAAGAGAGGCCAGAAGAGAAGGGCAAGTTTTACAGAGTAAAGAAGTTACATCAGCTTTTGTACTTATAGTTGCTGTCATAGGAATAAAGGTTCTGGGCAATTATATTATAAACTATTTTATGGATTTCATTAATGAAATATATACATATATAGCTAATGTTGATGAATTCTATTATCAAAGCAATTTAAAGATTAATTTTTTCAAGATTCTAATCTCTTGTATTAGCATAGCTGGACCTATTATAGCTATTACAACCTTAGCCGCTCTAATAATCAGCTATTTACAAGTTGGATTCTTGTTTACAACTAAACCCTTAGTAATCAAATTTAACAGGTTGAATCCAGTGGAAGGATTTAAGAGGCTCTTTTCTAAAAGAGCCTTAGTTGAACTGATAAAATCTATACTAAAGATCGCTTTTATAGGTTATGTGGCTTATTCATTTATAACTAAAAATTTTGATAGAATTATCGATTTACCCTTTTATGAACCAAAGGGAATATTATTAAACTTTGGCAGCATTGCATATGATTTTGCTATTAGAATATTGGGAGTTTCTATTGGGATAGCTTTTATAGATTACTTCTTTCAATGGAGACTGCATGAAAAGAGCCTTATGATGACAAAACAAGAAATTAAGGAAGAATATAAGCAAACAGAAGGGGATCCATTAATAAAATCAAAAATAAGAGAGAAACAGAGACAGATTTCAATGCGCAGAATGATGCAGGAGGTCCCCAAGGCCGATGTAATCATTACCAACCCAACCCATTTTGCTGTAGCTATAAAGTATGATAAGGACCTGTATAATGCACCTTATGTGGTTGCAAAGGGAGCTGATCTAGTTGCAGAAAATATTAAAAAGGTTGCTAAAGAAAACTCAGTGCCAATAGTAGAAAATAAGAGTCTTGCAAGAATGTTATATAACACTTTAGAAATTGGAGATTTAATTCCAGAAGAGCTCTATGAAGCTATAGCTGAAATATTGGCTTATGTATACACACTTAAAGATAACTATTAGGAGGAAGCAATATGAAGTTCGGAGATATAATTGTTGCTTTAGGTATTATAGCTATAGTTATTATAATAATTATACCTATACCTACAGGCTTGTTAAGTGCTCTATTATCACTAAATATAGCCTTGTCTATTTTAATACTACTTATTTCTATGTATGCAGAGGATGCTCTAAAAATATCTATCTTTCCTTCCCTATTGCTTATTGCAACTTTGTTTAGGATGTCCCTGAGTATTTCTACAACTAGGTCTATATTAAGTGCAGGAGATGCTGGGAAGGTAGTTGAGACATTTGGTAATTTTGTTATAGGAGACAATATTGTTGTTGGATTTGTAATTTTCTTGATAATTGCTCTAGTACAGTTTATAGTTATTACAAAGGGCGCAGAGAGGGTTGCAGAAGTATCAGCCAGGTTTACCCTAGATGCAATGCCTGGTAAACAGATGGCTATAGATGCAGATCTAAATGCTGGCTTAATTACTGAAGATGAGGCTAAAAAAAGAAGAAAAGATGTCCAAAGATATGCAGACTTCTATGGGGCTATGGATGGTGCTTCCAAGTTTGTAAAAGGGGATGCAATTGCTGGATTTATTATTATTTTTATAGATATTATTGGTGGTTTGATTATCGGTGTACTTTCTGGTATGTCTGTAGTTGAGGCTGTAGAGAAGTATGTACGTTTAACTGTGGGGGATGGATTGGTTTCCCAGATCCCTGCTTTGCTAATTGCTACCGCAACTGGAATTATTGTAACAAGGGCTGCCTCCGAAAATAATTTAGGTAAGGAGCTAATACAACAGCTTTTTGGTAATTATCCAAAGCTTTTATATGTTGTGGGTTCTGTTATGATTATTTTGGGTATAACAACTCCCCTACCTTTTTCATTTATAGTTTTGGGGACTATTTTTATCTTTGTAGCCTATGCAATGGACAAAAAGCCTGTAGAAGAAATTGCGGAGCCTGAGGAAGACATATCTCCAGCTGAGGACTTAAGAAAACCTGAAAGTGTTCTAGGATTGCTTAAGGTCGATGATATAGAACTTGAATTTGGATATGGGCTTATTCCCTTAGCAGATGTGGAGCAAGGTGGAGACTTGCTAGATAGAATTGTAATGATAAGAAGACAAATTGCAATGGAACTAGGCTTAGTAGTTCCAATTGTACGATTAAGAGATAATATTCAGTTAAATCCTAACGAATATGTAATTAAAATTAAAGGAGTTAAGATTGCAAAAGGAGAAGTATACTTTGACCACTACTTAGCTATGGATCCTGGAACAGCTGAAGGTGATTTGGAAGGAATAGAAACGGTCGAACCAGCTTTCGGTTTACATGCTAAATGGATTACTGAAAAGGAAAGGGAAAAAGCAGAAGTTTTTGGTTATATAGTAGTTGACCCGCCATCTGTTATTGCAACCCATCTGACAGAGGTAATTAAGGAGAAGGCTCATGAGCTACTTGGAAGACAGGATGTTAAGATGCTAATTGATAATGTTAAGGAAGAACATCCAGCAGTGGTGGAAGAATTAGTACCTAAGATATTATCTTTAGGAGATATACAAAAGGTTTTATCTAACCTGTTAAAAGAGCAAATAAGCATAAGAGATATGGTAACAATTCTAGAAACCTTAGCTGACTATGGAAGGATTACTCATGACACAGATTTGCTTACTGAGTACGTAAGGCAAAAGCTTTCTGGGTATATTACAAACAAGTATGTTGAAGAAAGAAATCAATTAACTGTAGTAACCTTAGATAATTCAGTGGAAGAAGCCATTATGAACTCTATAACAAAAACTGAAACAGGATCCTATTTATCACTAGAACCCAGTACTGCTCAAAGGATACTAAACAATACACTAAAGGCAGTCAAAAAGCTAACCAATATTGGAGAACAACCTATTGTTTTAACGGCCCCAATAGTAAGACTGTATTTCAAGCGTTTAACAGAGCAGCTGACAAGGGATTTAATTGTGCTATCATACAATGAAATAGATCCTACGGTTGAAGTAAAATCTGTTGAGGTGGTGAGCATGTAATGAAGGTCAAAAGGTATGTTGGTTCCTCTGAGTATGAAGTTATGAATAAATTAAAAAATGAGCTTGGTTCTGATGCAATTATTTTAAGCACTCGTACTGTTAGACAAAAAGGTTTTATAGGTTTTTTTAAGAAACCTTTAATTGAGGTTGTTGCTGCCTATGAAAAGAGGAATTCTAGTGGACGTAAGGATAGGTCTGATGAGAATCTTTTAAAAATCAATAGGGAATTAGATGATATAAAAAGGATGGTAGCACAAATAAGTGTTAGCAAAGATGATAATCAAGTACATCCAAAAGTAAAGAGATATTGGATCAAACTAATAGAAAATGGGGTAGACAGCTCCATTGCTACGTCCATATTTAAGAGATTGAGCGATCAAATAAATTTAGATAATAAGGATGATTACACCATTGGTAAAATTGTAAGACAGGTAATAGCTGAAAGTATTGGAGATTCGGAACCTATAAATATAACAAAAAGCAGTCAAAAAATTATATTCTTAGTAGGACCTACTGGTGTAGGGAAAACAACTACTCTAGCAAAACTTGCAGCTCAAGTAGTATTAAGCGGCAACTATGATGTTGGCCTTGTTACCTCTGATACTTATAGAATAGCTGCAGTTGAACAGTTGAGAACTTACAGTGATATATTAAAAGTTCCTTTAGAAGTCATTTATACAGAGGAAGATATGTATAAAGCTTTAGTAACTTTTAAAGATAAGGATGTTATTTTTGTAGATACAACAGGTAGAAATCATCGTGAAATAAAAGAGGATGATGAAATATTTAGTATTATGAATTCTATTAACAACAAGGAGATATATTTATTATTAAGTCTAAATACTGATTTTACAGCTTTAAAATCAATAGTTAAACACTATAGCTTTATTGATAGCTTTAAGATAATTTTTACTAAGTTAGATGAGTCTGAAACTATGGGTAATATCTTAAATATTAAATACCTTACTAACAAACCAGTGTCATACATTACGACTGGACAAGATGTTCCTAACGATATAGAAATTTTGGATAAAAACAAGATAGTTAGTTATCTATTAGGAGAGGTTTAGGATGAAAGACCAGGCAGAAAAACTAAGGAAAATGATTTCTAGTTTAGAAACTAACACTGTTGAGAATAAGAAGGCTTATCGAGCTAAGGTAATAGCAATAACTAGTGGTAAAGGCGGTGTAGGAAAGACAAATTTTGCCGTAAATTTTGCTATATCTCTTAGGTCTTTAGGATATAAAGTGTTAATACTAGATGTGGATTTTGGACTAGCAAATGTTGATATAATAAGTGGAATAAATATAAGAAATACAATTTCAGATTGCCTTGTAGCAGGTGCAGATATAGAAGAAGTAATTAACGAGGGTCCTAATGGGATAAAGATCATATCTGGAGGCTCAGGACTTCATGAGCTCTCCATTATGAACCAAACTAATATTATGAAATTTCTGAATCTAATTGAGAAGTTGGAAACAACAATGGATTTTATCATCATAGATACAGGAGCAGGCGTGTCTAGTACAGTGTTGGAGTTTGTTATGGCTGCGGAAGAAGCTATAGTCGTTACGACCCCTGATCCAACTTCCATAATGGATAGTTACACTGTAATAAAAACTCTTACTTTGAATGGATATAAAGGTAGATTAAATGTATTAGCAAATATTGTTGATAATAGAAAAGAAGCATATTATACATACAATAAATTAGAAGCTGCTTCCAAGAGTTTTCTTAAATGTAACCTTAATTTTCTAGGTTATTTAGAAAAATCCGATGCTGTAGTAAGTGCAGTTAGAAGTCAAACACCCTTTATCTTATCAAGTCCTAGATCATCAGTATCAAAAAATATGAAAATAATAGCTCTGAAATTTGCTGATTCAAATAGATATGCTTATAATTATAATAAGAAGAGCAATTTTGTGGACAAGCTGAAAAAATTAGTATTTTCAAAAAGGTGATTGAGGTGATAACAATTACAGACATATTAAAGATAGGGGACAAAATTGAACTCCTAAGAGTTGATTCTTTAAATGATGAAACCAGGTACCCAAGTCAAGTATTAGATATTATAGATGAAGATACTCTAGTAATCAGTGGCCCAATCTATAAAAGCTATTTAGTAAACTTAAGAAAAAGTGAAGTAATTAGGGTCATCTGCATCGTAAAGGATAAAGGAAGATATTCATTTGATGCAGAGATATTAAATGTTGAGCATGAAAATGTTTATAAGATTGAAATCAGAAGAATTTCAGAGATAGTAAAACATCAAATGCGTAATTATTTTAGACTGGATGTTACTCTTCCTATAATCAAGTATTTTACTATAACAGAAGATGAAAATCAAAGGACTTTAAAAGAAAATTGTAGAAGTAAAGACCTCAGTGGGGGCGGAATGAGATTATATTCAAATTATGAGCATAATGTAGGCGATATAGTTAGCTGTGAATTTAAAGTAGATGAGCATATTTTAGAACTGAAGGCTAAAGTAGTTAGAGTAGAGAAGATTGATACCTTTGAATTTAATTTTGGCCTTGGTTTAGAATTCATTGATATAGGAGAAAGAGACAGAGATAAGATAATTCAGTATCTATTTTCAGTACAAAGAGAGTTAAGAGAAAAAGGGATGATATAAATGATTAGAGTGCTTATAGTGGATGATTCTACTTTTTTTCGAAAGCTGTTAAAAGACATACTAATAAAAGATGAAGAATTGGTTGTAGTAGGGGAAGCTAAAAATGGAAAAGAAGCATTAAGAATGATTCCCTTGTTAAAGCCAGACCTTATAACTCTTGATATTGAAATGCCAATTATGGATGGTATTACAACTTTAAAACATATATCAAAGGATTATAGGATACCTGTTGTAATGTTAAGCAGTTTGACTACTGAAGGAGCTACCATGACCTTAAGAGCATTAGAAGAAGGAGCTGTTGATTTTATACCCAAACCAACTAATATATTCAGCATATCAGAGGAAGATTTAAGGATTGAGATATTGAGCAAGATCAAAACAGCTGCCAAATGCAATTTAAGCTCTAAGCCTTTTATGTTTCAACATAAAAAAGTTATTAGCCCTAAAAAGCTAAGCCCTATAGCAAAAGATAGCAATTTTGAGTATATAGTAGCCATAGGAACTTCAACCGGAGGACCCAGGGCTTTACAAGAAGTTATTCCTATCCTTCCCCAAAATATAAATGGGAGTATTTTAATAGTACAGCATATGCCACCGAAGTTTACTAAGTCATTAGCTGATAGACTTAATAGCTTATCGGAAGTATATGTAAAAGAAGGAGAAGAGGGTGATAAGCTTAACAGAGGTTGGTGTTATATAGCACCAGGAGACTATCATATGAGGGTAGTTAAAGATGGTAAGGATTATGTTATTAAGCTAGATAAGGAAGAAAGAGTAAAAGGATTAAGGCCATCAGTCGATGTATTAATGGAATCAGTAGCTAATCTTGAGGGTATAAACAAAGTAGGAGTTATTATGACTGGCATGGGGTCCGATGGATCCGATGGTATAATCAAAATGAAGAAATCTAATAGTTATACATTGGCACAAGATGAAGAATCATCTACAGTATTTGGAATGCCTAAAGCTGCAATTAAAACTAACTGTATAGACAAGGTTATCTCCTTAAGCCAAATTGCAAATGAAATTACTCGAATAGTGGGGGTGTAAACATGGATTTAGACATGAACCAATATATGAATTTGTTTATTGAAGAAGTTAACGAACATTTACAAAATATGAATGATATTTTACTAGAATTAGAAAAAGACACAACTAATACTTCTCTTATTAATGAGCTTTTTAGGGTTGCTCACACATTAAAAGGCATGTCTGGAACTATGGGATTTGTAAACATGGCTGATTTGACCCATGAAATGGAAAATGTACTTGATGAAGTCAGAAATAATAGGATTAAGCTAAATGAGAGCATTGTAGATATTTTATTCGAATGTTTTGATGTTTTAGATGAAAACATAAGTTACATAATAGAGAACAAGAAAGAGATGGATAGCAGTAACAAAGAACTTATAGATCGGTTGAGAAGCATAGTAAGTATAGATAACAATAATGATTCAGCAAGCAGCATGGAAAACGTAGAGAATAGCAAAATGAATAACTATGTTATGAATGTAATAAATGAGGCAAGTAAAAGAGGATTAAATGTTTTTAACATCGATATAAGTTTGAGTCCTACTTGCATGCTAAAATCTGCACGAGCTTTTGTAATTATAAATACATTAGACGCTATGGGAGATATCGTTTATACTAATCCACCTACAGAAGATATAGAAGACGAAAAATTTGATCTTAAATTTTCTTTGACATTAATAACCGCTGTTGATAAAGATATCTTATTAAGTACATTAAATAAAATTTCTGAAGTAGAAAGTATAGAGATAGAGGTAGTAGAAAGTGTAGAGTTAGAAGAGACAGAGGATATTGAACATTATGACAGTCAATTTATTGATCCTAAAGTATATAAAGATGTTAACAGCAAAAAGTCCGGCGACAAGGACAAGATGAATAAAGTCAAAAAAGTAGCAAAAACTGTAAGAGTTGACATAGATAGACTTGATAACCTGATGAACTTAGCTAGTGAGTTGATAATAATTAAAAACAGGATGGATGATTTAAGTGGCACTTCCAACAGGGAGGACATGCTCCAAACTATTGAATACTTGGAAAGGATAACAACTAATTTACATAATGCTGTTATGAAGGTTAGAATGGTTCCAATAGAAAGAGTATTTAATAGATTCCCTCGTATGGTCAGGGACTTATCTAAAGAGTTAAACAAAAAAGTAGATTTGCGCATGTATGGAGAAAATACAGAAGTTGATAGAACTGTAATAGACGAGATAGGTGACCCATTAATTCATATTATTAGGAACTCCCTTGATCATGGTATAGAAGATCCACAAGAAAGAGTAAAACTAGGAAAACCTGAGGAAGGCAAGCTCATATTAAAAGCTTATCCTGATGGAAACAATGTAGTAATTGAAGTAATAGATGATGGTGGCGGTATTGACTTTGAAAAGGTAAAACAAAAATCTATCGATAGGGGATTAATAACAGAAGTAGAAGGAGAAAAGATTACTGAAAAAGAACTGGCTAATATTTTGTTTGAACCTGGCTTTAGCACATCCGATAAGATAACTGAAGTATCAGGTAGGGGAGTAGGACTAGACGTAGTAAAGAACAAAATTGAATCAATAAATGGTACAATTGAGTTAGATAGCCAAAGGGGCAAGGGGACTACATTTACAATAAGGATTCCACTAACCTTAGCTATAATTCAAGCCCTTCTAATTAAGTTAAAAGATGAAACTTATGCTATACCCTTAAGTTCAATTACTGAAATTATTAATGTTAACAAGGAAAATATCAGAAGTATACAAGAGCATGAGATCATGTTATATAGGGGTAAGACTATACCTATTGTTAGGTTAGACAAATTGATGGGGTTAGAGATGGACGAGCTAACTGATGAATATATAGCAGTAGTAGTTAGAAAGGGAGATAAGTTAGCAGCTCTCCTAGTTAATAGCCTGATTGGGCAACAAGAAATAGTGATAAAGCCTTTAGGTAAGTATTTATCATCTATAAGATATTTCACTGGAGCTACTATATTAGGAAATGGAGATGTTTCACTGATTTTAGATGTTAACTCATTAGTATAAAGGAGGGAATAATATGACATCTAACCTTCATAATAAGTATGTGACATTTAAGTTAGGCAAGGAATACTACGGACTACCCATAGATAATGTTTTATCTATAGAGAAACCTAGTAAAACAACTAGGATCCCTAATGCACCTGATTATATAATCGGTCTTATCAACTTAAGAGGAGATGTAATACCTGTTATTGACTTGAGAGTAAAATTGGGTATGGAAAAAATAGGTATAGATAAGGATTCAAGGATAATTATTGTAAGAGAAAAGGATATAGTAGTAGGTTTGATGGTTGATTCTTCTAAGGAAGTATTGGATATAGATGAAGAGAATATAGACAAGCCCCCTGAAAGTGAGGATGACACAATTGTAGACTATATTAGCGGTATTGGGAAAAAGGATGAAAGGCTTGTTATAATATTAAACTCAATGAGATTATTGGATATAAGGAGCCAATAATATGGGAAAAGAAAGGATTGATAATTTCCTAATTGATGTTTTAAAAGAAATTGGTAATATTGGTTCGGGTAATGCAATAACTGCTCTTGCAAATATGCTATCTAAAAAAATAAATATGAGCGTACCAAAAGTAAGGATTATTGATTTCAAGGATATTTCTACAATATTGGGTGGAGAAGAGGAAGTAGTTGTAGGTATATATTTAAACCTTGAGAAAGACATAGAGGGTAACATAATGTTCATCCTTGATATGGAATCAGCAGTAAACTTATTGAACATGTTGTTGCCTAGACAAATAGAAGAATTAGATGAATTATCAATATCTGCTTTATCAGAAGTAGGTAATATTGTAGCCTCTTCTTACGTAAATGCTTTGAGCACATTGACAGACCTTAAAATAGCTGTTTCAGTACCTTCATTAGCCATCGATATGGCCGGTGCCATTCTCTCAGTGCCAGCTATCCAATTTGGCCTTGTGTCGGATAAGGCTCTATTTATAGAAACCATTTTCCAAGAGGGGGACAACTTAGTTAAAGGTAGTTTGTTTTTGTTACCAGACATTGAATCCTTTGAAAAAATATTATTGCTATTGGGAGTATTGTAATATGAAAGTAATTAAAGTAGGTATGGCAGACCTAAAAGTAACAAAGGCTCCAGGTATTTTAACAACCCTTGGATTAGGTTCCTGCGTGGGAATTGCTTTACACGATGGAGTAAATAAAATTGCCGGATTAGCTCATGCCATGTTACCTTCTTCCGATGAGATCTCAAACAATCATAATAAAGCCAAATTTGTTGACACCGGAATAGATATGCTAATAGAAAAGATGATTATGGAAGGAGCTAATAAAAACCACTTGGTGGCCAAAATTGCAGGAGGTTCACAGATGTTCTCATTTAGTAGCAATAATAATATTTTAAAAATTGGCGAAAGGAATGTTTTAGCGACAAGAAAAAAGTTAAAAGAGCTTGGCATTAAGATTATCTCGGAAGATACAGGTGGGAACTACGGAAGAACTATTGAGTTAAATTCTGAAGATGGTTCATTAATGGTAAAAACAATTGGTCATGGAATAAGATTCATTTAGTTCCCATTAAGGAGGTAATAAATGTGAATACTGATGAGCTTTGGCAACAATATAGTAAAACAAAAGATAAAAATATTAGAAAAAGCCTTATCGAAAGCTATGTAGGTTTGGTAAAGATTATAGCTGGAAGAATGTATAATTATTATGGAAGTAAGATCGAATACGATGATTTAGTTAGTTTTGGAGTATTGGGACTTATAGATAGCATAGAGAGGTTTGATATAGAAAGAAATATAAAATTTGAAACCTATGCACAAATAAGGATCAAGGGTGCCATAGTTGATAATATTAGAAAACTAGATTGGATGCCAAGGTCCTTAAGAAGAAAATCCAAAGAAGTACAAGAGGAAATGCTGAAATTAGAAAACAAATTAGGCAGGACACCTACAAATCTTGAATTGGCAGAACATTTAAAAATGCCCTTAAAAGAACTAGAAGAAGTATTAGCTGATACAGTTAATTATAATGTAACCTCTCTGGAGGACTTGCTAGCAAACAAGGGTGGAGAACACTTAGTAGGTGATGAAAAAGAAATAAGTCTACCTGAAAAGGCTTTTGAAAGAAAGGAGCTAAAAGAGATATTAGGAGACATTATTGAACAGCTGCCTTCAAACCAAAAGACTGTAATATCTTTATACTATTATGAAGAACTAACCTATAAAGAAATAGGTAAAATTATGGAGCTGTCCGAGTCAAGAATTTCACAAATACATAGCAAGGCCATATTGAATATTAAGAACAAATTATATAAAATGGGAGTATACTAATAAACATCAGGGGGTATTTAATATGCATATGATTTCTCCAAATATTATCTTGGAAGTCTCAACTAATGGATTAGAAGGGTATATAACTATTAATGAAGCCAATTCTAATGAAGGAAACTCAGATGAAGTTTTAGATCTTAATGAAATCATAGATAAGATAAGGGAAATAATTAAGTATGGTCTTGATGAAGAAAAATTAGTAAGTTTATTAACTACTAGTGGACCAGTATATAAGGAGTGTATTGCAAGAGGAGTATCACCTATTGATGGAAAAGATGGATACATAAAGTATTATTTCGACTTAGAGAAAAAGTCTAAGCCAAAAATAAGAGAAGATGGAACTGTAGATTATAAGGAATTGGATATTATAAACAATATATCAGCTGGAGAAGTATTAGCAGAGCTAATACCCCCTAAGCCAGGGAAAAATGGTATTAGAGTTACGGGAGAAACGATAGCATATAAAATGGGGAAACTACCCAGATTGAAATATGGGAAAAATGTCAAACTACTTGATGATGGGAAGACCTTAGTAGCAGAAAAAAGCGGCTTAGTAACAATCATTGGTGGTAAAGTAGTTGTTTTAGATGTGCTTAAGGTGGAGAATGTAGATAATAATGTAGGGAATATACGATTCGATGGAACGGTATTAGTCAGAGGAAATATATTAAACGGGTTTAAAGTAGAAGCTGATGGAGATGTGCAAGTAAATGGTGTCGTAGAGGGTGGATACATAGAGAATACAGGAAATGTAATAGTAAAAAAAGGTATACAAGGATACAATAAATTAGTTGTAAAAACCCGGGGAAGTTTATCTACTAAATTTATTGAAAATTCGGTAATTTCATCCTATCAAAGCATTACAGCTGAATACATCATGCACAGCGAGATTTCATGTAGAGAAAATTTGACTTTACTAGGTAGAAAGGGTCTAATTGTAGGAGGAATATGTAGAGCAGGTAAGCAAATTAGGGCAAAAACAGTTGGATCAATGATGTCAACAAATACTACTTTAGAAGTAGGCATAGATCCTGAAATTCGAGACAAATACAAAGGAATAACTGATCAAATTAAAGACTATGAAGCCAACATAAAAAAAATAGAAAAAACTATCTTTCTCTTAGAAAAGATGAAAAAGACAAATGGTTTGGATATGGAGAAGGATGCCATATATATTAAGCTATTAAAAACCAAAGAAAGCCTAGTGGCAGAACATAGGGAACTTATAGAGTTGCGTTCAAGTTTCGAAGATAAAGTAAAAAATGCGACTAGAGGTCGCATTATAGTTGAAGATGTTGTGTTTCCAGGAGTAAAGATTGTTATTGGCAATAGCTCCATGATAGTTAGACATGAGATGAAAAACAGCGTATTCTATGTGGAGGAAGGAGAAATAAAAGTACGGCCCCATTGGGAGTGATTTTATGTATATAAGGCCAGTTGATTATGTGAATTTAATTAGCAAAGCCCAAGATGTAGCAAAGATCAAACAGTTAGAGACGAACAAATCAGTATATCAATTTGATAACAGCATTGCCCAACAGGAAAAGCAAGTAAAGGAGAAACAAAAAAAAGTAAATAATCCTAATAAAAGTGAAAACATAGTTATTAATGATAACAGGGAAAATAAGGGTAATAATCAAAGTGATAAAGGAAGTAAACAGGATAGAGAAAAAGAAAAAAACAAGTCAACTAGCAATTATAAAACAAGGGATGGCAGCTGTACCATAGATATTAAAGTTTAGGATGAGGTGATTAAAATAGACACCCTATTAAATGTTATAGGAATTATATTAATAGTTGTTTCTATTATACTTATTAACCGGAGCAACAGAAGCGAAAAGAGGATGTATGAAGAAATTACTTCAATGTATGACGATGTAAAAAATTACTATAGTTCATTAGAAAATGTGATTAATACCTTTGACGACCTAGTAGAAAATAGTCTCACTAAAATTGAAAGATTCCAAGGCTCAAATGATTATAAGGTTGAAGAAGTTATCAGTGAAAACAGTTCAGAAACAATAACAAAAAATATTTTAATAGATAATGATATTATCAACAATGATGTGGATGATGACAAACAAATGGTATATGAAAAAATATTAAATCTTAGAAAAATAGGCTTGTCTAGTAGGGAAATAGCTCAAAAATTAAAAATAGGTGTAAGAGAAGTGGAAATAATATTGAAGATGATGGAAAAAAAATAGCCTTTCTTATACAAAATTATTGATTAAAGTTCTTTCTTGTGATATACTACCAAAGGGATTACACACGTGTTCTGATATTTAAAGAGGTGCCTTAGTAGGTCCTTTAAATAGATGAGGAATGCGGAGGAAAAAAACATGGAGGTGTATTATTATGTCAGTTGTAACAATGAAAGCTTTATTAGAAGCAGGTGTACATTTTGGTCATCAAACCAGAAGATGGAATCCAAAGATGGGACAGTATATTTTTACTGAAAGAAATGGAATTTACATCATCGATTTACAAAAAACAGTAAAACTAGTGGAAGAAGCATATAATTTTGTAAAAGATGTAGTAGCTAATGGAGGAGAAGTAATCTTTGTAGGAACAAAAAAACAAGCTCAAGAAGCAATAGAAACAGAAGCTCAAAGATGTGGAATGCATTATGTTAATCAAAGATGGCTTGGTGGTACTTTAACTAACTTCAAAACTATCAAGAAAAGAATCGATAGATTACATGAGCTTGACAAGATGGAAGAAGAGGGAATCTTTGATGTATTGCCTAAGAAAGAAGTAATCCAACTAAAACATGAAAGAGAGAGATTGGAAAAATTCTTAGGTGGAATTAAAAATATGGAACGCATTCCAGATGTACTGTTTGTTGTTGATCCAAGAAAAGAGAAAATAGCAGTTAGTGAAGCAAGAAAATTAGGGATTCCAGTAGTTGCTATCGTAGATACAAACTGTGATCCCGATGAAATAGACTACGTTATTCCAGGAAACGATGATGCAATTAGAGCTGTTAAGTTATTAACAGAAACTATAGCTAATGCTGTTTTAGAAGGTAAGCAAGGAGAACAGATGACAGACGTGGATAGTTCTCAAGATACAGAAAATGTAGTAGAGGAATAAATCACAGTAGGTAAGAGTATAAGAGGGTCCTTTTTGCTCTTACCATTTTTTAACAATTTTAGGAGGGATAAAATGACTATAAGTGCACAATTAGTTAAGGAACTTAGAGAAAGAACTGGAGCTGGAATGCTTGATTGTAAAAAGGCATTAGTTGAGACTAACGGAGATATTGAAAAAGCAATTGTAATTCTTAGAGAAAGGGGATTATCCCAAGCAGCTAAAAAGGCTGGCAGAATAGCAGCAGAAGGTTTAGTTGAAGCCTATATTCATGGAGGAAGAATAGGAGTACTTATTGAAGTTAACTGTGAAACAGATTTTGTTGCAAAGAATGAAGATTTCAAGGCTTTTACTAAGAATATGGCTATGCAAGTAGCTGCTTCAAATCCAAAATATGTTAGCAGAGAAGATGTACCTGAAGAACATATCAAGCAAGAAAGAGAAATTCTTACACAACAAGCGCTTAATGAAGGTAAGCCAGAACATGTAGTTTCAAAGATTGTAGACGGTAGAATTGAGAAGTTCTTCGAGAATGTATGTTTATTAGAACAACCTTATATTAGAGATACTGATATCAAAGTTAAAGACCTACTAAATGAGTTAATAGCAAAGATAGGCGAGAATATTCAAATTAGAAGATTTGTTAGATTTGAAGTTGGAGAAGGTATAGAAAAAAGAGAAGAAAACTTTGCTGAAGAAGTAGCTAAGCAAATGAATATGTAATTTAAATGGAGAACACATTGTTGTTCTCCATTTAAATAAATGTTTAATATTCGTAATATATGAGGGAGGATTCTTATGACGGAACCGATCTATAAGAGAATTGTGCTGAAATTAAGTGGTGAAGCATTGTCTGGAGAAAAAGGATATGGAATAGATATCAACACTGTAAATAAGATATCTGAGGAAATAAAAAAATTAAGAGAATTAGATGTACAAGTAGCTGTAGTAGTAGGTGGAGGAAATTTCTGGAGAGGTAGATCTGCTGACGAAATGGACAGGGCGACTTCTGATTATATGGGAATGCTCGGTACTGTTATAAATGCCTTGGCTCTTCAGGATTCATTAGAAAAAATAGGTGTTGTTACTAGAGTTCAGACTGCTATTGAGATGAGGCAGATAGCAGAGCCCTATATTAGGAGAAGAGCTATTAGGCATTTGGAAAAGGGAAGAGTAGTGATATTTGCTGCTGGTTCCGGGAATCCATATTTTTCAACAGATACTACAGCTGCATTGAGAGCTGCTGAAATAGAAGCGGAAGTTATTTTACTAGCTAAAAAGGGAGTAGATGGGGTTTACGATTCAGATCCAAAAATAAACGATTCTGCTAAGAAATTTGACAGGCTGAATTACATAGATATATTGAATATGGGACTGGGAGTTATGGATTCTACTGCTACATCTCTATGTATGGATAATAAAATACCACTAATAGTATTTGGCATTGATAAGCCAAATAATATTGTAGATGTGGTATTAGGTAAAAAAATCGGAACTTATGTAAAGGAGGTATAAGCATGTATTTGGATATCCATAAGGAAGCGGAAGACAAAATGAAAAGAACTATTGAGATCTACAAGGAAGAATTAAAGGGCATAAGGGCAGGAAGGGCCAATCCAGCGCTTTTAGATCAGATAACATTGGATTATTATGGTACTATTACTCCTTTAAAACAATTAGCAAGTATAACCGCTCCTGAACCAAGATTATTAGTTATACAGCCATGGGATGTTAACTTAATACCTGCAATTGAAAAAGCAATCTTAAAGTCGGATTTAGGTTTAAATCCTTCAAATGATGGAAAGCTTATTAGGCTTCCTATTCCATTGCTTACAGAAGAAAGAAGAAAGGAATTAGTTAAGTTAGTTAAGAAAAGTTGTGAAAATGCTAAAGTTTCAATAAGAAACATAAGAAGAGAGACAATTGATGAGATTAAAAAGATGGAAAAAAACAAGGAATTGAGTGAAGACGATAGAAAAGCTGCTGAAAATGAAACCCAAAAGATTACTGACAACTATGTGAAGTTGATTGATGAATTGACCAGTAAAAAAGAGGAAGAATTATTAGAATTATAAAGTTCCCCCTTCTTATATAGAAGGGGTTTTTGATGATGAGGAGGAATACTATTGAAAAGAATAAACCTATCCAATTTAATAGATCAAATTGATATGAATAGGATTCCAAAGCATATTGCAATTATAATGGATGGTAATGGCAGATGGGCAAAAAAGAGATTTTTACCTAGAACTGCAGGCCATCGGGAAGGGGTAGAAAGAGTAAGCGAAATAGTCGAGGCTGCTAGCAATTTAAATATTGAATGCTTATCCTTATATGCCTTTTCCACTGAAAATTGGAAAAGGCCTAGTGAGGAAGTTGAGGCTCTAATGAATCTACTTATTTTATATATTAAAAGGGAACTAGATAGGCTTCACAAAAACAATATAAGGTTACAAACTATGGGGGATATTTACAAACTGCCCACAAAAGTAGTAGATCAAGTAGAAATTGCCCTAGAAAAGACCAAGGATAATACTGGCATGGTGCTAAACATTGGCTTAAATTACGGGGGAAGGGACGAAATAGTCAGAGCTGTAAAAAATATTTTAGCTGATGTAAAAAAGGGTAAACTAAAAGAAGAAGACATTAATCCTAATATTTTTAGCAAATACCTCTATACTTCAGAATTACCAGATCCAGATTTGCTAATTAGACCAAGTGGTGAGTTGCGATTAAGCAATTTCATGCTTTATCAAGTTGCATATACAGAGTTTTGGTTTTCTGAAATATACTGGCCTGATTTTAAACCGGAGCATCTATACAAAGCCATTATAGATTACCAACAAAGAGATAGAAGGTTTGGGGGAATTTAGGTGAAATCACTTATTATAAGAACTGCAAGTGGTGTTGTTATAGTGCTATTAACTGTATTAGCTATAATAACAGGTAAAAGCTCTTTAGCTTTTTATGTTTTTTTATTATCTATTATCGGCATTAGAGAATTTTACATGGCAGTGGCAAATAAGAACATTTATCCGGTTAAGATCATAGGATATATAAGCTGTATTGGTTTTTTACTTAATGGTTTAAATTACAGTTGGGCTAGCTCGCTTAATATTTTCTTGTTTGCACTTGTGGGCTTGCTACTATCAGTATTTATAATAAAAGGTATAGGATTTATTGATGCAGCAGTAACAATTTTTGGTATTTTTTACATACCATTTTTATTTCAACATATTATATATTTAGATAGCAAAATCTATGTGGCTTTAATATTCATGGTATCATGGGGAACTGATACCTTTGCATATGTATTTGGATGTTTATTTGGTAAGCACAAGTTATGTCCTAAACTGAGCCCCAAAAAGACTATTGAAGGTTCTATTGGTGGAATACTGGGATCTATAGTTTTAGTGTTTTTGTTGGCTACCTATTTTAAATTAAAGCCCTTGTGGTTTTTTATAGTAATTGCCTTAACTGGCTCAATAATTGCTCAAATTGGAGATTTAACAGCTTCTAAGATTAAGAGACTTACTGGCATAAAGGATTTTGGCTTTATAATGCCTGGTCATGGAGGTATATTAGATAGGTTTGACAGCATATTGTTTGTAGCCACTTATACCTATTATTTGCTAAAAATCTTTTACAACTAGATTGGATGGTGAAATATGTTAACATTAGTATCTGCAGTATTTGTTTTTTTTATAATAATACTCTTTCATGAATTTGGTCACTTTATTGTAGCAAAGGCTGCTGGAATAAAGGTTAATGAGTTTTCTATAGGTATGGGGCCAAAATTGATTCAGAGGAAGAAAGGTGAAACAAAATATTCTATTAGAGCTCTTCCTGTTGGTGGCTACTGCAGTATGGAAGGAGAAGACCAGCAATCTGATGACCCCAGAGGTTTTAATAATGCTTCCACTAAAGCTAGAATTGCAGTTATATTAGCTGGTTCTATAATGAACTTGATACTAGCTATAATTGTATTATCCATAGTATCCTATAGTCTCGGTGTTCCTACAACTAGTGTATCTGAAACTATAGCAGATTCACCTGCTGAATTAGCAGGCATTAAAAGTGGAGATGTCATTATAAGCATTAACGATGTAAATATTAACAGCTGGGATGACATAATAAATGAAATAGGCAGTTCTAATCCTGAAGATGCAATGAAGGTAAAGGTATTGCGTGATAAAGAAACTATTGATATTACTTTAAAGCCAACTGTAAGTGAAGACAATCGAGTAATGATTGGAATTGTTCCATTGAATGAAAGGTCATTCAAATCTGCAATTGTAGGTGGTTTTAAAGAAACTATTGAAATGATGCAAATAATGTTTAATTTTATTCAGATGATTTTTAAAGGTGGAGTAAGTGCAAGAGACTTATCGGGACCTGTTGGGATTATATATACCATAGGTGAGGCAGCAAAATATGGATTTATTAATCTACTCTACTTAATGGGATTTATCAGTGTTAATTTAGGTGTATTTAACTTATTACCTGTGCCAGCCTTGGATGGCAGTAGAATTATATTCATACTAATAGAAATTATAAGGGGTAAGCCTATTGATCCTGAAAAGGAAGGATACGTGCACTTTGTTGGCTTTATACTGTTAATACTTCTTATGATAACAGTGACATACTTTGATATTAATAGATTCAATATATTTGGAAGGTGATTAAATGCATAGGAAGAAAACAAGAAAGATTATGGTAGGTAAGGTACCAGTAGGTGGGGATAGTCAAATTTCTGTGCAATCTATGACCAATACTTTGACAAAGGATGTAAAATCCACAGTTAATCAGATAAAGGAACTTGAAAGAGAGGGCTGCCACATTATTCGTGCAGCCATAACTGATTATGATGATGCTAAAGCTATAGAGGAGATTAAAAAAGATATAAGCATTCCCTTTATTGCTGATATTCAATTTGACTATAAATTAGCCATTGCAGCTGTTGAAAAGGGAGCTGATTGTTTGAGAATTAACCCTGGTAACATAGGGTCAGTACAAAAGGTAAAAGAGATTATTAAATGCTGTAAAGAGAGAACGGTGCCCATTAGAATAGGAGTTAACTCAGGTTCTATTAAAAAGGAGTACTTGGAAAAATATAATGGGGTAAATGCTGATTCAATAGTATATAGTGCAATGGAGCAAATAAGATTGTTAGAAGATATGGATTTTAGAGAGATAAAGATCTCTTTAAAAGCTAGTGATGTTAAACTTACCATAGAAGCATATGAAAAGATGTCACAAATGGTTGATTATCCTTTACATTTGGGAGTTACTGAAGCAGGACCTAAATTAAGAGGTACTGTTAAATCTGCCATAGGAATAGGGACTTTGTTATCTAAGGGTATTGGAGATACCATTAGAGTATCTTTAACTGGAGATCCAGTTGATGAAGTAAGAGTTGGAAGAGAGATTTTAAGATCCCTTGACTTGCTGAATGAAGGAGTAGACATTATATCCTGTCCTACATGTGGAAGAACTAAGATCCAGTTGATTAAACTAGTAGAGGAAGCAGAAACAAGGCTTGAAAATATTAAAAAACCCATTAAAGTAGCTATAATGGGATGTCCTGTAAATGGTCCAGGAGAAGCAAGAGAAGCGGATATAGGTATAGCAGGAGGTAATGGGATTGGTATAATATTCAAAAAAGGGAAAGTAATTAAGAAGGTACAAGAAGATAGGTTAATTGATGAGTTGATTGAAGAGATTAATAATCTTTAATAAGTGGAGAGGTATGATTATATGCTAGGAGTAAAAGATATTGTTATTAGATTAATCTTATCTGTACTTCTATCAAGCATTATTGGCTTGGATAGGGAAAGCATAAACAAACCAGCTGGGTTAAGGACTCATGTATTGGTTTCTCTAGCATCTACATTAATTATGCTGCTTTCCCTATATTTATCTGATATATATAGTACCGGATATTATTATTCAGATAGATTAGCTTCTCAAGTAATAAGTGGTATTGGCTTTCTTGGTGCAGGGACTATATTGAGAAGGGATAAGGGAATCATAACTGGTTTAACTACAGCTGCAAGCCTATGGGCGGTGGCAGCAATAGGCTTGGCAGTTGGTGCCGGTTTTTATATAGGTGCCGTATTGACTACTGGATTGGTAATTGTTACTTTGATTTTATTCCAAAAATTCAATATTAAATTGCCCAGTAGAAAGAGTAGACTAATAATCAGTTTAAAAATAATATCTATTGATAAGCCTGGACAGATAGGTAAAATTGGCCAAATACTGGGTAATTACAATGCAAATATTTTGAGCATAGGCATTGAACATACAGAAAACAAGTTGATTGCTATCAATATGGCAGTTGCTTTAGAAAGCTCTGATTTTACACTTGAAATAGTAAACTCTCTAGAGAATTTAGAGGGAGTTGTGGAAGTTTTCCAATACAACTAAGGGGGCTAAAGCGAGAATAATGGACAAAGCTGATAAGTTATTAAGGAATATATTTGATAAAAACAATATTTCATTTGATTCCATTGTTGATTATTTATATGTGGACAAAGTAAAGCTAAATAGAAAAAAGCAAATCCTTAAAATATGTTTAATCTCAAAGAAATTTACATTAGAAAGTAAACTTGAAAAGTTAATAGAAATTTTTGAAGAAAAATTTCCTCAGCTAAAAGTAGATTTGTGCATTAGATATGATATATCAGAAGACAAACAGAATTTCATGAAGGAATATTGGAATAACATACTCTACAACATTGAAAAGAGCATACCCTCTAGCAAATGCTGGATTGAAAAGGTTAAATATTCTTTTGAA
This sequence comes from Tissierellia bacterium, assembly GCA_012735215.1. Lineage (GTDB taxonomy): Bacteria > Bacillota > Clostridia > Tissierellales > Tepidimicrobiaceae > JAAYHX01. Next base: position 46,290 of record JAAYHX010000010.1, read on the forward strand.
GGAGATACTTTGATCATTTATTCAGATGTTGAAGGGGTTGCTTATGCCTTAAAAAGCAATCAAGTAGATATATTAATTAGAGATAAGATAGAAAAAGAACTAGAGCTAAATATAGATGTCATAATAGACGACTCTAAAGCCGAAAAGGATGAAGACAGATTCATAATGGAGATAGAATCAGAGGCTAAGGAGATTTCCATTGATCTATTAAAGAATAATGGCCAAGATAAAAAAGCAAATAGTAATAGTTCAGTATCTGTAATCAAAGATTATGTTTTTGGTAGAAAAATCGAAGAAGAACCTATTAAGATAAATCAGATTACACTTGATAATAGCTCTGTGATTATATCAGGTGAAGTGTTTTCTATAGAGTATAAGGATTTAAAAGGTAAGAAGAAATTGGCTACCTTTAATATTACAGATTTGACAGATTCTATAACGGTAAAGGTTTTTCTAAGTGAAAAGCAGTATGAGGAATTCAACGCTAATGTTCGTAGTGGATCCCATGTAATAATACAAGGGGATATTCAATTTGATAACTACATGAAATGTATGGTGTTGATGCTAAAATCATTAAATGTGATAGATAAAAATCCAAGGATGGATACTGCTAAAGAAAAACGAGTAGAACTACATTTACATACTCAGATGAGTGCTATGGATGGGATAACTAGTTTCAAGAAAATTTGCAAACGGGCAAAGGAATGGGGACATAAGGCAATTGCAATTACAGATCATGGAGTAGTACAGGGTTTTCCAGAAGCAATGGATGCAGCAAAAGAAACTGGGCTTAAAGTAATCTATGGAGTAGAAGGATATTTAGTAGATGATAAGAGGTCAATACTAACTAATTTTGATACAGAGAAAGAATTTAATCAGTTTGTTGTTTTTGACATAGAGACTACTGGCCTTTCTCCAACTAATGATATGATAACTGAAATAGGAGCAGTGAAGATAGTAAATGGCCAAATTGTTGAAGAATACAATCAGTTAATCAATCCAGAAAGAAGTATTCCTGAAAATATTGTTGAATTGACAGGCATAACTAATGAGATGGTCAAAAACATGCCAACAATTGATCAAGTACTACCAAAGTTTGAAGAGTTTGTAGGTGATGCCGTTTTAGTTGCTCATAATGCAGCTTTTGATGTAGGATTTATCAGAGAACAGTTAAGAAGAAGAGGGAAAGAATTAAAAAATCCTATATTGGATACATTGGAGTTATCTAGAAACTTGCTTTCTCATCTAAAAAGCCATAAGTTAAATATAATTGCAAAACATCTAAATATTAGCTTAGTAAATCATCATAGAGCTGTTGATGATGCAAAGGCAACAGCAGAGATATTTCTAAAGTTTATAGAGCTATTAAAGAGAAGAGGAATCAGTGATATTGCAAACATAAATGATATCCAGTCAAACAAAGGTGACTTTAAAGGTGAATCCTATCATGTTATTATTTTGGTGAAGAACCTAGTTGGATTAAAAAATCTATATAAGCTAATATCCGAATCCCATTTAAACTATTTTTATAAAAGGCCAAGAATACCAAAGTCCTTATTAAGTAAGCATAGGGAAGGACTTATAATAGGTAGTGCTTGTGAAGCTGGTGAGCTATATAGAGCCATAATCAGAAACAAGGATGGTAAAGAGATCAATAATATAGTGAAATTCTACGACTATCTAGAAATACAGCCTATAGGTAACAATATGCATTTAGTCAGAGATGGATTGGTAGAGGGGGAAGAGGAGCTAAAAAATATAAATAGAAGGATTGTAGAATTGGGAGAGAAATTTGGCAAACCAGTAGTTGCAACAGGAGATGTACATTTCTTAGATCCCGAAGATGAAGTATATAGAAGAATCTTAATGCATGGTCAGGGGTTTTCAGATGCAGATATCCAACCACCTCTGTACTTTAAAACTACAGATGAGATGTTAGAGGAATTCAAATATTTAGGTCCAGAGAAGGCTGAGGAAGTGGTTATAAAGAACACGAATTCAATAGCCAATATGGTGGAAGACTTACTTCCTATTCCCGATGGAACCTATCCTCCAGTTATAGAAGGGGCAGAAGAAGAGTTAAGGAGCATGACCTATAACAGAGCTATAGAAATCTATGGGGATCCATTACCCAAGCTTGTAAAAGAGAGACTAGATAAGGAATTAAATTCTATTATAAAGAATGGTTATGCAGTCATGTATATAATTGCTCAAAAGTTAGTAGCAAAATCTTTGTCTGATGGCTATCTGGTGGGGTCTAGGGGTTCTGTAGGGTCATCTTTTGTTGCTACCATGAGTGGTATCACTGAGGTTAATCCATTAGTTCCTCATTATTTTTGCCCGAACTGCAAGTATAGTGAATTTATAGAGGATGGTTCTGTAGGTTCAGGGGCAGACTTGCCAGATAAGACTTGTCCATCATGTAATACAAAGTTAGAGAAAGACGGCCATGATATTCCCTTTGAAGTGTTCTTAGGTTTTGAGGGAGATAAAGAACCTGATATAGACTTAAACTTTGCTGGTGAATACCAACCTAGAGCACATAAATATACAGAAGAACTATTCGGTAGGGGTTTTGTATATAGGGCCGGAACTATAGGTACTATTGCAGAAAAAACTGCTTATGGTTTTGTCAAAAAGTATTTTGAAGAAAAGGGTAAAAGTGTTCATCCAGCAGAGATTGATAGACTGGTTAAGGGACTAACTGGTATCAAGCGTACTTCTGGACAGCATCCAGGCGGGGTAATGATAGTTCCAAGAAATAAGGAAATATATGACTTTACTCCTATACAATACCCGGCCGATGATAAAAACTCAGGTGTTATAACTACGCATTTTGATTATCATGCGATTAGTGGTAGAATACTAAAGCTTGATATATTAGGCCATGATGTGCCTACTATTATTAGGATGCTAGAGGATATAACAGGAGTAGATCCTAGATCCATTCCCCTTGATGATAAAGAGACCATAAAAATTTTCACTAGTCCAGAACCTTTAAATCTTAAAGATAATAATTTTCAAATAGATATAGGGAGTTTAGGGATACCAGAGTTCGGGACAAAATTTGTTAGACAAATGCTTTTGGATACAAAGCCTAGTACCTTTGCAGAGTTAGTAAGAATTAGTGGGCTTTCTCATGGCACGGATGTGTGGCTGAATAATGCTCAGGAATTAGTTAGGAGTGGAAAAGCTACCTTAAGTGAGGTTATATCAACAAGGGATGACATTATGCTGTTCTTGATTTATGCTGGGCTAGACAAGAAAAGAGCTTTTAAGATAATGGAAAGGGTTAGAAAGGGTAAAGGATTAGCTGAAGAGGATATTGAATACATGCAACAGTTTGCTCTTCCAGAATGGTATATAGATTCATGCCAAAAGATAAAGTATATGTTCCCAAAGGCTCACGCAGTAGCCTATGTAATGATGTCCTTTAGAATTGCATATTTTAAAGTACATTACCCTGAAGCTTTTTATGCAACCTACTTTACCACCAAGGCAGAAGATTTTGATGCCCACTTGGTTGCAAAGGGTAAAAGAGCAGTTGATGATAAGGTAAGAGAATTGAACAGCTTAGGTAACAATATGACTGCTAAGGAGAAAAATCTACTTACTGTTTTAGAAGTGGTTCAGGAGATGTTTGCAAGGGGTTATTCTTTTGCAAAAGTAGATTTGTATAAGTCAGATAGTGACAAATTCATACTAGGGGAAAATGGAATTATACCACCTCTTAAGTGTTTGGAAGGAGTAGGAGAGACTGCTGCCAGAAATATAGTAAAGGAAAGAGAAATAGAAAAGTTCATTTCAGTAGAGGATTTGATCAACAGAACTAAGATAAGTAAAACCGTAGTAGAAGCATTGCGTGACCATGGTTGCTTAAGTAACCTACCAGAAACTAATCAAATTAGCCTTTTTAATATTTGATTTTTTTAGTTTGTATGATATAATAGTACTAAAGAAGGAAGGCAAAATATTTGAAACCTAGCAAGAGTGGGCATATCCCACTCTTATTTATTTAATTTGTTCATGAACTAAGAAAGTATATTTATTTTGGCATTACAAAAACTAGTTATAATCTATTGGAGGTGATTTTATGAGTAGTAGAAACTTATTGAGTACAATAAGAAAACATTGTGAACCAATTATTGAGCAATTAGGATACGAGCTAGTTGATTTAGAATTTATAAAAGAAAGTGATGGTAAATACTTAAGGTTCTACATATGGAAACCTGAAGGAATAACAATAGATGATTGCCAAAATGTTAGTGAGGTTATTGGTGATAAGCTAGATGAAATAGACATAATACAGGAAAGCTATTATCTAGAGGTTTCTTCTCCTGGCCTAGATAGACCTTTGAAAACTGATAAGGATCTGAAGAGAAACCTAGGTAAAGATATAGAAGTAAGCCTATATAAAAGTATAGACAAGAAGAAAAAAATAATAGGAGAGTTAGTTGATTATAATGATGAAAATATTACTGTAAAAAATGAAGATTCTGAGATAATAGAAATTGACAGGAAAATAATCTCAAAGATAACTTTGGCTGTAAAATTTTAAGGGAGGGTTATTTTGATGAATGCAGAATTTATAGAGGCCCTTGAAGAAATAGAAAAAAGTAAGGGAATCTCTAAGGAAACTATTTTAGATGCATTAGAAGCAGCATTAATATCAAGCTATAAGAAAAATTTTGGTACATCCCAAAATGTTGAGGTAATAATAAATAGAGAGAATGGTGAAATAAAGGTATTTGCTAAAAAGACAGTAGTAGAAGAGGTATCTAACCCTTCACTTGAGATAAGTCTAGAAGATTCAAGAAAAGTAGATGATAAGTATGAGTTGGGAGATACTGTAATATTAGAAGTAACACCAAAAAACTTTGGTAGAATAGCAGCACAAACTGCCAAACAAGTTGTAATACAAAGAATTAAAGATGCTGAACGAGAAGTTATATATAATGAATTTGTAAATAGAGAGAATGAAATCATAACTGGGATGGTACAAAGAATTAGTAAAAACAATGTATATATTGATTTAGGAAAAACAGAAGGCATACTGCCTCCCACAGAACAGATAGAAGGAGAAGTATATAATCAAGGAGATAGGCTGAAATTGTATGTTCTTGAAGTAAAGAAAACATCAAAGGGCCCACAAATAATTCTTTCTAGATCTCATCCAGGACTTATTAAAAGACTATTTGAGTTGGAAGTACCAGAAATACAAGAAGGAATAGTGGAGATTTATGCTATATCAAGAGAAGCAGGTTCAAGGACCAAAATTGCTGTTTATTCTAAGGATCCAAATGTAGAACCGGTAGGAGCATGTGTAGGACTAAAGGGCAGCAGAGTAAAGGCAATAGTAGATGAACTTAATGGAGAAAAAATTGATATAGTCGTATGGAGTAAAGACATAAAAGAATTTATAGCAAACAGCTTAAGTCCATCAAGTGTAACAAAAGTAGAAGTAGATGAGAAAAACAAATCGGCTTTAGTAGTTGTACCAGACTATCAGCTTTCTTTAGCCATAGGTAAGGAAGGTCAAAATGCAAGACTTGCTGCTAAGTTAACCAACTGGAAGATTGATATTAAAAGTGAAAGTCAGTATCAAGAGCTGGCTCAGGATGGAGATTTAGAATCTTAGCAATGGGGTGATAATGATTTGAAAAAGAAGAAGCTTCCTATGAGAAAGTGTGTTGCATGTGGTGAAAACAAGCCTAAAAAAGAACTAATAAGAGTAGTTAGAAGTACAGAAGGCATTGTAGAAATTGACTTAACTGGAAAAAAGAACGGACGAGGTGCCTATATTTGTTCGAGTACTGAATGTGTGAAAATGGCCAAGAAGAATAAGAATCTTGTTAAAGCCTTAAAAGCAGAGGTGTTAGATGAAGTATATGAAAAGCTATTTGAGTTAATAGATTCAAATAATGTTTCGGAGTAATTATCACCTTAAAAATATTAGGGGGTGCATATATTGGCAAAAATAAGAGTATACGAGTTAGCAAAAGAATTAAAAATGACTAGCAAAGACCTTATAAGTAAAATAAAAGACTTAGACTTAGATATTAATAGCCATATGAGTTCATTGGAAGAAGAAGAAGCAGAAATGATAAAAGAGTTAATAGAGGAAGAAAAAAAATTGAATAAATCAAATAATAAAACAAACAAGAAATCAAAAAAACCAGGTAATGGTAAAGAAGATAAACAGAAAAAACATATTAATGATGATAATGTAGATGATAATAAAATAAGTTTAATTGAAATAGAAGATACTATAGTAGTAAAAGATTTTGCTGAAAAAGTTGGTATTAGTGCAACAGAGCTAATTACAAAGTTAATAGGATTAGGTGTAATGGCTGGAATGAATGATTCAATAGATTATGAGGTTGCTTCTTTAATTGGAGAAGACTTAGGATTTAAAGTAATTAAGAAGGGTACCACTGATGATACAGAAGGTGATTTGAAATTAGACTTTGAAGATGATCCTGAAAACCTAAAGCCAAGGGCACCTGTGGTTACTGTTATGGGCCATGTTGATCATGGAAAAACATCTTTACTAGATGCAATAAGAAAAACTTCCGTTACCAAAAAAGAAGCTGGTGGAATTACTCAGCATATAGGGGCATCAATAGTGAATACTAAAGGTAATAAGATTACTTTCTTGGATACTCCTGGCCATGAAGCCTTTACATCTATGAGGGCAAGGGGAGCTCAAGTTACAGATATAGCAGTATTAGTTGTAGCAGCCGATGATGGTGTTATGCCTCAAACCATAGAAGCTATTAACCATGCTAGAGCAGCTAAAGTTCCAATTATAGTAGCAATAAATAAAATGGACAAACCAACTGCAAATCCAGATAGAGTAAAGCAGGAGTTGACAGAACATGGTCTGGTTCCAGAAGAGTGGGGCGGAGATACTATTACAGTTCCTGTATCAGCATTAAAGAATGAAGGTTTAGATGAGCTATTAGAGATGATCTTACTGGTGGCTGAAATGCAGGAATTGAAGGCTAATCCAGACAGGCCAGCGGTAGGAACAGTCATCGAAGCTCAGTTAGACAAGAATAGAGGTCCTGTTGCAACTGTAATTGTACAAAAAGGAACATTAAATGTAGGAGATGCTGTAATATGTGGTTCAGCTAGCGGTAAAATTAGGGCTATGTTTGATGATAAAGGGAAAAGAGTAAAGAATGCTGGTCCTTCTGTACCAGTTGCAGTGTTAGGGTTATCTGAAGTTCCAGAAGCTGGAGATAAGCTATATGTTGTTGAGGACGAAAAAGTAGCCAGGGCATATGCAGAGAAGAAGAAAGAGGAAATTAGGCAAGAACAACTTAAGGCTACACAAAAAGTATCTTTAGATGGCTTGTTTGAAAAAATACAAGCAGGAGAGATAAAGGATTTAAATGTAATAGTAAAGGCTGATACAAGAGGAACAATTGATGCTATAAGAAAATCCTTAGAGAAAATTGGAACAGAAACAGAAGAAGTAAAGGTAAACATAATCCATAATGGAGTTGGGGGGATTACTGAAACTGACGTAATGCTAGCATCTGCTTCTGATGCATTAATTATTGGATTTAATGTTAGACCAACTCTAAATGCAATGGATATGGCTAAGCTTGAAAAAGTTGATATAAAAACTTATAGAATAATATATGAAGCTATTGAAGATATTAAAGCAGCCATTAAAGGAATGCTAGAACCAAAATATGAAGAAGAGGTAATAGGCAGAGCTGAAGTCAGAGCGACCTTTAAAGTGCCTAATGTGGGAACAGTTGCTGGTATTTATGTACAACATGGTAAAATAACAAGAAATTCAACTATTAGATTGCTAAGAAATGATACAGTTATTTACGAAGGTGAAATTGCATCCTTAAAGAGGTTTAAAGATGATGTTCGTGAGATAGCTTCAGGATATGAAGGTGGTTTAGGTCTACAAAATTTCAACGACATTAAGGAAGGAGACGTTCTAGAAGCATATATTATGAAGGAAGTAAAGTAGAGGTGTGACCTATATGAATAAGAGAAGGATAAATAGAATATCTGAAGAAATTAGAAAAGTTATTTCTGAGTTATTATCAAGAGAAATTAAGGACCCAAGAATAAGCCCAATGACAAGCGTTACAAAAGTTGAAGTTACTAACGATTTAAGCTATGCTTATATATATATTAGCGTATTGGGTAATGAGGAAGAAAAGGAGAACACAATTAAAGGGCTACAAAATGCTAAGGGATTTATTAGAAGGGAAATAGGGAATAGGATAGATTTAAGGGTCCTTCCAGAACCAGTTTTTTATTTGGACGAATCCATTGAGCAGAGTTTGTATATATCCAAATTGATTGATAAGGTCAATAAAGAAGACAGGGAAAAAAGAGGAGATGACAATGAATAATAACCTGGATCTGTTAATGGATCAAGCTGCTGATCTAATAAATAAATATGATAATATATATATTTGTTCACATGTTCAGCCTGATGGTGACAATATAGGTTCAACTCTAGCATTATATATGGCAATCTGTAAGATTAAAGATAAAGTAAATGTTATAAAAGTAGATGAAATACCATCAGACTTCCTCTTCCTCCCTAATTCACAAGTATTTCAAGAATATTCCACAGAAATGCCTGTAGATTTATTTATTGCTCTAGATAGCAGCGATATTGAAAGGTTGGGACCAGGCAAGAGCTTGCTTAAGAAAGCAAAAAAGATCATAAATATTGATCACCATGTTACAAATGATAACTTTGGTGATGTTAATATTGTATTGCCATCTGCTAGTGCAACTGGAGAAATAGTATATAGTTTTATAAAACACATGAATATTGAAATTGATAAGGATATAGCAACCTGTTTATATACAGCAATCAGCACAGATACAGGTAGGTTTATGTATAGTAACACAACCTATGAAACCCATTTAATTGCATCAGATCTTTTAAATACTGGCCTTGATTTAAATCTTGTTAATATACATCTTTATCAAAATAGAAGTATAGAAAGAACAAGGTTATTTTTAGAGGCTTTATACAACATGGAGCTTTATTTAGATGACCAAATTGGTATAGCTACTGTTACTCAAGAGATGTTATCTAAGCACAATGCTAAGCTTGAAGATACAGAGGGAATAGTTTCTTTCATAAGGGACACTGATACAATAGAAGTAGCGTGCTTATTAAAGGAAATATCAGAAAAAGAAATAAAAGTAAGCCTTAGAAGCAAAAAAAGTGTAGACGTATCTACAATTGCATTAAAATTTGGTGGAGGAGGCCATATAAGGGCAGCTGGTTGCACAATATATGACGCTATAGATAATGTAAAGAATATAGTATTAGAAGAAATACAGAAAAGTTTTAGGTGATCATATGGATGGAATAATTAATATATTTAAGCCCAAAGGTATTACTTCTCATGATGTAATTAAAGAGCTGAGAAAACACCTAAATATTAAAAAAATTGGTCATACGGGGACCCTAGATCCCAACGCTACAGGAGTGCTACCTGTATGCCTAGGTAAGGGAACCCGTATTAGCGAATATTTGCTAAATGTTGAAAAAGAATATATAGCTGAGTTGACCTTAGGACTGGCTACTGATACTCAAGATAGCGAGGGGAAAATCTTAAACTATTCAAATAAAGAAGTAAGTATTCAAGATATATATAGGGCTTTTGATAACTTTAAAGGAGAGATAGAGCAGATTCCTCCTATGTATTCTGCCATAAAGGTGAAGGGGAAAAAACTATATGAGTTGGCTAGAAAGGGAGAGACTATAGAAAGAAAGCCCCGTAAAGTTCATATATATGACTTACAGATAAAAAATATACATGAAAACAAAATAGTATTCTATGTAAAATGTTCAAAAGGAACCTATGTTAGGACGTTATGTGATGATATTGGTAAATTATTGGGTACTTATGGATATATGTCATATTTAATAAGGGTTGGAGTTGGAGAGTTTAAAATATGTGATAGTATAAGTTTAGACTATCTGAAGGGATTAGATAGGGAGGAAATAGGATCATTTATGTATCCATTAGATAAATCCCTAAACCATTTAAGTTCAATCACAGTAGATGAGAGATATTACAAACAGTTGATTAATGGGAATATTATTGTTGTAAAGGATTTTGATAATCTTGAGAGTAAATTAGACCAACTCCTAAAAGTCTATTGTAAAGATATTTTCATAGGAATAGGACTTTTGATTAAAAGAAACAATATAATTAATTTAAAAATGGACAAAGTACTCATATAAGGTGATAATGATGGAAATAATTGATTTGAGGGACTCTGAAGGAGATCTAACAGGTAAAGCCGTTGCTTTAGGAAATTTCGATGGAATTCATGTTGGTCATCAACAGCTAATAATGAGCAATATTCATGAAGCAAGAAAGAGAAACTTAAAGTCAGCTGTCTTGATGTTCAAAAATCATACCAAGGAACTTTTGCTAAGCAATAAGGAATCTAAGCTACAGTTATTAACTAATTTCCAACAAAAAATTGAGATTTTCAAAAGCTTTGGATTAGACGCTATATATATGATTGATTTTGATGAAAGCTTAATGAAACTTTCTCCAGATGAGTTTATTGATAATATATTGATTAAAAGTTTAAATGCTAAACTAATAACAGTTGGCTTTGACTATAGGTTTGGTTATAGGGCCTCAGGGGATAGTGAATATTTGAAAAAGTCAGCTCTTAACAAGGGATTTTATGTTAGTGTTATTCCTCCAGTTCATATTGGAGAAGAAATAGTAAGCAGCACTGCCATTCGCAAGTTTATTAGATCTGGTAACATAATGAAGGCAAATGAATTTTTAGGCAGAAATTACACTATAATAGGGACAGTAATAGAAGGTAAAAATAGAGGTAGAAGTCTAGGATTTCCAACAGCCAATATAAGGCTACAGGACAATTATGTTATTCCTAAAGAGGGAGTATATCTAACTAACACACATTTAAATAATAATAAATTTATTAGTTTAACTAACATAGGATATAATCCAACTTTTAATGAAAATGAGCTTAAAATAGAAACATATATTTTGGATTTTAGTGGTAACTTGTATGGTAAAACACTAGAAATTCAATTTATTGACTATATCCGTGATGATATAAAATTCAACAGGGTTGATGAATTGATTCATCAGATTGAAGAAGATGTAAAACATATTAAAAAGTATTATTAATATTTACAATTATAAAATTATGTGTTAAGATAATTTTAAAGTATTTGCCTTGGCTATGTTTAGCGTTTCCTCGGCGCTTTACTTAGCTAATGGTATATATATAAATTTAGAGGAGGTATAATATGTCAATTACAAAAGAGCAAAAAGAAAAAATAATTGCAGAGTATAAGTTGCATGATAGCGACACTGGATCACCAGAAGTACAAATCGCTATTTTAACTTACAGGATTAATGCTTTAACTGAACATCTTAAAACTCATAAAAAAGACCATCATTCAAGAAGAGGATTATTTAAAATGATTGGTCAAAGAAGAGGCTTATTAAGATATTTAGAGAAGAAAGATATCAATAGATATCGTGAGCTAATTGAAAAATTAGGCATTAGAGGTTAATAGAGCGGGGGTGATATACCCGCTTTATTCATTATAATTTTAAATTATTATGGCGTTTATATTTTATAATAGGATATAATATATTGTTAGAAGGAGGTTGTGTATGGAAAGGCAATTTACTTATAATTTAGCAGGAAGCGAACTTATAGTAACAGTGGGAAAAGTTGCTGAGCAAGCTAATGGATCTTGTATTTTGCAATATGGAGATACTGTTGTATTGGTTACAGCCTGTGCTTCAAAGGAACCAAGAGAAGGAATAGACTTTTTTCCATTAAGTGTTGACTTTGAAGAAAAACTATATGCAGTAGGGAAGATTCCAGGAGGATTCATTAAGAGAGAGGGAAAGCCAAGCGATAAAGCAATCTTAACTGCAAGATTAATTGATAGGCCTATTAGACCACTATTCCCTGATGGCTACAGAAATGATGTGCAAGTAATAGTAACAGTACTATCTGTTGATCAAGATCATGCGCCTGATATATTAGGAATGATTGGTTCTTCAATAGCATTGTCTATATCTGATATTCCTTTTAAAGGACCTACAGGAGCAGTAGCTGTTGGACTTGTTGATGGAGAGTTTGTTATCAATCCAAATTCAAAACAAAGAGAAAAATCTGATTTGAGCCTTACAGTTGCAGGTACAAAGGACGCTATCATGATGGTTGAAGCAGGTGCTAACGAAGTACCAGAAGATGTTATGCTAGATGCCATAATGCTAGCCCATGAAGAAATTAAGAATATTTGTAAATTTATTGAAGAAATACAAGCAGAAATTGGAAAAGAAAAACATGACTTTGAAGTTTTCATGCCGGACGAAGAGATTGCAAAAGAAGTGGAAGAGTATGCGAAAGATAGTTTAATTGATGCCATAAGAACTGAAGACAAAACTGAGAGAGAAGAAAATATTGATAAAGTAATGAAAGAAACAATAGAACATTTTGCTGAAAAGTATCCAGACAACGATAAGGACATTAGCGAAACTTTAAATAGGTTGCTAAAAGAGGAAATGAGAAGGCTTATTATAGAAGAAGGAATAAGACCTGATAATAGAAAAGCTGATGAAATAAGACCAATTAAATCAGAGGTTGGATTGCTTCCTAGAGCTCATGGATCTGGATTGTTTACAAGAGGGCAAACTCAAGTATTAACTGTTGCAACTTTAGGAGCAAGAAGCGATGTTCAGATAATAGATGGAATTGGAGAAGAAGAAACTAAGAGATACATGCACCACTATAATTTCCCACCATATAGTGTTGGGGAAACCAGAGTAATAAGAGGACCTGGAAGAAGAGAAATAGGTCATGGGGCTTTAGCAGAAAGAGCATTGGAACCAGTTATTCCATCAGAAGATGAATTCCCATATACAATAAGACTAGTATCAGAGGTGTTAAGCTCTAATGGATCAACCTCACAAGCCAGCGTTTGTGGTAGTACACTAGCTTTACTAGATGCAGGGGTTCCAATTAAAAAATCTGTAGCAGGTATAGCTATGGGCTTAATAAAATCAGGTGATAAGACTGTTATATTGTCAGATATTCAAGGAATGGAAGACCACTTTGGAGATATGGATTTTAAGGTAGCTGGAACAAGAGATGGAATTACAGCCTTACAGATGGATATAAAAATATCAGGTATAGATAGAGATATATTAAAAGAAGCTTTGGAAAGGGCGAAACATGGAAGATTTCATATTCTAGACAAGATGGATGAAGCTATTTCCAAACCTAGAGACCATTTATCCCCTTATGCACCAAGGATATTCAAGATGAAGGTAGATCCAGATAAGATTAAGGATATCATAGGTCCTGGTGGTAAGATGATCAACAAGATCATAGATGAAACAAATGTAAAAATTGACATAGATAATGATGGTATAATATTAATTGCAGCTGAAGATATAGAAAAAGGACAAAGGGCAATTGATTTGATAAATAACATCGTTAAAGATGTAGAAGTTGGGGATATTTATACTGGAAAAGTAGTAAGAATAGTATCTTTTGGAGCTTTTATAGAGCTATTTAATGGAAAAGAAGGTTTGCTTCATATTTCAAACATCTCCCATGAGAGGATAGATAAGGTAGAAGATGTACTATCTATTGGAGATGAGGTTTTAGTTAAAGTAATAGAGATAGACCCTCAAGGTAGAATTAACTTGTCTAGAAAAGCAGTATTGCCAAAAGAATCAAAACCTAATAAAAAGCCAAAAGATAATAAATAGAATAGTAAATAAAGTTACATGAACCACAAGTAGGTTCATGTTTTTAATTTATAAATTTCATAAATATATGTCTATCCTTCTGAATATAATGTCTTAGAAGAATATTTGGAGGGATAGATGTGAAGTTGATTGTGATTAACAAAAGGATATTGTATGGGTTAATTGCAATTGTTATTATTTTAATTGTAATAGCTATTGGTATACATTTTTATAATAAATCTGAAGAAACATTTAATTTGGACGTGTATTATAAGGGAAATATAGATGATAAAATAATTGCTTTTGCCTGTAATGTAGACTGGGGCAATGAATATATAAAACCTATGCTTAATATATTGTCTGAACACAATATAAAGATAACTTTTTTTGTAACTGGTAGGTGGGCAAAAGAAAACCAAGAGCTACTGAGGACAATCTATAATGAGGGGCATGAAATAGGGAATCATGGATATGAACACTTGGAATATGATAAGTTAAATTACGAAAAAAACAGGGAGCAGATATTAGTAGCTCATGATATTATTAAAAAGACATTAGGCATAGAGTCAAGATTTTTTGCACCTCCTGCTGGAGCATATAATGAAAACACTATTAAGGCTGCTAAAGATCTTGAATATGAAGTTGTTATGTGGAGTATTGACACCATAGACTGGAGAGAAGATAGTACAAAAGATATAATAATCAAGAGAATTACTGATCGATTGCACAATTCAGCCATCATACTAATGCATCCAACAGAAGAAACTGTAAATGCGCTACCAGAAATTATTTCATATATATTTAATAAAGGATATAAAATTGGTAAAATAGGTGATGTAATAAAATAATTGAATAAGGAGGAAGTAACTAATTGCACTTAAAATATAAGCTAAATAATGGGACAAGAATTGTAATGGAAGAGGTTCCTTATGTTAATTCGATTTCAATAGGGGTGTTTATAAGAGCAGGATCTATTAATGAAAACAAAAAAATTAATGGTATCTCCCATTTTATTGAACATATGCTTTTTAAAGGAACTAGGAATAGAACTGGGAAGGAGATAGCAGAGTTTATTGATAATATAGGTGGGGAGCTGAATGCTTTTACAGAAACAGAGTATACTTGTTTTTATGTTAGAACACTGGACAAGCATGTTGAAGAAGCTATTGATATATTGTCTGATATAATAAACAATCCACTTTTTAGTGATGATGATATAGAGAATGAAAAAAGAGTTATTATAGAGGAAATAAAGATGTACATGGATTCTCCAGAAGATCTGGTTTATAATATGTTAAATGAAACTATGTTTAAAGATTCATCTTTGTCCTTACCAATATTAGGAACTCTCAAGAGCATAAACAATCTACAAAAAGAGGCTATTATTGATTATTATAACAAATTTTATGTTCCTGAAAACATGGTTATATCTGTGGCTGGTAACTTTAATTCAAAGAAAGTATTAGCTATGCTAGAGAATAAATTTTGTAAGAAACCCTGTGGGAATCTGATGGATAAATACTTACCTAGTATATGTGAAAGTCCTTTGATTAAACAGAACATAAAATATAAGCATAAAGAAATTGAGCAATTAAATCTCTGCTTGGGGATGGAAGGTATAAAGCGAGGGGATAAAGACTTATACCCTTTAATTATAGTAAATAATGTATTAGGTGGATGTGTAAGTTCAAGGTTATTTCAAAAAATAAGAGAGGAAAAGGGGTTAGTATACTCTATTTATTCCCACTTGGATATATATAAAACTACAGGTGCTTTTTCTATCTATGCTGCCCTAAGCTCAGACCAGATAATAAAGGTGGCTGGGTTAATATATGAAGAGATTAATAGATTGATGAGAGATCTAATGACAAAGGATGAACTAAAAAAGGCAAAAGAACAGATAAAGACCAGCTATATACTTGGTCTTGAAGATACATTCAGCAGAATGGCTAATTTGGGAGAATCTGAACTATTGTTAGGAAGAATCCTTCCAACTCAAGAGATATTAGATACAATTGATAGAATAGAGATGGATGATATAGAACGGGTTGTTCTAAAAGTATTTAATAAGGATAAATACAATCTTGTATACGTTGGAAATATAAAAAACCAAGAGCATGTTAATGAGAAACTAAAGAATATCTTGTTTAATTAGGATAATTATTAAATTAAAATGAATAATTGCCATTATAAGAAAGGAAGGTAGAGATGAAAAAAATAAGGATAAAATATCATAGCGATCAAATTGAAAAACTTAGGTATATTGATGGTAAAAGTGACTGGATAGATTTGAGAGCAGCTGAGCACGTAGTGATGAAAAAAGGAGAGTTTAAGCTAATATCTTTAGGCGTATCAATGGAATTACCAGAAGGCTACGAGGCTCTTATAGTACCAAGGAGTAGCACCTATAAAAATTTTGGAATAATACAAGCCAACCATTGTGGAGTCATAGATGAAAGCTACTGTTCCAATGATGATGTATGGAAATTCCCAGCAATTGCTATGAGGGATACAGAAATACATGTTAATGATAGAATATGTCAATTCCGTATTATTAAGCACCAGCCAGTTATAGAATTTGAAGAAGTTGATGATCTAGGCAATGAAACACGGGGAGGATTTGGCAGTACAGGGATTAAATAAGGATAAGCTTAATATTTAATTTGCCTTTAGGATTGAGATTATTTGATAAGAACTCAATCCTTTTTATTATTTGGTAGAGTAATGAAGTAAATAATGTAGAGATATTTATACAGCATATCATATAAAATATTATCATAAATGATATTATTAAATAAATAGCTCTTTCATAAAATCAAATCACTTTCATAAAATATTATAACAATAACTGAAAGGAGTTGATAATATGCTGCTAAGTGAGCTAGGAGGTAAAGAAATCGTTAACTTGAATAACGGTGAAAGATTAGGCATTATAGCAGATACTGATATAGTTGTCGATGAGCAGACAGGACATATAATTTCACTGTTGATTCCCGATAGAAAAATTCAATTTAAGCTGTTTGGAAATAATAATGAGTTGGAGATTCCTTGGGAATCTATAAGAAAAATAGGCCAAGATATGATTATTATAGAATTGTAACCTTATTAGCCTGATAGTATATCAGGCTAATATTTTTATAAAATATGAGCATATTATAATTAGCATAAATAATTATAAGTGGAGGTTAAATAATGATCAAAAAAGCAGAACAAGAGCAAAACAAAAACACAGAAACTATTGAAAATATAGATAAAGTTGGTATACCCAACGTTCCAAACTTTGAAAACAATATTCAGTTTATAACTATAATAGGAGAAATTGAGGGACATAACACTTCCTCTTCAGGTAAAAAAGCAACAAAATATGAGCATATCATACCTATGCTAATTGCAGCTGTACAAGATCCAAAGATTGAAGGTTTGTTCATAATATTGAATACTGAAGGGGGAGATGTGGAAGCTGGACTTGCTCTAAGTGAGATGATAAATAGTATAGACAAACCAAAGGTGTCTTTAGTGTTGGGAGGAGGGCACAGTATAGGTGTACCATTAGCTACAGCTACAGACTATTCTTTTATAGTTCCTACTGCTGCTATGACTATTCATCCCATTAGAACAACTGGACTGGTAATTGGAGTACCTCAAACTTTTAGGTATTTTCAAAAAATGCAAAAGAGAATTAATGACTTTATATTACGAACTTCTAATATCTCAGAAGAAACACTGATGAATTTAATGTTTGCTACTGATGAGTTAGCAAATGATGTGGGGACTATACTTATCGGCAAGGACGCAGTTGATTATGGATTAATTGATGAAGTTGGAGGCTTTGACAAGGCTTTAAGAAAATTAAATGAACTTATAGATAATAAGAAAAATATGATATAATAAATTGTTTTTTAAATATGTTGCCTAAAAGGGGGATTATTATTAATTTTTATATTGTGTATGTGCTTGTGACTTTTTTTGATATAATAAGAGTAATATTAGAATAAGAGACAAGATGTTTTCAGTATTTTAAGAGGTGATTTTATTTGCGCAAGAAAAAGACAAAAAAGAAGGTAAAATACAATAGAGAAATTATAGGAATTTTAGTTTTATTATTAGGTTTTTTATCAGGTATTAGCTTATTTAGCGATAAAACAGGAATAATAGGGGTAGTCTTAAGAAATACTTACTTTACTTTAATGGGTTTTGGTGCATATATTTTTCCTTTGGTTATTACAGGTATTAGTATTTTATTCTTAATGGACAAGCTTAATACTAACAATAGACTAAAATCCATATACTTATTGATTTTATTTTTGTGTTTCTTAATTTTCTTAGATGTTAACAGCATAACGGATAATACTTTCACTGATAGAATTTTGATTTCTTTAGATTTGAGCAAAGATGGTGTTGGTGGGGGTATTATTGGTTCTGTTTTTGGATATGTTTTATTAAAACTATTTGGGTCAATAGGCTCATACATAATAATTGGCTTTATTGGACTTATAACCATATTGCTAATTACAGAAGTAAAAATTGCGGAAGTTTTACATAAAATAAAGTTTAAGATCAAATCTAACAAGATTAACAAGACTAAAGCAACTATAAATACAAATGTTAATAGTAAAACTACAGCAAGTAGCCTTATACCAGATAGTAAACAGGAAGTAATAATTAAAGAGTATGACAGCAAGTCAAAAAAAAATACACATAAAGAACTTAATAATCATGATAGTTTGATACTGGAAAAGATGACTTCTTTCTCAAATTACACCCTACCATCATTAGATTTACTAAATGATATAGAGAAAAAGCAGGATTATGATTTTAGAAAAGAAGTCATTAATAATGCTAAGAAAATAGAAGAAACAATGCAAAATTTTGGAATTGATTCTAAAATTATTCAGATAGATAGGGGTCCTACTATAACTTGCTATGAACTACAACCAGCTCCAGGAGTTAAAGTGAGTAGGATAGTAAATTTATCCAACGATCTAGCATTAAGTTTAGCCGCTTCTGATATAAGGATAGTTGCACCAATTCCTGGAAAGGCTGCAGTGGGTATAGAAGTGCCAAATAGGGTTAAAGATGATGTTACATTAAAGGAAATTATACAATCTGAAGAATATCTAGCATTAGATAGTAATATACCTTTAGCCCTTGGAAAGGATATTACAGGGAAAACAATCATTTCAAGTATTGATAAAATGCCCCACTTGCTCATAGCTGGTGCTACTGGATCTGGGAAAAGTGTATGTATAAACACAATCATTATGAGCATACTGTACAAAGCTCATCCAGATGATGTAAAATTATTATTGATTGACCCAAAAGTAGTTGAACTGAATATCTATAATGGTATTCCACACTTATTAATACCTGTAGTTACGGATCCTAAAAAAGCCGCTATGTCCCTTAGTTGGGCAGTGACAGAAATGGAAAGGAGATATAAGCTATTTGCCAATAATAATGTAAGAGATATAAAATCATATAATTCACTCTTTGCAGACAAACCAGAAGAAAAACTGCCTAATATTGTAATTATTATTGATGAGTTGGCTGATTTAATGATGGTAGCAGCTCAAGAAATAGAAGATTATATTTGTAGATTAGCCCAGATGGCTAGAGCAGCTGGTATGTATTTAATCATAGCTACTCAAAGACCTTCTGTAGATGTTATTACCGGAACAATAAAGGCTAATATACCATCAAGAATATCCTTTGCTGTATCATCCCAGATTGATTCTAGAACCATACTTGATATGAGTGGAGCAGAGAAACTACTTGGCAAGGGGGATATGCTATTCTTCCCTTCCAATCTATCAAAACCCATTCGTGTACAAGGTGCTTTTGTAAGCGATGAAGAAGTTAAAAATGTAGTTGATTTCTTAAAGGCTCAAAACATGGTAGAATATGATGATGAGGTAATATCAACTATAGAAAATGAGATAGAGTTGAATAGCATTGATAGTGATGTTGATGAACTATTAACAGAAGCTATTTCCCTTGTTGTTGATGAAGGGCAAGCGTCAATATCTTTACTACAAAGGAGATTAAAGATAGGATACGCAAGGGCTGCCAGAATTATTGACCAAATGGAGGAAAGAGGTATCGTAGGTGGATATGAGGGCAGCAAACCCAGGAAAGTACTTGTATCAAAAGAAGAATTAGATTCACTAATTGAGGAGAGATAGATAATGAAGAATATATCAATAGTAACTTTAGGTTGTTCTAAGAATGAAATCGATTCCGAATTAATGATGGGAATATTACAGACTAGTAACTATAAAATTACAAATTATTTAGATGAAGCAGATGTAATTGTTATTAATACCTGTGGATTTATTGAAGCAGCAAAGGAAGAATCAATAGAAACCATATGGGAAATGACTAGATATAAAAGGGAAGGGAAGTGCAAATATATTATCTTAGCGGGATGTTTAGCTGAAAGGTATTACAAGGAGTTATTACAAGAGATTGATGAAGTAGATGGGATAATTGGGACTGGTAATATTAAAGATATTGTCAATCTGATTATGAGGCTTGAAAATGGGGAAAGCAAGCTTGTATTTACTAAGAACATAAATGAAGAATATCTTGAAGAGATACGTAGACAGAATTTTAGGACAACAGAATATGTTAAGATATCTGAAGGGTGTAATAATTATTGTACTTATTGCATTATCCCCAAATTGAGAGGAAAATATAGGAGTAGAAAAATTGAAGATATTGTTAAGGAAGTTCAGTACCTAGTAGAAAATGGAGTTAAAGAAGTAATTTTAATAGGGCAGAATACAGCAGACTATGGTATTGATATTTACGGAGAATACAAGTTAAGTAATTTGTTGGATAGATTAAATGAAATTGAGGATTTGAAATGGATTAGGATACTATATCTATATCCTGACCATTTTGATGAAAAATTAATAGAGTCAATAAAGAACAATGATAAAGTATTAAAGTACTTGGATATACCATTACAGCATATAAATAATGATATTTTAAGAAGGATGAATAGAAGGACCACAAAAGAGAAAATTATTGATCTAATTGATACTTTGAGAAAAGAAATTCCCGATATAATAATCAGGACAACTTTTATAGTAGGTTTTCCAGGTGAGGATGAAGCTAGCTTTAATGAGTTATATGAGTTTGTAAAAGATACAAGACTGGATAAAGTTGGAGTATTTGCCTACTCAAGAGAAGAAGGTACTCCAGCCTATAACTTTAATAATCAAGTAGATGAAGAGACTAAAAATTATATGAGAGATAAGATAATGGAGCTACAGAGCATTATATCCTATGAGCTAAACAAGGAAAAAATAGGAAAAACATATGAGGTTTTAATTGAAGGAATTGAAGATGAAGGATTATATGTAGGTAGAACTTATATGGATAGTCCAGATATTGATGGAGTATATTATGTAAAAACTAGTGAGGAATTACAAGTAGGGGAATTTGTAAAAGCTAAAACAATAGATTGTTATGAATATGATTTGATTGGAGAGATAATAGAATGAACCTAGCTAACAAAATTACTATCTTGCGTGTGTTGATGATACCTATATTTATGTTAGTTTTATTGTCAGATTTACAATGGAACAATTATATAGCAGCATCTATCTTTATCATTGCTTCCTTGACTGATAGTTTAGATGGTTATATCGCAAGAAGTAAAAATCAAATCACTGCTTTTGGGAAGTTTATTGATCCTTTGGCAGATAAACTTCTAGTTACTGCTGCTTTAGTATGCCTAATTGAAATGGGAAGAGTGCCTGCCTGGATAGTTATAATCATTTTGGCTAGAGAGTTTACTATTACAGGTTTTAGAACTATAGCTGCCTCACAAGGTATTACTATAGCTGCTAGCCCATTAGGGAAGATAAAAACTATTACGCAGCTTATTGCCATAATATCTTTGCTAATTGATAATTATCCTTTTAGGCTCATTAACTTTTCTTTCGATATAATAATGCTGTATATTTCTTTATTCTTTACCATACTATCAGGTATTGACTATATATACAGAAATAGGCATGTTTTAAAATCAGGTAAGAAATAAGGGAGTGACTTGATGAGAGCTGAAATAATTTCAATAGGAAACGAACTTCTATCAGGTGATACGCTCAATACCAACACTTATTATATAACAAGAAGATTGACAGAACTTGGTATAGATGTTTTTTATCACACTTCTGTAAATGATGATGTGCATATCCTAAAAGACGTTATAGATATTAGCTTGCGTAGAGTGGATTTAGTGATATTTACAGGAGGTTTAGGGCCCACTTACGATGATATGACTAAAGAGGTGGTAAGCAGTACATTGGGACTTAAGTTAATATTAAATGATGAACTAAAAGAAGCTTTGGAAGACCGTTTCAGAAAAAATAATAGAAAGATGACTCCAAATAATTTAAAACAAGTATATATTCCTGAAGGAGCCAAATATTTGATTAACGAGATTGGCACTGCACCTGGCATATTCCTTGAATGGAATGACAAAGTAATAGTAATGCTGCCTGGACCACCAAAGGAAATGAAAACTATGTTTGACAAGTATGTTATTCCCTTGATAAAACAAGATAATATAATAGAAGAAAAGATTATTAAAACTATAGGAATTGGTGAATCACAACTGGAAAGTGCTATAGAAGATATTATTAAAGAAAATAAAGATGTTTATATTGCTACCTTTGCCAAGGAAGGTATTGTGGATATTAAGATTGTTGTTAAGGGTAAGAACAAGGATAAACTTGAAAAGCTATTGGACGATACAATAAGGAAAATTAGGAGCAGAATAGGGAATTACATATATAGCTATGAAGATGAAAGAATAGAGGAAGTAGTATTCAAAATCTTAAAAAAGAAGAATATGAAGATTGCATTTTGTGAATCTTGTACAGGGGGACTTATAGCCTCAAAATTTACTAGAATACCTGGAGTATCAGAGGTTTTTGACAGAGCTTTAGTAACCTATAGCAATACTTCTAAAATGGAAGAACTGAATGTATCCCCAGATACTTTAATAAAGCATGGAGCAGTAAGCAAAGAAACAGCATATGAAATGGCGAAAGGTCTTATGGAAAAAACTGGTGTTGATGTAGCCTTGTCTGTAACGGGTATAGCTGGACCCTCTGGTGGTAGTGATACTAAACCTGTAGGATTAGTTTATATTGGTATTTGTACAAAAGAAAGCTCAAAGGTGATAGAGTCCATTTTTAATGGAGATAGGGTTTCTATTCAGAATCGTACTTATTTAAAAGCTTTTAATGAACTTAGAAAATATTTGCTATTAGAATGTTAAAATAGTAAATTACCTTTGACTATGTCCATTTAATATTATAAAATTATATTAGAACATAAGTTCTGAATATAAGAAAGGTGGTGACCCAGCTAAGCTGGAAGAATATGAGTAATATAGATGAGAAAAAGAAAGCCTTAAGTATGGCTATGAGTCAAATTGAAAAACAGTTCGGAAAAGGCTCTATAATGAGATTGGGAGATCAGGAAACAATTAAAATGGAAGTAATACCAACTGGTTGTTTAAGCTTAGATATAGCGTTGGGAATAGGGGGTTTTCCAAGAGGAAGAATTATTGAGATTTTTGGTCCTGAGTCTTCAGGTAAGACAACAGTAGCTTTACATGCCATAGCAGAAGCACAAAAGCGAAATGGTATAGCTGCCTTTATTGATGCAGAACATGCACTTGATCCAAATTACGCTAAAAACTTAGGAGTAGATGTAGAGAACCTAATAGTTTCCCAACCTGATACAGGAGAACAAGCTCTTGAAATTGCAGAGGCACTAATTAGAAGTGCTGCTGTAGATATAATAGTTGTTGACTCTGTAGCAGCTTTAGTACCAAAAGCTGAAATAGAAGGGGAAATGGGCGATAGCCATGTTGGATTACAGGCAAGACTCATGTCTCAGGCCTTGAGAAAGTTAGCAGGAGCTGTCAACAAGTCCAATACTATTATTATCTTTATAAATCAACTTAGAGAAAAAGTTGGAATCATGTTTGGTAATCCAGAAACCACTACAGGAGGTAGGGCTTTAAAATTCTATTCTTCTATACGTCTAGATGTTAGAAGAGTTGACTCCATCAAACAAGGGGAAAATATTATAGGTAATAGAACTAGAGTAAAAGTTGTTAAGAATAAAGTAGCGCCTCCTTTCAAGCAGGCTGAATTTGATATTATGTACGGAGCAGGTATTTCTAAGGAAGGCAACATTGTGGATGCTGGCGTGGAAGCCGACGTAATAAAGAAATCCGGTTCATGGTATAGCTATGGTGATCAAAAATTAGGTCAAGGCAGAGAAAACGTTAAAGACTTTTTGAAAGACAATCCTGACCTATATCAAGAAATAGAAAGTAAAATTAGAGAAAAATTTAATCTTTTTAATAGTACGGTAGAAGATCCTTCTAATAGTAGAAGTAAAATTGAAGATGAAAAATCTAAATAAACCTCCGAATGGAGGTTTATTTATAAGGAGTGTTTAAGATTGAAGCTATTATTTGTAACAGATACTCATATTCGAGGTACAACACCACAAAACAGGATGGACAATTTTTCGGAGACTATAGAAAGAAAGCTAAATGAAATTAAGGAGTTAGTTGAAGAATATAATATAGACTATGTTCTTCATGGTGGCGATTTGTTTGATAGGCCTGATATTTCTATATCAATAA
>JAAYHX010000011.1 GCA_012735215.1 Tissierellia bacterium
AAACGAATATCCTTTGGACTTAAAAACTTTCATAGATTTCGTAATAGAATACTTCACTGTACAAGCTAAACTTCTAAAAGTGAATACCTGTAAGAAGCCTACATTTTAGCTAGGTTTATTTAAGTGCACCCAAAAACACGTATAGCTTTATTTTTCTCAACCATTTGGAAAATTAGGGCTAAAAATAGCAATGGAGCGGGATTTGATAAAAATCCCACCCCAAATATTGACAAAGAGCCTTTTTATTAAGCTTCCGCAGCTTCTCCCATAAACATCTTTATGTCGTCTTCTACATTTGAAATTGTTCCAATTCCAAAGGTTTCTACCAATACCTTAGCTACATTAGGTGATAGGAAGGCTGGTAGGGTTGGTCCTAAGTGGATGTTCTTTACTCCTAGGTATAGTAGAGCTAGTAGAACTATTACAGCCTTTTGCTCATACCATGCAATGTTGTATGCAATTGGTAGTTCATTTACGTCGTTTAGTTCAAATATTTCTTTTAGCTTCAATGCTATTAATGCTAATGAGTAGGAGTCGTTACATTGTCCTGCATCTAGCACTCTAGGAATTCCATTTATATCACCTAGATTTAGCTTGTTGTATTTGTATTTTGCACATCCTGCTGTTAGTATAACTGTATCCTTTGGAAGAGCTTTAGCAAATTCTGTGTAGTAATTTCTCTGCTTCATCCTACCATCGCAACCTGCCATTACGAAGAACTTCTTAATTGCTCCAGATTTTACTGCTTCCACTACCTTATCAGCTAAGGCAAATACTTGTGCGTGAGCAAATCCTCCTACGATCTTACCTGTCTCTATTTGAGTTGGTGCAGGAAGTCTCTTAGCATGTTCAATAACCTCTGAGAAATCCTTGGGTTGTCCATCTACTCTATCTGGAATATGCTTAAATCCTGGATATCCAGTTGCACCTGTAGTATATACTCTATCTGCATAGGATTCTTTTGGTGGTACTATACAGTTTGTTGTAAATAGAATTGGGCCATTGAATTTTTCAAATTCTTCTCTTTGTTGCCACCAAGCATTACCATAGTTTCCTACAAAGTGATCATATTTTTTGAAGGCTGGATAGTAGTGAGCTGGTAACATTTCACCGTGAGTATATACATCTACTCCAGTACCCTTTGTTTGTTCTAGCAGTTCTTCTAGGTCTTTCAAATCATGGCCGGATACTAGTATTGCAGGATTATTTCTTACTCCAATTTCTACTTCTGTAATCTCTGGATTACCATATGTTGAAGTATTGGCCTTGTCCAATAATGCCATAGCCTTAACCCCATACTCACCAGTTTTCATTGTTAGATTAATTAGGTCTTCTACAGTTAAGCTGTCATCTTGTATATCCGTTAAAGCCTTCCTCATAAATTTAACTATCTCTGGATCACTGTATCCTAGGTTGTCAGCGTGTTCTAAATATGCAGCCATACCCTTTAGTCCGTAAGTAATAAGCTCTCTAAGTGAACGTACGTCTTCATCCTTAGTAGCTAATACTCCTACTCTTTCCTTATCGTTATTTGCCTTATATACTATTTCATCATCTGAGTTAACTGAAAAAGTAGCAGCATCCTTTAACTGGCTTAGGTCTACGCCTTTTTCTTGTAGAGCCTTCCTTATTTCCTCTCTTAGCTTGAGTCCTTCTTTGATGCTTGCTAAAAATCTTTCCTTATCAAAGTTTGCATTTGTAATTGTCATAAATAGACCATTAATAATAAATCTGTCTAGGCCAGGTACTTCATATCCTATTTCATCAGCTTTTACTCCTAGTTCAGAAATTCCTTTTAAAGTATATATCATTAAGTCTTGTAGATTAGCTACATCTGCAGTTTTACCACATACCCCTACTTTAGTACAACCTTTACCTGCAGCTGTTTCTTGACATTGATAACAAAACATTGACATTTCAATTTACCCCCTTGTTTCTTATTTATAACCCTATTATAATACTTGTTACCCACTTCATCGGTAACCTATGTTACAACTCTATAATTTATTAAAGAAATTTCTTATTTTTAGTCAAGAAAATAACCAGGGGAGGGGGTGTGACTTATCCCTGGTTATGAAATCTATTAGTAGTCCTTTCCTGCTGCCATTACATTGGCAGGATCAAAAGCATGGCAGGGAGTTACTCCATATACCATACCACATCCAGGACATTTGTATTCGTAGGTTTCCATTTGAAACTCTTCACCACATTCTTCACACTTGATTGTTAGTGGCACCATCATGGGTTGGTTAGCAAAACCCATCATTCTTATTTTATCTACTACCTGTTTTCCACTTTCAAAAGTTCCAGAACATCCATCATGCATTTTTATCTTCCTTTCTATTTTTTATATCAACAAGACAAAAGAATCCTTCCCTTGTCTTATAGGGAGTCAATGGTAAGTCCATTTCTCAAATCAGTTCTCATATTTTGAATTATGCTGTCCATCTTTTCAAGTTGACTTAGTATTTCTTTTTCCCTTTGACTTGTTTCAATAACCTTATCAATTCCACCGTTTTTTATTACTATCCTCTTATGGGCCATTAGGGCTAAAATTGGATCATGGGTTGCCATCAGTACAATTTTATTGCTTCCTACTAATAGCTTTAAGGCTTCCTTCCTGTTGATGCCTGCATTTTCAATTTCATCTATCAATACTATGGGAGAAGAGCTTAATATGGCCGTATCTGCAATCATAAGAGCCCTAGATTGGCCGCCGCTTAAACTAGTTATCTGTGAGTTTAGATTAAACTTTTCTCCTGATAGGTTGTTGGCTGCCTCTACTATTTCCTTTATGACTTGCTTTTCATTTACAACCATCCTGCTTTGGGCATGAAGCTCCAAAAATTCATGAACTGTCAAGTCCATTACAAAATTCATATTCTGGGATAGCTGGGCAACCAACTTATTATTAGAGGAAAATCTCCACTTCATATCTGGAACTTGTCCATTTATGAGAATTCTTCTCTTGGTTGGAGTATCTCCTTGGGCTATCCATTCAATATCTCCTAATAGCCTACTCTTGCCTGAACCTGTTGGACCAACTATGGAGACTATCTGGGATTTGTGGATGGTAAGTTGACCAAACTGTTCCTTGTTTCCACTCTTATCAGTTCCCCCTATAATTGTAATGGAATCAATGCTCTTTTCCTCTTTAAGGCCTAAAAACTCAATCATTTGAGATATATACTCAGCTAAACCGTCCTTTAAGTTTTCAACATCTATGCCCCATTCTTCTATTTCCTCTTGGGTAAAATGGTTAAGGTAGTCATCAAAAGTTTTTTCACCATAGTTCTCCACATTTAACCCATTCTCCTCAAAGAAGTTAATAACAAAAGGATACTTCTCTATTATTTCCTTAATTGTAAGCCTATTTAGCATACTATTCATTTTGATCACCTATCTTCATCTTTCGTACATTACCCATTTGATAATCTTCTCCTATTCTAGTTTCTCCTAGACAATAGGAACATAGTGCAGATGGCATTGGGAATTTTAGGGTTTCCCCCTGTACTGTATCTACATCTAGCTTTTCATCATATACTAAGGTGCTCAATTCAAAGGCTCCCTGGCCAGTGAGTCCATTTACATGAATTGTAATAGCCTTAGGATTTACTGAACTTATCTTGGAAGCAAAAACTTCCCTTTCAGCTTGAGATACTATATCCCCCTTTGTTATTACCACAATGTCTGCTGACTTTAGCATAGGACCTATCTTTTTAGGTGTGTTAATACCTGATAGATTGTCAATTACACATACGGATTTTATATTTTTTATATAGGGAGAACACCTATTGCATAGGCCAGCTGATTCTGTAATTAGAAGATCCAGCTTATTCTCCCTACCCCATTGAACTACCTCTTCTATATTGCTGACGAAATAATGGTCAGGACAAAGGGAACCAGAAAGTCCCTTTATAGCAGGAATGCCCGCCTTCTTATATAATGTATCATCATCTGTATATAGGCAGTCAAATTTAGTTACCCCTACAGATAAATTCCTATCCTTAAAAGCTTCTATTACCTTTAATATTACAGAGGTCTTTCCTGTTGAAGGAGGACCTGAAAATGTTACAAGATTCATCTTATCACCTCTACTCTGTCTCTTCAAATATCTTTTCACACTTGCTTATAAGCTGTCCTATATCATTGGCATTTATATAATCCCAGCCAAGCCACATGTATTTCCTATCCTTTGGTATCTGATTGTCAACTTCTGGACTGGTGCTTGGAAATCTACCATTGTGAGATAATATCTCTCCTACTTCCTTAGATGCAAAGAAATCTACAAAGGGCTTCAATTTATCCTTTTTAGACTTTTTAGTGAGTAAAAATATTGGGCTAATTATGGCTCCATCTTCAGGCCAAACAGCTTCCATAGGCCCATCCTTTCTTGTCATCTTGGTAAAGAAGTATGGCATTATTGTTACTAAAGGCTTCTTCTGCTTCATGTGGGACTTAACCATCTCAGAAGGATGCATTCCCACAAAGAGGGAATTTTTGAGACTCTTAATACCTTTTTCTCCATATTCCTTGTATATGTTTAATAAAATAGCATTGAATAAGTCAAAATCCCCAATAGGCAAGCTTACCCTATTTTCAAACTCTGGTTTAAATAAGTCCTTCCAGGATTTAGGCATCTCTATATCCTTTAGTTCTTCCTTATTTACTAAGAATACTGCTGGAACCACAGCAATTATTGAGTACTGCCTATCAGGATCTCTCAAGCTAATGTGTTCATTTTCAAAATCCTCATTTAACCTTTCAAAGCCTGTTATATCTTCAAAGGTGTCCTTCTCTTTAAATTTTCCCATTAGTTTCTTATCAAAAAACAGGTCAAAACCTGCTGAAATAAATAAATCTAGTAAGGCTTCTTCACTTTCAGCCTTTTCTATTTCATCCTTTAACCAATCTACCCCTTGAGAGGCTGCCTTTAATTCATAATCAACACTTATATCCAACTTGCTGCCTTCTTCAGCCATCCACTTGTTAAAAGCATCTAGCAAGGGTACCCTAACAGGGCAGGGTAAAACTCCACCTATTTTAACATCAGCATTTTCTATCCTTTCTTCTTGGACTAAAGATTGATCCTCGGATACCCTGTTTTGTTCAATTACATCTATTAATCTTTGAACAAACTGGTCTACATTTATTTTCTTGCTCTTTAAAGCCATCTCCAGGCTGATTGTCTTGCCCATAGTCTTCCTCATTGCCTCATTGGCTAAGGGCTTAAAGCCATTTGCTACAAATACATCTATAGTTTCAGGATATTTCTCAGTTATATCAAAAACCTTATCCTTTATATCAAAATATTTATTCATCAAAACTCCTCCCCAAATTTATTCCTTTTCCATATATTTTGACCCTATTATATAAGGAAATTAAAAAAAATTCGGTAACATCAGTTACCGAATTATGATACTCTTGGAAAAATTGGATTGTTTGGAGTGAAGTTTGGGCTTGAAGTTAGATACTCATATATATATTTTTCTACTTGAATACCCATTTTCCTTAAACCTTCATTACCAAACATCACATTGAACTCTATGATATATAGCCTATCATTGACCACCGCTACATCAAAACCTGCATGATTTATTTTAAGACTTCTGGCCACATTTTCTACCAACCTTATGGCTTCATAGGGAATATTGTTAAAGTCATAGGAGGCGCCTTTCGCAATATTGTTGTGAAATCCTCCATCAGGAGCTATTCTCCAATAAGCACAGATCACACTGTCTCCCACAAATACAACTCTCAAATCCCTATCTATTGGTAGCTTTTCCTGTATATATAAGACTTCATTATTTTCTATATAGGTTTGGAGCTGCTCCTTATTCTCTACTAAGAAGACACCCCTCCCCATGGAATTTTTAATTTCCTTAGCCACTAAAGGATATCCAAACTCTTCATCTATATCAGCAGCTCTTACTCCAAAGCTGTTCATTATCTTAGTGTAAGGAACATTTCCAGGAAAAGTACATTGCAATACCCTAGTCGTTTCCACTTTATTATGACCTAAGTGATAAGTGCTAATGCTGGGAAAAATATCTTTCTTCAATCCATAGGCTAGGGCATTTACCTGCCAATATTCTGGGAACAATAGGTAATCTGCTTCTTTTATTCTTTCAACTTCCCTAAACATATTCTCAGGTTTAATGTAGATCATATTTGGTATTCCTAAAGTCCTAAAGGGATTAAAGGTGACAAACTTCATAGGTCTTGATACCTTGTCCTTTCTAGGTTATGATATATTATTTTAATCCCTAGAAAGAACTTTAGCAATATCCTTTATAAAAATTTACTCACTATCTAAACCTTCTTATCCAACGTCTAAAGGCAACTATTAATAGGGCATAAATTACTAGTATAATAGCTAAAGTCAACATCCTTTCTTGGAAGGTCCCGTCAGCCATTAAAACAGGCCCCATTCCAAATAGTGTAACAAGAACAAAAAGTGCTATAAATACTATATTACCAATCACCTGAATTCCTTTTCCCTTATTCATATTAGATCACCCCATATAAATGATAACTATTTATACCTTATAAATAGTTTATTATATTATATAATACCCTGTTCCTATATTACAACATCAACTAAGAGCCCCTGCCCTTAGATTTTTATAGTATTATTTGCCCAATATGGGTGTACAAGCTGACAAAATATATATATAATTATTAGTAACAATGTTGTATTTTGACAAAATTTAGGATTTTCTCACATATAATAAGGAGTTGATACATAATGAAGAAAAAAATCTTTACCATTATTGTCATTGCCCTTGCCCTTATACTGATAAGTCCAATGGTATCTAGGGTAATTACTGATTCAGCTGGAAAAGCATCCTCAGAGGATTCAGCTATAGAAGATAAGAACAGCCATGAAGCCAATAAGAAAGAGGAAATTGAAGAGGGAACTTCTAAGGATGAAATCCCAGAAGGAAATGAAGAAATAGATAAAAGCCAGGAAACTGGCGATAGTGATAAAGATAATACTAAGTCAGAAAAGGATAGTTCCAAATCTACTAGCGAAAACAACAGCAAGTCTGAAAACAATAATAAAGATGATAAGCCTAGCAAAACTAACAACAGCAGTACACCTAGCAGCAATAACAAACCCAGCAATATAGATAGTAGTAAATCTAATAATAACAACAATAATAAGTCCCAGGAGAAGCCAAAGGCAGAAGAAGGCCTTAAGCATACTACAGAAGGCCATGTGGAAACAGGTATGCTGGCAGGTACAACCTATATTGCCGAGGGAAAAGTTTATGTTAAAAATACTAATGATATTTTAGTTTTAATAAACAAGAAGAGAAATCTTCCCTCTAACTACAAGCCCAGCGACTTAGTTATTCCAAATGTTAAGTTCTCCTTTAGCGGAAATGACCAAAAAAAGTATATGAGAAAGGAAGCTGCAAAAGCTCTGGAAGAATTATTTGCTGCCGCTGAGAAGGATGGCATCTATCTATATGCCGTTTCAGGATATAGATCCTACAGTCGACAAAAAAGCCTATTCGATTACAGGGCTGCTAGGGATGGATTTGAAAAAGCTAATAAGTTAACTGCATATCCAGGTCAAAGCGAACATCAAACTGGACTTGCAATGGATGTGTCCTGCCAATCCCTTGGATTTGATTTAAGAGAACAATTTGCCCAAACCCCTGAAGGAATATGGCTAAAAGATAATGCCCATAAGTTTGGATTCATAATACGCTACTTTAAAGGAGCTGAAGGCATAACTGGATACAGCTACGAACCTTGGCATATAAGATATGTAGGAAAAAGTGCTGCCAGTGAGATACATCAAAGAGGCATTACCCTAGAACAGTATCTAGGTTTTATAAAATAAAAATAAAAAATAGCCCTGTACTTAATACACAGTACAGGGTTTTTTAAGCTTATTTTAGCCTCCTCCAACAGGTGGAAATAGAGAAACAACGTCCCCATCCTCTACCTGTCTATCAGATGAACCATCACTTCCATTTAATAGCATTATTGCTACTTCTTCTTCCTCTATATCCAAAGCCTTAAGTATATCTGCAATGGTGGTCCCCTCTTCAACTTCCATTATCTGAGTCTTACCTCTGCCCTGTCTAAAATAAGCAAATAACCTAACCTCAACCTTGATCATCTTTTCACCCCCCAATAAAAGCCTTATCTCCTACCTTAATAATTCCACTTTTTATTACCCTAGCAAACATGGCTTCTCTTGATAAGGGGCAGCTGATGCCCTCCCTTACCATACTACATTCAGGAAAGCAGCTTTTTCCTATTTCAGTAATCTGAAAGACTGCCTCTCCTATTCTAATCAAGGATCCAGTTTTTATATAATCTAGCTTTAGACCCCTTAGCCTGATGTTTTCTTGGAATCTCCCTGTACACAGTCCAAGGCAGCCTGTTGACTGTATCTCATCCCAGCCTTCAGCTGTAAAAAGTGACACCTGCCTATCTTTCTTCTGAGCTCTAAGGTCATCATCTAACCCCTTACCTTCTAGGAAATACCCTTCCTCTATTCGCCTATTGGCTTTTTCTTTCTTAAGGTAGATACCCACTACTTCTCCAATTGATTTATATATATCAGTCACCTACAACACCTCAATAATATCTCCCTTTTTAACTAGTCCGCCCTTTATAACCTTTGTAAATATGCCTTCCTTTGGCATTATACATTTACCCACCTGCTGGGCAATGGCACAACCAGTATGGCACTCCTTGCCTATTTGGGTTACTTCCTGAATAGTTTCTCCAATCCTTAGCCTGGTGCCTACAGGAAGTTCATGTAAGATGATCCCTTCTGTTGTAATGTTTTCAGCAAAGTCTCCATGTTTTAATCCCTTTACTCCCATCTTTTCCATCTTTTCATAGCTTTCAACCCCAAGTAAGCTTACCTGTCTATGCCACTTGCCTCCGTGGGCATCATCTTTAAGTCCAAAGCCTTCAATAAACTGGCCCTTGTCTATAGGCCTTTTTACTACGCCCTTTCTTTCAGATATGTTTATATCTAAAACTCTACCAGTCTTATTCATACTTACCTCCTCTATACCTGATCCTTCCTGATAAATTCTCCTGACTTTCCTCCTGTTTTTTCTATTAGCTTGATCTCTTCTATTACCATTTCCCTATCCACTGCCTTACACATATCATATATGGTTAGAGCAGCTATGGATACTGCCGTTAGGGCTTCCATCTCTACTCCTGTTTTGCCCATGGTTTTTACTTCTGATTCTATCTCTATAGCATCTTCCAATATGTTAAATTTTATATTAGAGCCGGTCAGGAATATGTTATGGCACATGGGTATAAGGTCACTTGTCTTCTTAGAGGCCATAATACCTCCAACTTGTGCAACTGCCAAAACATCTCCCTTTTTAATGAGTCCGTCCCTTATCAACTGTATAGTTTCCTTTTTAGTCCGTATTCTTCCATAGGCCCTAGCTATCCTTTTTGTATCCTCCTTGTCTCCTACCTCTACCATATGGGCCCTTCCTTCTTCATTAAAATGGGTAAAATCCATGTCTATCCTCCTATCTGATACATTTTCTTCCATACATATTGGCCATCTTCTAAGTGGTGGGATTCTGGCTTCTTTTCAACGGCAGCCAATATTATATTCTCTAGATCCTGTCCCTTTCTTAAGGCTTCTCTTAAGTCTATTTCATCATTGGAGTGAAGACATAGTTTCATCATACCTTGAGCAGTTAACCTAACTCTGTTACAATGGCTGCAGAACTTACAGGAGATTGGATTTATAAGGCCAATTCTTCCCTTGGCATTGGGCAGCTTATAATAGACTGCAGGAGAGGACAGGTCCTTTCTTTTTACTTCTATCAATTCTGGCAGCTTTTCCAATACTATTTCATTAGAAATGTATTTATTAGATCGGTGTTTTATAGCTTCCCCTACAGGCATCAGCTCGATAAACCTGACATGGATCTCTTCCTCAAGAGTAAGCCTTGCTAGGTCTTCTATTTCATCATCATTGAAGCCACCCACTAGGACAGTATTTATCTTAATAGGGGTAAGACCAACCTTTTTAGCCGCTTCTATTCCTTCCATTACATATTTTATATTGCCTTTTCTTGTTATATATCTATACTTGTCATCCTTCAAAGTATCCAGGCTAATGTTTACCCTCTTTAAACCCCTGTTTTTCAATTCCTGAGCATATCTGCCTAAAAGCACTCCGTTAGTAGTCATGGCAAAATCCTTTAGTCCTTCTAGTTTATCAATCCTTTCAACAATATCCAAGATCCCACTCCTAAGTAAGGGCTCCCCACCAGTAAGCCTTATCTTATTGATCCCTAAATTAACAAAGGCTTTTGTTATTTTCTCTATCTCTTCAACGGATAAGATGTCTTCATGGGAAAGCTTTGGGACTCCTTCTTCAGGCATGCAATATCTACACCTTAGATTGCAAAGATCAGTAACAGAAATGCGCAGGTAGTTTATATCTCTTCCAAATGGATCCTTCACAATATCCCCCTTTTCTCTAAGTCTATGAAATGCTGCGTATTATTATAATTATACCATAATATAATAATGCTAAAAAATTACATTATTAACTTTAAGGTAAACTATTAATATATCCAATTTTTAGGTTCATATGTATTTAATACAAAGTCCCTATTCCAAGCTTGGAATAGGGACTTTATATCACTCTACTATAACAAGGTCCCCTGTCTTTTCAAAGCCGTATCCACCCAGTGCAGCTACCCTCTTCTTGAATTCATCAGACTTCAATACTTCAATAAACTTAATAACTCTTGAATCCTCTAAAAGATCAAAGGGTACCAAGAAGTCATAATCTTCATAGGTTACCTCTATGAAATCCAGGTTTAAGGCCTTGGCTGCCGAATATATGCCTAAGCCTGTAGTAGCAGAGCCAGTTTTCACTGCAGAGGCAACTGCCATGTGAGTAGTCATCTCCCTGTCATATCCCTTCACCTTTGAAGGATCAATCTTTTCCTTGTTTAGATGATAATCAAGAAGTATCCTAGTTCCTGCACCACGCTGTCTGTTTACATATACTACATCATCCCTAACCAAATCAGAAAAACTTTTAATTTCTTGTGGATTGCCTTTTTTGACTATAAAACCTTGATTTCTCCTTACCCCTTTTACAAGAGCCATCTTTTGCCCTTTAAAGTATTTCTTCACATAGGGTATATTGTATTCACCAGTATCCATATCCAACAAATGGATTGGTGCTATGTGGCATTCTCCTCTTCTCATAGCTAAAATTCCGCCCATACTCCCCACATGGCCAGAGGAAAGCTTCATCATGTCAGCTAATATGTCCATGATAATATCATGGCTTCCAACGGAAACCAGAGTCTCCTTTATTTGGCTCAAGGGCTTCAATATCCTTACATTTACTGGGCTTCCTGCATCGACTCCCTCTAGGGATTGGGGGATAATGGCTATTCCATCTGCCTTTACTAGGCTCATGGTAACTCCTGCACCACTAGATAGGGGTGTAGCTATTAGCTTATCCTTTACGAAGCCTAAGTTTACTCTTATAAATTCTCTATTCTTTAAGGAAGATGTAACCTTCTTGGAGATGATTGCCTCCTGGAAGCTTTCCTTTTCCTCTTCCAAACCTATATATTTCAAAATCAATGGTATAACGAAAATTTCAAATACCAAATAAGCAGATACTGGGTATCCGGGAATGCCTATTACAGGTTTCCCATCTATTATCCCTAGGATGGTAGGCTTCCCTGGTTTCATGGCAACTCCATGGATCACCACTTCTCCCAGCTCCCTTATTATATTTGCTGTATAGTCCTCACTGCCAGCAGAAGACCCTGCCCCTATTATCAGCAGATCGTTTTCTTCTACTCCCTTTAATATAGCTGCCTTTAGCTTGTCATAATCATCAGCTACAGGACTATATCTATTGGGTATGCCTCCATTTTCTAAAATGAGCCCTTCAAAAACCCTTGAATTAGAATCTATTATCTTTCCTACTTTAAGTTGGCTAACTTTTTCTATTATTTCACTGCCAGTAGGAATAATTCCAACCCTAGGCTTTTTATATACCTTTATTTTCTCAATACCTCCCGATAAGAGGGCCCCTATATCCATAGGACGAACCTTATGCTTGGAAGGGAGAATCATCTCAGTTGCGACAATATCTTCCCCAATAGGCCTTACATGCTGCCAGGGATAAGCAGCCTTCAATATCTTGACCTTTCCATCTCCTAATTCAATAACATCTTCAATCATAATAACTGCATCATAGGGGTCTTCTATGGGATTACCTGTATTTATGTATATAAAATCTTTCCCCTCTTCCAATACAACTGGATTGATTTCTTTTGCTTCTTTGGTATCTGAAGATCTTACAGCAATTCCGTCCATGGCTGCTGCATTGTAATTGGGAGATGAAACCAAAGCATATACCGCTTCAAAAGTTACCCTGTTTAAGGAATCCAATACATCAATCTCTTCCCAGGAGGGAGTAATATTTAGCTTCTTATAGTAGCTTGCCTTGGCCTGGTCTACATCTATGTTGTTGATATAGATATTCCTTTTGCTCCTTTCCATTAAACCAACCACCTTTCAGTTTAATGCACTGACCATTTATAACTATAGTAAATAAACTTCTCTCTCTTCCCCTTTATATGCTCCTTCTTCATGGGGCTCTAGCACTATATATCCATCAGCATTAGATAATAGGGTTATCATGCCGGACTTTCCAAAGCTAGGAGTTGCATAGACTATACCATCCACTTCCCTTAGATTGACTAGCTGATAAGTTTTCCTTCCTGGAGCAGAAGGACAGTTGAAATCCAATAGGGCCCTGGTACTTGGCAAGTACTCCTTAGCTCCCATCTTTCTCCTTACAAAAGCTTCCACTAGGGTTTTAAATACTACAATAGATGATACAGGATGGCCGGGCAGTCCAAATATAACCTTCCCTTTTCCTTCCCCAATAATGGTAGGCTTGCCTGGTTTAATAGCTATGCCATGCACAAAAACGCCCTTACCATCAAAAGAATTTATCACTTTGGCAGTATAGTCTCTGTTGCCTACAGAGCTTCCTCCAGATATCAATACTATATGAGTCATGTCTAAAGCCTTTTCAACTTCATCCCTAAGTAAGTCATAGTCATCCTTTACTATAGCCTTGCCAACAACTTGGCCTCCCAACCTTGTTATCAGGGAATAAAGGGTATAGGTGTTTATATCTCTAATTTTCCCTAACTCCAACTTTTCATCAATAGCTACTACTTCATCTCCTGTGGAGATTATATAGAATTTAGGTTTCTCATATACCTTTACCTTAGATATTCCCAAGGCTGCTAACACTCCTACTGCCTCAGGAGTAAGGATTCTCCCTCTTCTTAGTGCTACTTCCCCTTCTTTTATGTCATCTCCTTTATAAGTGACATTTTCATGGTCGGATATGGATTTATAGACCATTAGTTCTTCTTCATCCAACTTTTCAGTATACTCTATCATCACTACTCCATCGGCTCCTTCAGGAATCATTCCTCCTGTTGGAACATACATGGCCTCCCCAGCCCCTATCTTCTTAGCTGGAACCTTGCCAATTTCAACCTTCCCTATGATTTTTAAAAGGCTGGGCACAGATTCACTGGCTCCATAGCTATCCTGGGATCTAATAGCATAGCCATCTACAGTGGAACGATTAAATTCAGGCACATCTATATCTGATACTATGTCTTCTGCTAAAACCCTATTAGTAGATTCCAATATATGGACTTCTTCCTTTTCCAGATGAAAGCCATGGAAAGTATCCATCAACCTGTCTTTGGCCTCCTCTACAGCTATAAGATTAAAAAACTCCATTTATGAGATCACCTTCCCCCAGTCCAAATGAATTATCCTATCACATAGTCTTTTGGCCTGTTCTATATTATGGGTAACTATTAGTACAGTTCCCTTGGTTTCTTCATTAAACCTGATTATTTGACTTTCCATAATCTTCATGGATTCTGGGTCAATATTGGATGTAGGCTCATCTAATAAGAGCAACTCTGGTTCAAATACTAAGGCCCTTGCTAGGCTGACCTTTTGAGACTCTCCTCCAGAAAGAAGGTGCCCCTTTTTATTCTTAAGGTCCTCAATTTGGAACCTTTCCATTATTTCTTCTACCTTTTTTCTCCGGATCCCCTTATCAATTCTTCTGACCTTCAAAGGAAACTCTATATTTTCATACACCCTCCTCCTAAACAGATAGGGTTTCTGAGTCACCAAGGTCATCTTCTTATAGATATCTTCATTTAATGGGCTGTGGTTATATTCTATATTCCCTGTAAAATCCAAATCTAAACCTGATATAATCCTCATAAGGGTAGTTTTACCTGAGCCATTTGGTCCAATAAGTCCCGTTATCCTTCCTTCCTCAATCTCTAGCCTTTCTATGTCAAGTATCAGCTTATCAGAATAATACTTCTTTAACCCCTCTATTTTAATATACATATTAATCCTCTCCAGTATATTTGTAGATTATGCTGTTAACTAAGAATGATATGAATAAGAGCACAATACCCAAAGCAATTGCCATTGGATAATCCCCCATAGATTTCATCAGAGAAATAGTAGTAGTTATGACCCTAGTCTTCCGTCTAATGTTGCCTCCTACAATCATGACTGCCCCAACCTCTGATATGGCCCTTGAAAAAGCCGTTACTACATTTACTATCAGATCTATCTTTAGTTCCTTAATGATCAAAAGGATTATATCCTTCCTTCCTGCTCCTAAGGTCTTTCCTATGCTTTCAATTTCCTTACCCCTATTCTTTGCTAGACTATAGGTAAGCCCCAGTATCAGAGGGGTTACCAATAGGGTTTGGGCTATTATCATGGCTTTCGGAGTATACATAAGATCAAATTTACCTAAGGGTCCCCGTCTTGAAAGGATTATGGCCACAAGCAAACCCACAACCACTGAAGGTATGCTCATGAAAGTATACAGCATTCGTGAAAGTGCTCTTTTCCTCTTGAATTCCTTTATACCTAAGTGTATTCCTATGGGAATGAATATGATGGATGCTATAATAGTAGCTGATGTAGAAATAAATAAGGATAGGAATATTATTTCATAGATCTCCTGATCAAATCCTATCAGGAGTTTA
Source organism: Tissierellia bacterium (assembly GCA_012735215.1). GTDB lineage: Bacteria > Bacillota > Clostridia > Tissierellales > Tepidimicrobiaceae > JAAYHX01. The sequence continues at coordinate 15,114 of JAAYHX010000011.1, forward strand.
ATTGCTTCCTTTAGACCTTCAACTATGTAATCTATGGCTATCACCGCCTTGTATATATTACAATAATCGAATTAATGAAGAGTCTTTAAGAAAAAGGGACAGTCACAGAAACCTGTCCCTTTAACTTCCATTTCCATTTAAGGCTATTGAGTTCTACCAATACTATTTGGCATTTGGTGTAAACAGAGGTTGCCCAAACTCTTCTACTCCAAAAGAGCCTATTAACTCTTGAGTTTTATCAGAAAGAAGCCATTCCATGAATTTTTGAGCTCCTTCAGCATTTATCTTATCGTTCTTGTCTGGATTTACTGGTATAATACCATATTGGTTGAATAAGTTCTCATCACCTTCAACCAATATTTCTAAATCCAATGTATCCTTCATGCTTAAATAAGTAGCTCTATCTGAAATAGTATAGGCTAACTCCTCATTTGCCATTGCCAACACGTCCCCCATGCCTGATCCTGCTTCTAGGTACCAGTCCCCTTCAGGAGTAATACCTGTCTCTTTCCAAAGAGCAAGTTCCTTTTTATGGGTTCCTGAGTCATCTCCCCTGGATACAAAGGTAGCCTTGTTTTCAGCTATAGCCTTTAAGGCACCAACTATATCATTTCCATAGTTTTCTTTGAGTTTTGCAGGGTCATCCTTGGGGCCTACAAGGATATAATCATTGTACATTACATCTCTTCTTTCAAGTCCATGACCTTCTGATACAAATTCTTCCTCTGATGCTTTAGCGTGAACCAGCAATATGTCTGCTTCTCCATTTTTGCCCATTTCTAGAGCTTGTCCTGTTCCTACAGCAACAACATCTACTGTTATGCCAGTCTCTTTTTCAAACTCAGGTAATATGTAATCAAGTAATCCACTGTCTTGAGTGCTGGTAGTTGTAGCTAGTATAAGTCTTTGGCCTTCACTGATGCCATTTTCTTGTTCTTGTTCTTCTCCTTCTGTTTCTTCAGCTGGCTGGCTACAGCCTACAAACAAAGTGAACATTAGAACTAAAATTAGAGTAAGTGATAAAAACCTTTTCATTTAAATCCCCCTTTTGATATTTTGGAAAAGTTCACGTTTAATTGCATCACATAAACTTGAACTTTCCTATAAAAAAACAGTCCCGGAAAGGACTGCTTTTGACTTTATTACATAATGCAGGAGTAGCCTTTTCCTTTCCAATCGCGGGAGGTATTAGGATTTCTCCTAACACCCATCGGCGTAACTTCATAGCATGTAGCCTTAGAAGGTTACGCTCGGAAAATTGGCATAGATATTCATCTTTTCTCCCCTTACAAATCCAATAAGAGTAATATTGAGTTTCTGGGCTATTTCTATTGCAAGACTTGTAGGTGCAGATCTGGATATAATTACGGGGATTTGTCTTTTAGCTGTTTTTATCAACATTTCAGAAGATATTCTTCCGCTGGTAAGTATGATCTTATCTTTAGTGTCTATTCCTTCTAAGAGGGCATGTCCTAATACCTTGTCCAAGGCATTGTGTCTTCCAATATCCTCTTTAAATATAATTATACCATCTAAGTTGCACATGGCGCAACTGTGAACGCCACCAGTTTCTCTAAATAGTTTTGAATTTTCGTTGAATTCCTTCATTAAGCCCTTTATCTTGTCAGCTGGTACATACATGGGCTTTTCAATCTTTTTGGACCTGAAAGAATCAATTACATTATAGAAGACAGTTCCCTTACCGCAGCCTGATGTTATTGTTCTCTTCCCTCTAAACTCTTCATTGAAAGGATCTATCCTGTTGATATATACATATGATATGCCCCTTTCTTCATCTATGGTAATCTGATCCACATCTGAAAGGGAAGAAATAAGGCCTTCCGAATATAAAAAACCAAGAGTCAGCTCCTTTAGAGAATCAGGACTGCAGAGCAAGGTTATTAACTCCTTATCATTAACATAGATGGTAAAGGGATATTCCCTAACAACTATATCCTCTTCTTCCCAGATCCCATCCCCTTTAACCCTCATAATATTAACTTTTTTAATATCCTTCATCCTATCTCCCTCTACTTAGTCATTTATGCTCTCTAGGTAATCTTCTAGATCCTTTCTTGTATTTAAGTTTAAGAACATATCCCAATGGGGGCTAAAAGTTCTAGCCTCTTCCTCCTGTATATAGCAGATGGGTAATTTCTTGATCAATGAATTTACCGACCTCCTATCTTCCATTAAGTGTCTCTCAATATCCCCTATCATTTCCCTTGAATAAAAAGCATTAAAGGGTTCTATCCACTGTCCATACTTAGTAATACAAGCTACAGCATCCCTATGTTTTAATTTGCCTTTCATAAACCTTATATAACCTAAATTTATATTGGGCATATCGCAGGCTATGAAATACACAAACTTGCTGCTAGCTTCAACTAAACCTGCATGGATACCAGATAAGGGCCCCTTGTTTGGTATTTTGTCCTCTATAATCTTATCTGTAAACCCTAGATAGTATTGTGTTTTGTTAGTAACAACTATTATCTCATCAAACTCCCTTGCCAGCTTCTTCCTTATGCTGTCTATAAGCCTTCTTTCCTTTATCCAAAGAAACTGCTTATCAAATCCCATCCTGGTACTTTTACCTCCAGCTAGTATTACTGCTGTACCAAACTCTTTCATATTCCCACCTACCTGGCACAATCATGGGTCTGGCCCTTTAGTATTTCCAAGCCATGGTGAACACTGTCTAATATATAATCTAAAGCTTCCTTTACAGCCTTAGGACTTCCGGGAAGGTTTATGATTAAAGTCTCCTTCCTTATACCTGCTGCTGCCCTAGAAAGCATAGCCCTTGGAGTTATGCTGAGGCTATGAAATCTTATAGCCTCAGCAATACCATTGGCCATTCTATGGCAGGCTTTAATAGTTACTTCAGGCATTACATCCCTTTTGCTAAATCCTGTACCTCCTGTAGTAAGAATTAGATCTAAGTTTAACTCATCAACCATATATATCATTTCATTTAAGAGGACATCCTCTTCATCAGGAAGTATTACATAGCGTTCAACCCTATACCCAAAATTCTCTACCATTTCCTTTATGGTCTTTCCACTAATATCTTCCCTTTCACCCTTATAGCCTTTATCACTAGATGTAATTATTCCCACCTTAAACACAAGATCAACTCCCTACCTTCTCTATTTTTACAGCAGCTACCTTAAGCTCTGGAATCTTTGCATGTTCATCTAGTTTAGTATTAGTCAAGTAGTTAACTGCTCCTTCAGTATAATGGAAGGGCATAAATACTACACCTTCATCTACAATTTCCGTTACTCTGGCAGTTGTTATTATGCTTCCCCTTCTGGTGGTAAGCCTTACCTTATCCCCATTGCTAATGTTAAGCTTATTGGCCGTAGCATCATTAATCTCCACAAAGGATTCTGGAGCTAGTTTATTTAGTCCATCCACTCGCCCTGTCATAGTTCTAGTGTGGTACTGATAGAGCAGCCTTCCAGTGGTCAATATAAAGGGATATTCTGAATCAGGAACTTCAGCACTATCTCTATGATCTACAGCCATCAATAGTCCCTTTCCTCTGGCTATACCCTCCCTATGGAGGTACTTAGTTCCTGGATGCTTCATATAAGTACAGGGCCACTGGATACCTTCTACTTCTATCCTGTCATAGCTTATGCCTCTATAAGATGGGGTTACACTTCTTATCTCATCCATTATTTCTGATGGATGGGAGTATTTCTTATCATGTCCTAGTCTTACCATTAGATCTGTAAGTATCTGCCAGTCAGCCTTAGCAGCTCCTACTGGCTCTATAGCCTTCCTAATCCTTTGGACCCTTCTCTCCGTATTGGTAAAGGTCCCATCCTTTTCAGCAAAGGAGGCAGCAGGAAGGACTACATCTGCAAGTTCTGCAGTTTCAGTAAGGAAAATATCTTGAACTATTAAAAAGTCTAAACTAGTTAAAGCCTTCTTCACATGATTTATATCCGGATCTGAAACCATAGGGTTTTCTCCCATTATATATAGGAACTTTATCTTTCCCTTCTCAGCTTCATCTAGAATCTCAGGCACTGTCAAGCCCACCTTGCTGGGAAGCTTGACCTTCCATACCCTTTCAAATTTTTCTCTCGCCTCATCCTTAAATACCTTCTGGTACCCTGGCAGGTCTGTTGGGAGCCCTCCCATATCGCAAGCTCCTTGAACATTGTTCTGCCCTCTTAGAGGGTTTATACCTGCTCCCTCTTTTCCTATATTGCCACAGATTAGGCTTAGATTAGATAAACTCATTACAGAATGGGTTCCGGTAGTGTGTTGGGTAATACCCATTGCATAGTATATGCCAGCCCTTTCAGCCTCAGCATAGATACGGGCTGCCTTTATTATATCTTCCTTATCCACTCCGCATATTTCAGCTGCTAGCTCTGGAGTATAATCCTTTACAACCTTCTTTAACTCCTCAAAGTTTTCTGTATGCTTGTCAACAAAGTCCCTATCATACAGCTTGTTTTCAATTATCACATGGATCATTCCATTTATAAGGGCTATATTTGTTCCTGGCTTAATCTGTAAGAACACATCAGCATAATCAGCTAGCTCTATTCTTCTTGGATCTGCTACAATTAGCTTTGTTCCCCTTCTAATAGCCTGTTTCATAAAAGTGCCTATTACAGGGTGGTTTTCTGTGGTATTAGATCCTATTACAAACATGGCATCATTATCCAATACTTCTTCAATGCTATTGGTCATAGCTCCACTTCCTAAAGTAGTTGCAAGACCTGCAACTGTTGAAGCATGTCAGAGGCGGGCACAGTGGTCTACATTGTTGGTACCTATCAGAGCCCGGAACATCTTTTGGAATAGGTAGTTTTCCTCATTGGTACATCGGGCAGATGTTAATCCTGCTAGACTATTTGGACCATACTTAGCCTTGCTTTCTTTTATCTTTGAAACTATTAGGTCATATACTTCTTCCCAGCTGGCTTCCTCAAACTTACCATTTCTCTTTATCAAAGGTGTTTTCAATCTATCAGTGTGGTTTATAAAAGAGTAGCCAAACCTTCCTTTGACGCACAATAATCCATTATTGGGTTTACCCTCAGCTGGCTCCACTCCTACTACTTGGTTACCTTTAACTAGCAGATACATCTGGCAGCCTACTCCACAGTAGGAACAGGTTGTCTTTACCTTCTTTACTTCCCAAGCCCTATACCTAATCTTCCTCTTTGGCAGCAATGCCCCTACGGGACAAGCAGCCACACAGTTGCCACAGGATACACAGGTGGATTTAGCCAATCCCATATCAAAGGGGGTAGACACCTTAGTCTTAAATCCCCTGTTTTCAAAGCCAATTGCACTGGTGCCCTGTAGCTGGTCACAGACTCTAACACACTTTCCGCAGAGTATACACTTGTTTGGATCATAGGTATAGAAGTGATTAGAATCATCTATGGAATAATCTCTCTTCTCTCCTAAATAGCTACCTTTTTCAACCCCATATTCGTAACAGTAATCCTGCAGCTTGCAATCTCCTGACTTTTCGCAGGTAAGGCAGTCTTCTGGGTGGTTTGAAAAGAGCAAATCCAGAATCTCTCTCCTTGTCCTTACTACCTTATCACTATGGGTTTCTACCTCCATCCCATCCCTTACCTTAGTGGTACAGGAGGCCTCTAGCTTGTTCTTCCCCTTTAATTCTACCAAACACAGCCTACAAGCCCCATAGGGATTAAGCCTCTCATCATGGCAAAGGGTAGGGATAGGAATATCCAATCTATTACAGGCTTCAAGGATAGTGATGTCATCCTCTACCTGATACTCTACACCATTAATGGTTATCCTAACCATTGTATTCAACTCCCATCTCCTCTTCTTCATGAGCCAAAAGCTTATCTAATAAATCCTTAAGGCCCAAGGCATCCTTCCATGTAGCTTCTATGAATCCTTCCTCACCCTTTATATATGGCTTATCCGGGTCATCTACATAGAGGAACTCGGTAGTAAGCCTTCCTTTTAGGCACAAGGGTCTGCCTCCATTAGCTTCCTTGGCCCTAACTGCCACATTCCTTCCATCCTTAGATAATATTTCAAAGCTGCACCCATACTCACAGACCTTACACTTAACTTCTCTTTTATGGTACTCCCAAGATCTTCCCTTGTTAAGCAGCCTCTTATCCACTAAGGCTCCTACAGGGCAAACAGTAACACACCTATTACAGGACACACAGCTGGACTTATCAAAGTTAAAATCAGCATCTATTACTATTCTAGTATCAAAGCCCCTTCCTCCAAAGGAAAGGACCCTTCTATCTTGAACTTGGCTGCAGGTTCTGACGCATTTGCCACAAAGGATACATTTGCTGTCATCCTTTAGTATGTATGGACTTGTAGTATCCACATAGGATGGCCTTCTAGCACCATAATGCTCTCTAAATTTCACATCATACCTATAGGCATATTCTTGTAGGAGACACTCCCCTGCTTTTTGGCAGGTCAAACAATCATTAGGATGGTTGTCTAGAAGCAATTGAAGTATCTCTTTTCTTGAGCTTACTACCCTGTCAGATTCCGTATGGATAACCATTCCATCCCTGACTTTGGTGGAACAAGCTGTCTGTAGTTTCCTACTGCCTTCAATTTCCACTAGGCACAATCTACAGGCTCCTACCACTTCTAAATTTGGATCATAGCATAGGGCTGGTATATCTATGCCCACTTCCCTAGCTGCCTGGATTATAAAATATCCTTCTGGCACCGTAACCCTTTTTCCATCTATAACAACATTCACTTCTCTCATAAGTATTCCTCCCAGCTCTATCTCTTTATTACTGCCCCAACTGGACATACTTCCATACAGGCACCACATTTAATACATTTTTCAGTATCTATTACATGTCTTTCCTTTACCTTACCCCTTATGGCTGAAACAGGACAGCTTCTAGCACACTTGGTACATCCTATACATTTGTCTGTAATGTAAAACTCTAACAGTGCTTGACAGGCTCCTGCAGGACATCTCTTATCATATATGTGGGCTTCATATTCATCTCTAAAGTATTTTAAGGTAGATATTACAGGATTTGCTGCAGTTTGTCCTAGTCCACAAAGGGAGCCGCTGGTGATGATCTCTGCTAAAGATTCTAACCTGTCCAAGTCTTCAGCCCTTCCTTCCCCTGCAGTTATCCTTTCCAGTATTTCTAACATTCTCTTAGTTCCTTCCCTGCATGGAACACATTTACCACAGGATTCGTCCACAGTAAAATCCAAGAAAAATCTTGCTATATCTACCATACAATCACTTTCATCTAGTACTATCATGCCGCCAGAACCCATTATGGAACCAATCTTGCTTAGGGAGCCGAAATCTACTGGAGTATCTAGATATTCTTCTGGAATACACCCTCCCGAAGGTCCTCCCGTTTGAACTGCCTTAAATTTCCTGTCCTTTTCAATTCCTCCACCAATATCAAATATTATTTCCCTTAATGTGGTTCCCATAGGCACTTCAACCAGGCCAGTATTCTTCACCTTGCCTCCTAAGGCAAATACTTTAGTTCCAGAAGAATCCTCAGTACCTATACTTCTAAACCAATCTGCTCCCTTTAAGAGGATTGGCGGAACATTTGCAAAGGTTTCAACATTGTTAATGATAGTAGGCTTGCCCCATAAGCCTTTATGGGCAGTTCTCTCCACCTTAGGTCTTGGCATTCCACGACGTCCTTCTATGGACTCCATGAGAGCTGTCCCTTCGCCACACACAAAGGCCCCTGCTCCTAGCCTTAACTCAATATCAAAGCTGAAATCCGTTCCAAGTATATTCCTTCCTAAAAGACCCATTTCCTTAGCCTGTTTTATAGCTATCTTTAACCTTTCCACTGCTACAGGGTATTCTGCCCTTATATATATATATCCTTGTTCTGCTCCTATGGCATATCCGCAAAGAGCCATGCCTTCAAGTACGGAATGGGGATCTCCTTCAAGTATACTCCTATCCATAAAGGCCCCCGGATCTCCTTCATCTGCATTACAGATTACGTATTTTTGATCTGCATCATACTTAAAGGCTGTCTCCCACTTCCTGCCTGTTGGAAAGCCAGCTCCTCCTCTTCCTCTTAGGTTAGAATCCTTAACCATATTTATAACTTCTTCTTGAGTCATCTCAGTTATTGCCTTGGCTAAAGCTTGATAGCCGTCAAGGGCAATGTATTCTTTTATATCGTTGTAATCTATAATCCCACAATTTCTTAAAGCTATCTTTTTCTGTTTATTGTAGAAGTTAACCTGAGATACATGCTTTATCTTGCCACTTTCAATAGCCCCTTCGTTAAGCAGTCTTTCCACAACTACATTTTCACATAGGTGCTTATCTACAATCTCATCTATGTCGTCCATTTTAACCCTGCTGTAAAATATGCCTTCAGGGTATACTTCAATATTTGGTCCAGATTCACATAGGCCAAAACATCCAGCAATGCTTACTTCTACATGGATCAATCCTTTTTCTAATATCCTCTTTTCAAATCTAGCCTTCATTTCCTCCACATTGGAAGAATGACATCCTGGCCCTCCGCATATTAGAATAAGCTTCTTATTTAAAGCTCCTTCCTTATCTAGTATTTCTTCCTGCAGTTTATGCAGCTTTAAATCCATTTTCTTCAAAGTATTTTCCCTTATCTTCTTCAACTCTTCTACTGTTATCATTCATTTTACCTCCCACTCTATCTATAACTATTTATTATCTCTTCTACTTTATCCAAGGTAAGCTTTCCATAAATCTTATTGTTTATCATCATTACAGGTGCAAGGCCGCAGGCACCTAAGCACCTAGTGGCATCAATGGAAAACTTCCCATCTGGAGTAGTTTGTCCCTCTTTTATGGCTAGTAATTCTTCTAGTTTAGCTAGTATATCCTGTCCACCTTTTACATAACACGCTGTACCTAAACAAACGCCTATTACATTTTCTCCCTTTGGTACCAATGAGAATTGAGAATAGAAAGTAGCCACACCGTATATCTCTGATAGGGGAGTTTTTAACTCCTTTGAAATGAGCTCCATAATCTCTAAAGGTATGTATCCAAATAAATCCTGGGTTTCATGAAGTGCCATCATCAGAATTCCTTTTTTGGATCTGTTTTCTTTCATGAAGTCCATTAACTTCTGTATTTTGTTCCTATTGCCTTCCCAATTGAAATTAAACTTCATCCTATAGCCTCCTCTTTATATTGATTGAATGTGGTATTTATGGTAAAGGTTTCCTAATCCTTATAAAAAAAGACAGCTTATTTACGCTGCCCTTATTTAATGCTAATTCAAAAAAGTATTCTATCCTTGGTAAGATATTATACTTTTTTAAAATAATAGACAATTTTAAATATATGATAAATTATTTTCCCTTTCTAGTCAACAATCCATATATTTCAAACTTAGTTTTAAAGCTTGGTAATATCCATCAACAAATTGTTTAGAATACACCAATTTAATGATTCCTTTTTCCCTAGCTCTTCTCTCTCCCTTATTAGCTGGCGTGGATTCTTTTTAACTAACAAGATCTTTTCAAGGGGCTCCAAATATTTTAACTCTCTTATCTTGAGTCCTTTCTTAGAAAGATCTACAAGGCTGCGGCCTATTTCAAATACTTTCAAGTCCTTCATCTGACCTTCCAAACCCTTTTCAACTATGCTTTTTTTAGCTTCTCTCATGTCCCTTTCATCTATGTCTTTAACGTATTCATATATGGCATTTAGATTTTCCCTGTTGTAAAAAAGGCCTTTTATGAGAGTTGCCGCCGATAGGTTCAAGGGATATGGAATAGCATCAAACATTCTAATTTCAACATATCCTTTTGTTCTTACATCAGGAAATACCATAGTCAACACATGTTCCAACTCCTCAAGGGTAAGACTTTTACCATGGAAGATCTCTCTACCTAATTTATCACCAGTAGGGTAAGTGTTTTTCCCATCAAATATGAAAATCGGAGGAACATTCAATATATATTCAGCATATTTTCTGTATCCAAAATCCTCATCAAATACCCCAGGTACAATACCACTTCTGTCCCTATCACAATTCTCCCATATAGCAGCCCTTAAACTGTACTTATCCCAAATTCCTCCTTCAAAGTAATATCCGCTGTCAAAAATGGCGTACAATACTGGAGAAAGGGCGCTGGCCACTTTGAATTTCTTTATATAGTCTTCCTCAGAATCATAATCAATAGACACCTGGAAAGAAGCTGTGCCCTTCATCATATTATGGGCATATTTCCCCTTTGTCTTGAAGTACTCATACATGTATTCATACCTCTTTTTAGGAATCATCTTGATATCATTGATCCTTGATACAGGATGGTATGCAACAGTAATAAGAGCTTGATTTTTTCTTTCCAGTATTGGTATTATCTCATATAAAAAGTCAAGATATTCCTTCTCCAGCTCTTCTATAGACTCCTGAGGACTTATGCTTAATTCCAGTTGACTAGCTGGCTCTAAAGTTATATACTTTTTCTTACTGCTAAGACCCAGTATATGTTCCCCCTCATAGCTACCAGTCCAGCCCCTCTTTTCTAAGTCCTTAAGTGTTTCAGCAACTCCATCCTTGCCATAATATGATATAGTTCTTAGGGAGTTCTTATCCACTATGAAATGTTCAACCTCTATACCCACCTTGAATTCTTCCTGCCTTTTTTCATGTTCTTTAAAATAACTAGCAATATAATTTATTTGGTCAATGTAATCCACTAAAATATCCCCTTTCTATGTAAAATTGAAATTTTCACTTATCCACATCCTTTTAATTTCAAAATAGCTCTAATCAGTAAAACATGAGCTATTTTGGTAGAGTATTAATACCCAAATTTTAATAAATGTAACTATGGACTCAGGGGCTATAAGTGTGTATTTTATCTTAATATCCTTATCATAATATGTAAGTCTTTTCACTATTAATATTTTATAAGTATAGGCTTTATATACCATCCCTTGGAACTATTTATTGATTTCACAAAAATGAAACACTGGACAGCTAGCCTTAGGCTAACCGTCCAGTGTTATTTATCCTTAAATATTTTCGATATTATAGAGTTTCTTCACTTAATACCATACCGTCTAGGTTTTCTTCTGCTTTTTCTTCATCCTTAATTACTAATCTATTTAAGTTCTTATCCATAGCCCAAAGGATGATACCTGATCCAATTGCAATAGCTGCAATTACGAAGTATGTTGGTGCAAATGGGAATTTTAATGTTAATTCATATAGGTATCCATAGGATTTTCCTGCAAAGAATATAGCAAGTGTCCATACAGCCATCATAGCTGATAATAATCTGTTTGGAGCAAACTTACTGATGAAGGAGTTTCCTAATGGTGAGAATACCATTTCACCTAGGGATAGTAAAATTCCAAATGCTATTATCCAAACTAGGGATGCTAGATTTTCTCCTCTAACAACATCTGCTAATGCGAATACTACATAGGATAGTCCTAGTAAGATCATACCTAAAGCAGTTTTCTTAAACATACTTAGGTCTCCTTGTGGTCTTCTAGCTAGTTTTGCCCATAGAGCACCAAGGATTGGTCCTAAGGTAATACAACATAATGCATTTAGTGAGTCAAACCAAGAAGTTGGAACTTCAAAGTTACCAATCATCCAGTTAGCAAATCCATTGTCTCCACCCCAGTAGTAGTATACTGGCATATATGCTAGGTACCAGAATACCCAGAAGATTACTGAGAATAGAGATACTAAAACGATAGCAGCAACTCTCTTCTTCTCAATAGTTGTAAGTGGTTTCTTCTCAATTTCTTCTTTCTTTTTAGTGTCAACATTCTTATAGTCATCAGCCTTAAATGGCTTCTTGCCTGCTTCACCTAGGAATCTCCATCCAAAAGTGAAGAAAATAGCATTAAAGAACATCATGAATGCACAAATTGTAAAGCTGAAGGAATATCCTTTTGCTGCTGCAATAAGACCAATAATAGTTGTTCCTATGAAGGATCCAATGTTAACGAATGAATATTGAGTTGAAAATGCACCGTCTAATTCATCTGGATTATCAAATAGTTTACCTGTAATAGCGTTTGTTTGAGGTTTGAATAAACCTGTACCAAGTGAAACTAATACAATCATTAAATTAACCATAGCAGCGCTTGTAGCATTTGCACCTATTAGGTAACCTGCTCCCATTAAAGCCATACCTATTGGAACAAGATATCTAGCACCAATAAAACGGTCAGATAATACTGATCCAAATAGTGGAGCAAGGTAAGTAAATGCAACTAAGTTAGCAGACATCTTTGCACCATCTGCTGGAGTAAGTCCAAGTCCACCATCAGTAATTGCTGCAACTACGAACACAGCTAGTAGCCACTTTGCTGAATAGAAAGCAAATCTTTCAAATGTGAAGGCCAATGAACAAACATAAAAACCTAAGGGCCTTCTATTTTTTGTTTTTTCCATGTTTCATTCCTCCTGTAATATTAATTAATAGTTATATTGATAATTGCTTTATTTATTCATAAGCCAATGGATTCCTATTTTAAAGTTATTTAAATATGAACCCAATGGCTTTGAAAACTTATTTTACTATCAGTAATTCCTTTGGTGTATGAGTTAGAATTTCACATCCATCAGCTGTAATTACAACAGTATCTTCTATTCTAACTCCACCCCAACCAGGAATATATACACCTGGTTCACAAGTTACAACGCAACCTTCCTTTAATACATCTTGGCAAATTGGATTCATGAAAGGCTTTTCATGAACATCTAGACCTATACCATGGCCTAGGCTTTTGCCAGAGTGTTCATAGTATCCGTCGCGTTCAAGAACCTTGCCTGCTAAATCATCGGCTTCTTTGCCTGTAAGACCAGCTTTAATTCCTTCTACACTAGCTACTTGAGCTTCAAGTACTGAATTATATAATCTTATCTGTTCATCATTTGCTTCTCCCATGATAAAGGTACGAGTCATGTCTGAACGATATCCTTTATAAATTGCTCCAAAGTCTACTGTAACAAAATCTCCATGTTCTATCTTCTTATCAGATGGAATTCCATGGGGCATAGAGGTTTTTGCTCCTGAAATCAAAATAGTATCAAAAGCAGGCCCCTCAGCTCCAAGCTTCCTCATGTTGTACTCTAGCTCTAAAGCTGCTTCAGCTTCTGTCATGCCAACTTTTATTACCTTTAGGAGTTCAGCAAAGGCCTTATCTGCAATTTCACAAGCTTTCTTTATAAGTTGTATCTCTTCCTCATCCTTTGTATATCTAAGCTCTTCAATAATACCTGAAGTTGGAATAAAATCAGCAGCTTCAACATCATTTTTTATATCTTCCAGCATACCATAATTTATATGATCTCTTTCAAATCCTATATTCTTGATGTTGTTGTCTTTAAGAATTTGGTTAACACATTGGCCTAAGGTAGTAGTTTGTCTATTGCGCTCTATTACTTCAAATTCTACGCATTCATTTTTAGCTTGTTCAGTATATCTATAGTCTGTAATAAACCACTTTCCTTTTGGTGAAATCAATATATAAGAATCTGTTCCAGTGTATCCACTAATATATCTAATATTTTGTACATTGTTTAAAAACAGACTCTCTAGACCTAGTTCTTCCATTTTTTTAAGCAATCTTTCAGTTCTTTTCATTTGGATACCTCCAATTTATCTACTCTATAACCCTTAAGCTCTTATCATAGCTATTTAGATTTTCATATCCGTCTTCTGTTACTACAATTAAATCTTCAATTCTTACTCCCATTTCTCCAGGTAGATAAATACCTGGTTCTACTGAGAATACCATACCAGGTTCTAATACATCTGTATTAGTAGATGATACATCTCCAGTCTCATGGCATTCAATACCTATTGAGTGACCTGTTCTATGAGTGAAGTATTTTCCATATCCTGCATCTTCGATAATCTTTCTAGCTGTTAAGTCTACATCACAGAATCTTACTCCAGGTTTTACAATCTCAATAGCTTTTTGATTAGCTTCAAGAACAATATTATATACTTCTTTGTGCTTATCAGAAACATGCTTATAGAATACAGTTCTAGTCATATCAGAGCAATAGGAGTCCTTAATACATCCGATATCAACTACAACGCTATCTCCCTCTTTTACATGTGAATCATCGCAAACATGATGAGGATCTGCTGCATTTGCCCCATAGCATACTATTGGATCGAAAGACAATCCTTCAGCACCTAGTTCCTTATATATAGCAAGCAACTTGTCCTTCATTTCCTTCTCACTAAATTCAGGTGATATTTCATTTATCAATCTATCAATAGCTAGTTCGTTAATCTTTGAAGCTTTTCTTAAAAGTTCAAGTTCTTCTTCATCTTTAATCATTCTCAATCTGTCAACAACATTTGATCCATTTACATATTTAGGTACTGGATTATGCTCCATTAGGCTTAATAAGAATCTTGCTGGCCAGTTTTTGTCAATTCCTAAAGCAGAAGCCTTGTCCAAATGTGGAACAATTAGCTTTATTGGATCATCTGTGTCCTTAAACCAAATTTTTTCTACACCTAAATCTTCTTCTACAGGGAAGAGTTCATTGATGAATAGCTTATTGTTTCCATCTACATCAATGTATAATGCTAGTAATCTCTCTCCTGGATGTATCCATCTGCCTGTTAGATAAAATATTGATGTTGGATCTGATACTAGTATTTGTTTTAGATTAGCTTTTTCCATTGCCTTAACTAATCTTTCTAATCTAGCCTGTTTCATTTCGCTTCCTCCTTTTGAGTAATTACTCTAATGTGTTTAGTAGTTTAGTGATACAAGCTAAATTTAGCTTATATCCATACCTGCTTTATGCTACTTTATAGCAAATATGTAATTATTTAACATACATGATCCTGCTTGACCTTAAATATTTATTGATTAGAATATGGGAGATAAATATAAGCAAGGTGCAGTAGTCTTTCTTGAGGCTTCAAACGCTAATGAATAAAACTTCTTATCTAATCAACTCAAATCCCTTAGCCTGTTGAGTTTGTTAAATTTATGATTTACATTACAATGCTAACATAATTTATAAGGTATGTCAACAAAATTTTCAGTCTTACTAAAATATTTTATTATATTTTTTAGTATTTAAACAATTGCTTAATTGCAATAATTTGTTAAATTGGGTTCAATTTTCTAAATATTAGCATTATTTGCCATCTGTTATTCTGATACGTTAATTCTATAACAATGTATTTCCTTGTTTTTCTAACTCATCTACATATGGGAAAAAATCTGGTTAATATTTTCATTTTTGCTTAACCATTTCATGAATATTTTGATTATACCACTTTCAATTTCAGTATTTCTGAACTTGATTATGAGTAGATTATATGATATGCTATTTGAAAAGTAAATAATATTTATTACATATATCTATTGCTTATTAAGCAGGTTTGGGGGAATGTATATGATTGAAGAAATATCAAACAAAATTCGATCGCTTCGAAAAGAACAAAGCATGACCTTGAAGGAACTAAGTGAAAAAACAGGACTGTCCGTAAGCTTCTTGTCACAGGTAGAAAATAACACTTCATCTCTTGCCATAACTTCTCTTAAAAAAATTGCTGATGCCTTAGGAAAGGACATGAGTTATTTTTTCAAAAGCCCTGAAATCAAAAGCTACCATGTTAAGTATGAGGAACAGGAACCCTTTATTATGGAAGCTTCTAAGGCTGAATTTGTAAAGTTAAGTGGCAGCTTCCCAAACAAAAACATGGAAGCTCTTATTGTTACCATACCTGCCCAAGAGCAGCATGGTGATTATTTCAGCCACCCTGGAGAAGAATTCATCTACGTTTTAGATGGAACCTTAGAAATAATACTAGATGGAGTGACATATACCGTGAAACAAGGAGATTCCATCCACTATCCTTCTACCATAAGTCACGTGTGGAGAAATCCACTTAAACATGTTTTAAGGTTTTTGGTAGTTATTACACCTAAGCTATTTTAATTTTCATAGTTTATAGTCTTTTTTTTATGCTAAAATATATTACATAAGAAAAGCTCTTTCTGGCGTGGTTCAATAAAATTCCTCCCAAAATTAACATACGCCAGTAAAGAGCTTTTCTATTTTAACCCATTAGATTTTCATTTCAATCAAAAGATTCTAAAAATTTAAAGGTTTATGCGTTCTTTTCAGGGTTAACTACTTCTTTCGCCTTAAAGGAATCTCTTAATAGTGTTATTGCAGTGTAAAGAATTACTACGATAACTAACCAAGTTAAGATCTTGATTGGTAGTGACTTAACTATATAAGCTGCTATTAATACTCCTACTACTCCACCAAGAGTTACAGCTACTGATGCCTTTCTGTTGTAAGCTTTTTCCTTTATAAATCTTGCAGAAGCTACTGGCATTAAGAATGCACATGAACCCATCATTATTGGGAAAGCAACACGTGGGGACATTCCTAACATGTATACAAGTGCCATACAAGGAGCATAAAGTCCTATACCTGCTGTCATAAGAGCTCCTAATACTAAGTTACCTATAATACCTATAATAAGCTTAGAACCTGTTAATCCTATAGCGTCACCAGTTCCTAGACTAGCAGTCCAACCCATTTGTCCAGAAAGCATTAAGAATGCTGTTGCTAATAAAGCAAAACCCATTACACGTTGTACAGATTTTTCTGGAAGCTTAGCAACTATTCCTGCTCCCAAGGAAGCACCTACAACTGATGCAGCAAGCATTGAAACCAATGTAATTGTTTCAACTTCTATAGCAGCGATGAATATGAATGCTTCTAATACAACTGGTATTGTACAGGATACGTTTAATGTACCAGGAATAATTCTATCTTGTACCTGTTTGAATGCTCTAAACAAAGCTGTTGCTGGAGCGAAACTACCTATACCTAATGTGTCAAAGAAGTTTACAAAGAACCCAATAATTCCTGTTATAGCCCAGCTAGTTTCCTCCTCTAGTTGATCCTTGTGTGCTGCAACATCCTTACCGAATATAACAGCAAATCCAGCAGTAAATAAACCTAAAATACCTAATACTACATTAGTAATCATACTTTTTTCCTCCTTTTGGATTAGATTTTTTTCTTACAGTTAGAATATTCCCACTTTATATTTTTTATTAAAGGAAATTGCTAGAAAGCAATTTCCTATAATAAACTATTTTAAAGTAAATCCATGTTTCATAGGATCGTCTTCATCGATTACAAAAGTATTGAATCCTGTTATGTATGCTGAAGCAGATATTTCAGGTATTACTGCGTCATAGTCTCCTACTTTAGTAGTTCCAACTATTCTTCCTCTGAATAGAGTTCCTATAATGCTTTCGTAAACAAATGGTTCTCCTTCCTTTAATTCGCCCTTAGCATGTAATGTAGCCATCTTTGCTGAAGTTCCAGTACCACATGGTGAACGGTCTACTTGTCCTTCTCCAAATACTACTACGTTCTTATATGTTGCCTCTGGATGAGTAGGCTCATCATAGATCTCAACAAGGTCAACAGTTTTTATATGAGCTAGGGTTGGATGTTGGATTTCAACTTCTTTGTTTACTATATCACGAATCTTTAATCCAATGTCTTTTAATTTTGTAGCGTTTTCTGGAACAATTTCCATTCCTAATTGTTTAGCATCAACTATTGCAAAGAAGCTTCCACCGAAGGAAATATCTAATGTAATTTCTCCGATTTCAGGAACGTTGATTTTTACGCCTTCTTTGTATAAGAATGCAGGAACATTTTGGAAAGTAACTTCTTTTACCTTGCCATTCTCAACAGCTACCTTAGCTCTGATTAAACCAGCTGGAGCTTCTAAAGTTAATTCTGTAACAGGCTCTTTCATTGGTACCATGCCAGTTTCTACAGCTATAGTAGCTGCACCTATAGTTCCATGGCCGCACATGTTCAAGTATCCGCCGCCATCCATAAATATAATTCCAATGTCAGCTTCATCGCTTACAGGTTGAGTAAGGATGGAACCAAACATGTCATTGTGACCTCTTGGTTCGTGCATGATTGCAGTTCTTAAATAGTCCATGTGCTCTTCCAAATATGCTTTTTTCTCTGGTAGTGACTTTCCTGGAATGTTAGGAACACCACCTATTACAACCCTAGTTGGTTCTCCCTGGGTATGGGAATCAATTGCATGAATGTACCTTGAAAACTTCATACTTTATACACCCCTTTGCATTTTTAGTTTTAATAAGGCAACTGCCTTTTTTGCATCAATGTAATCAGCGCTGTTTTCTCCAACAACTTCTGTTTCGATTCCTTCTTCTGATTTGTTGATGTCAACAATAGTATCCATATACTTATTAGTTACTACAAATTGCGCTTGTACCCCGTTAAATGTAACACCTACAACTGGTATGTTCCTAGATCCAATCTCTTTAATGGTATTTGCAAAGTCTACGTGGCTATTTCCCCATCCATCGCAGGATAAAATAGCTCCATCCACGCGCATTGCTTCTAACCATACGGCCGCTCTTTTCCCAACAAACATCTTGTCGTCATTATCCTGAGGAGTGCCTACTAATACCACCCCTACTACGTCCAAGTCATCATCAGAAGTGGCCACAGCTAAAAGAGGGTCTCTAAAATGATGAAGTGAAGTTTCTTTAGTAGAAGGTCCTATGCCCATATTATCCCTCCTTATACCATGGAGCGCAATGCCCCATCCCTGTATTCATTAGGGGTTAAAATAATTGGTACATTTCCTATGTCTATAATGGATCTTCCACCCTCAAATCCTGAAGGCTCTTTACTAAACAACTGATTATCGTACATAACTCCTTGGCCTGCTATTTGTTTAACAATCGCAACTCTTTTTTTACCAGGCCTTATCTTGTCATAGAAATCATGTCTTTCTGTACACTTATGGCCTGGCAATTTCTTTAATATATTTCTAATTTCTTGTACAAACAGATCGCACACTCTATGTCCTTCCAGAGGATACTTTCTGCTGGACATACAACCTCTCGTGAAAGTAACATCTACATGAATTATATAATCATCTACATTAGGAGTACCTGGTCTCCCAAAGTACATCTGTTCCTTAAGTATACCTTCTGAAGATCCAAACTCAGCCATTTGGACTCCGTCTACATCAGCTCCTGTAAGCATAACATAGACACCGGTTAGGGTATGAGTAATACCTTCTCCTAATTGACCTAGAACCTTGGTTGATATGGGCATGACATCCATAATGCTGTTAACGTACATGTCATGTTCATAAGGCTTGATAATATTTATCTTTACACTCTCAATCAGGTCTTTATTCATCTTATCATTTAGGAAGTCTTTTACGATGGTCAATGAACCGTTATCAATAGCAAATTCTTCTCCATACTTTACTTCTTCTATATGGAAGCTTTTAATTACTAGTCTTCTCATCTGGATTTCATTATTGCTCATTGTCATCACCTTGTTTTATTTTAGTTCCCATCTATCCTTGAAAAAGGATAGATGGGAATCTTTTTATTAAACTTTTGCAACGTATTCGTATGGAAGATCTACGATCTTTCCTGGAGTTTGGATTTCGATTAATTGTCTTAGTGAGTCTTTTACTATATTTCTTTGCATTTCTGGGTTGTTTGGCTCACCAGCGTTAGCTCCCATTGGTACTCTTGGTGCAACAGCTCTTGGTGTACCATTTTGACGTGCAACTGGTGGAAGAGCTGCTATTAGTATAGTTGGGATACCTGCTTGTTCAATTGCTCTCTGCACAATCACGGCAGAGCGGTGGCAAGTACCTCAGCCAGCAGTCATCAAAACTGCGTCTACTCCCTCTTCTTTTAATTGTCTAGCAATTTCTGGACCTGTTTGCTCAGTGAATACTTGTTGGTTTCCGCCGCCACCCATGAATCCAAAGTGGATTGGTGCAATTCCACCGATAAATCCTTCTTCAGCTAATTCTCTAATTCTATCAAGTGGAAACATACAGTTTACGTCCTTGTTAACGTCACTATTATCATAACCACCGTGAGATACCATTAGATCATTTGTATCAACATCTCCAGGAATTAACCTAAAGGATGTATCACCTGCTAGGTTAAATCTCTTATCGGATTTTAAATGAACTCCTGCTGCTGTAGCTAATGCAATGGTCATATCCTTTAGCTCCTTAGTTACAGGAGTAAATACTGGTGGTGGTGTAATAGGAGCATAAATTTCAGATTGTAATCCCTTTACTACTGTGAGACTCATTTTTCTACCTCCTTATCTCTTTTATTACGCATCAAGGTACTAAGATAGTGTTCGTTCACCTCAGGACTTAATACCTCAAGAAAGCTCATGTTTAACCCAACCTCTTGTCCGACCTTTAATGGGTAGTCAGTTATAAGCATTCTTAAAGGCACTTTAATATGTCCTAATCTTCCCTTAAAATCTATTTCTACAGCTCCATCTTCAACCTTTGTTATGATGCCTTCCATGTAGATAATCTTGTCTTTATACTTCATGACTTAACCTTCTTTTATGAGTATTTCTCTTTACGTTTTTGGCTCATTGGAAGTGATTGTTCGTTTTCTACTCTTTCGATCTTGATTCCGTATGCTTCTTCAATTAGTTCAGTGTTGTTATCTATTACGTTTTGATTCCATTTTCTTTCAGCTTCTTTTACTTCTTCTCCTGCCATAGCAGTCTTTAACATTGCTATTGCTCTTATTGCATCTTCATGACATAATGTGTTGCAGCCAAGTACTTCGTTTTCAATTCCTTGTTCAGATTTATTTAAGTCTACCATGTATTTCATGTGTTCGTTTCCTACTACTAAAGCTCCTTGTACTGCGCAGAAGGACATACCTACAACTGGAATTCCTCTCATACCTATTTGCTCAATGTGGCTTGCAAAGTCGATATGGTTGTTTCCGAATCCTTCAGTTGTAACAATTGCGCCATCTACATCAAGAGCTTCTACCATCATTCCTAGTCTTTCAGAAACGTAGAATTTCTCGCTGTTGATTTGTGGGCTTCCTACGAATATTACACCACAAAGATCTATTTCTGGATCATGTAGAGCTTCAAGTACTAGTGGCTCTCTCCAGTAATGTCTTGAATTTTCCTTAGAAGCTGGTCCTATACATGTTAATGCATGGATACCACCATCTAATACTTCTAATGGACTGAATGCTACTGGAACGTTACCTAAGTCTACGTTTGGTTTTCCACCTAGTACTCCAACTGGTT
This sequence comes from Tissierellia bacterium, assembly GCA_012735215.1. GTDB lineage: Bacteria > Bacillota > Clostridia > Tissierellales > Tepidimicrobiaceae > JAAYHX01. Next base: position 36,266 of record JAAYHX010000011.1, read on the forward strand.
CTACTGGTAAGATTATGTTGTCATGCATTGCGCCTTGACCCATGATTTCTTTAACGATAACAACTTTCTTCTTGCCAGGTCTTCTGATTTGCTCTAATACTTCTGTTTCAACAACTAGACTATCATCTAGTTTCTTCAATACGTCTCTTATTTCTTGAGTTATTATATCAGTAGCCTTATGAGCTGCTAATGGACCTCTTCTTTCCATGTTGGTCTTTTCTTGAATTACAACTTCTGTCTTGATGAATATTTCGCCTTTGTCAGGACATCCTGGTCTGTTCCACATGATGTTTTCTTCTAGGATACCTTCTGAAGAACCGAATTCACCAATTTGTACACCGTTTTCATCTGTACCAGTAACTACCATTACAACACCATCAAGTACTCTAGTTACTCCAGTACCTAACTTGCTGTCTCCTTCCTTAGTAGCTATTGGTTGTACGTCCATGATAGTTTCGCTGTATTCATTGTATTTGTCTGGAGTGATGATGTCTATCTTGATTGATTTTACTAGTGGATCTACTTTTACAGCTTCTTCGCAGATGTTTTCTCTAATGTATAGAGTTGTACCTTCTATCTTAGTTTCAGGTCCAAACTCAACTTTATCTATCTTGTAGTGTTTCTTGATAAGTTCTCTTACTTTCTTTGGTTCTTCGTCTACTTCTTTCTCAACTTTTCCGCCTGCTACTGCTTCGGATACTACAGCTGGTTGTACACTTTGAACTGCTCCACCAACAAATCCTAGTGGCAATTCAATGTCAATGTCTTTTCCTTCACCAATGTGAAGTTTTAATACTCCTGCATTACCAACTGTAGCTACAGGTTGAGCAACAACTTCCTCTACAGCTACTTCTTCTTTAGCTTCTTCTTTAACTTCTTCAACTAAAGCTTTTGCTCCTTCTACAATGTCAGCAGTTATAGGAGTTAATGAATCAATAGTTTTAGTTAGCTTAGCGCCTAAAACTTCTCCTATTTTTAGGCAGTTGTCTGGGATGGATAGTAATCCTGAATCCTCTAAGTCTGCAAATATTGCTGGATCTTCTAAATTGTCAGGCTCGATAACAGTGCCGGCCTCTGTTCTACAGCATACTACAGCATAATCATTCTTGTGCTTTTCTGCAGTTTCTGGAGTTATAGACATGTTAATACCTCCTTTTATGATATTATTTATCATTAATTTTTCTTACCAATCTTAAGCCTGCAGCACGTAGGACATGGTCTGTATGATGATATGTTGGTACTCCTAACCTAGGAGTAACTGTCATTACAGTGTTAGTTCAGTCGCTACAGCTACCTGCAATGATTACTTCTGCACCTTTTTTCTTTAAGTTTAGAACTGTTGTAGCTTGTCCAGGACAGATTCCTGGTAGTTCACAACGGAATCTACCATTTACTTCCTTCATTCTCTTACATTTTTCTTCAGCTACAACTGTACCTCCCATAGCTTCAACAATTTCTCTTAATCTAGGTTCCTGTGCCCCACACTCACAAGCTAAAATACCAAATTTTCTCTTGTCTTGTGGGAAAGGCATTGTTACTAGAACTCCTCCAGTAATCTTTGTAATAGGATCGTTTTCTTCACCATGTTTTCCAGTGAAAGGTCCTCCTAATACAATTTCACCATAGGGTTCTACAAAGCCACCAGCCTTTTCAATTAGCTTCTTAACAGGATAACCTATTGGTACATCCATGAAAACGGTGCCACCTTGAGCATTTTTAACTCTTCCACCTACTGTTACGTCTTTATCTATAACAGGTTTTCTGTCTTCTACTGCTAATGCAATGTTCTTTACTGTTTCTACGTTTTGTATTACAGCATTTGCTTCACCTGGTAGTTGGCCTGGTGCCAATTCTACTCCTAAAAATTCTCTAACTATTACTCTTTCATCTCCTGCTGGGTACATATCTGGAAGATATTTTATTTCTATATTGTCGCTGTCTATAACAGCTTCTAGCTTGGAAATAGCATTTTTATACTTTTCCTTTAAAGCTATAATTCCGTGGGCAGCTTCAGTTAAGTTCATGATGATCTTTAACCCACTGATTATCTTCTCAGCATTTTCTTCAATATAATTTATATTATGACCCAGTATAGGCTCACACTCAGCAGCATTTACAATAGCATATCCCCCAGGGATTTTTGATTTTAATTTTACATGGGTAGGGAATCCTGCACCGCCAGCACCAACTATTCCTGCTTCCATAATTGCTTCTAGCGGATCCTCAGTATCCTTTATAGGTAAATAATCTTTTGGTTGGTTTTCGTCAGCTTCTATAACAATTTCATTTTCATTAACTGCTACTACTTTACCATTTACACTGCTGTGAATATTTGCTCCCAAACCATTAGACTCTGCAATTCTTTGGCCTCTCTTTACCTCTTCTCCTACCTCTACTACTGGTGTACAAGGTGCTCCAACATGTTGTCTTAAAGGAAATCTGAACTCCATCTCATTTCACCTCCTTCCAAAGTACGTTAATCTATTTTTGTTGGCTGTGCTTTCCGATTATTATATATTGCAATTACAATGCCAATTCTATAACAATATAAAAACAAAAAATATTTTGGCTTTATTATGCTATTTGTTTATGGCATTTGTTACTTTGATAAAAATTTTTTATACTTAAGCTGCAAGTGTTAAGAGGTGTGTATGTCCGTACACTGACACTTCTTGTTACATAATTGTCATTTGATAAGTTAATGTCATATCAATAAAGTGTGTCAGATTTTTGTACGTTAATGTCGATTTGCTGACATTTCCCTACCTGTATTAAATTTTTCATAAAGAAAAAAGTTGAGGAAATTTAAGCTTTATACCTCCTCATATCCTCTTTGCTTGTCCATGCTAATTCTATCATAATGATTTTCAAATGACAACTACTTATCAATCAATTTATTAAATAATAGACTAAAAATATACAAAATTCGACACGAAAACCTTTATTTCATGTTATTCTATCATCAATGCACTATAATAATATAGTATTTTTTTGACAATGTGTTGTGTTGCGCTCAACTATTACAATATAGGAAAGGTATATATATAATGGTATAATAGTGTTAATTAAAGCAAAGAGGGTGAACTGATGAATATATTGATTGTTGATGATGAAAGGCTAATTGTTAAAGGTATAAAAAGTGTTTTAGAACAGCAAGGATATATGGTTTATGATGCCTATACAGCCAGTGAAGCCCTTTCCCTATTAGCTAGGGAAAGAATCGATTTCATCATACTTGATTTAATGCTCCCTGATATGGACGGTATGATGCTGTGCAAAAAAATAAGAGAGAGCAGGGATACCCCTATTCTAATGCTTACTGCTAAGGACGGAGACTACGACAAGATACTTGGTTTTGAATTAGGGGCCGACGATTATATGACTAAGCCCTTTAATGTTTTAGAATTGATTGCAAGAATAAAAGCAATTGCAAGGAGATCTGAATCAAAGACAAGTAACCCTGCATTGTATTATGGTGATTTAGTAATAAATTATGAAGAGAGAAAGGCTTACAAGAACAATAAGGAAATAAAGCTTACAGCAAAGGAATTTGAAGTGCTCTATTTGCTGGCCAACAACCCAGGCAAGGTCTTTACTAGGGAAGAAATATTTAATCACATATGGGAAGAAGAACCTGTAGATGTAAGGACAATAGATGTTCATATTAGAAACCTTAGGGAAAAAATTGAATCAGATACGAAGAGACCAAAGTATTTAATGACAAAATGGGGGGTAGGTTATTATTTCAATAAGGTCTAAGATGCTTATATTATATAGCTTAATAATTATTTTGATCTTTTCTGTATTCAGTATATTAATCTTGAATAACTACAAGGCTGCTCAGATAAAGAATAATGAAATCAGGCTATTTCAAACAGCCAACATTGTTGCTGACATCTATAAGCAAAATATAGATGATATTATCTTTGCTAGAATGATGTTAAAAAGCTACTCCAATTATGCCAATGCAAGAATATTAATAGTTGACTCTAATAAAAAAGTGCTATTGGATAGTTACTATAGCTATGTAGATAAATCTATAGATAATGAAGAGATAAGAAGCAGTTTACAGGGTCAATCTTCATCCAATATATATACTCTAGACAGTAAAGAGGTACTTCAGCTTGCCGTTCCCATAACCTCAAATAACAATATAATAGGGTCCGTGCTTATATCCTCCGATTTAGTAGCAATAAATGAAAATGTGAACCATTTAAAAGAGTATATATTGAAAATTGCTATTTCAGGCCTATTCATATCCTTAGTATTAACAGCAATTGTTACCAACAACCTAACAAATCCTTTAAGGGAGTTAACCTTGGGAGTTGAAAAGATTACATCGGGAAATTTAGGCTATCAAGTGAAGAAAAAATCAAAGGATGAAATTGGTAGTTTAGTAGAAAACTTCAACAAGATGAGCAGCACCTTAAGCAATATAGAGAAAAATAGAAAAAATTTCATAAACAGCATATCCCATGAGTTAAAGACTCCTCTAACCTCAATAAAGGTTTTGATTGAATCCCTTTCCATGGGCAACAGGGATATTGATACCTATAAGGAATATCTAAAAGATATATATGGTGAGACGGAAAGAATGGAAAAACTGGTTAACTACCTTATGAAGTCAATTAAGCTAGAGGATTCTATCTTAATGCTTAGGGAAGAAAACTTAGAGGAACTATTAGAGGAGACAATAAATATAATAAAGCCTTATGCTGACAAAAACAATGTATCCCTGAACTTCTCCTACAAAGACAGTGTTACCGTCACCTGCGATAAGGATAAGATTAAGGAAGTAATCTTTAACCTCATAGACAATGCCATAAAGTATAAAGATGTAAATAAGAAGGAGAATTATGTAAAGATATTCCTTGATAAAACTATCGATAAGGCAATACTTACCATAGAAGACAATGGAATAGGCATTGAGAAAGATAAGTTAGAGGATGTATTTAAAAGAGGCTTTAGGGTACTAGAAGGACCAACCAGGGATAATATGCAAATACATGGCTATGGCATAGGTTTGGCTATAGTAAAGAGCCTTATTGATAAGCACGGTTGGCATATTTATGTAAAGAGCAGCTTAGATGTAGGTACTACTTTTACTATAGAGATTCCCTTATCTAGTTAATTTATAATTTTTTTCTGCTTTCTTAATAATATCTTAACAGTTATTCATTAGCTCTTAACAAGTTTCTGCTACAATATAGTTAAGGAAAGGAGTGATATATGATGAAAAAATATATAGCTATTCTGTTAATAATTATTATATCATTAAGCCTTTATGGCTGTAGTGCTAATAATGGTACTGCAGATGAAGGCAAAAATGATGAGGTTAATAATGTAGACCAAGTGGAAGGTGAAAAGGCAGGGGAAAACAATGATCAAATTGTTGATCCTAATCCTGACATTGATGAGACAGAAGTCACCCTGTATTATGTTAATAATGAATATATAGAAACAGGAGATGACAGTTTACAAAAGCTTGTCCCTGAAAAAAGAACTATTTCTGCTGGTAACATTCCGCTAGAGGAAGCTATAGTTAAGGAATTGATGAAGAATCCTGAATCAAAAAAACTATCTACTGTAATATCATCAAATATTACATTACTAGGAGTTGAAGTAGCTGATAAAACTGCCTTTGTAAACTTCTCCCAAGAAGGCCTATATGGAGGCAGTATGCAAGAAGACTTTACTATAGCTCAAATAGTAAATACATTATTGGAATTAGACCATATAGATAAAGTACAATTTCTAATAGACGGAAAAAAAGCAGAAACATTGATGGGACATATATCAATTACCGAACCCTTTGAGGAACCCATATATTAATAAGGATAAAAGCAGCTAGTACTACCTCTAGCTGCTTTACTAATCATAGAAATCTAAAAAGGAATACCTTTCCCCATCCTTTATCCATCCTAATACACAGTCCATATTTACATTTTGAGCTGCTCTAAATATAGATATATCTACATTAACAAAGTTTTCTTTTAGTTTTTCTATCAATTCCTTTATTTCATACCGCTTATTCCCTATCTTCTTAGCTGCTACCATACAAGCACAATTTAGGGGCCATATACCGCTGTAATTTATAAACCTTATTATATACTCCTCTTCAACATAATATAGGGGTCTGATTAGTTCTATGCCTTCATAGTTTTCAGCCTTCAACTTTGGCATCATGGTTTTGAAATTGCCTGCACATAATAGGTTTAATAGGGTAGTTTCTATTACATCATTAAAGTGGTGGCCAAGGGCCAGCTTGTTACAGCCAAGTTCCTTAGCCTTTCTATATAAAGCCCCTCTTCTCATCCTAGCACACATATAGCAGGGATAATCATCAGCAATCCTACTTGCCACCTGGAATATATCCGTTTCAAATATGTGGACTGGTATGTTCAAATAGTTACAGTTATCTATCAACAGCTTCTTTATATCAGGATGATATCCAGGATCCATGGATATAAATTCAAGTCCAAAATTTGCATTGCCATGACGATGCAATTCTTGAAATAGCTTTGCCATAAGCAAGCTGTCCTTGCCACCAGAGATGGCCACTGCAATCTTATCTCCATCCTCTATAAGTTCAAAATCCTTAATGGCTTTGATGAACTTGCTCCATATGTGTTTTCTATACCTTTTAATTATGCTTCTTTCTATTTCTTCTAGAGATTTCCTTTCCTCCTCAGGAATCAACACTTCACAGGTTTCTTGTAATCTGTTTTCCTTATCAGTCATCTGCCTCACTCCATATTTTTAATACTATACTATTATACCATCACTGAAGAAAAATAAAAGTGAGAGAATATATCTCCCACATTATTATTGACCCTGCCTAATACTGTTAAGAATTTGAACCATCTGCTCATAGGTCATCATGCCAGGCACGCCACCTAATAATAGCCCTTCCTTATCTACAAAGTAGGAAGTAGGAAATCTGCTTACAAGGTAATTAATTGCTACACGTCCTTCTGTATCCAAAAGAACTGGAAAATCATATCCCTCATGCCTAATGTAGCTATCTACCACACCCTTATCCTCCTGGACATTAACAGCTAAAACTACTAGATCCTCATTTTCATCATATAGTCTCTGAAGATCTGGCATCTCTATATCACAGTACTTACACCAGGTAGCCCAAAAATTTATTAAAACATACTTGCCCTTGAAATCCGATAAGGACACTTCCTGGCCATTTAAATCCAATAAAGTAAAATCTGGAGCTGGCTTACCAATATCAATATCAGGGTAAAAATCCTCTTCCCCCGACGACTGTTCATCTTCTGATTCCATAGTGTTTTCATTTACCTGATTTTCAGGATTCTTATCCTCATGGGATTTGCCATCTGCCCCTGATATAAAATAATATATGCCTATAATCAAGGCCGAGATTAAAACAACTGTAATTGCTAGTAAAGCTTTCTTGTTCACCCTATCTCTCCTTCTCACAGTAGTAGCCTACTTATATCAACAACCTTATTAAAAAATACTAATAATCCAAATATGACCATTATTAGACCACTTATTTTAGGTAGGTAGTTTATGACCCTTTCTGTTCTTTCTAAAAATCCGCTGAACAGATTGATAAATAATGCTGTCAGTATAAAGGGTATGGCCATTCCAATGGAATATATAAATAGCAAAAACACTCCTTGGAAAAGAGTATTTGATGTACTAGCATAAATCAGTATGCTTGCTAGTATAGGCCCAAAGCATGGTGTCCAGCCTGCTGCAAAAGCCATGCCCATTAGTATGGAACTAAACCATCTGGTAACGTTTTTAGGAGCAGAAACCTTCCTATTTATGCCTATTATATTTAACTTTAATATTCCCATTAGGTTTAATCCAAACAAGATTATGAGTATACCACTGATCTTTGAAAACAAGTCCTTATGTCTAATAAATATCCTACCTATAAAGCTGGCTGATGTTCCCATTATGATGAAGATAATGGTAAATCCAATTACAAATCCGAAGGTTCTGGTTAAAACCTTCAATCTTCTTTTGCTCATTTCATCTTCCATGGTGCTACCTGTCATATACATTATATATGCAGGTATCATGGGAAGAATACAGGGCGTAAAGAAGGACAAAAGCCCCGCCCCAAAGGCAATAGGTATGGAAACATTCTCTAAAGCCATAGAAAAACCTCCCTAATAATTATATACCCCCTACCCCTATAAATATAACTGGTTTTTGAATTCTATTACAGGCTAAATAAAATAATTAAGATCGTGAGAATATACGTACTCACGACCTTAGGATAATAGCAATAGGCTAAGGGCCATGACAGCCATTCCACCTACAAGTCCATAAATAGCAATATGGTGTTCTCCATATTTTTCAGCCGTTGGCAGTAGTTCATCCAATGATATATAAACCATGATGCCCGCTACAGCAGCAAATATGACTCCAAACATTGCTTCATTTAAAAATCTCATCAGTAGGGTAAATCCAATCAATGCACCTAATGGTTCTGATAACCCCGACATAAAGGAATGTATAAAAGCTTTTTTCTTGCTTCCTGTTGCAAAATATATTGGCACTGAAACTGCTATACCCTCTGGTATATTGTGAATTGCTATAGCAATAGCTATGCTTAAACCTAATGTTGGATCCTCTATGGCACTTATGAAGGTTGCCAATCCCTCTGGAAAGTTATGTATTGCTATAGCAAGGGCAGAAAACATTCCCATTCTCATCAATTCAGAAGACTCTCTGGCCTTTTCATCCTCCATATCCTCTACATCACGCCATTCATGAGGGTTTTCTTCACTGGGAATTAGCTTATCAATTAATGCCATTAGGACTATACCAGCAAAAAAAGCTATTGTGGTAAACAAATATCCTTTTTGTGCCCCATATACTGCTATCAATGCAGACTTTGCTTTTACAAATATTTCAATAAAGGAAACATAGAGCATAACACCTGCTGAAAAGCCTAAGGCTGCAGATAGAAACTTTTCATTAGTTCTCTTAGTAAAAAAAGCCAAGGCACTACCTATGCCTGTTGATAATCCAGCAAATAACGTCAGCCCAAAGGCTAATAACACATTATTTATATCCAAAGCCACCACCCTTTCTGCTGTCATTTCATATCTTAGAAAAATATATAAATAAATATACCCACAATACATAATATATGTAACTTATTTCTATTTGGTCACTTTCTACAAAAAAATATGAAAAGGCTAAGATTTTTACTTAGCCCTTTACCAGCTCTTTCACTAATATATTTGGAGTAGTATAGTATTGACTTAAACCAGATATGATAGTTTTATTACCTACTCTTGTGTAAAGGCCAGCAAGTTTTTCATTATACATAAACAATCCTATTATGGCACCAAACTCCTCTGCAGATATGCCATCTTCATTAAATACTAATAGTTCTCTCCTGTAAGGATTTACAAATTCCTGATAAATGTAGTCCTTATTCCAGACCTCATCCAGTTTTCTTTGCCACTCTTCCATTGAATGGTCTTTACCAGCAAATACTCCTCTTGAGGCATTTAAGTCTAAGGGCTTCATTATGTACCTGTCCTTGTTAGCCAATACCTCCATAAAGACTTGCCTATCCCCTCTAAATAAGCCTGTATAGGGAATGTGCTTCTTTACAAAGTCTTTTTCTTCCTCAGATAAACGCTCAAGGGTATCCTGGTCATGAAGTATCTTAAATATAATCTTATTATGAACTACCTGGGATCTGAGGGACCCAATAGTGCACATGGCCCTATCCTTATAGGCTTTAATAAAGTCTGGTATCTCTTCTACCTTTTCTATGAGTTCAAAGGTTACTATCCTTCTATATACTAAATCTATCCTATAGTCTTCAAAATATAGCTTGCCATTTCTATAGGTCAAATCCCTAGGGTCTGCAATTATACAATTGTATCCATTTCTCACATAAGCCTCTTTGAATTCTTCAAATTCTTCTGTAGTTGAACTTTCAATAAAGTCCACTATTGCTACATTAGGCTTAGGATTATTGGGATCATATTTCTTATATATTTCAATACTTTCCTTTACCCAGCTATCAAATAGCTCAAAGTAGCTAAATTCATATTTGCTTCTTAGGTTATTTATGGCCTCTGTTTCAAGTAAGATTTTAGCCAATGTGTTGTCTTCATTCATAGCTGAAGAACCGTCTGTATTTAGTTCACAAAACTTAAAGTTATCATAGTCCTTATAAAATATGTCAAACCTTCCAATAGGCACATGTATGTCATATCCATTTTCCAGAAGTATTAGCTCCTCTATGAATTCTGGAAATCCAAATTTCTTTCTGAAGCTCTCATCTTCTATATATCTATTGGTTACCTTGTTTGCAATGGAAATCATCATAGAGCCGATTTTATTGAAATTATCAATATCCTCTTCTGTAAAGAACATTGGATTATAGAGAAAAGGAATTGGCTTCCCCTTGTATCGAGCTTTGGAATTACTTACCTTCTCTACAGTTTTTTTATAGTCTTGTAAATACAACTCTGGATCCTTTAACACCAAATCAATATATTCCTTATTTACATCCAAGGCCTTCATATAATCACTCCATTTCATTGACTGAAAGTGTTGTTATATAATTATTATACACTATGAATATAATTATCTAACAAGTATTCTTTATCATTGTTCCTAGGCAAGTATAAGGCCCTAAAGTTAACCTTTAGGGCCTTAACCTATAACCTTTATATATACTCTTCTATCCCTTGGACCATCAAACTCACAGAAGAATACCCCCTGCCACCTTCCCAGCTTCAGCCTTCCTTTCTCTATGATAAGGCTACAAGAAGACCCCATAATAGAAGCCTTTATATGAGCATGGGAATTGCCTTCATAGTGAAGGTAGTTACCCTTTACAGGAAAGGCTCTGTTTAGAGATGTCAATATATCTTCCACTACGTCAGGATCAGTGTTTTCATTGACCGTAACTCCTGCTGTTGTATGGGGAATAAATACTACTGCTATTCCATCCTGTATACTCTTCCTTCTTATCTCTTCATTAATTAAATTGGTAATATCGATAAACTCTTGAGACTTAGTGGTTTTAATCCTGTATTCCATATTTATCACCTGTTCCCTTAATAAACATTCACTGTATTATCCAATCTACCACCTTAATTATAATACTTTTTTTGAAAAATATTAATAAAAATGCAGAACACCCATCATCAACGATGGGTGCTCTGTATTCTACTACACGTCAGCCAATTCTTTTTTCTTATATGACAGCAAGGATAACTCTTCTAACTTTTCATCAGTTGGGATACTTTCTTCGTCCCAGCCTCTTACTTCATAATACTCATTTAGCATTTTCTCAAGCTCTACTACCTTACCTTTAGCTGGTCCACTGTTTACAGGTTCTTTTAGAAGTCTCTCTGGTAATGTGTCGTCCTTTCTAGTAAATCCAGCTTCTAGATTAAATAGTTTTTCAAGGTTCCAGATTCTTTCACCAACCCTTAGTACCTCTTCATCGCTAAATTCTAAGCCTGTTACGCTCCTTAGCATTTCTGCTATTTCAGGCAATCCAATAGCAAAGGTGCTGAATAGACAAATGTCAGATGAATCTACTACAGCAGTTAAATCTTGGAAGGTCTTTAGCAGTGGAGCTTTCCCTTCTGTTGTATGAGGATCAACTTTAACTGGTATTCCCAATATCTCAGGAGATGTCAAATATCCTCTTACGTGACATCCACCTCTGTTACTGGTGGCATACTCTAATCCCATTCCCTGTAGTACTCTTCCATCATATGCTGGCATCTCTTGCTTCTTAACACTCATGGATAGTTCTGGATGTCCGTATTTTTCTGCCATTCTATAGGAACCTAGGGCCATGATATCTCCAAAGCCTTCTCTGTTTCCTGTAAGCTCTGTCCATTCTATTATACTTTCAGCATCTCCAAATCTTAATTCCCTACCACCTAAATCTTCCTTAGTTATATATCCACTTTCATACAATTCCATCGCACAAGCAATAGTTGCTCCCATAGTAATTGGATCTATTCCTAGCAGGTTGCATACATGGTTAGCCTTATTAATAGCATTCAAATCTTTTACACCACAACATGCACCATAAGCCCATGCCGCTTCATATTCTGGACCTGCTACAATTCCCTTATACTTGCCATCAGGAATATTTATAACTCTTCCACATCCAATGCTGCATGCAAAACAAGCTTTATTCCTTATTAAATACTTTTCAGCTAGATATTCTCCACTGATAAGTTCTCCATCTTCAAATCTTGAATCCTTCCAGTTCCTAGTAGGCAATCCATGTACTTCATTAAGTATGTTAACAAGTACTTCAGTACCATAGGTGGGTAAGCCTCCACCAGGACCAGTTACACCATTTTCGTTGATTTTACCTCTAGCATCCATAGCAGCAGCCTTAAACTTATCTTGATTTGCTACCTTAATGGACTTTGTTCCCTTAACTACTACTGCTTTAAGGTTTTTAGAACCCATAACTGCACCCATTCCTGATCTACCAGCAGCCCTGTCCTTGTCGTTCATAACAGTAGCAAATAGCACTTGCTTTTCTCCACCTGGTCCTATACATGCAACCCTTGCATCCTTTTCATTTTCCTGTAGGAGTAAATCTGTAGTTTCAAAAACATCTTTTCCCCAAAGGTGTTCTGCACTTTTTAGCTCTATTAGATCATCACAAATGTGCAAATATACAGGCTTATCCGCCTTGCCTTCAAATATTATTCCATCATATCCTGCAAACTTAAGCTCAGGACCAAAATGTCCCCCTGAGTTAGCTGCTCCAATAGTTCCTGTTAATGGTGCCTTTGCAACAACGTTAAATCTTCCTGCACAAGTAGCATAGGTTCCCGTCACAGGGCCGGTCATAAATATAAGCTTGTTTTCAGGGCTTAAGGGATCAATCTTAGGATCAACTTCATCATATAATATTTTAGAACCTAATCCCCTACCACCGAGATATAGTTTTGCATCTTCCATATTTAGATCTTCAATTTTGATACTCTTTTCAGTTAAATTAACTCTTATGATCTTTCCTGTCCAGCCGTACATTATTTAGCCACCTCCTTATACGCTTGACTATAATGGGCAGCAATCTTTTCTCTCTTTTCCTTTAATTCACTATCCAATTCCTTAAATTCCAATGCTCCACTAGGACATAACTTAACGCATTCTGGATCCCCACCACATAGGTCACATTTTATGATTCTACTAAGTCTTTCACTATAGGTTATTGAATCATAGGGACAAGCATCTACACATAATTTACAATCAATGCATAGATCTCTATTATATTCAACTACTTCTGTTTCTTTATTTTTTACAAGGGCATCTACTGGGCATGCTGCAGCACATTCAGGTTCATCACACTGGATGCAAGCTAAGGGTACTTGTAATCCTTCTTCATCAAAAGGCATTACCCTTATAGCAGCATCTTTTGGATTGAAGTCATCATACTTGCTAAATGTACATACAAGTTCACAAATCCTGCAGCCTATACACTTCTCTGGTGTAAAAACAATTCCTTTAGCCATAACTTCTCTGGTTACCTAAAGGGAACCAGAAACTCACCCCCTTTAATTTTTTTGAAATAAAATGGGATTAATACCTGTCATCACAATATGACAGATATTAATCCCTTTGCACAATGGCAGGCATAAAAATTGCTTTTTATACCCTATCGTTCATATCGGCCTACACCTTGAGCTTGTAGGTCGATTATGAATCGGGATAATTATTTCCTTGTTAATAGTTATGATAAAAAATATATTATTATGTGTAATATATTATTCCTTGGAATATTGAATGGTTAATAGGTGCTCTAACTTGAGATTAGAATTTTGATTAGTCTAATAAAGTTTAATGAATAAAGTATAAGTTTAGTAGTTAGAATATTCTTGCTTTGTAATTATTGTAACAGAAAATGTATATCTTATCAAGATTGGATGGAAAAATTGATAAAATTATAAGGGCAAAGTTTTAAACCTTGCCCCTATAATAACACTATTCACTATGTTCTATATGCCATCCCTTTAGTTTACATATTATGGTAAAGGCTTCTGCTCTAGTTATAGGCCTCTTTGGCTTATAGGTATTGTCTGGATAACCTACTATTATCTCTTTTTCATATCCAGCTTTTACATATTCTAAAGCCCAGTGCCCAATTTGGTCCTTATCTTTAAAGGGAAGCTCTATTCTCTTGTTCTCCAATTTTACATCAAAGGCCTTAGTTAAAACGGTTATCATCTCTTCCCTTGTTATATGGTTATTAGGCTTAAATTCTCCAGAAGGATAACCTTCAAATATTTTTTCCTTTGTAGTTGCTGCAATATATCCCTTAGCCCAAGTAGGAATATAATCTTTATATTCTAATTTAGCTGTAAGATCTTCTTTAAGTCCCAATGCCCTTCCTACTAGTACTGCAGTTTCAGCCCTTGTAATAAATCTTTCTGGCAATACTACTTTATTAACATAAACTGCTGGGTCTACTGTTTTTTTGAAATAGTCTTCAATGGTGTATTTATCATGAGGATAGCCTATAATTACCCCATTGTTTAATAGGGTTATTATACAGTCATGAGCCCAGCGCTCTGATTCTTCTTGGTTTTCATTTACATTTATGAGAAACATAATATCTGCTGTTACAGACTGGAGCTCATTTCCTGTTTCTTCATCCATACGCAGTGTATACTTTAAGTCTAAAGTTCCTCCTTTGTTTAATGTAAATACATCATTTTCATCCAGCCTATATCCACCTAACAAATCTCCTAGGCACGTGTAACCAACTATGGTCTTATCAAATGTATGAAACTTTCCCTTATCAATTTTTAGTTCTACATTTTTTAAGAAAGAATTATAAACTACATCCCTGGGATAACCATTACCTATTATGACTTTCTCCTTATCTACTGTTACTCCTAAGCTTGTCACTTTTATTTTTCCGTATTGATTTTTGATCCTTATGACTCCGCTTATTGAACCTATGCCCTTTTCTGCTTCTTCCACTGTAGCTGGATACAGAAGCCCTTCCCCAAATAGGCTTCCTTCCTGAGTAATGCTGCCATCTTTGTTAATGATTACAAAAACATTTGGTTCTTTCCCTGCTCCCGATGCAAAAGTTGTCTTGACTATGGTGGTAGTAAGATAGCCGCCAACTAGTAGGAGTAAAAGTAGATACAGTATTAGCTTGGAAAATTTCTTGCCATTTTTCAATTCATTCACCCCATTGGTATATAAATACTTCCCCAATGGTAGTGTATGAATTTACAAAATCCTTATGCCATACATAAGTTTACTCTTTTATACTACTTTTGGACCATTATTAGGATGTGTATGTTTTGCCTTTTCCTTCTTCTGAAAATGTATCATAGAGATCCAACATATAGATATTGTCTCCATCAACTACATAGAATCTGTTTATATCCCTATAGTCAGAACTATACCTGTACAAAATTGGCTTCATTAGTTCATCGGCAACCCTCACCAAGTCATCCATTGATTTTACTGAAGTTATATTTCCATCAGCGGTTTCAATTTCACTGTTAAGTGCAACAAATCTGTCTCCATGCTTTTTGAATAATTTTCTAAGCTCCTTCTTAAATGGATCTAAACTTGCATCAGCTTCAGTAAAGAATACAAAAAATCCTATACCCAATGCAGATATGCCAATTATGATCCCATAAATTACTACCATTTTTCTATCTATGGGCAGCTGGACCTGTGTTGTCTCCTCAATAGCACCTGGCTGATCAATTTCTCTGTTGCCTGTTATTTCAATGGTGGGTGTATTTAAGGGAACTATTAGGCTTGGAGTTATATTTTCTTCTAATTCACCTACACCTGTATCTCCCTTGAGTTTTATATTCATTAAAACATTCAAACTGGTTTCGCAACTGCTCTTTGAATCTGAAAGAATCTTTGCAGCAAAGGCATTATACTCTCCAAGTGGAATATTTACGCTTTCCTTAAGGGATACGGTTTCACTATTTATAGTGAACTTTTTGGATGGAACCAGTACAAAATCCTTTTCCCATATTTTTGTAATCTTATCATCCCTATCGGTTATATAGCCTTGAACCTTAGCTATAATATTGTAAGTTCCCTCCAAGCTTGCTGCCTTATCTGCAGTAAATTCATAGTTAAAATTAGCTTTAATATGGTCTACAAGTTCTGTAAGGTAAATTTGCTCCTCATCCATATATCCAGCCTCGTATAGGTCATTAGGCTTAAAATATACCCTATAGTCCACTGTAGCTTTGTTGTTATAACTATATACAGGTACACTTTGCTCTTGAAAACCTGGATGCTTAACTTCCCTATACAGTAAAAATGAGGCCCCACCAATTACAATTACTAAAAGAACTATTAATCCAATCCGTAAATTCTTATTTATACTTAATCTCATTTCCAACACTCCCTTAGGAAGGACTTTGGTACTACTTTTCTACAATCCCATAGATATATCCTGCATGTTTTTTTCGACAATATTACAAATATTATCTCAAACAGGGTAAGATGTTTTGCTATAAAGAAACAATGCAGAGGAAAGACCTCTGCATTGTTTCTTTATACTATATTCCCAGTACTACTATCTAATAGGTTCATTGAATTGATATACGTTAATCTTGAAATTGAATCCATAATCTGTCATCTCAGCAATTTGTTGTTCTGTTGCAGCTCTATCAACTTCGAATTTGAAACTAATCATAACGGACTTATCCTTTGGTATAGCTATTCCCTTTATTGTATTGGAAATTGATTCAATATTTTCTAACCTAATATCTACTTTCTTATTAACTTTTGCAACCCAATCATAACCTTTGCCTACTTTTTCGTAAGCATATACCTTATACTCTTTCAATATTAGATAATCCCCAAGTGCTTCATCAAATTCATAAAGATCTAAATCCCCAAGTTTTGCATCCATAGTTCCTGTATTCTTTATTTTGAAATTAACCTCATATCCGGAACCTGGATACATCCTGTAAAGGCTTACACGTAGTATGTTGTCGTCTTTTTTGTCTACTTTAGCTACTCCCTCAGTAAATACACTATCCTCGTCTTTTGGTGGTTTATTTCCTCCTCCACCACTAGGCATGCCAGGTCCATGATGGCCCATTGCTCCTACTCCACCTTCAACCAGATTGTCAAAAGTCTTAACATTTTCATCATGAATCATAATATCAATTTTACCAGTATTAACAGTAGTAAGAATCTTAGCTTCTTCTTTCCAGTATGCGTAGCCAGCACCTGTAAGCATTACTGCTACAACAAGGGTCAATAATAAAAATTTCGCTTTTTTCATACTTCCCCTCTCCTTTTTAATAAATTTTGCATTTATTAATTTCTTATCTTGATTATAGGTTTTTTTTGGCTTCTTTACGCCACTCTTAAGTATGCTTTTGGGATACAAATTAGTAGTAAAATTATTAAGCCTATAGTCCTATGCCCATACTACTTTGGTAGTATATAATTATGAGCAAAGAAAAAGGGGGTTTTCACCCCGCTAAAATTCTATTTCATCCAGCTTTATATCATCTTCACTCTTTATTAGAAGTGTTGGCCAGCCTATTTTAGGTATAGTTTTGACTATCTTACCCCTAATGTTCTCTAGCTTAACTGGATCTGAATCCTTATCTGAATTGTTATCTCCTTTGGTTATAAAGTTTATCCCTTCTTTTTGATCATTATTTATCTCTATAATTCTGTGGGATATGAGGATCCCATCCCTTTCAAACTGTATTATATCCCCAACCTTTAGGTCATTTACCCCTTCCATATCAACTATTCTTTCAACCAGTATTATATCTCCCGGCTTAATACCTGGTTCCATACTTCCAGTAGCTATTACTGATGGGTATATGGGAAATACCCCTACGGAGAACCATACAACTAATATTGATATAAGACTAGTAACTATCCATCCAGCAGTACTCTCCTTTTCTACTTCACTTTTCTTTACCTGCTTGGATGAGGTATAATAAACATTCTGCAAAAATACCATAAAGATTATTGGGCACAGTATTCCTATTAATGCTTTGGTTATCCATTCTAAGTCTGGTAATATTGGAGAAAACAAGTGGAATCCTTCTATAAGTCCCATATATATTGAGGAAGCCAGAGGCCCTGCTAAATATGCTAAATATCCTGCAAAAAAATTTTCAGCAAAGGTTGGTGCTAAATATTCAGCTATAAACTGTACAACATCTTTTAGGTTTTGAAGTTTTGTATATTGACCTGAGGAAAAACTGGTAAAGGTCATAAATATAGCTATCAATATAAATACAATATAGTTTTCATCCTTGGTAAAGCTATTTATCAGATAGCTTCGTGTAAGCTCCCTACCTACTAGCATTGACCCTACAAATAGGATATTTATAAGTATACCTTTAATGGAATGGTCATAGGGGCTTTTACCTAATTCATCAATTATTCCTCCTAAAAAGTTAATAATTAAATATATGATTGCAAAATTCAAAGCCCATAGATATATACTTTTTCTTTGTCTTAAATACCCTTTTGGTCTAATCCTGGGAAACTTCCATACAACAAAGGCTAAACCAATCCATAGGATTGGTTTTAGTATATAAGTAAGGCTAATATTATGTATAAAATCAAAAATATTGATGTTCTCTACTAAATATATAATTAGTATAAGCAAAACTAATATAAAACACCTGACTTTAGACCTTCTTGTAGGTAAAAACTCCTCTCCCGTTAACATATAAATCCCCCGTTTATTGCATTTGTAAAATACTCTATTCATTGCTTAATGATCCACTGCTATCATCTATAGTATCCTGTAATTCTTCCGGCTCCAAATTGTCCTGAGTCTTCTCAACATTATTTGCTTCTTCAACAATTTCCCCATTACCTTCTGCATTAGTTAGGTCTGTCTCTTGTTGTGAAACAGGTGCTATAGTATCATTTGAATCCTCTTCTTCCCCTTGTGGTTTAAAAGTTAAGGACTCCATTAGTTCCCCCTTGAATTTACCCACCTTATCTGGATCAGGTAGAACCTTAATATCCATTATTATTTCCAATGTTTCACTCCAAAGTCCATATCCTCCTGACATGATAAATAATGCAAATACAAGACTCGATAATATCAGCATCACTTTCTTTTTCATGGTATTCCCTCCATTTCAATCCAGAATGGAATCAAATTATAGTACCTGTTCAAAACGATAGGTATCCTCATATTTATATTCTTGAACAGGATATATAGTATTAATCCTTTCATCAACAACCTTCTCAATATCTCCTTCACTCTCTAAACATTTATTCACAATGTCTTGTAAGTCCACCAAAGATTCGCCTTCAGAATAGGTTACTTCTATAGGTATGCTGATTTCCTTAATCTGATTTGGCAATATTTCTTCCTCAGTATTCCCTAAAACTACTGGTACAGTTCCAATATTTTTAACCCCTACAATTACATTTCCACTATAGCCTGAGATAACTTCTCCTGTTATATGCAAGGCTTTCCCATCCTTTATTGGAGTGGCATTTATATTCCCATCTGCTGTACTGCCACCAGATACAAAACAAAGGTTAACTTCACCTGTTGTAATTGAAAAATCCATAGTCAAACCTTCGTTCCAATATCCATAGCCTACGCCGATGGAGCTAAGAGCAATTATAGTTACTATGAATATAGTGGATTTAACATGCAATATCTTCCTTCTACTTTTCCTCCTCATACAATCACCTCCATCAAAAATTGGCTGATTTCTTAACTAGTAAGGCTGCCTGAGTTCTATGTTCCAGCTCTAATTTTGATAGTATGTTGCTTACATGTTTCTTTACAGTGTTCTCTGATATGTATAGCTTTTGAGCTATGTCACAGTTGCTTAATCCATTGGCTATTTCTTCAAGAACTTCCCTCTCTCTAGGTGTTAGCCTTTCTAGATATGAATCTTGTGAAATACTTGAGGTCTCATATTTTATAATCTCAGGGTCAATAAACTTCTTTCCCCTTAAAACCACACGTAAGGCATATATAATGTCCTCTGCAAAGGCTTCTTTAAGAATATAACCCTCTACACCTATTTCCTTTGCCCTAATAAAATCGTCCTTTTTCACAGATGATGTAAGAATCATGAATTTCGTCTTGTAGCCCCTTCTCCTGGAGTCAGATACTATATCCAACCCATTTTCTCCGCTCAAATAAAGGTCTACTATGGCTAATTCGGGCTTTGCCCTTTGTATAGTATTCATTGCTTCATCCTTGTTTGAAGCCTCAAATATTTCATCAATAGTTTTTTCAAAGGATAAGGTTGAAATTATGCCTTTCCGTACTAATGGATGATCATCAACAATTAGTATTTTCATATTATAGCTTCCTCCACTCTCATTGAATTTATGTGATTCGGTATGATAATTTCAATCTTAGTGCCTTTACCTGGCCTGCTATCAATTTTCGTTTCACCACCTAAGGATTCACTTAAGTGGTATAAATTTTTAATTCCCAATCCATTACTGTTATTTTCCTTTACTTCATTAACATCAAATCCTATTCCATCATCTACTATGCTAAGAACAGTTCCATTGGAATCTATATTTAGGTTTACATCTATATTTTTAGCTTTTCCATGGCGTACTGCATTTCCAATTCCTTCGCATATCATCCTGTATAGAGCTTTTTTCTCATCGCAAGTCAGCAACTCATCATTTCCTATAATACTAAAGGGGATAACAACATCATTTAATCTTTTTGTCTCCTCTATATAGCTTTTAATATCAGCAACAAAGCTGTTGGTGCCGGATTTTTTCCAACTAAGACCATATATTTTATTCCTCAGTTCTTTCATGACATCATCTATGGTATTTCTGACAAAGTCCAATTCTTCCCTTATATCATAGGTACTATATTCATCCATGTTCCTCATCAGAGCAAATATTCCACAGGATAAGCAAAACAGCCTTTGAAGCACACCATCATGTATTTCGTTAGCTATTCTATTTTGCTCCTCACTAATCAATAGCCTTGAATTTACTTCCTCAAGATACAGCCTTTCAAAGGTAATGGACATTAGCTCAGACAAAAATTGAATTTGGTGCATATTATTTCCATATTTGATGTCGTCCTTAGTATTTGCTACTTGACATCCAAGTATTCCATATATCTTATAATTTGTTCTTACTGGCATCATCACAAATTTGGTATCCGATATTGATAATTCCTTAGGTATTTTAATATCTATTATATTGTTTAGGTTCATAGCAAGGCTTTCTTTCACCAGCTTTATTAGATGGTCATTCTCTTTATCAGCAATGATTCTATATTCATCCTCTGAAATATCATAGTAGAATATAATACTGCTCTTGGTAATTTCCTTTGTATATTCACATAACAACTTTATTAATCCATCTTCGTTTCCCTTATTAGTTAGTATATTGACTGATTGATAAAGAGATTTTATGTGATCAATAGACTCTACTATCATCTGGTTAGCAGATTGTAATTGGCAATTCATATCCTTCAGAATCTCATTCTTTCTCTTTACCTTTTTAAGGTACATAGACCATGCCTGAATTGCTGCCACTATCATAACTAGGCTCAATATCAGATTGGACTCCTGTATTAATAATCTTGTATTACTCAACTCCTCATCAAATACAAAATATACCAATACAGTAGATGACAATATGTAAATCAACAGATTGAACCAGCAATATAGCTTTGTCAAAAATACTGAACTTATCAATATAGTATTGAGGGTATACCATACAAAGGGGCTATTTACTCCTCCTGAAGGTATCAGCAATATTGAATTCCCTACTGTCTCTATAAGAATTAATATCTTTATATTCTGTTTTGATTTTTCATTCTTTAAATAAAGGTATGATAGCACTACTGATGATATAGTAAGACAGACTATTATAAAAATCCTTCTCATAAGTGAATGCTCAGAATGGTTCAACATATAAAAGGTGGATGTAATTAACAGGGATAAGTATCTGTATATTAGTAAAATTCTCGATTCTTCCATGCTGTACTTTAAAGGACTAACCTTTTTATACTTCATGATATTGGCTAACATAACCAACCCTCTTTTATAAACTAATTTGAGTTTAAATAGTTTATAGTCTACTATATTTCATTTCAGTTTGGATTATTTCCCATTAATGCAAAATAAAACCCAATTTATAATAAACTTATAAATCGGGTCGGTTGCGCTATTGGCTCCTCATATGTCAAGCGCCCATATAAGACATATGGATCATTGCCCCCCTGCTCTCAAGGTTTGATTCAGTTTTTATTTAATATACAAATTCTGGATTATTGCTATCAAATATTGATTTTCAACAAAATAAGTAATAATATCTAGGTGTATGGGTGATTACAAAATACCTAAATAAAAGATTATAATATTGAATGGCTTAATGAAGCTTGTGTATAACAAAATTCAGTTGTCTGAATATTTTTACTTTGAGAATATTGTACCTGATTATAAACAGTATGTCAATAAAATTTTACAATAAAATAGCAAAATATGGATATTTTTATAATTCATCTCTAAGGTGATGTCCCCTATGGTTTTGGGTATAACTACTCATGAGGTGATGGATTATGAAAATCGAGTATATATACCATAGCGGCTTTACAGTTGAAACGGATAATTATTTTCTAGTTTTCGATTATTATAAAGGAAAGCTAAACTTAAAAGAAAATAGAAAAATAATTGTATTTTCCAGTCATGGTCATGGGGACCATTTTAATGCTGAAGTACTGGAATGGAAAAAAGAAATTCAAAATATCCAGTATGTGCTAAGTAGCGATATTAAAGTGGAACCTGATTCTAATATTCACCTTATGGAACCCTATGAATCTTTAAAGATATATGATGTAAGCATCCATTCCTTCGGCTCAACAGATATAGGATTATCTTTTTTAGTAAATGTAGATGGGAAAAATATATTCTTTGCTGGTGATTTAAACTGGTGGTTGTGGCCAGAGGATACAGAAGAAGAAAAGGAAACCATGGAGAGGGACTTAAAAGAAGAAATAGAGAAAATTAAGAAATATGATATAGATATAGGCTTTTTCCCTGTAGACCCTAGACTTAGGGAAAACTACTCCCTTGGTGGAAAGTACTTCATAGAGCAAGTGAAGCCCAAGTATTTCGTACCCATTCATTTCTGGAATAAGTTTAGTACCACCAAAGCCTTTGCTCAAAATATAAAAGATCCTGATACAAAAATCATAGAAATCTACAGGGAAAATCAGATAGTTGAAATCTAGTAGCTATAAATAATCTTATGATCTAAACTTATCAAGATATTCTTTAGCAGACCGATTCATTTCCAATGCAAAGTCTGACATGTATTTAAAATCGCAGCGTTTTTTGATGTACTCCATAATGTCTGTATTAGACAAACCTTCCTTTCGATTTCTTATGGAGTGCATTTTTTCATGTTCTTCTTTTGTTAACCTGTAATACTTGTTTTCAAAGACTATATACTCCTTTTCAAAACGCATTGGTTTCTTTCTATTTTTTTGAGACTCTACAGGATAACCGTATACTACCATAGCTATGGGTAAAACATAATCGGGAAGGTCCAATAATTCTCTAACAGTTTCACAGTTTTCAAGAATATCTCCTATATAACATGACCCAACTCCTAAGGACTCTGCAGCTATTACAGTGTTTTGAGCAGCGATAATAGCATCAGCACAAGCCAATAGTATATCTCCTTCTCCAGGCTTTCTTGGGTTGCAGTCAAAATAGGTATATGAATCATACCATCTTTGATAGTCTGCTAAAAATACTAATACCAAAGGGGCCTTGGCAATAAAGGGCTGGTTGTCACAAGTTATTGAAAGCTGCTTCTTTAAGTTTTCATCAGTTATATCCAAAATACTGTATAGCTGCATTGCTCCTGCTGTTGGTGCTTCAAAGGCTGCATTTATTATTTCTTCTTTTACTTGAGTAGGAATTTCTCTGTTTTCAAATACTCTCACTGACTTTCTGTTTCTTATCTGTCTTAATACTTGGTTCATTATAATTCCCCCTTACATTGAAGTAATCCTTTAACCTTCTAGGTCCTGCTATTATCTGCCTTTCTACAAATAGCAACCCATCCCTATTAACCTTGGTACACCATCTTACAAGCATAATCTTCCCTTGTACAATTTCTATACCTGTTATGCAGCGGGGATGTACACAGCTGCCATCATTAAAATAGGGAGGATAACCTACCTCTGGAAATGTAGGCATATGATTATGTCCAGAAATAAGCATTTGATTCTCCTTGATTACCCATTCAGTTAGCTTCCTTGCTAGCTTATTCTTTTTCTCATGATTTTTAGCGGTTCTTGTTGGATTGTTGACTCCATATAATTCCAAGGGCCTCCAGATGTATCTCACTAGAAATCTTGCTATTTTCCACAGATAGTTATTAAATATTTCAGCTTGATGTCCATGGATTAAGAATATTTTATCCCCAGTATCCTTATAGTTTAGTACTAGACCTTCATGAATCTTTATATTTGGGAACAATTCATATAAGTTCTCCTTAACAAACTTGTCATATTTCTTTTCCATATCGTGATTTCCAAATATGAAATAGAGCCTATTTTCCTTATAGAATTTGGATAGTTTCACAAATATCTCCTCATGAGCTTCCATAATGTCCTTAAAACTTCTTACTTCCCACAGTTCATCTCCATCGCCAATCTCTATATAGGTGTAGCCACTTCCATAATAATAATCTAAAGCTGCAATATAGTTATTCTCATTTTTGGAGAAATTGTCTCCAAAACCTCCATCCCCTCTATGGCAGTCGCTCATCAATATGAACTTGGAAGAATCATCTATTGAAATTTCTTCGGCTAATTGAAAGACTTTTCTTATTCTTTTTGCCCAGAACATGGTCCTTCACTCCAAACACATTATATATACCATAATATTGTTGGAGTGAAAGATAGGTGAAGCTAGATTAGATTAAGGTTAAATACATTTCATATTGTGAAATATTGAGTCTCTTAAATCCATTATATTCTACAAAACCATTCAAACTGGCATTATTAGGAAAGCTTATATTTAAGCTGTTTAAGCCTAGATCCATGATGGCTTTTTTCAGCATACTTTTGGCTATTCTCCTATGCCTCTTTGAAGGCCTTACCCATATGAAGTGAATGTTTCCCTTATCTCCACTTGGTCTTACACATAGGGCTCCTATAAGTTCTGAGCTTGCATAGACTCCATAACAGACTAATCTGTCAAGCCTTTCCATATAGTCAAAATCGTTCTGCCAGTTGATATGAACATCCTTTAACCTATGGTATAAAATCTTTATTAAATCAAAGGAAATTCTCCTTATGTCCAAGGCCCTGAAAATATGCTCATCTACCTCCATATTTCCCTCATAAGTATAGTAGCTTAAATCATAGACCTTCTTATAGCCCATATTTTTGTAGAAATTAATAGCTCGGTCATTTCCCTCAATAACTTCTAAAAATAGCTGCTTGCAGTGATTATCTATGGCTATCTGCCTATGGAGTTCAAATAGCTTTTTGCTTATACCCTTACCCCTGTAATCTGGATGTACACACATACCCCCACATCTTAAGGTTTTTATGCCTTCATATTCCTTTATCCCACCTAGCATCAATCCTACAGGCCTTTCATCCTCTAGGGCAATAAAGGAGTATTCTAACCTATTCCCTTCTAAGCCAAAAAAATGGTCTGCAAATTTCTCCTTAGGTATATCAAGTTTTATAATATAATCGGAAAAACCTAACTTAAAACATTCGTATATTTTATCAAGTCCCACCTGGCGGCAATTTTTATATACTATCATGCTAGCTTCCCCCCTGATTACATTCTTTATAGTATTCCTACTGGTAATAATAAATATATTTATGTTCCCCTAATTCAAATTCCTCAACAAGGCAATTAAACCATAGCTTCTTTTCATAAATAATTTAATAGCTCCAACTACCCTTGTACTTGTACTTGTTAATTCAAATTATAACAGTTACAAAATATATAGTAAATACACCAACCTAAGACTAGGATATGCAAAATAAAAGAACCAATCCACTTAGTGAATTGGTTCATTCTTATCTTACCAGGCCTAATTTTGCTAACTCCTTAGCAAAATATGTAATAATTAAATCTGCACCTGCTCTTTTTATAGATATTAAGGTTTCCATGATTACATCTTCACTTAAAATATTGTTCTCTACTGCTAACTTTAACATAGAGTATTCTCCACTTACATTATAGGCTACTATTGGCACATTAAAGGTATCCCTGGCTTGTCTTATTATATCCAAGTAGGCTAAAGCAGGTTTAACTATTACCAGATCTGCCCCTTCTTCTATATCATATTGTATTTCTCTCAAAGCTTCTCGGCTATTGGCTGGGTCCATTTGATAGGTCTTCCTATCTCCAAAAGCTGGAGCTGAATCAGCAGCATCCCTAAAAGGACCATAATAATTTGAAGCATATTTAGCACTGTAAGACATAATGGGTGTATTTACAAAGCCTTCTTTGTCTAGCTCTTCTCTTATATATTTAACCCTTCCATCCATCATATCTGATGGAGCTATCATATCTGCTCCTGCCTTTGCGTGGCTAACAGCAATTTTGCCTAAATACTCCAAGGTTTTATCATTATCCACATCCTTATCATCAGTGAGTATTCCACAATGACCATGACAGGTATATTCACACATACAGAGGTCTGTAATCACATACATTTCAGGATGATGCTCTTTAATTGCTCTTACTGCCTTCTGTATGATTCCCTGGTCTGAAAAAGCAGCGCTTCCCACCTCATCTTTTTCACCAGGTATGCCAAACAATAACACAGACTTTATTCCTAAGGCTAATAATTCCTCCACTTCCTTTACTAGCATGTCCACTGAAAAATGATAGTTGCCCTTCATGGACTCAATTTCTCTCTTTATTCCTTCTCCTTCTACAACAAATAGGGGATATATAAAATCATCCAAGGATATACTTGTCTCTCTTACCATAGCCCTTATTGCAGAATTTTTCCTAAGTCTCCTTGTCCTATTTATGTTTATCAAAATATCACTCCTCTAATAATATTTCTACTATCCCGTCAAAATTATATTCCCTAGCCTGTTTATATATAGGATGTCCTTGTTCTTGTATGGTTTTAGAAGTTACAGGTCCTATGGATATTATCTTGCTCTTTTTCAAAATATCCTCTGCATCTTGACCTGCTATTTTCTTGAAATTTGTAAAGGTTGAAGGGCTGGAAAACAGTATATAATAGGAATCCAGTTCCTTTAAGCTGTCTATAATATATTGGTTATCCTCTCTTGATGTTATGGTTTCATAGGTCTTTACTTCATCTACCTTACAGATCTTAGACAACTCTGCTACTATAAAGGGCCTTCCAGCTTTGGCTCTTGGAATTAGTATTCTATCTGTTTCAGATACTCTAGACTTTAATTCTTCTACCAGACTTTCACCTACATATTCCTTTGGCATAAAGTCTACATTTATGCCATATTCCTTAATGGTCTTTGCTGTGCTGGATCCAATGGCAGCTACCTTCACATTAGCTAGCCTTCTTAAATCACAGCCTAACTCAAGAATTCTCTTGAAAAAAATATTTACTCCATTTATGCTGGTAAACACTAAATAAGTGTACTTATCAATATTTTTGATGGCTTCATCTAATTCATTGTTAGGCTTTATCTCCTTGATTTCAATAGTTGGCATGGATATAGCATTTGCCCCTAGTTTTCTTAGCTTGTTTATTGTATCTGATCTTTGAGTTGTTCCTCTGGTTATCACTATATTCTTCCCTAACAAGGGCTTTTTGCTGTAGAAATCCAAACTTGTCTTGAAATTAACCACATCCCCTATAACTATTAAGCTGGGTGATTTAATATTCTCCTTTAAGGCTATCTGGTATATATCGGAAAGAGTCCCTTCTATTGTTTTCTGATTTGAAGTAGTAGCCCAATTGACAATTGCTACCGGGGTATTTGGGTCCTTCCCATTATTGATTAAGTTTTGAGAAATCATTCTTAGATTGGAAACCCCCATTAAAAACACCATTGTTCCATCTATAGATGCTAGAGTCTCCCAGTCCAAATCCTCATCTTGATTCTTCAAATGGCCTGTAATTACATGGAAGGATCTGGATATGCTTCTATGGGTAATAGGGATTCCCGCATAGGCAAGTCCACCAATAGCAGAGGTTATGCCTGGAACAACTTCAAAGGGGATATTCCTACTGTAAAGATACTCTCCCTCTTCACCACCCCTACCAAATACATAGGGGTCTCCACCCTTTAGTCTTACCACATTATTGCCTGCTTTTGCTTCTTGAAATAGGATTTCATTTATTTCCTCTTGGGGCTTTACATGATGTTTTGGGCATTTCCCTACATATATTAGTTTACAGTTATCCTTTCTCTCCTCTAATAAGATAGGATTTACTAATCTATCATATACTATTACATCTGCATTCCTTATACATTCCATTCCCTTTAAAGTTATTAGTTCTGGATCTCCTGGTCCAGCTCCTACTAAATAAACCATTCCTATCATATTCTCTCCATCTCCTTCATTAGCATCTCCGCTAATTTATATCCTGCTTTTTCGTATGCCTTAATATCTTCTGTTATAGATCTTCTTATCAGAATATCTCCATCTTCTGAACCTAAAAGGCCTTCTAGGAGGATTTTGTCTTCTAGTACCTGACAGTAGGCCCCAACTGGCACAGTACAGCTTCCACCTACTCCAGTTAAAAAGGCCCTCTCCACTACAGCCTGTATTTCCGTCTCCTTATGGGATATGTGGGCCAAGATACTGTCCATCCTTTTATCCTGCTCTCGAATTTCAATAGCTAGGATTCCTTGGGTAGGTGATGGCAGAATTATATCCCTATCCAGATAAAGTATCCTACTACCTAAATTTAAGCCTAATCTCTTAATACCTGCCGCTGCCAAAATTACACCATCTAGATTTTCTTCCTCTATTCTCTTTATCCTAGTTTCTACATTTCCCCTTATGGGAACTATGTCTAGATCTGGTCTGTATTTTAATATTTGATACTTTCGTCTTTTGCTTCCGGTGCCTATTCTAGCTCCCTTAGGTAGCTCATCTAAACTCCTTATGCCTTCTCTACATACTAATACATCTCTATGGTCCTCCCTGGCAGGAGTAGATGACAGCTTAAGGCCCTTAGGCAGTTTCCCAGGCATATCCTTCATGCTATGTACTGCCATGTCAATGGTACCTTCAAGTAGTTCCCTCTCTATTTCCTTAACAAATATTTCCTTGCCGCCTATTTTATCTATGGCTACATCCTTAATAATATCTCCCTTTGTTTTTATGATCTTAACTTCAAACTCTATATCAGGACATTTATCTTTTATCATCTGAATGACCATATTAGTCTGTGTTAATGCTAAGTTACTACCTCTTGTACCCACTACAATCTTCATTTTATGCCCCCTTATAGACATTTTCATTTTTTAATTCCATAAGGAATTCTTTTAATTCATACTTATTCATATCTATACAATGATCAAATAGCTCATGACTTTTTTCCTTATATTTTAATAGGACTATTTCTCTAAGCTTTTCTAATAAATCCAAGTACTCCTTATCAAACTTTGAATACCTATGCTCTATATCTTCTTTTATCTTTCTTGTTAGATAAGGAAATTTACCCATAGTTGAGATGGATATTACCAATCCATCCTTATCCACTACCCCTGGGGATATAAAATTGGATTCTTCTTTCCTATCTACTATATTGCATAGTATATTTAACCTATGACTGTCTAGGGCAATTTGCTCATTTACCTTTCTTGAAGAGGTAGCTCCTACTACTAAGAAAGAACCATCTATATATTTTGGATCATAGGTATCTTCTATTAAAGTTAGCTGCTGTCTGTATTTCTTTTTCAACTCGTAAAATCTATATATAAATTGGGGACTAACCACAAGAACACTAGCTTGATACTTTAAGAAGCTTTTTGCTTTTCTATAAGCTATTTTGCCCCCACCTACAATTAGTACTTTTTTATTGGATATATCCACCATTATTGGACAGAACATGTAATACCTCCCAGGATGACCTTATTTTTCCATTAGTGAGAACAAATTATTTCCCTTAAATGACTCATATATATATCTTGAATGCCCTCTATTTCTCCTAACCCCTTTAGACTCTCCTCTACCTTGATTCCTGCTGATAATAGTTTCCCTTTCCAGGAATTTTCCCCAGATATCATATCCCTAATAGCATGTCTTCCTGCTACTAGCATAAAGGGCATTAGCTGAACCTTTTTTATATCTTGATTCTTCAATAATGGAATTATATGATCTACGGTTTTTTTGCCTTTTAATGTAGCTATAAATATATTTTTATGGCCCTTTTCTTTAAATCTGTTTTCCAGTACTTCATAAGATTTATCAGTAACAAAATCAGAACCATGAGCCATAAATAGGATTCCTTCTTCAGTTTTTTCTCTTACAAAGCTTAATCCTTCTACCACTTTATCAAAATCTTCATGGTCGACTAGCAGTGGTTTGCTTATTTGAACATTTATATGGGTATTTTCTTTAGAGAATTCCCGGGCTTGTTTTGCTAATTTTTTGTATTCCTTACCAGGCAATATATAAAGGGGTTGGATGTATACCTTGTGTATTCTCTGATCCTTCATCTTTTCCAGTGCTTGTGTTAGGTTGTATATAGGGTAGTTTTCTCTTTTTTTTAACCTATCGATAATAATCTGGGATGTAAAGGTCCTTAATACCATGGAATCCTTATGCTCTCTTCTAACTCTATTTTCAATGCTTTCTATACACAGCTTTCTTGTTTCTTCATGGGTGGTTCCAAAGCTAGCAACTATAATGCCTTTTTTCATAATATCTCCTTTCGCCAAAATTCCTATGTCATGAACCTCTTACTTTTGGCTTGTTGTTCACCCAACAGATATGCTTGATTGTTAATTTTTGAACTTTTACATATCTACAATAACACTTTTTTAATTTAAATAATAATAAAAAAATATAATAACGATTATAGGTGGTTGTTATAGGAAAAACCTATAATCATTATTATATTCTAACCCATTAAAACTCCTGGCTTCTTATTTATTATTTTAGGAATATGTTGATAGTTTTTTGTTATCTTTATTAAACTCTTCATAAGATCACTTAATACTTTATCCTTATGATACACTATGCTGAAGTATCTATTCCAAGATTTCTTTTCGCTTTCTATAATATGGATAGTTGAATTATTGGCTTCTTCTTCTACCAAACAGATGGAAATAGCTGCTAAACAATTGTTTATTATAACCTCCTGTTTAATAGCTGCTGGAGTATTCCCTTCAAAGACTACCTTTATAGGTATTTCCTTCTTTTGCATATATTCCTCAAATAGCTCTCTAGTTCCACTACCCTTTTCCCTCATGGCAAACTTCTCGTTAGCCAGCTCTTCTAATTCTATAGTCTTTTTTTGGGCAAAAGGATGATTACTGCTGCAGATTAAAACCAAATAATCTTCTAATTCAGGCCTTACAATTAAATCGGGGCTTTTCACCTTACCTTCTACTATGGCAATATCTAGCTGATTATTTAGCAGTTTATTCTCTATAGTCTCAGTGTTTCCCACATAAGAATAGATCTCTGCTTTAGGATTTACATCTTTTAGTCTACTTATTATATCACCTAAGATACAGTCTCCCACTGAAATTGTAGCCCCTATCTTTATCCCCTCTACCTTATTTATATTAGCCATTCTTTCCTCTAGATCATCAAATTCTTTTACCACCTTTTTGGCATAAAAGAATAGCTTCTTTCCAGCTTCTGTAATGTATAGCCTCCTATTGAGCCGCTCAAATAACAATACTCCATAATACTCTTCTAATTCTTTAATTGCTTGACTAGCCGTAGGTTGAGAAATATAAAGCCTTTCTGCTGCCTTGCTCATGTTTCCACTTTTGGCTACTTCTATAAATATTCTCAGATGTCTAATAGTCATATCCTACCTCCTCTTTTTGCCTCCCCTATATAACATTATAGGTTTTACCTATGAAGTTTATAAAATTTTACCATTTTATTAATTTTTGCACAAGTGGTATATTATTCATGGCTAGATCGTTAATAAATTTTCAAAGGAGTGAGTATATGAATATTCTTATCATAGGAGGTGTAGCGGCTGGTACTAAGGTTGCTGCTAAATTAAAACGTGATAATTATAACCACAATGTAAAACTGCTAACAAAAGGCAAAGATATATCCTATGCTGGATGTGGCTTACCCTATTATGTAGGAAATGTGATTGAAAAAGAAGAGGATTTAATTGTTAATACACCAGAAAAGTTTTCTAAACTAACAGGTGTTGAAGTGCTAACAGAGGTAGAAGTAACTAAGGTTAATCCTGAAGAAAAAACTGTTGAAGCATTGGATCTAAAAACAAATGAAACTTCTACATATTCCTATGATAAATTGGTTATCGCAACAGGTGCTGACCCAATCAAACCTCCAATTGAGGGGATTGATTTAGAGGGAGTATACTTTATGAGAACACCAGAACACGCTATCCAGTTGCGCAAAGCAGTAGAATCTGGTGAAATAAAGCGTGTTGTAGTAGTTGGTGGTGGATTTATCGGATTAGAAATTGCTGAAAACTTGAAAGCTCAAGGACTAAATGTATGTGTAATTGATATGGCAGATCAAATTCTTCCAGGCTTTGAACCAGAAATAGCAAACTATGTTGAAGATCGCTTAGCAGATGAAGGTATTGTAGTGTTTACCGAAACCGGTTTAGAAGCCATAATCGGTGATGGCAAGGTAGAAAAGGTTAAAACTAATAAGCGTACAATGAAGGCAGATGCAGTAGTTTTATCAATAGGTATCCGTCCAAATACGGGCTTCCTAGCTGATAGTGGGATTGAGTTAACTCCAAAGGGAGCTGTCCAAGTAAATAAAAAATTAGAAACCAATATTGAAGATATATATGCAGTTGGTGACTGTGCATTTGTAACAAACCTGATTACAGGAAAAGGCGCTTATGCTCCAATGGGATCAACTGCAAATATTGAAGGAAGAATCCTAGCTCAAAACATTAATGGAGAAAGTTTAACCTACGAAGGTGCTACTGGAACTGCAGTAGTTAAGTTACCTGGAATTAATGCTGGTAAAACTGGTTTAACAGAAGAGGCAGCTAGAAAGGAAGGCTACGATGTAGTAACTGTTACTATCACAGCAGATGACAAAGCCCATTATTATCCTGATTCTGCTCCTTTCATTATAAAGTTGATTGCAGACAAGAGCACTAAGAAGCTATTAGGCTTACAAGTAGTTGGACAAGGTAATGTGGACAAGGTAGTGGATATGGCTGTTATGGCAATTGGACTAGATGCTAAATTAGATGACATTCAAAATCTTGATTATGCTTACGCTCCACCCTTCTCAACAGCTATACATCCTTTTGCAGTTGCTGTAAATGCCCTATTAAACAAAATAGATGGAAACCTTGTTTCTATTACACCAAGAGAATATGCTCAAGGCAAGGCAGAAGGATACAAGATCATAGATGCTTCCCTTGCACCATCTATTAAGGGAGCACCTTATGTAGACATTGCAAAGGTCCATGGGGAATTACCTGAAATTGATAAAGGTGAAAAGCTTCTTTTAGTATGCGACAAGGGTAAAAGAGCATATATGTTACAACAACGCTTAAGAAATTTTGGATATACAAATACATTAGTACTTGAAGGTGGCCGTATTTTTACTGAAGTAGAAGTAGAGGCATAAACTATAAGTTTCATATAAATTACTTTTAACAATTAGGAGGGAAAATAATTATGGCAAGTTTAAAGGTTACTCCAGAGCAGGAGAAAAATGTAAAGGCAATAGGTTTCTTAAGAAACAAGGGTACAGATAATTTCTCAGGTAGAATTATCACTGTAAATGGAAAAATTACAGCAGCTCAACAAAAGAAGATAGCAGAAGCTGCAGAGAAGTTTGGAAATGGAGATGTAACATTTACTAGCAGATTGACAATAGAAGTACCTGGTATACCCTTTGAAAAAATTGAAGAATTCAGAGAGTTCATAGCTGAAGAAGGTCTAGAAACTGGTGGAACTGGATCTAAAGTACGTCCAGTAGTAGCTTGCAAAGGTTCTGTTTGTCATCATGGTCTAATTGACACTTTTGCCCTATCAGAAGAAATACATGAAGAATTCTATAAGGGCTGGAGTACAGTTAGACTACCACATAAATTTAAAATTGCTGTAGGTGGATGTCCAAACAGCTGTATGAAACCAACGACAAATGACCTAGCTATAACTGGCCAAATGGTACCAAACTATGATAAAGACCTTTGTATGGGATGTAAGAAATGTAGCGTAGAAGAAGTATGTCCTGTAGGCGCTGCAAAGGTTGTAGATGGTGTACTAGAGATCAGTGATAAATGTAATAACTGTGGAAAATGTGTTGGAGCATGTAACTTCGATGCTATTCCAGATGGAGAACATGGTTATCAAATAGCTGTTGGTGGAATGTGGGGTAAACGTAAACACGAAGCCATAGCTATAAATAAGTTATTTAAGACTAAAGAAGAAGTATTTGAAATGATTGAAAAGGTGATTCTACTATATAGAGAAAAAGGTCACACTGGTGAACGTGTAGCAGATTTCGTTATCAGATATGGATTTGAAAATCTAGAAAAAGAATTATTATCCAATGAAATCCTTGAAAGAAAGGAAGAAATACTTGAAGCAGAACTTCATTTAACTGGTGGCGCTACCTGCTAGTTTGTAACTTTATCCATCCAGAGGAAGGCTCTCTATAGGCCTTCCTTTGGGGGATATTTTTTAGCAAAGGATTGTTATTTTTTTAATTATCTAACTATTTGTCTTCATCTTTTTAGAAAGGAGAAATTACCATGAACAACAAAAAACTACTAGCTATTATTGTTTGCATTGGTATCGCTGTAGTAGCTACCTTTTTAGGTGAAGTTCAGAGTATAATTGGTGGCCCTATGCTAGGCTTGATAATTGGTATGATCATAGTCAATACCATACCATCTATAAGCAGCGAATTTAAGGCTGGAACTTCTTGGACAGGTAAAAAATTCTTAAACCTGGGTATTGTATTAACTGGTGCAACCCTTAGCTTCAATCAAATACTAGGCCTTGGTGCAAAGGCTATGCCCTTACTACTATTTAATATAGTTGTGGCTTTTCTAGTATCATATGCTGTAGGTAAAAAACTAGAAGTAACTCAAAACACATCGGCCTTGGTAGCCAGTGGTACTGCTATTTGTGGTGGTACTGCAATTGCAACAATGTCCTCTGTCATAGGTGCAAAGGAAGATGAAATAGCCTATGCAATGACATCTATATTCTTATTCGATCTATTAGCAGCTTTAAGCTACCCATATTTGGCAACTGCCTTAAATTTAACCAACAATCAATTTGGATTTTTGGCGGGTACCAGTATTAATGATACTTCAAGTGTTACTGCTGCTGAATCTACATATAGTATTTTAAGTGGTATTGATTCAAACATAGCCATTACAATAAAACTTGCTAGAACAATATTGTTGGTTGTGATTGTAGTTATAGGAGCTATTATGACAGCAAGAAAACAAGCTGAAGCTAACGGAAGTGGATCCAGTGAAAGCACATCTCCATCTATAATGGAAACCATTATAAAGAAATTTCCTAAGTTTATACTTGTGTTCTTGTTAATGGCTATACTAAACACTATTGGTTTATTTGATGGAATCAGTTGGGCAGGAACCTTCTTTAAAAAGGCTTCTAAATTCTTCATTACTACTGCTTTGGCTGGAGTAGGATTCAAGGTTAGATTTAAGAGTTTGTTTACCGATGGTCTTAAACCAATAATCTTAGGTGGAGTTACTTGGCTGTCATTGTTCCTATCCAGTATGATATTCATATCAGTATTTGCTAATTATATTGGTTAGTTAAGTAACAAACGAAAGTCTGGGAACCAGCTTCTATAATGAAATTGATTCCCAGACTTTTTATATCAATCTATTAATTACCTTTCAATTTTGAATAATATGGACACTGCTCTTTTATACACTCTCTATTTTTCAACCTAAAATTACAAGTAGGGCTATAGTCATCATAATCATAAAGCTTTATATTAAAATGCTCTTTTGTAAATTTAGCTGCCTCCTTTATGGCAGTAAAAGAATTTCTTTTGCAGCATCTAGGACCACCTATCTTAGCTAATGCTATTAAAGCAGTACCTGTCATTAGATTTGCAAGACCCCAGCTATCTTTGGTTAATGGACTTGCACCTGTAATGATACTCACATAGATTCCAGTACCCACTGCCGCTCCACAGTTACCATAAAATCCACAGAAACCACCTTTTATATCCTTGGCTCTAGTCTTGGCAACTGCTAGTTTTCTTTTTTTCTCATCCTTTTTATCCAATGCATTATAGTATGAGGCTATAAGGACAGCCGGTACAAGAAAATGATGCTCTGGTCCATGCATGTTGATGGATGGATTTTTCATTAACTCTATGGCCATCTTAATGGGATTTGTCTTATCTGTTTCTTGACAGTACTTTTCTATTAGTCCAATAGCATCCATTGAATGGCAGCCATCGCAAACATAATGCCCATCCAAACAGGTTACATTTGCTTTGAATTTGTTATGGCAGTATAAGCATTCTACTTCCTTATATTCTTCAAAATATATTAATTCTCGACCGCATATCATACAGTCACTAGTATGTTTGTAGTTCATCATATATCACCTATATTTTTATAATAATACCTATTACTTAATTAAGAGCTTATCAGATCTACAATAAATTTACCAGCTATATTACAATTTCTCTTCCTTTGAATATTCCAAAATGTCCCCTGGTTGGCAATCTAAAACTTCACATATCTTCTCCAAAGTGGAAAAACGAATTGCCTTTGCCTTTCCATTTTTTAATATAGATATATTGGACATGGTAATACCTACTCGCTCTGATAATTCAGTTACACTCATTTTTCT
The DNA here is from genome assembly GCA_012735215.1 of Tissierellia bacterium. GTDB lineage: Bacteria > Bacillota > Clostridia > Tissierellales > Tepidimicrobiaceae > JAAYHX01. Next base: position 73,260 of record JAAYHX010000011.1, read on the forward strand.
TTTTGCTAACATAACATCCAAATTCACTATAATCGGCATTTTTAACACCTCATATGGTTAAATCATTTTCTTCTTTTATATCACTTGCTTTCCTAACAAGGCGAGAAAGTGTAAAAGAAACAATTCCAATGGCAATACCAATAAAAACAATGATCAACATAGCCAAGCCTATAGTAGGTTGTAATATGTTTAAGCTTGACAATATAATCATTCCAACAAAATACAGGAAACTATCTAGTAAAGCTAGTATTCCTATAGATCTTAAAGCCATAGCATTCTTTAAACAGAAAGAATTATCCTTGGAGATTTCTTTAACTATTTGCCATACTTTATAAAGTGCTATATAAAATGGAACTGCAGTAGCCCAAATATAAATCAAGCAAGGCCAAAACATATAGCTTAGTTCTGGATATTCTTCTACAACTTGTATACCAAAGACAGGAACAAAAACAAAGCACAAGAACAAACCGATAAGAGCTGCAAAAACTATTATTAACTTCAACCATCTTGTCAGCTCCAGTTGCTTCATACTACCACCTCCTTAAATATATACTAATACATTACGTTATGTATTTCAATAATTATTTATTGTTTTTCGATAATTATTTATAAGATATTTTTTGATGCTAGAGAATCAATAAAAATAGGAACCATGAAAGGTTCCTGCAAATAACATATAAAAAATGAAAATAGTTATACTCCTCATTATATAGTTAATATTAATTGCTAATGCTTTACTATTTTTTAATTGCTCTTGTGGCGTAAAAGGTTGGGACATTGAATTCATGAAGCCTGCCTACACCATTTGTATCTTGGTATATATCTGTAAGTATAAATCCTGCCTTTAACTGCCCTCCAATTTGCTCTTCTATGGTATGAGAAAACTGGATTCCCCAATTGTTTTTTATTGATTCTTCATATAGTTTTTTATCCTTCAGTGGATTATAAGGCAGTTTACGGCACAAGTTTTTTTCCTCATCATCAAAAGCATAATTAATACTATTATCAAACCCAGCTAATAGGATTCCTCCTTTTTTAAGTACCCTGTAGCATTCCTTCCAAACGTGATAAACATCCTCTATATAACAATTAGAAACTGGATGAAAAATCAGGTCAAAGGATTCATCTTCAAAAGGAAATGGCTTTGTCATATCTGCTTTAACAATATTAATATCATAGTTTTCCCTTTCAGCAACTTCTTTCTCCCTTAACAACTGTTTATCTGAATAATCCATTACCGTACACTTTGCACCTAAGGCTGCAAATATTGGCATCTGCTGACCTCCCCCAGATGCCAATCCCAACACCTCTACATCCTTCATCTGACAAAACCAATCTTTTGGCACAGGTTTTGTAGGTGTCAATAGTACATACCAATCATTATTCTTTGCCCTTTCAAAAACTTCATGACTAATAGGTTGGCCCCACTCCCAGCCTTCTTCTACCCACTTGTCAATACACTTAGAATTAATATCCGTATACTTTGTATTCATAAGCCCCTCACCTCATTTAGAAAAAATAATGGTTAATCATTTTACTTATATGCTCTAAGCTATTCTGCAATAAAAGAAAACTGATGCTGATTAAAATTTAATTTCAATTTCATTTAATAAGGTAAAGCCTAAAATCAACATCCCGCCTATTAATTGCATAAAGCTTATTGGTTCATTTAATATAGTTACTGAAAGAATTATTGCAACAAGAGGATCAATATAGCTTAATATTGAGGCTTCTTGACCTTTCAAATCCTTAAGGGATGAGAAATACATACAGTAACATATACCTGTGTGAACAATGCCAAGTATCAAAACACTTATTATTCCAATGATGTCCAAACTCCCTATATATACACCAGTTGTTGCAAGTACATAGGGTATAAGAACAATTATAGCTGCCAAGAATTGAATCAAGGTTTTATCAATTCCAGTAACATTTCTAACAAACTTATTTAGGAGTACCACAGTTGCATAAAGAACTGCTGCCCCAAGACCAAAACCTATTCCAATTAGATTTGCAGAAGACTTATCCAATCCACCAATTCCAATTACCATTGTTAAGCCTATGGTTGACATGACAAAACATATTATTTGCTTAACTGTCATCTTTTCCTTAAACAAAATAGGGCTTAGTACCATTACAATAACAGGCGCAAAATAATAACTCAATGTAGCTATGGATACTGATGTATACTTATAGGCTTGAAAAAGTAAAATCCAGTTAAAGCCTAATGCTACACCTGATATAAAAAGTATGGGTATGTCCTTTTTTATATCAGATATGGAAAGCCCTTTTCTTAATAAGGCCTTGTAGACTAGAATAACTATTGTAGCTATAACTGCTCTAGATAGAGCAATTTCTCCTGATGAAAGAGAAATTTTCCTTACGAAAATGCTAACTGTACCAAATATGGCCATGGAAATTATAATTTTAAGTTTTGCATGCAATTTTTCATCTCCTATACTATAATTTATTTATTAAATAATTGATAAAGCTTTCTAACCCTATATTAGCTTTTCATAAGCCAATCTTTTGCTATTATCATCTAAATAAATAATTCCACAATACTTAAAACCATTCTTCTCAATAAGCCTCTGCATAGATTTATTGTCTTCATGGGTGTCTATTCTAATGCTGTGTATATCCTTAGCTAAGCACATCCTTTCTATGTTGTCAATAATTACTGAAGCTAGGCCTTGCCCCCTCAAGTTGCTATCAATGGCCATCCTATGAATAACTGCATAATCAATATTGCCAATCCACTTTCCATCATAGATCCTGTCATAGGTCCTTTCTCCATCAAAGGAAACTGCTACAGTTCCAACAATCTCTCCTTCTTTCAGCAGGACATATCCATATCCCTTTTCAATGTCCTTATTTATTGTATCTGGGTTGGGATAGTTGTTCTGCCACTGATTAATTCCTTGTTCTTTAAAATAATCTTGTGCCTGCTTAATAATATTCATTATTCTATCTATATCTGATTTTACAGCTCTTCTAAACTCCATACTATCTCCTCTTTTGATAAAGTTAGTTTATTTTACTTTGTAAATACTTAATAATATATAATTATAGCATATAATATAGGCACATAAGAGATAAACTCCTATGTGCCTAGGTTTTGTTATTACATCTTTAGCACTGACCTTGTGCAATAGCACTTAAATCAGGCTTGACTACTCTTAGTGCATCAAATTCTCCTTCAAAATCAATACCCTCTACTACCATAATATATTCTAATTCATCTGATCTTGGCTTATCGCAGAAGGTCACTGTAAATGGCTGGCTCATTTCTACCTCTAGCTCATCAATATTGTTCTCAATATCAATTTCATATAAATATCTCCAGCTTTGAACTACTTCTCTTTCTCCATTGCTTACTCTGATCAATTTAAATAATAGATCAACTTCTACTTCATGTTCGTCACCTTTTTCATCTTCTGCTTCAAATACAATAAGACTTGAAAACTCTATTTTAACAACGGGCTTTTTTAAACAGCTAACATCTATCCTCAAGCGGTCCAAAACAAACGCTTGTCCTTGTTCCACTCTACCATCATCAATTTCAAAAAATGCATCTGCTGGTCTAATGCCACATTCTAAAATTACATCTCTCTTCTTTTGGCATCTGTCCTTGTGACTTGGACCTTTGTCTTTGTATTCAACTGCTATTTCTTCGTTAAGATCAGGATGAAGCATATTTCTTATATCACTCATGGATTCACCTCCTTGATTATGATATTGAGAGGTCTTTTCTCAATACATAATATGAGGCTTATCCAAATCTTGATAATAAAAATTTGTACAAAGTCTATATTAATAATAAAACACTTCTAAATCTGTCTCTCAAATACAAATTCATAATAACCTATGATTCCATAGCCAACTGTTGGAGGGGTAAGTATTTGTATTAATCTCCATCCTTCTTTGGCATACTTATTTACCAAAGCTTCATAATCTTCCTCTGGCTCCAATTTCAATCCTCTAAATCTTACCTTAACAAATTTGTATTCATACATGATACCTACCTCTTTCTTAATAAAATATATTTTGGGCATATAATCCTACTCATATATTTCACTATTTAGTTCTAATTTATAATAAGTTAATTGCATATGTAACAAGAATCAGCTATGACTTAATGGATATGAATACTACCAAGCATAACTTCTTATTCATTTTGTTATTAATCTTATTCTTTCTTTCTATACTTTCCAAATGCTTTTTCATCATCAATATGAAAGTCTCTGAAGAAGTATATAAGCCATACTATAAAAGAAATCCAAAAACCTATTTTGCCTAGGATATAAGTAGCAATCATTCCTACTAAAAATATTAAACTGCTGATAAAAAACAAGTTTCTCATATCTTTACTCATTTGTTTTTCATCATATTTCTTTCGTTCTTCCTTGGACTTGAAATTATATCCTGCAATTAAGCTGGCTCCTTTTTCCTTCATAATTGCAAATATAAGCCCAAAGATGAAAAACATTATGGACATTATCAGTCCCGCTACACTCCATTCATTTTCCAGCATAGCTCTACCTCCAGGATAAATATTTAATACTTACTATTCAATAAAAAACACTGATACTACAGTGCCTTTATAGAACCAGTGTTTTTTTATCATTATTCTTTTCGCAAAATCTTTTCCATTGCTTTTCCTTTAGCTAATTCATGAATTAGTTTATCTAAATATCGAATTTCCCTCATGGTTGGTTCTTCAATGGATTCTACTCTGACACCGCAGACCACACCTTTGATCAAGGAACGGGAAGGATTCAATTGAGGAGCTTGGGCAAAAAAGGTCTCAAAATCCGTCTGTTTTTCCAGTTGGGCTTCTAGTTCTTCCTGGCTATATCCTGTCAACCAACGGATTATCTCATCCACTTCCGCCTTTGTACGGCCTTTTTTCTCTGCCTTAGCCACATAGTGGGGATAGACTTTTGCAAAACTCATCTTATATATCTTATGATTATCCACTGCTCAACCCCCTTGTATTATTTTTAAGGAAGTATACCCAATTCCAACACTCTTTTACCATCTTCAGTATAAAGCTCAATAACTAAAATCCTTTAATTTTATTAACCTAGTTTAATATAATTTTGCCTCCCCTATTTTTATTTACTTTCAACTAAAATATTTTTCATCTTACTGCCCCAGTTTGCAAGTACTTTAAGGGCTGAAACAAGGTCATGTCCATTATCAGTAAGGGAATACTCAACTCTAGGTGGCACTTCCATAAATTGCTCTCTTTTTATAATGTCATATGCTTCTAATTCTCTTAATGATTGAGTCAACATCATATTAGTAATGCCATCAATAGATCTTTTCAACTCATTATATCTCATAGTTTTATTTTTATGTAATAACCAGATTATAGGTAGCCTCCATTTTCCTCCTATAATATTTAGTGTAAAAGTTAATGGACAGTCATTAAGTCTATTATTATATAGGGCCTTGTTACTCATCATATCACTCCAATACTCAGTTTAAACTTACTTAAGCAGAAAAATCTGCGTACTTGTTATATTAATTACATCTGCTATAATCATATCAAATCTTGTAGATATTGTATATCATATTTAAAATTTACAAGAAAGGAAGGTCCATATGAGTATACATTATGAAATACTCCCTGAAGATCAAATCCACTGCATTAAAGATTTATGTAATGAGTTAATGGCCTATCAAAAATCTGTAGCCTATATTCATCCTGAGTGGTTTGATAACATGTGCTTTGAAACCAGAATGATACCATCTATTAATAGTTCTAAGGCTAACCTGATAATAGTAGCTAAAGATAATGTAGAAATAATTGGATATGCATATAGTAATATTAGTTCTAAATACACCTATTCTGGAGGGTTCGCTACCTTGAAGCCTGTTGACTTCTTTGATTTCCATTCTGTTAAGCATGATGATGTAGGCTGTCTGTCCCAGTTCTACATAAAGGAAGGTTATCGTAACTTAGGTATCGGTACAACTTTGTTCACAAAAAGCATGGAGTGGCTAAACTCATTTGAGTCAATAGATGATATATTCATATTTGTATCTAACGGGAATGATAATGCATTAAATTTCTACCTAAATAAAGGCTTTAAAATAAGCCATGAAATATTAGATGGCTTTATTACAGTGTTGAGAAACTTATAAATATAAGTTATATTTAGGAAGACCTTATCTATTTTAAGATAAGGTCAAATCTATTGCTATATATTTTGGTTAAAGTACTATTTATGTTAAGGTTCGCTGAGTCAATTCTGCCCACAAAACTTATTTAGTAATAGATATATCAAATTGAATATAATAAAACAAAAAGCTTGGCATATTCATATTATGTCAAGCTTTTTTATAATTCTCCTTTCAATAAGAAGATTATAGATTTTTTATATTTGAATTTTAGTTGATCTTTTCATTTAACAAAACCATATGTATGTGGTCTTCCCATTTACCATTTATTTTTAAATATTTATATGCTAGCCCTTCTTTATAGAATCCTAGCTTCTCAACTACCCTTAAGGAAGGTTTATTTTTAGGCATAATATTGGCCTCAATTCTATGTAATCCAAATTCATTAAACATAATTTCAATTCCTTTTTGAACTGCCTCGGTCATATAACCTTTATTAATTTCATCTTTATCCAGCTTATAACCAAGATGACAAGATAAAAATGCTCCCCATACAATGTTGCTAAAACCAACAGAACCTATAATTTTACTACTATCTTCCTTTTTGAAAATCCATAGCCTGAAAGACCTCTTACTAATAATATTAGAAAGCTCCTTATCTAATAACTCCTCCTGATATTGTCTTGTATAAAATTCTTTACTTTTTACTGGCTCCCACTCTTCTAAAAACGACTTGTTTCTTAAATAATAATCCAAAACCATCTGTGCGTAGGACTTGTCCAATATCTTTAAAATTAGTCTTTCACTCTCATATACTTTTTGCATTAAATGACCTCCATAAATAAAGAAACCTACTTATGATAGGGTTCACCTTTCATAATCTTAAATCCCCTATAAATCTGCTCTAGCAATATCAGCCTCATCAGCTGATGAGGGAAGGTCATCTTGGAAAAGGATAGCTTAAAGTGGCTCTTGTTTAATACTTCCTTTGAAAGGCCTAGGGAACCTCCAATTATAAAGGTAATATTGTTTATGCCATCTATCATAAGGGACTGTATCTTCTCTGATAGTTCCTCTGATGATAAGCTCTTTCCCTTTATTGCTAATGCTATTACATAAGAATTTAGGGGGATCTTGCTAAGTATTCTATCCCCCTCTTTTTGCTTGACTATTTCCATTTCCTTATCTGACAGATTTTCAGGAGCCTTTTCATCACTTACTTCATAGATATTCAAAGTACAGTATCTTGACAGCCTCTTCTTAAACTCATCAATTCCCATCTGTATATATTTTTCTTTGATCTTGCCTACAGCTATTATATTTATATTCATAGCATGACCACTTACTTTCTAAATCCAATCTTGAACCTTATCTATAAGCTTAAAGTTAGTCAAATTGTATTGTAAAGGAGTTATAGTAACATATCCTTGAGAAATATAGTATCTATCAGTATCCTCTTCATCAATATCCCTCATTCTTCCATCCGCCTTCAGTACTGATTCTCCTTTAATTTTACCATCCTCCATAATGTAGTAGTCATAAACTACTCCACCTATCTTACAAACCTTAATACCCTTTACTTGATCATCCTTAAGCAAGGGTGTGTTGACACTAATTATCATATTGTTGTTTAGCAGCTGATCTCTTAGTTTTTCAAGAATAAGTTTCCCATATTTTACTGTTATATCATAGTTAATATTCCCATCTTCCCACTGAGCTGATAAAGCAATGGAAGGGATATTATACATATTTGCTTCTATAGCTGCTGATACGGTTCCAGAATATAGGACGTCCATCCCCACATTTAGGCCTCTATTTATGCCTGATAAAACCATGTCCACTGGCTCAGGTAATAGCTTGTCAATAGCTATTCTAACGCAGTCAGCAGGAGTACCTGAAACGCTATAGGCTTTAGACTTAATACCTCCTAGCTCAACTTCCTTTACAACTAATGGTTTTCTTAAAGTTAGGGCATGGCTTTGAGCGCTCCTTTCATCATCTGGTGCTACAATAACAAGCTCATAGTCCTTTTCAAGTTCCTTGGCCAATCTTTGTATTCCTTCAGCATGTATACCATCATCATTTACTAACAATAATCTCATTTTCTACCTCCATAAATTAATTTATATATTATAGTATATTATCATACTATACTACCAGATATCTAGGCATCTTGTCACAATAATTACATCTGTGAGGACTAGTCCAATCTGTAAAAGAAACTTTATCTAGCTCATATATATCCGGTGGTTGTTCGTAGACTTCCACGAACTCTTCAATTGCATCCTCCAAGTGTTCATTACAAACCACATACATATTATCAGCTCCGCTAATTTAATTGATTTTAAGTCCATATTAGTATGCACATTATAATCCTATGTTATGAAATCAGTTGGTTTCCGTAAATTCTATCACTACTTCCTTTTTAGAGCCATTTCTTACAATTACCAACTTAGCCTTGTCCCCTCGCTTATACTTATATAGCATCCTCTTAAGCTGATTCATATTTTGCACAGGCTGGTTATCCATGCTTACAATAACATCTAATTGCTGTAAGCCAGCCTTATAAGCAGGAGATCTAGAACTAACTTCTAAAACAATCACCCCAGAATCTACCCCTAAATCTATTCCCAGCTGCCTTTCATATATTTCAACTTCATAACCATAAATACCCATGTATACTACTTCAAAATTCCCTGTACTTATTACTTCTTCTATTATTGGTTTAGTTAAATTTATTGGAATTGCAAAACCCAATCCTTCTCCAGTTTGTACCTTTGCTGTATTTATACCTATTACCTCACCCTTGTCATTGAGTAGAGGTCCTCCACTATTCCCAGGGTTTATGGATGCATCTGTCTGGATTAGGTTTTCCATAACATTATACTGATCAACCTTAATTGAACGATTTAACCCTGAAATGACCCCAGCAGTAACTGTTCTTTGAAAATCCAAGCCTAAAGGATTGCCTATGGCAACTGCCAATTGGCCAACTTCTAGAGAATCAGAATCCCCTAATTCGGCTTCTGGTAGATTCTTAGCTTCTACCTTCAATACAGCTAAATCCAAGGTAACATCATTCCACAAGACCTTACCTGGAAGTGTATCCCCATTTTCAAATAGCACATTAATGGTCTTAGCTGCTCCGTCTGCAATTACATGGGAGTTGGTTAATATATATCCATTAGAATCTATAATGACTCCAGATCCTATTCCCTCTACTTCCTCTTCCCATATGAATTGTCTTTGAACCTGAACTGAAGTTATACCAACCACAGAACTAATAGCCTTTTTAGCTACTGCTTCTACAGCTTGAATATTATCAGTTGGTGTTATAGTAATATTTTGTACTGTATTAGGAGAAGTATTTTGCTGATATATACTTGGTGCTGGTATTAGCTTCCCATAGAGATAATTTGGTGCAATGTAAGAAATGATTAGTCCCCCTATAACCGCTCCAATTAATGCTGCTATAAGGTGAGAAAAGAATCCTCTTCTCTTTGGCGGTCTCTCATAATACATACAAACCCCTCCAATTCGTTACAAAGCATATACTCTTGTCGCCCTATCCCTATAGGTTAAATCCAATTGTATATCCTTGTTTACATTTAACCCACATTCTTCCATATATCTATGTACTGTTTCATAGGCAAGGGATGGTATGTTGTTTTCTTTGCTTAGGTGAGCTAATAAAACTGTTTCTCCATTACCTCTAAGTACCTCTGATAAGACCTTTCCTGCATCTAGATTTGATAGGTGTCCTCTGTTGCTGAGTATCCTCTTTTTTAAATGCCACGGGTATCTTCCTTCTTTAAGCATCTTTAAATCGTGATTTGATTCTATTACATATAGATTAGAGTCTTTAATTATGCTTTTCATCTGTTCATTTACCCAACCAGTATCAGTCATAATACTCATCTTGATATTTTTATGGTAAAAACAGTACCCTACTGGATCAGCTGCATCGTGAAATATCCTAAAAGGATATATTCCTAAGTCCTTCAGTTGAAAAGCCTTATCCGTTTCTATTATTTTAATATTCTTATGGTCAATATTACCTATTAACTTACTCATAGCCAGCCAGGTTTTTTCATTGGCAAGTATGGGTATATCATACCTTCTAGAAATAACTCCTACACCTTTAACATGGTCTATGTGTTCATGGGTTACCAATATACAATCAATATCCTGTATAGATACATCTATGGAGGAGAGTAAATACTCGATTCTTTTACCACTAAGGCCTCCGTCTACTAATATCTTCATACTATCTGTTTCTATATACTGACAATTGCCGCTACTGCCACTGGATAGGGAGCAGTATTTCATCCCCATTTTTATTCCTCCAATACTAATTTTTAGATATAATATAATATATTATAACATAGTCTATATGAAAACTAATAAAAAGAGAAGTACTATATTATTGTATTCAAAGAAAATTTGATAGTTACTTGTCCTGTTTTAGGCTAACTTATAGCCATTTGTAGCTGAAAAGCAAAATATATATTTAAAATAACTGTTGAAATTTAAAATTACTTAATATATAATTATTGCAATAGAATTAACAATGGAGATTTTACCATACTCGCAGCAAAGGGGAGTAGCTTATATAGTTAGTCGTCAAGACGGATGGAATTATCCCGGCTAACTAGCCTATTTCGGCAGCAAGACCTTTGTTTAGGCTAATGTGTCTAAACAAAGGTTTTTTAATTATAAGCTATATTCCCAAACATAATATTATGTTAGATTACACTTTCAATTGTATTTTTAAATTTATATGAAATAATAAGTATTGACTATGAAAGGAGTGGTATTGAATGGAATGGTTTCAAAAAAGCAAAGAAGATTTAATCCCAGAACTTAATACAGACTTAGAAAAGGGATTAAGCGAAAATGAAGCTAAACAACGTTTAGAAAAATATGGACCGAATGAGTTAAAAGAAGAAGTAAAACAGAGTATGCTATCTAAAGTGATAGCACAATTTAAAGACTTCTTAATCCTAATACTAATTGCTGCTAGTATGGTTTCCTTTATTGTTGGCGAGAAAGTGGATGCGGTGGTAATCATTGCTATAGTAATTGTAAATGCAGCATTAGGCCTCTACCAGGAAGGAAAGGCGGAAAAGGCCCTAGAAGCCTTGAAGAAAATGGCCGCCCCCAATGCAAAGGTGCTAAGGGATGGCAATGTAACTGTTGCCCCTGCAAATACTTTAGTGCCTGGAGATATAGTCCTTCTGGAAACAGGAGATATAATCCCAGCTGATCTAAGATTGATAGAAAGCTCCAACTTAAAAATTGAAGAGGCTTCCTTAACTGGGGAGTCAGTGCCTGTAGAAAAGGATGCTAATGCAGTCCTTGCAGAGGATGCATCCCTTGGAGATAGATTTAATATGGCCTATATGAGTACCGTCGTCTCTTACGGAAGAGGCAAGGGGGTCGTTGTAGGCACTGGTCATAACACTGAAATAGGAAAAATTGCTACTATGATACAAACCTACGAAGATGAATCAACTCCTCTACAAAGAAAGTTAAACCAATTAGGTAAAACCTTAGGTACTATTACCTTGCTTGTATGTGCAGCTGTATTTGGCTTAGGTTTGCTACAGGGTAGAGATGTATTGGAAATGTTCATGACAGCCATCAGCTTAGCAGTTGCTGCTGTACCTGAAGGTCTGCCAGCCATTGTAACAATAGTTCTAGCCTTAGGTATGAACAGAATGGTTCAGCGAAATGCAATTGTTAAAAAGCTTCTAGCAGTAGAAACTTTAGGTACTACTACTTATATCTGTTCCGATAAGACTGGAACCTTAACCCAAAATGAAATGACTGTTGTAAAAGCTTATACAGATGGAAAAATAATTGAAGTTACAGGAATAGGATATGAACCAAAGGGAGAGTTTAAGGTAGATGATCAGATCTTTAATATAAATGAATCTGTTAATACAAATACTCTATTGTCCATAGGAATCCTTTGTAACGATGCAAAGATTGATAAAACTGAAGATGGTTATAGGGTGCTAGGAGACCCAACAGAAGGAGCTTTGGTAACCTTAGCTGGAAAGGCTGGTATGACAAAGGAAGAAATAAACAACAAGTATCCAAGAATAGAGGAAATACCCTTTGATTCTGATAGGAAGATGATGACCACCTTCCATGAAAACTTTGTTCCAAATAAGGTAGTGTCTTTTACCAAAGGTGCCCCTGATATAATGATAAATAAGAGCAATTATATCTATCAAAATGGTCAAGTCCTACCCTTTACAGACGAGTTAAAAGCACAAGTATTAGATATAAATAGCAAGTTCTCAAGGGAAGCCCTAAGAGTGTTGGCAATGGGCTTCAGACTGTATGATAGTCTGCCACAGAATACATCAGCAGAGAATATAGAAAGAGACTTGATCTTCGTAGGCCTTGTTGGAATGATTGACCCACCAAGGGAGGAAGCAAAGGAAGCAATTAGAAAGTGTAAAAATGCTGGAATCCATACTGTCATGATTACAGGAGATTACAAGGAAACGGCCTTCGCTATTGCTAAACAATTGGGTATGGCAGATAGTGAAGACCAGGCAATTATGGGTAAGGAATTGGATAATCTAAGTGATGAAGAATTAAGAGAATTAGTTAAGGAAAAACGAGTTTATGCAAGAGTATCCCCTGAACACAAGGTAAAAATAGTTGATGCATTGAAGGCAAATGGCGAAATTGCCGCAATGACTGGCGATGGAGTAAATGATGCTCTGGCCCTTAAGAAGGCTGATATAGGTGTTTCAATGGGTATAACTGGTACAGATGTTGCTAAAAATACTGCAGAAGTTATTCTAACAGATGACAACTTTGCAAGTATTGTTGCAGCTGTAGAAGAGGGTAGAATAATCTACAGCAACATTAAAAAGTTTGTTTTTTTCCTATTATCATGTAATATAGGAGAAGTGTTGATTATATTCTTAAGCTTGTTGTTTGGTTTCCAAGTTCCACTAAAACCAATTCAGCTATTATGGCTAAACTTAGTTACTGATAGCTTCCCAGCCTTAGCCTTAGGTATGGAAAAAGGTGATCCTGAAATAATGGATATGCCACCTAGGGATCCTAATGAACCAATACTTGATAAAGGTATGCTAAGGGCTCTGTTGATACAAAGTATTGCTATCTGTATTGCCACAATAGGTGCATATATATGGGGAATGAATAAGTATGGAACTGAAAATCTGACCATGGCAAGAACTATTACTTTTGCCACCTTGATTACAGCAGAGCTGTTGAGAGCTTACTCAAGTAGATCTCTTAACCACAGCATATTCCACATAGGAGTATTTTCAAACAAAGCTATGACTAGATCCACACTGTTATCCTTCATACTACTCCTTGTAGTTATATACGTTCCATTCCTACAGCCAATATTTGATACCTTTACAGTGGGATTAGCTGACTGGTTAATGATTTTATTATTCTCATTTATACCTCTCGTATTTGGTGAAGTATACAAGGTAATAGTAAATAAAAAATAATAAGTGATTTACAAGAAAAGCCTTAGTTTATTAGGGCTTTTCTTATTTTTTGAAAACATTTCAAGGCCTCCTGCATATTATAGAACGAGAGGAGGTCAAGTATGAAAAGAGTAGTAAGTTCAAAAATATGTCCTATTTTGAACGCTAAAATTATGTCACAATCCGATGAAGAGCTGCCAGTAATAGTCCAGTTAAGAAGAGAAGACGATAGACTAGAAGAGGGAATTATGAGTGTATCTTCAAAGGTAAACAAGCGGCTCCCCCTGATAAATGGAATCGCTTGTAATTTAGACATTGAAACTATATACAGATTAGCCAACAACCCCAATGTAGAATTTATTAGCTTTGACTCAGAAGTATATGCACTATTGGATATTTCAGTACCAACTGTTGAAGCCCAATTTCCTCATAATCAGGGATATAAGGGGAAAGGAATAACTGTTGCAGTTGTAGATACTGGAGTGGCACCCCATCAGGATCTAACTAGACCAGTTAATAGGATTATAGGATTTAAAGACTTTGTTAATAATGAAGCTGACCCCTATGATGATAATGGACATGGTACTCATGTGGCAGGTATAATAGCTGGAAATGGATATTCCTCCAGGGGTAAGTATGTAGGTATAGCCCCTGAAGCCAATATATTAGCCATAAAAGCCCTGAACAAAAGAGGCAGTGGAAACATGTCTGATATAATTGGTGCCTTGCAGTATGTATTAGAAACCAAAGACAAATACAATACTAGAATAATAAATCTTTCCTTCGGCAGTCCTGCTAATGTAAGTTATGAAAAGGATCCCCTATGCAAATCTGTGAAAGAATTAAAAAATGCAGGATTGGTAGTTATAGCTGCAGCAGGAAATAGCGGCCCCGATAAAAGAACTATTGTATCTCCAGGAATAAGTCCTGATGTGATAACCGTAGGAGCTGTTGATGATAAGAGAACCATCGATCCATCTGATGACGAAATTGCATCCTTCTCCAGCAGAGGCCCTACAAGGGAAGGTTTGGCTAAGCCGGATGTAGTTGCTCCGGGAGTAAATATCAACTCCCTATCCAACACAGAATTAGATGGCTATAAAAAGATGAGTGGTACCTCCATGGCAACACCTCTTATTTCAGGCTCTGTAGCCCTATTGTTAGATAAATATGGTTCCCTATCCCCAAATGAAGTTAAGGAGAAGTTGATGAATTCCTGTATAGATTTAAAAGATGACCCTGAAAATCAAGGTTCTGGACTAGTAAATTTGCAGAAGCTGTTTGATGAAGAGAATACGAGCAGTGATAAAAACACAGATAAGCAAAGGAGATCTAAACCCTATCCCCATAATCCTGATTTCATAGAAGAGCTATTAACCCTCTTCTTGATCCTATATCTGTTAAATAAGGAAATATAAAAGGAGGAAGATATATCTTCCTCCTAATATACGAATCCTGCTGGATTAACATTTCTGCCATTTTTTAATACTTCAAAGTGAAGATGTGGGCCTTTAGAGTTTCCTGTATTTCCTACAGTAGCTATCACTTGACCTTTAGCTACTCTTTGACCTGCCTTCACACTTATGGAGTTACAATGAGCATATCTTGTAACATATCCATTTCCATGGTTTATTTCAACCAAATAACCATATGATCCTCTATAGCCTGCATATGTAACCTTCCCACCATCTGCAGCCTTTATAGGGGTACCAACACTTGTAGCTATATCCAGACCATAATGCATACGCCCATTTCTCATACCATATCTTGACGTTAGTCTACCTCTTGTAGGCATTAAGAAAGCACCTGTAGCTACAGTTTTAGGAAGTTCTTTTGTTCCTTTTACTACTAACTGATTAACTGGTTTCTTTACAACCTCTTCCTTTAATATCTCGTTGCTAACCACTGTGCCATTATGCTTAATTACCTTAGCTAAATATTTGTTTTCTCCCTTTTCTCCTTTGACCTTCACCTTGCTTTGGGTCTTGTACATGGACTTATCATATTCAACTTTTACTTCATAATCTACTTTAGATGTATATTCTACTTCTTCTACTGTTACTACAGTAACTAGTGGCTTTGAAATAGTAAGCTTTACTTCATCACCTATTTGAAGCTTTTCTGGATCCCTGCCAGAGTTAGCTTCAATCAAATCATCTACTGATATATCATATAATTTAGCTATGGTCCAAAGGCTTTCTCCAACTTCTACAGTATGAGTTTTTACTTCTTCGCCGCCTTCTAATATATGTTTCTTAAGTTCTTCCCCGTTGCTTAATTTATTTAATGGAAAATTCTTTTCTTCTATCTTTACATCCTCTAAAAAGCTTACCTCAATTACTTTAGCATTTTCTTTTTCTTTACTTGCGTAAAGCTCTTTCAAATTGTTTAGTAGATCTTCTAATTCTTCCTTTGATTTGCTATAACCTACTTCTTTACCGTTTACTAGCAAGGCATAGCCGTTAACTGAATAGTCCAACTGAGACCTTATATTGTTCTCTATTTCATCTACAGAAGTTATTTTATCATCTTTTGCATGAGTTTCTTCAAATTTTAACTCTTCTCCTAGAACTATTTCACAATCATGGACACTGGATAAATTTTCCTTTATCTCTTCTAGTACGCCCGCAACTTCTTCTTTTTCTCTAACTATTCCTACCTGCTCACTACCATAATATACTACATAACCCCTAGTTCTTATCTCATTTATCTTGTATATACCGAAAGTTGCTGATACTATTACTACCACCATTGATACCAATAGGACCTTCTTAGTCTCATACTTCTGTCTAAAATTCACCTTCGCAAATGTCTTCCATTTCTGACTAATATGTACTACCTTCTGCTGTATCTTTTGGGTAATAGAAGTATCTTTATTATTTCCCTTGTGTTCCGGCTCCATTTTTGGTACCTCCTAATTGGTTTCATAAATTATTAAAATATAATCATAATTTTGTAACTATTTTGTAACTTTTTAAATACACGTGACTATTATATCATAGTGAGAAATTTTTTCAACCCATATTAGCTTGTCTATTAATATACTATTCCTTCCTATATGTTTATATGCAATCTTATAAATCTGTAAATTACTAACTTTTTTTATTTGCTTTTATAGAAAAATACTATTAACAAAATATATTAATTTTTCTTAACAATTTACAAATATATGTTTTTATCTGTTTTTTATATTTGCTTCCCTAGTATTTGGACCTAAATTTACGGTAATACTACTATTACACCTTCTCAATTCATATTTTAGATTAGGAGCATTATATTAATAGGGAGGTAAAAATGACAAATCTATTTGAAAATAATTACATAGACTCTAAATCACCCTCAGCAGTGTTGGATTTCTCGAAACTAGTACACCAACATATAAGAAATAATATAAATAATAAGAAGGAAATAATATTTTTTTGCATAGGAACCGATAGATCTACAGGTGATTCTCTTGGTCCTTTAGTAGGGTATAAGCTGGCTCCTTATATATCAAGCTACGAGAATGTTCACCTTCTAGGTACCTTGGATGATCCTGTTCATGCTAAAAATATAGATGTTAAAATCAATTACCTTGAAATGTTCCATGAGAATCCCCTGATAATTGCTATAGATGCCTCTTTAGGCAATATAGATAGGATAGGATATATAAATATAAGGAAGGGTTCCATCAAACCAGGCCTTGGGGTAAATAAGGTCTTGCCTGAAATTGGTGATATCAGTATTACTGGGGTTGTAAATGTAGCAGGCATGATGGAATACTTGGTTCTGCAAAATACAAGGCTTAGTTTGGTCATGAATATGGCAGATGTAATTGCTAGAAGCATTAATATAGCCTTATTTCAACTAAAGGATCAAATCACGAAAAGAGGAACTAAATCAATCTTTTAGTTCCTCACTACATATTTCATCCTCTATATTACTAGTATTTATACCTTCCTCATACATAAATAATAGATTATTTAAGCTATACCCCAACTCCATATCTATCAATATAAAATCATTTTTGTCTCCTCTTTCTTCCATAAAAAGTCCCTCCTAGCCTTAGTATTACATATACTAGAAGGGATTTATTCTTGTAAATTATTTTAATTATTAGCAATAACCTTCAATCTCTTACTAAGTATGGAAAAATGAGTTTCCTTATTTAAATTTCTCAACTCTCCATCTATGTTCAAATATGAGTTTACATTAGTTTTAACCTTAATCTCCTTAGCCTTATATATCTTTACATATTTTTTTACTTTTACATGACTTCCATTTACTATGGTTGGTAAAAAGAAAAGTAGTTTGATCTTAGGTATCTTCTTTACAAGGCAGACATGAAAATATCCATCCTCCACATCTGCCATAGGCAGTATCTTTACTCCTCCACCATAGTATTTTCCATTACCTACTGCAATCAATAATATTTCGGAGCTAGTAATAAAATCATCAATCTCCAACTCTACCTTTATATCCTTATATTTAAACAAGGTTATAAATAATGATATTATATAGGATAAGCCTGATTTAACTTTATGTTTTACCTTTTCATTGGTTTTGACTGTTTCTGCATCAAATCCAATGCTTGCTATATTAAAAAAGAATTTATCGTTTACAGCGCCAATGTCTATGCTTTTTTCTTGGCCATTTAAGATCAAATCAATAGCCTTATCAGCTTCCTGAGGTATATTTAAGCTCCTTGCCAAATCATTGCCTGTACCACTGGGTATTATGGCTAGACTGCCCCTGCCATAATCTACTACACCCAAAGCTACTTCGTTTACAGTACCATCCCCACCTACGGCTACTATTTTTTCATAGCCCCTATCTAAATACTCCCTAGCTAATAGGGTAGCATCCTTAGGTCCACTAGTTAATACAATCTTATAATCTACTTCCTTTTCCTGCATCTTCTCATCTATCATTGGGATTAAACTTCTTGTCCTTCCGCCACCAGCTATAGGATTTACTATAAATAATATCTTTTCCATAATTCCTCCAAATCTTGTATTAATAATTCTCTATTAACATATTCCCTTTAATCGCCCTATCTATTGATTGCATTTCTTCTACTGTCAAGGGATATATGGATTTGCCATTTTTTATAGGTTTTGCGTAACATATTGACTGATCCTTGTTGTATATACTTGTTATTACAAAGCCATTTAACTGATCATCTAAAAGGGCTATGGAAAAACTAAGATCGTATCCCATATCCTCGAAGGCATTATACCTTATAAATCCAACCTTTTGAATTGCAGAGGACAACCTATCATTTAAATCAATCAAAGACTTGTTAAATTCTGCTCCTTGATTTTTTAACTGATCTATTTCTTCACCATATTTCAATAGCACTTCTTCAATATCTACATCATTTTTTCCTCTTACTAGCTTTTTATATCTCTTTCTTAATTTAGATACTTTTACATTAAGTATAATATATGAAACTAATAGGATAACAATCAATAAGGCCATTCCAATTATGATTTCTGCATTATATAATCCTATTATCTCAAAGATGTTTTCCATATGCATTTCCCCTTCCCTAAAGCTCTAATGTAATCTCTTTAATAGCTCTTATGGCTATGTCTATCTCTTCATGGGTATTAAATGGACCAAAGCTAAATCTAACCACCCCTTCTTCTAAAGTACCTATGGTCTTGTGGGCTAATGGTGCACAGTGAAGTCCTGGTCTTGTTGCAATATTATATTTTTCATCTAATACATAACTTACCTCCGATGAATCTGCTCCTAATATATTAATTGCCACTACAGGACCATGTTCTGCTATATCTAAAGGCCCATAAACCTTTACCTTATCTATCTTTAAAACTTCCTCCATAAAGTGTTTAGTCAATTTTATTTCATGCTTCCTGATCCTTTCTATGCCTTCCCTTAGAATATAATTAACTCCGGCTCCTAGACCTACAATACCAGGGCCGTTTAGGGTTCCACTTTCATACCTATCTGGACATATATGTGGCTGGTCTAATAAATGAGAAGCACTGCCAGTCCCTCCCTGTTTCATCTCTTCCACATCAATTCCTTCTCTAATATATAAACCGCCAGTACCTTGAGGTCCTAAAAGGCTCTTATGGCCTGGGAAGGCCAAGAAATCTATATTCATCTTCTCCACATCTATATCATATACTCCAGCCGATTGAGCTGCATCCACTAGATAGTATATTCCATTATCCTTTGCTATTTTGCCAATTTCCTCTACTGGCAATATGGTACCTGTCAAATTTGATACATGGGTGGTAGCAATCAATTTAGTATTATCCTTGATGCTTCTTCTTATATCTTCTGGATTAATTCTACCCATATTGTCAGCCTGAACAATAGTTACATCTACACCCTTCTTCTTTAAAGCATGGAGTGGTCTGAGTACTGAGTTATGCTCCATAGATGTTGTTATTACATGATCTCCTTCCTTTAGTAGGCCTTTTATTACTATATTTAAACTATCCGTGCAATTCCCTGTAAATATAATGTTCATGGGGTTTGATACATTAAAGAGCTGGGCTAATAACTCTCTAGTTTTATATATTTCCCTGCTCATCTTCAATGCAAGCTTATGACCAGATCTACCTGGATTAGCACCATACTCTTTCATAGCTTCCATTATAGCATCATACACTTCCTTTGGTTTAGGGAAGGTAGTTGCTGCATTATCAAAATATATCATCCTATCACCCACACTTTCTAAATACTCATATCCATAATTATACCATATTACATACTTTTACGGTTAAAAAAAGAAGCCTAAAGGCTTCTTTATCCCAGTCTTTCATAGACTATTTTCAGCAACTCATCTTTTAGCTTCATTCCTTCATCCATTAAGCTATCTATTTCATCTTGTATTGTTTTCTTGAATTCTAAATCTTTTATGCTGTTTAGATTGATCTTAACATTTAATATAGCTCCTTCAAGTCCTGTAGCTGCAAGAAGTGCACCTACTCCAACATCAGTTATTGCATTTACATTGCCATAGTTGGCAAATATTTTCTGTAGCCTAAGAACCTTTAAACATTCTCTAGCACATCTTAATGGCACTTCCAGTGCAACCTTGTACCCTTCCTGTATTGCTTCAGTCCTTTTTAACTTTTCCTCTTCACTTCCTTTTGGTAGCTTTAAGGCTTCCATTACCTTATCAAAGGCTTTAGTATCCTCATCCACAATTCTGTTCAATACTTCAAGGCTTTTATATAGCTCTTCAAAGTTACTATCCATCTCTTTTTTGATTTCATCATCAAGTTCATTATATGCTTTTCGCCCTATGGTTAAATTACCTACCATGGTTGTTAGTGCTGAACCTAGACTTCCTGCTAAGGCAGCTACGCTTCCACCCCCAGGAGTTGGTTCTCCTGAAGCAACTTCAGCTACATAATCTTTTAAACTCTTTTCGATAAACACCCCATATCACCTCATATATATTTTTTAATTAACTTATATTATACCCAAATTACATATGAAAGCCATTAAATAGTTTAAATTTGAAATACTTACTTCTATATTATAATGTTCCACGTGGAACATTATAGATCTTCCTCACCTATTACTTCTATTATCCTCTGTAAATCTTCATCACTATAGTATTCTATTTCAATTTTCCCACCATTTTTCTTGGTAATTATACTAACTTTTGTACCCAAAGCTCTCATCAGGCCTTCCTCTATTTGACTAATGATTGGATTCTTTTCCATCTTTACCTTACTTGATACTTTCTTCTTAGCTTTAGAAGCAATCTTTTCTGTCTCCCGTACATTTAATTTATTCTCAACAATACCTTTAGCTAGTTCTAATCTTTCTCTCTTATCCTTTATTCCCAATAAAACCTTCCCATGTCCACTTGTGATCTTGCCTTCTGATATATATTCAATAATTTCATCATCTAAGTTAAGCAATCTTATAGTATTGGCAATATATGACCTACTCTTTCCTAGGGCTAAGGCTACTTCCTCTTGGGTTAGATCATATTCATCAATAAGGGTTTTATAGGCTTGGGCTTCCTCAATGGGATTTAAGTTTTCCCTTTGAATATTCTCTATAAGAGCTAATTTAAGGGCTTGTGTATCATCTACTTCCTTTATAATACAGGGTACCTTCTTAATCTTTGCTTCTTTAGCAGCCCTCCATCTTCTTTCGCCTGCTATAATCTCATATTTACCTCCTACCTTTCTAACTACTAAAGGTTGAAGCAACCCATATTGCTTAATGGAGTTTTTTAGCTCCTCAAGGGGTTCTTTTTCAAAAGTTTTCCTAGGCTGTTCTTTGTTGGGTTCTATGCTGGATATGTCTAGTTCTACAACAGTCCCCTTGTCAGCTTCATCTTCCATTAAATTTAGCTGTCTTTCTTCCGGTATAAGTGCTGATAGTCCTTTGCCCAAACCTCTTCTTTTAACAGCCATCTATATCTCCTCCTCCAAAAGATCTAAAAATTCCTCAGCCAGTTCCGAATAGGCTTCTGCTCCTTTAGACTTAGGATCATAATCTATAACTGATAAACCATGGCTCGGTGCTTCAGCTAATCTAACGTTTCTTGGAATTATGCTAGTGTATACTTTGCCCTTAAAGTACTTTTTCACTTCTTCTACCACCTGAATAGAAAGGTTTGTCCTGCCATCAAACATGCTAAGTATTACCCCTTCTATTTCCAGGCTAGGGTTTAAACTTCTCTTAACTAGCATTATAGTTTCCATCAGCTGACTAACTCCTTCTAAGGCATAATACTCACATTGAATTGGGACGATAACACTGTCAGAGGCTGATAACCCATTAATACTCAGCAACCCTAAAGAAGGTGGGCAGTCGATGAGGACAAAGTCATAATCTTTGCTTACTTCCATTAGGGCATTCTTTAAAACTATTTCCCTATTATCTCTTCCAATCAGCTCAATTTCCGCACCTGCTAATTCAACATTTGAAGGAGCTATATATACCTTTTCTGAAGATGTTTCATGTATTATCTTCTTTATATCCATGTCATTGATCAGTACATCGTAGATGGAGCCCTGCAAGCTATTCTTATCTATACCTAATCCACTGGTGGCATTTCCCTGAGGGTCAATATCTACAACCAGGATATCCTTCTTTAGCCTGCCTAAAGCTGCTGCCAAATTGATAACCGATGTAGTTTTGCCTACTCCACCCTTTTGGTTAAATACAGCCATCACTCGACCCATTAAATCACCTTCTAGCATATACTTGTTACATTATATATTAACAGATTTTACGACAAAATTAAAATAATTTACAAAGTAACCTTTAATAATTTTACTAAATGTTCCACGTGGAACATTATCTATCTATATAAAAATCCCCAATTCCTTAGCAATTTCTTTAAGTCCTTCCTCTATCTCTTCCCTAGAAAAATTATTCTCTGCTAAAAAACTATCATCTAAATCGTTTAACCTGCTATAAAAGTCTAAGGCTAACTCTATATACCTTGGGTTACTGTAATCCAATTTCTCAAACAATAGATCCTCCGCCTCATTTATATTACCTTCTCCTATCATAGACAAGAGCCTCTTATGAAGAAGATCGTATTTTGCATGCTCCTCATCTATGCTTAATATATACTCTGGTTTTTCTTTTTTGAGCAGAACTTTTGCTATAAATTTCACCATATCTCTTATCTGTTTAATAAGATAATCTTGATGATACATCTTCACCAAACCTCCTGGTTTCAGCTATCTATTTCTTTTATAAATACTAAAATATTCATCCCTAGTCATAGAATAGCAAACATGATCCCATGTGTTTCCATTATATATAATAACTGCCCGCCTCAATACCCCTTCATATTTAAAACCACATTTTTCTATTACCCTTTTTGAACGCTCATTGTGAGGGTAATGATATACCGATATTATATCAAGATTCAATTTTTCAAAACCATATTCTATAATAGCCTTTGTGGCTTCCGTTGCCAAACCCAGTCCCCAGTAGTCTTCACTTAATGCATAACCTACCATCCTGGCCTTCTCATTTGCTCTTTTGCTATCATTGTGCAACCCTATAGAGCCTATGACCCTATTGTTATCCTTATAAACTATAGCCCATACCTCATCACTACTTATAAATTGCCTAAGGATTGATAGGGACTCCCTCTTGCTTCCATGGGGTTTCCATCCAGCATCAGGCCCCACATTGGGGTTTTTTGCATATTCAAACAAGTCATCTAAATCACTATAATAAAACCTTCTCAATATCAATCTATCAGTATATAAGGTATCCATGGAGACCTCCTTTTATTTTTAATTACCTTTCCATAGATCATACTATTTATCACTATATAGTTTAATTATAATTATATAGATGACTTTTGTCTAAGTATAAGTCCAATAACTGTTATTGCCTTTTTTAAATGGAGTTTAATCGCATTTGAACTCATATTTAGAGGGGGAGAAAACTATTAGCTTGTATAACTTTATAAAACGCTAATGTTTTCGATTATTGAAAGCACCTAAGAAGAGTAAGATAATCTTATACATATTATAAAATATCATGCTGATGAAATGTAAAACTTATATTAATATTTTGTAATAATCATCATGTTAAGTTAATAGGATTATTGGACTGGTTAATATCAGCTATAATATTGGGTAAAGCTACAGAATTGAGAATAAGGATTGAAAAGAAAATAATCTATAGATTAAGTAAAAAACGATCCTATAGAGACACATCAATGAATAGAATTAAGATCGAATAACCGAAATCATCGTCTCCTAATAAAAGATTAGAATACAGAATCATATTTTCCAATGATACTAGCATATTGCTGAAATTACCATAAAAAGTAGATACCTAAACAAAAATGTTCCACGTGGAACATTTTTATTTAGGTATCTTTATTGTAACCTCTAGATAATCCCCTTTATCCTTTTCTATATATTTAGCGTCTATTCCGCTTTCCTTAATGGCCTTAAAGGCATTTTTTATGGTATTGATGTATATTCTCCTACTAATAAAACCCTTTATGTTTTTGCCCTTGTTTTCTTTCCCTTTTTCACTAGTTAAGTCATCCAATATATCATTTACTAGTTTTTCAGTCCTGCTAACATTCAACTCATTGCTAATTATTCTATCTAAAACCTTTCTTTGTAAATCATAGTCAGGTAACTTTAATAGGGCTCGTCCATGTCTTTCCGTTAAGTTGTTCTCTAGCAGATCCTTTTTTAGATCATCAGATAACTTTAACAACCTCAGCTTATTAGCTATGGTGGATTGGCTCTTTCCTATCTTCTCTGCTAATTCCTGTTGAGTAAATCCATGATCTACAATAAGATTTTTATATCCTTCAGCCTCTTCTATAAAGTTTAGGTCCTCCCTTTGTAAGTTTTCAATTAGGGCTATCATGGCAGATTCTTTGTCCCTATAATCTACAATAATAGCGGGGATTTCTTTCAAGTTTGCCAGTTCTGAAGCTCTAAGCCTTCTTTCACCAGCAACCAATTCATAACTATCGTTTTGCAACTTTCTTACGCTGATAGGTTGGATCACTCCATAAGTCTTTATAGACTGACTCAACTCTTCCAATGATTTTTGGTTAAAATCCTTTCTTGGCTGGTAGGGATTGGGCTTTATGGATTCTATAGGGATATATTTTACTTCTGATTGTAAACTTTTCATAAGAATATTCACTCCCAATATTCTATTTTACATTGGTTCACTATGGTCTAGTAATAGTATTCTATAAATAATAATTATTTCCTGCTAATTTCCCATAGTTTTTATCGTCAAATTTGCTGTATTTACAACGGTTTCTTTCTTGGTTTCCCTCCACCCCTAGGATATTTTGTCGAAGTATTCCTAACCTTTTCTATAATTATCAAACTATGGGTAATATCACTTAAAGGTAATTTTACTATCCTTGTCTCCTTCAGCTTGCCTCCCAAGACCTTTATGCTATTTTCAGCTTCTTTTAATTCATCCTCTATATCCGAGCCTTTCATGGATATGAAATAGCCTCCTACTTCCACAAAGGGCAAACAATACTCACAAAGGGTATTTAACTGGGCTACCGCTCTAGAAATGGCTATATTAAATTTCTCTCTGTATAAGGGATCTCTTGCCATTTCTTCTGCCCTACCATGGATTGCTTGAACCTTTTCTAATCCAAGGCTCTCTATAACATCCTTCAAAAAATTGATCTTCTTCTTTGTACTATCTACCAATGTAACATCCATAGACTTGTTCATTATCTTTAAGGGTAATCCAGGAAAGCCTCCACCAGTTCCAATATCTATAACCCTAATGTTTTCCTTAAAATAATCAGTTGTTAAGGGAGTTAAAGAATCGATAAAATGCTTGATATCTATTTCAAAATCATCAGTTATGGTAGTAATATTTACTTTTTCGTTCCATTCCTTTAGTAGTTCCTTATACTTGATGAATTCATCTATTTTTTCCTGGTCTAATTCCAAGCCCAGCAAACTAGCACCTTCAACTAAAGCCTTTATATCAGTCATTTTTATTCTCCTTCTTTTCTCTCCTTTTTTGTTCTAAGTAAATCAATAAAACATTTATATCCGCAGGGGATACTCCTGATATTCTGGAAGCCTGACCTACTGAGTCTGGTTTTATTTTATTTAACTTTTGGACTGCCTCGTTGCTTAAACCCTTAATACTGCTATAATCTAAATCTATGGGAAGTTTCTTCCTCTCCAGCTTCTTAAACTGCTCTATTTGAGCTAGCTGTTTTTTAATATATCCTTCGTACTTTATCTGAATCTCAACCTGAATCCTTATTTCCTTAGGAAGGGATTGTCTTTCAGGATCTATGTCCCTTAAGGATTCATAGGTTATTTCCGGTCTTTTTATCAAGTCATATAGGCTGTGAGCAGTTTTAATAGGTACACTTCCTAGACTATCTAAGAAGTCGTTAATTTCTTTATTGGGTGTAACCACAACAGACTTTAGTCTCTCCAATTCCTTCTCAATCATCTCTTTCTTCTTCATAGTCTTCTGATATCTTTCTTCAGTTACAAGACCTATCTTATATCCTTTTTCAGTTAATCTTAAATCTGCATTATCCTGTCTTAAAGTTAACCTATATTCTGATCTCGCTGTCATCATCCTATAAGGCTCATTTGTCCCTTTGGTTACCAAATCATCTATTAAAACCCCTATATAAGCTTCTGATCTATCCAATATGAAGGGTTCATCACCTCTAATATTCAGGACTGCATTTATGCCCGCAATAAGACCCTGAGCCGCTGCTTCTTCATAGCCAGATGAACCATTTATCTGACCTGCAAAGAATAGATTTTTAATATGCATATGCTCCAAGCTTCTCTTCAGTATGGTAGGATCTATACAATCATATTCAATTGCATAGGCAGAACGCATAAACTTAACATCTTCTAAACCAATTATAGACCTATACAATTCCTTCTGAACCTCTTCTGGTAAAGAGGAACTAACCCCTTGCACATACATCTCCTTAGTATTCAATCCTTCAGGTTCAATAAATACTTGATGCTTTTCCTTATCAGGAAATCTGACTATCTTATCTTCAATAGAAGGACAATATCTAGGACCTACTCCTTCTACTTCCCCAGAATACAAGGGTGATCTATTAAGATTTCTCATTATTATCTCTTTTGTTTCCGGAGTAGTATAGGTTAAGTAGCAGGGCACCTGATCAATCTTAAAGTCCTGATCCATGTTCATAAATGAGAAAGGAACTACCTCTTCATCACCAGGCTGTATATCCATCTTGCTAAAATCAATTGAATCCCTGTGAACACGTGCTGGAGAACCAGTCTTGAATCTTCTTAGTTCAATACCTAACCTCTTCAAGGAGTCTGAAAGTAACTTAGAGGGAGAATATCCTCCGGGACCACTTTCATAGTTTACTTCTCCTATGAATATTTTACCTTTTAGATAGGTTCCAGTAGCTAGAATTACAGCTTTGCCATCATAAAAGGCACCTGTTCTAGTTAGAACTCCTTTTACCTCATCCTTCTCTACAACTATATCTATAACTTCACCCTGCACAAGGTCAAGATTAGCTTGATCTTCAATTACCTTCTTCATTTCAGTATGATACTTCTTCTTATCCGCCTGTACCCTTAAAGAGTGAACTGCAGGCCCTTTAGATGTGTTAAGCATTCTACTTTGTATACAGGATTTATCAATATTTATGGCCATTTCTCCACCTAGGGCATCAATTTCCCTTACCAAATGCCCTTTACCGGTTCCACCTATATTTGGATTGCATGGCATATCTGCTAAGGAATCAAGATTCATAGTAAGCATTAAAGTTTTCATACCCATCCTGGCAGATGCTAAAGCTGCTTCACATCCAGCATGTCCAGCACCAATTACTATGACATCATAGCTACCGGCATTGTATTTTTTTAATTCACCCATTAACCCTTTTTCCTCCTTATCTACTATTTACCTATACAGAATTCAGAAAAAATCTTATCCAATATGTCCTCACTTATAGTATCACCTGAAATCTCTCCTAAGTTTTCCCAACAGGACTTTACATCAACTTCTATACAATCAAGAGGCAAATTAAGCCTAATTGCTTCCAAGCTGTCCTCTATGTTTTTTAAAGCCTTAACCAGTTGATTTTTATGCCTTAAATTAGTAACCACCACATCACTTTCTATGTCCAACTGGCCAGAGTAAAACATATTCTTTATCTCTTCCTCTAGTTCATAAACTCCAAGATTATTCTTTATAGAGGTGTTAATAATCTTCTTATCTGGCAATAGATCCTTTAGGTGATTTGCATCAAAATGACTAGGAAGATCTGTCTTATTGAGTAATATAATGGCATCCTTATCCTTTATTAACTCTATGATCTCATGATCCTCTTCAGTCAGTGGTTTTGATATATCAAATACGGCAATTATCAAATCTGCCTTATTTACCATTTCCCTTGCCCTATCAACACCAATTTTCTCAACTAAATTCTCTGTTTCTCTAATACCAGCTGTATCCACAATCTTCAGTGGTATTCCATCTATATTAATGAATTCTTCTATTATATCCCTTGTAGTTCCAGGTATATTGGTTACTATAGCTCTATTCTCTCTCAGTATAGCATTCAACAGTGATGACTTCCCTACATTAGGCTTTCCTAATATTACAGTATTTAATCCATCCCTAAGGATTTTCCCTCTGTCAGCTGTGTCTAATAGTTTTTTTATCTGATTTTCTACCTGTAGTCCCTTCTTCTCCAAAGCTTCATAATCCAAGTCCTCTAGATCATCTTCAGAAAAGTCAATAGTTGCATTAATATGGGCTAGCATCTCCAACAATATACCCATGATATCTTTAACTTTGGCAGATAAGCTCCCTTCCAGTTGATTTAATGATACTTGAAGGGATTTGTCAGTCTTTGCCCTTATTACATCTATTACAGCTTCTGATTGGGCTAGATCTAGTCTTCCGTTTAGAAAGGCCCTCTTAGTAAATTCTCCTGGTTCAGCTAGTCTAGCTCCATGATTCAAAGCCAACTCCAATATCTTTTTAACAGCCACTACTCCACCATGACAATATATTTCTACCATATTTTCCCTAGTATAAGTGTAAGGTTCCCTCAAACATGCAATTAATACTTCATCTACAATTTGATCATCTTCTGGATCAACTATATGACCGTAGGTAAGCTTTCTGTTTTCTGCATCCTTAAGGTCCTCAACATTCTTTCCTCTAAATATCTTATTGGCAATTTCAATAGATTCTCTGCCACTCATTCTAACAATACCAATTCCAGCTTCTCCTATAGAAGTAGAAATAGCAGCTATTGTATCACTCATGATCTTCACCATACCTTTCTAAGACAATAGAAACCCAGCATAATACTGGGTTTCTAATAAACTATTTAGCATGAATTACTACTCGCCTATAAGGATCTTCTCCTTCGCTATAGGTTACCACACCGTTAACATTTTGTAATGCTGAATGGATTATTCTTCTCTCATAGGGATTCATAGGTTCTAATTTTACTGGCCTATGGGTTGCTTTAGATTTCTCAGCCATCTTATTTGCTAACTTAATCAGTGTGTCCTCTCTTTTCCTTCTATATCCTTGTACATCTACTACCACTCTCATATAATCGATCCTGTCCTTGTTTATGAAAAGATTTAATATATACTGTATTGAATCTAAAGTATTTCCTCTTTTTCCTATGACAATTCCCATATCAGTTGCATTGATATTTGTTATTTCTACATCTATCTGAGAGTTTTCTCTTTTAACTATTACATCAGCTTTTACGTTCATATGAAAGAGTATTTGATTAATAAGACCTTCTATCTTCTCTACCGGATCATTAACTACAGTAACTCTAACAGCTGCATCCTTAGCTCCCAATAAACCTAAAAATCCTTTACTTGGCTCCTCCAAAACTTCAATCTTTACATCTTCTTTGCTTACCTTCAATTCTTCCAGTGCTTCTTGAATGGCTCCCTCAACAGTTTTTGAAATCTTCACTACTGATTTCATATTATTTCGTCTCCTCCTTAACTTTACCCAAAGACCTTTTAATTATAAGCTGCTGAACTACCTGAATAATATTACTTACAACCCAATATAAGGCAACACCTGCAGGGAAAGAACGGGCAGCCATAAATATCATTACTGTTATAAATATGTTCATAAAGTTCTGTGTTGACTCCATTTGAGCATTGGCTCCAGCACTTGCATTTATAAGTTTACTTTGTAAAAAAGTAGTTAAACCAGACAATAGAGGTAGTCCCCATATATAAGGATCTGGTTCCCCTAGATTTGGAATCCATAAGAAGCTCTTTTTAATGGATTCATAAACTGCTGGATCTTTGAAGACAAACTGAACTGGTTCTCTTAATACGCTGAACATGGCAAGTATTATAGGGAATTGAATCAATAAAATTAAACAACCAGACATTGGATTGTAATTATGTTCCTTGTACAATTCTGCCAATTTTTTCTGTTGGGTCTGCGGGTCATTCTTATATTTCTTTTGTAATTCTTGTATCTTGGGCTGCAATTCATTCATCTTCTTAGTAGATTTACTTTGTTGTAGGGATATTGGTAGCAGTATTAGTTTAAATATAATAGTAGTAATTATAATAGTAATTCCATAATAAGAAATGATTTCATTTTCAGTACCAATACCGGATACAAGATCAAAAATAAACTTCATTATACTTCCTAATATGTTGCCTAAAAAATTCATTTACTAACCCCCAATCACTTTAAAGGATCATATCCTCCCTTATTAAAAGGATTACATCTTAATATTCTTCTTATGGTTAAATAAGTCCCTTTCAAAAATCCATATCTTTCATAGGCTTCAAGGGAATACTGGGAACAAGTTGGATAGAATCTACAATGGCTACCTACAAAGATATATCTTGAAATGAATTTCTGATAGAATTTTATTAGTAAAATAGCTAATTTAGCCATTATTTTCACCTTGATTCTTAAAAACATGAGCTAATTTAAATATATGAAACACAGCACTTTCCAATTCCTGAAAATTAATGTCCACCACATTTTTCTTAGGTACCAGTATTATATCATACCCTTCCTTAACACTTATGAAATTTTGTCTTACTATTTCCTTTATTCTTCTTCTTATCTTATTTCTAACTACACTATTGCCAATCTTTTTGGTAACAGTAAACCCAACCCTAGTATAATCCAATCCATTCTTCTTAATATACATTACCAAATTCCTGTTATAATAGCTTTTACCATATTTATATACCTTCTTGAAATCTTCATTCTTCTTAAGCCTATTTTTCTCATCCATTTTTTTACTCCCTTATAGACAAAAAGGCCACTATATTGCGGCCTTAAGCTGACAATCTCACTCTGCCTTTTCTTCTTCTATTTCTTAATACTCTTCTACCTGATCTTGTTTTCATTCTTTTTCTAAAACCATGCTCTTTACTTCTTTGTCTTTTCTTTGGCTGATATGTTCTTTTCATTTTCTTCCACCCCCCTCAACAATCTATCTATAAAAATAATAGGCTTTACCTGATAAAAACTTAAATACTACTATAGATTATATTTACTGGAATAATATATGTCAAGAAATTTAAATCATGCATATCCACAGTATAAACTATCAACAAACTATGGACTCTGTGGATAATTTTGTTGATATCCTTTCATGTTTTTGTTATCATAAAATTAAATGTGGATAAATTATTTTTTGTAATTATTTTAAAAGTTATGCACAGGTTGTTGATAAAATTGTGAATAATTTTTTGCTGCAATAATTTCATACAACAAAATTTAGTGTAAAACACTTGTTTCGAAAAGATATTATCCACAAAAAATTTATAAACAATATTGTGGATAATATTGATTTTTGTAGTCAATAATCATATAATAACATTCTGTTAATAATTTATCCACAATTAGTATGCCATTTTTTAATAAAATTAATAAACTAAATTTTTGCTTTATTTGTGGATAATCTTGTTGATTTCTATAAAAATCATTTTTCTATTATTAAAAATTATTTAACGATCTACATAATATAGGAGGAATAATAGATGGTTTCTGATTTGGATAATATTTGGAATGAAGCTTTAAAGTTGATAAAAGTTGAATTAACAGAAGTCAGCTTTAATACCTGGTTAAAAACAATTAACCCCCTTTCCCTGAATGATAACAACATCTTATTAGCCGCACCAAATGAATTTACAAAGGGCATATTAGAGGGTAGATACTTAAATCTAATCAAGAATGCAATTAAACAGATAACAGATAAGGAATACAATATCCAATTTACAATCCCAGGAGAAGATATAAGCTTAAATGTTGGACAATCTGTAGTGCCAAGTAATTCTAACCTTAATCAAAGATCCCAGCTAAATCCAAAGTATACCTTTGATACCTTTGTTATTGGAAATAGCAATAGATTTGCCCATGCTGCATCCTTGGCAGTTGCCGAGGCCCCAGCCCAAGCCTATAACCCTCTATTTATATATGGTGGTGTGGGATTGGGAAAAACTCACTTAATGCATGCCATAGGCCACTATATACTAAATCAAACACCTAATGCAAAAGTTGTATATGTATCATCAGAGAAGTTTACAAATGAATTGATCAACTCTATTAGAGACGATAAAAACAATCAGTTTAGAAGCAAATATAGAAATGTAGATGTTCTATTAATAGACGATATACAGTTTATTGCTGGTAAGGAAAGTACTCAAGAAGAATTCTTCCATACATTTAACGCCCTACACGATGCAAACAAGCAGATAGTAATATCCAGTGATAGGCCTCCCAAAGAAATACCCACTCTAGAAGACCGATTAAGATCCAGATTTGAATGGGGGCTAATAGCAGACATTCAACCACCAGATCTAGAAACTAGAATTGCTATTTTGAAGAAGAAGGCTAAGGTTGAAAATATAGATGTTTCTGATGATGTAATGCTTTATATTGCCACAAAGATACAATCAAACATAAGAGAACTTGAGGGAGCATTGATAAGGATTGTGGCTTACTCATCCTTAACTAACAAGAAGATAACGGTAGAATTAGCTGAAGAAGCCTTAAAGGACATCATATCAGCAGACAAGCCAAGGAAGATTACAGTTAAACTAATAAAGGAAGCAGTTTCTAAGGAATTCAATGTAAGAATGGAGGACTTTAACTCCAAGAAGAGGACAAGGGCAATAGCTTATCCAAGGCAGATTGCTATGTATCTAACCAGGGAATTAACGGACCTATCCCTACCAAAGATAGGGGAAGAATTTGGAGGTAGGGACCATACTACTGTAATCCATGCTTATGATAAGATTACAGAGGACCTATCTAATAGTGAGGAATTTAAGGCAACTATAGATAGATTGATAAAGGACATTAAGGGAGAATAATCTAGTATATAATTGTAGATAAATCTGTTATAGGAATGTTGATAACTTTACATGAACAAAAACTTGTATAATAATGTGGATAACTTTTAAGCTTTTATTTTAACTATCCACATGTTATTAATTTTTATATTTCTCCTAATAATCACTAGTAATCTAGTTATCAACATATCAACAGGACCTACTACTATTACTACTAAGTCTGTATATCATTTTATATCTATAACAAAAGGAGGATTTCAAAATTGAAAATTAATATTAACCAAAATACATTAGCAAGCCACATAAGTATAGTCCAAAGAGGAATTTCAGCTAGGAGCACTTTGCAAATACTAGATGGTATATTATTAGAAGCTTATAATGGAAAGTTAAAGTTAACATCTACAGATCTGGAGATTGGAATAGAGACACACCTAGATTGTAATGTAATTGAAGAAGGTTCAATTGTGATAAATTCAAGAATCTTTGGGGATATAATAAGAAAGTTACCTAATTCGATCATTAGCATAGAGGTAAAGGACAACAATATCAACATTAAATGTGAAAGTTCAGAGTTTAACATATTGGGAAGTAATCCTTTTGATTATCCAGAACTTCCTAAGTTAATAGATGAGGACTCCTTTAGGATTCCTGGTGATCTATTTAAAAATGCAATCAAAAAAACTGTTTTCGCTACAGCAAAAGATGAAACAAGGCCTATACTGACAGGTGTTTTATTAGAAATAGAAGGAAATAAATGCTCCTTTGTATCCTTAGACGGATATAGGCTAGCTCTTAGCAATCTATCTATAAGCACAGATAAGGATATTAGGGTAATAATACCAGGTAGGGTATTAGAAGAGCTAAGCAAGATTTTAGGAGATGATGAGGAAGAAGTCAAAATATCCACTTCAGCTGGCAATATAATATTTAATCTAGGGGATACTATAGTAACATCAAGACTATTAGAAGGACAGTTTTTAAACTATAAGGACATTATCAGAGAAGAACACGATACTAGAATTGAAGTCAATAGAAAAAGTTTACAGGATAGCTTAGAAAGGGCCTCCCTGTTAGCTAAGGAAGAAAAAGCAAATCTGGTAAAACTAAATATCCAAGACAATGAAGTCATTGTAAAGTCCAATACAGAGATAGGTAACGTATATGAGAAAATAGAGTCTAAACAAGAAGGGGACAATGTAAATATTGCATTCAATTCTAAATATCTGTTGGATGGAATAAAGGTAATTGATTCTGAAGAAATAGAACTTTCCTTTATGGGAAGCTTGAATCCATGTATAATTAAACCAGTAGATGATAAAAATTATACCTATTTAGTATTACCAGTAAGACTTGCCCAGGATGATTATTAATAGTAAGGAGATGGATAGGTATAATGAAGGAAATAAGGATACATTCTGAAACCATAAAGCTGGATCAGCTGCTTAAATTTGCTGGTATTGCCCAGACTGGCGGTCAAAGCAAGCTGATGATTAAAGAAGGGTTAGTTTTATTAAATGGAGAAACTGTATTAGAAAGAGGCAAGAAGATAAAAAAAGGTGACATTATAGAAATAAAA
This sequence comes from Tissierellia bacterium, assembly GCA_012735215.1. Classification (GTDB taxonomy): domain Bacteria; phylum Bacillota; class Clostridia; order Tissierellales; family Tepidimicrobiaceae; genus JAAYHX01. The sequence continues at coordinate 108,263 of JAAYHX010000011.1, forward strand.
AATATGGATAAGTTTATTGTGGTATAATTGAGATGTAAAACCTCAACCCATGTGGTTGAGGATTTTATGGCTTATCAAGTAATTTTGAGAGGTGCTATTATTGAATGTAGAAAGCATTAGGCTTATAAATTTCAGAAACTATATGGATTTATTTATAAGGTTAAATAATAAAACCAATGTATTTATTGGTAAAAACGGCCAAGGGAAGACAAATCTCCTAGAGGCAATATACATATGTGCTACTGGTAAGTCTTTCAGGACTAATAGGGATAAGGATATAATCAACTTTAACAAAAGTGCAGCCTATATAGGAGCTAAAGTAAAGATTGATGGTAATGATAAATTAATAGAGATTAAGTATGACCTAAATGGTCAAAAAAGGATGAAGCTAAACAAGTTAGAGATAAAAAATCAGAGAGAATTGGATAGTGGCCTTAGTGTTGTAGCCTTTTCGCCAGAGGATTTAAAATTGGTAAAAAGAGGCCCTGTGGAAAGAAGAAATTTTTTAGATATGAGCATATCTCAAATAAAGCCTGTATATAAGCACAATTTAACCAGATATAACAAAATACTAATTCAAAGGAATAATCTATTGAAATCAGGTAAATCTTTAAATGAAATAAAAAATCTATTAGAAATATTTGATATGCAGCTAGTAAAGGGCGGAAGTGAAATTATCCTATATAGATTGGAGTTTATTAAGAGGCTATCTGAAATTGCCTTTAATATACATAATAACTTAACAAAAAATGAAGAAAAAATTGATTTAACATATAATTCAACAGTAGACACAAAGGATATGGACAAGAAATCTATTGAAAAGAATTTTATACAACAGCTATACTTAAATAGGCAAAAAGATCTGCAGCTAGGAGTTACTTCAGTGGGCCCTCATAGAGATGATATGAACATAAGTATAAATGGGATAGATGCTAGAGTATATGCTTCTCAAGGCCAGCAGAGGACCATAGTATTGACTCTTAAATTATCTGAAGTAGAAATATTAAAATTAGAAAGAGGAATATACCCAGTCTTATTGTTAGACGATGTTTTTTCAGAGTTGGACTTTGAAAGGAGAAACTATTTAGTTAAGTCTTTTAGCAACTTACAGACCATCATTACTGCAGCGGAGATCATAGATTTGGACCAATTAAGTAATATTGATAAAACTATATTTTATATAGAAAATGGTAAAATAATTATGAAGGAGTAGATGAAATGTTTTTGCACATAGGCGGAGATAACTATATACTCAAAGATGATATAGTAGCCATAATAGATAAAGAGTCTATTCAAAATTCTAAGGAAACCAATGAATTAATTGAGAAGATGATAAAAGATGGTTTACTGAAGGGCGGAAAGAGAGATGATGTTAAAACATATATAATAACTTGTAAAAAAGGTGCAAATAACAAGCCTAAGGAAGAATACCACTTATATATGTCAAACATTTCAGCTTCTACACTCTTACGTAGAAACAATAGATGGAAATAGGATTGGAGGTTAACAAAATATGACTAAAGCGAACAATGGCAGAACTTATACGGCCAAGGATATTCAGGTACTAACAGGGTTAGAGCCAGTTAGGAAAAGACCAGGTATGTATATTGGAAGTACAGGACCAAAGGGGCTACACCATTTAGTATATGAGGTAGTAGACAACAGTATAGATGAAGCTTTGGCAGGGGTTTGCGATACCATCAATGTTATTATCAATGAGGATAATTCCATAACTGTAGAAGATAATGGTAGTGGTATACCTGTAGAAGTTCATCCCCAAACAGGAAAAACAACAGTTGAAACTGTTTTAACAGTTCTTCATGCTGGAGGTAAGTTTAACAACTCAGCCTATAAGGTATCCGGTGGACTTCATGGTGTAGGTGTATCAGTAGTTAATGCCCTATCAGAATGGCTTATTGCCAAGGTAAAAAGGGATGGACATGAATATATACAGAGGTTTGAAAGGGGTACACCAGTAACTGAACTGGAAACAATTGGCCAAGCTTCTGATACCGGTACAACCATAAGTTTTAAACCTGATAAGGAGATATTTGATGAAATAGAGTTCGACTATGCTACACTACAGTTTAGGCTTAGGGAAATGGCCTTCCTAAATAAAGGTGTTAGAATAACCTTGGAGGACAAAAGGACTAATAATAAAGAAGTATTCCACTATGAAGGTGGAATCAAGTCCTTTGTAGAGTATATAAATAGAAATAAAACTTCTATACAAAAGGAAATATTGTATTTTGAAGATAATAAAGAGGATGCTCTTGTAGAGTTGGCTATGCAGTATACAGACTCCTATTCAGAGAATATATACACCTTTGCTAATAACATAAATACTGAAGAAGGTGGCTTCCACTTAAGTGGTTTAAGAACAGCCTTGACTAGAGCAATTAATGACTATGGTAGAAAGTACAATTATCTCAAGGAAAAGGATGAAAACCTACAGGGAGAAGATGTTAGAGAGGGATTGACTGCCATCTTATCTGTTAAGCTACCAAATCCTCAGTTTGAAGGACAAACCAAGACTAAGCTTGGAAACAGTGAGATGAAGGGAATTGTAGAATCCATAGCTTATGAACATATAAGCAGCTTTTTAGAAGAAAATCCAAATGAAGGAAAGGCCATATTAGAAAAAGCAATCAATGCAGCAAGGGCTAGAGAAGCTGCTAGAAAGGCAAAGGAGATCTCAAGAAAAAGGAGTATATTGGATAATACCACATTGCCCGGGAAACTTGCAGATTGTCAGTCAGATGACTTAGAAGTTACTGAGATATTTATAGTTGAGGGAGATTCTGCTGGTGGTAGTGCCAAGCAGGGCAGGGATAGGGCAAATCAAGCCATACTTCCCCTAAGAGGTAAGATAATGAATGTTGAAAAGGCAAGACTAGATAAGATATTAGAATATCAAGAGATAAGGGCTATGATCTCAGCCTTTGGTACTGGTATAGGAAAGGACTTTGATATAAGCAAGCTAAGATATGGGAAGATAATAATAATGACAGACGCAGACGTGGATGGTGCCCATATTAGGACATTGCTATTAACCTTCTTCTATAGATATATGAGGCCACTAATAGAAAATGGAAATGTATACATCGCCCAACCACCCCTATATAAGGTGTCAAAAGGAAAATCTGAATACTATGTCTATAGTGACAAAGAATTGGATGAACTCCTAGAAAAATTAGGAAGGTCCAACTACAGCATCCAAAGATATAAGGGTTTAGGAGAAATGAATCCTGAACAGCTTTGGGAAACTACAATGGATCCTAATAATAGAATACTGTTAAAGGTAAACATTGAAGATGCTATGGTGGCAGATGAAATATTTACTATTTTAATGGGTGATAAGGTAAAACCAAGAAGAGAATTCATAGAAAAGAATGCAAAACAAGTTAGAAACCTAGATATATAACAGATACTCCAAGCGTCCATAAACTAAGGAGGGATTAAATTGAACAAGGAAGAGAGCAATATAAATAATATTATTGATATAAATATTGAAGAGGAAATGAGAAAATCTTATCTGGATTATGCCATGTCTGTAATCGTAAGTAGGGCTCTTCCAGATGTAAGGGATGGATTAAAACCAGTTCATAGGAGAATCCTATATGCCATGAATGAGCTAGGAGTTACTCCCGATAAACCCTACAGAAAGTCTGCCAGAATAGTAGGGGACGTACTAGGTAAATATCATCCCCATGGAGATAGTTCTGTATATGATGCTATGGTAAGGCTTGCCCAGGACTTTAACACCAGATATCCCCTGGTAGATGGTCATGGAAACTTTGGTTCTATAGATGGTGATAGCCCTGCAGCTATGCGTTATACGGAAGTTAGAATGACAAAGATAACCTTGGAAATGCTCAGGGACATAAACAAGGATACTATAGATTATAGGCCCAACTTTGATGAAACCTTAAAAGAACCTGTAGTATTACCTTCTAGATTTCCAAATCTAATGGTAAATGGTTCGTCAGGTATAGCCGTTGGTATGGCCACTAATATTCCACCCCATAATTTAAGGGAGGTAGTAGATGGAATTATCATGCTTATAGATAATCCGGATACTACTATTGATGAACTGATGAAGGTAATCAAGGGACCTGATTTTCCAACGGGTGCAATGATAATGGGAACAGAAGGTATAAAATCTGCCTTTAGAACTGGAAGGGGCAAGATCCAGCTTAGGGCTGTTGTTGAGATAGAAGAGACTGCTAGAGGAAAGCAGAGAATTGTAGTGACTGAATTACCCTATCAAGTAAATAAGGCAAATCTTATTGAAAAGATTGCAGAATTGGTAAGAGATAAGAAACTTGAGGGCATATCAGACCTAAGGGATGAATCTGATAGGCAAGGTATGAGAATTGTAATTGAGCTTAAGAGGGATGTGAATCCCAATGTGGTTCTTAATAATCTATATAAGCAAACTCAATTACAAGCAACCTTTGGAGTAATTATGCTAGCCTTAGTTGATGATGAACCAAAGGTATTAAATTTAAAGCAAATGCTTCATTATTATATAAAACATCAGAAGGAAGTAGTTACAAGAAGGACCCAGTACGATTTAAACAAGGCAGAAGAAAGAGCTCATATAGTTGAAGGTTTGAAAATTGCCCTTGATCATATAGATGAGGTTATAAACATAATCAGAAGCTCTAAAGAAGAAGCCACAGCAAAGAAGAGGTTAATGGATAGCTTTGGTCTTTCAGAAAAACAAGCCCAAGCAATACTTGATATGAGGCTTAGAAGATTAACTGGCTTGGAGAGAGAAAAGCTTGACCAGGAATATGAAGAACTGATCAAGGAAATCAACAGACTTAAGGAGATACTGGCCAGTGAAAGATTGTTGCTAAATATAATAAAAGAAGAACTATTAGAGATAAAGGAAAAATATGGTGATGAAAGAAAAACTAGAATAATGCCAGCAGCAGATGAAGTTGACATAGAAGATATGATTCAAAAGGAAGATGTTATAATCACCTTAACCCATGGTGGTTATATAAAGAGAATGCCCGAATCAACCTATAGGACTCAAAGAAGAGGTGGAAAAGGAATTACAGGACTTACTACAAGGGAAAATGATTTTGTAGAGAACCTGATTGTTACTTCAACTCATGACACTATTCTCTTCTTTACAAATAAAGGTAAGGTATATTTATTAAAAGCCTATGAAATACCTGAAGCAAAAAGACAGGCAAAGGGCACTAATATAGTTAATCTTTTGAACTTAGATAGACAAGAGAGTATAACTGCTGTTATTCCTATTGATGAATATGACCCAGATAGCAACTTAATATTTGCAACGAAAAATGGAAAAATCAAGAAGACTAAGATGCATCTATTTAAAAATATAAGGAAAAATGGAATAATAGCCATCAACCTACAAGAGGAAGATGAATTGATCCAGGTTAGGAAGACCGATGGAAATAAAGAATTAATCCTAGTTACTTCTATGGGAATGGCCATTAGATTTAATGAAGATGATGTCAGAGACATGGGAAGAAATGCTACAGGTGTAAAGGCTATTACACTTGCGGATAATGATGAAATTGTAGCCATGGATTTGATTGATAGTGGTAAATACCTGTTGGTAGTAAGCGAAAATGGTTATGGAAAGAGAACTGAGTTAGATGAATATAGAACTCAAAGTAGAGGTGGAAAGGGATTAAAAACCTATAATATCAAGGATAAGACAGGATTACTAGTATCAGCCAAGGTAGTGGATGAAGAGGACGAGATAATCATGATCTCTAAATCAGGAATAATTATTAGGCTGGAAGTAAAGGATATATCCGTTATGGGTCGAAGCACTCAAGGTGTAATACTGATGAAGATAGAAGATGATGATAGGGTAATGGCAGTAGCAAAATATGTGGATAAGGATTAAAACAGCTATTTTTAGCTGTTTTTCTTATTTCCTAGTATTTTACTTTACATTGACTATTATTTAGTATAAAATCTAATTAAGAATGGAAAGGGGGAACGCTTATGTCTTTGAATATAAACATGGAATTTAATGAAAAAGAGAACATTTGGATAGTGGAACCTGAAGGAGAACTTGACATATATACTTCACCTGAATTTAATGAAAAATTAGTAAGTGCTTTAAACAATAAAAAGACTGATATTGTAATAGATGGAAGTAAACTAGATTATTTAGATAGTACTGGTTTAGGTGCCTTAATAAGTATATTTAAACTACTAAAGGAAGATGGAAACAAGGTTTATATAAAGAATGTAAAGCCAAACATAAAAAAACTATTTTATATAACTGAGTTGGACAAGGTATTTATAATTGAGGAGTGATAGTATGAAGAAGGATATATTTAGATTAACCATACCTGGAAAGCCGGATTATATTTCTGTAGCTAGATTAACTTCTTCAGCCATAGCCAGTAAAATAGGTTTTAGCCTAGAGGAAATAGAGGATATAAAAGTATCCTTATCGGAAGCTTGTGTTAACGCTTTAAAAAGAGTTGACCAAATAAATATTGAGTTTTTAGTTGATGATACAAAATTCAGTGTGCTAGTTGAGAATGTATCATCCTCATGTGATGGGAATGAAGAAGTTGTAAGAGAATTGGAAATGGGAATATTGATCATGGAATCTCTAATGGATGAAGTAAATTTCAATAGCAAAGGAGTTGAATTGATTAAGTATATAAAGGATGGGAAGAAATAATGAGCATAAGCTATCAATCTGAAATTAAGGAAATGGATAAAGAAGATATTAAAGCTTTATTTAGAAAATACAAGAAAACAAAGGATAAGAGCATAAGGGATTTTCTAATAGAGAAACACCTATATATAGCAGAAATATTAGCCAAAAAATATGCAAACAGGGGTATAGAGTATGATGACATATATCAGGTTGCATCCCTAGGTTTAATCTATGCCATAGACAGGTATGATATAGATAAGGGATATGAATTTTCAAGCTTTGCAACTCCAACTATAATAGGTGAAATAAAGAAATATTTTAGAGACAAGGGGTGGACTATAAAAGTTCCACGCAGAATACAGGAATTATCTAAGAAGATAAACAATGCACGTAATGTTTTAAGCCAAGAATTACAACGTTCACCAACTGTAAAGGATATAGCAGAATATTTGAACTCTACAGAAGAAGAAATACTGGAGGCTATGGAAGGAAGCAAGCTTTATACACCTCAATCCTTGGACGTAACTTATGATTCAAATAGTGATGATAAGGATGTAAACCTTTCAGATATAATAGGTGAAGAGGATATATACTTTAGCAAGATAGAAAACAATGACTTTATAAAGAAAGCCATAGAAAAGTTAAATGATATGGAGAAGAAGATCTTTACAGACAGGTACTTTTATGAGAAAACTCAGGTATCCATTGCTAAAGAACTTGATATATCTCAAATGACTGTATCTAGGATTGAAAAAAAGGTATTAGAAAAGCTCAAGAGAGAAATGAAAAAAACCTTAGAATAAAATCAAAAAAAGTTGTTGACAAATGAAAAAAAAGAATGTATTATTTTATATTGCTGACCCCAAATGGGTATATATAATACAGACCAAAAAAGTCAGCAAAAAATTAAAAAAAGTAGTTGACAGATGATTTGAAATCTGGTATAGTGAATAAGTCGGCTGCGAGAGCGGTCGCAAATGAACTTTAAAAACTAAACAGTGTGAAGTACTTTGAGAAGAAAAAGTCAGCGAGAGCAGACAAACTTAAATATTTTTAATGAGAGTTTGATCCTGGCTCAGGACGAACGCTGGCGGCGTGCCTAACA